>JACZKP010000172.1 GCA_014860005.1 Verrucomicrobiota bacterium | reverse complement strand
GGCGCAGGGGGTGGAGCGGACGGGGGGCGGACTGGAAATGGCCAGTTGACGGGCAATCCCGGATGTCCCGCCTGCCACCAAACCCAACTGCCAATTATCAGCAACAGCAGCGCAGCAAACCAAGGCAGCCGTTTGCCGCGTTTCTTGCGCGAGGCAGATGAATGGTTTCGGCGGCGGGGCGGCACGCGCGGATTTAGCCACAGCCCCGCAACGCGCCCAAGTTTATTTAGTGGTCATTCAGGTCAGCGGTGCCAAGCGCTGGCCCGGCATAACACGGCGTCGGCAAGCAGCCTGGCGGCTTCATCGTACGAAACCATGCCGGTATTGATCGTCAAGTGCTGGAGGAGCGGATCGTCCGGGTCCGCGTTGAAATGCTTCTTCAGGTAGCGTCGCCGGCCCTGGTCTTCCTGGAGGCAGAATTCGCGCGCGGCCTTCACGCTCATATTGTAAAACTTGTGCGCGTGCTGGACGCGTTGCTCCAGCGGAGCCACCAATCGCACATGCAGAACGTTCGTCAGTTTGGCGGTAATGAGATTCCCGCCGCGTCCGATGATGATGACGCCCCCGAGTTCGGCGAGGTGCAAAATTGTCTCCGCCGTCTGACGAATGATGGTTTCGGTGCCCGGCCCGGCGTTAAACACGTTGTCCATGATCTCCTGCAACGCGTTGCTGCGGTCCTCGGGCAGGAATTTGGCCAGGCGCGCGGGCAGGTTGTGATCGGCCAGCACTTTCTCCATGAGATTGCGGTCGAATACCGTCCAGGGCGGCAGGCCGGGCGGCGTGTGCGGTTGCAGCAAGGCGGCGAGTTTTTCTGCGACCACCAGCGCGCCGCAGCCGGCCTGGCGGGAGATTGTGACGGCGGGACGGCGTGCGATCGTCTCACCGTGCGGCACGGGCTGGCCCGGCGGGCACAGTTGAAGGTTGATGAACGAGAAACAGCGATCAAGTCCGACGACGTTTTCCATAAACAGTTCCTCCGTTGAGTTGGGTGTTTGGTGTGCTGCCGGAGCCGTCGTGGGATTCGTCCGCCCGCCGGCGACCGGTTGAAATCAGTAGGTTTGGAGCGATTGGATTCATTTTGGCCCGTGCTCACACGTCTCTGGATGTGGCCACTTGCATTTCTGCTGCCGCTTCAAGCTACTTCAGTTCCCCGCCCCGTTTCAATTTCGTTGTGACGATTTGACCGGACCTAATGCGGCGGATTAAGCCGGCGGCGTGACGGGCGTGTGCCGCCGTGGTCATGCCGGTGAGTGGATTTGTCCTTTTGCGTTCCACCCGGTTCTGGAAACATGCGGCCATGCGCGAATGTATTGGCATCATGACGGGCGGCGGCGATTGTCCGGGGCTAAACGCGGTGATCCGGGCGGTGGTCAAGTCTGCCTCCAAACGCGGTTGGGACACCATCGGCTTTCTCGGCGGTTATGATGGCATGCTCGAACCGATGCGTTATCGGACGCTGGATTACAAGGAAATGGAAGCGCTGTTGTTCGTGGGTGGGACCATTCTCGGGACCACGAACAAAGGGCGTTTTGCCGCGAAAACCGGCCACGGCGAACGCCAGGAAATTCCACGGGAAATCCTGGATGAAGCAAAACGCAATTTTCTAAAGCTCGGTTTGCGGGCGCTGGTCAGCGTGGGGGGCGACGGCTCGCTGACGATTGCCCAGACGCTGTTCGAGCACGGCATTCCGATTGTTGGCGTGCCCAAGACCATTGACAATGATCTGGAAGCCACGGCGATCACGTTTGGATTTGAT
The DNA here is from genome assembly GCA_014860005.1 of Verrucomicrobiota bacterium. Next base: position 125,486 of record JACZKP010000172.1, on the reverse strand, counting down.
TCCGCCGTCGCCTGCGCCACGGACGCGTTGGACCGGTTGCGTACCACCGCGCAAAGCCACGACCGCGTGATGGTGCTGGAGGTAATGGGCCGTTACGCGGGCTGGATTGCGGCGCACGCCGGCATTGCCGGCGGCGGCGATGTGATTTTGATTCCGGAAATTCCGTTTCATTTCGACCGCGTGTGCGCCCGCATCGCCGAACGCGAACGCGAAGGCAAACGGTTCACGCTGGTGGTCGTGGCGGAGGGGGCGCGGGAGAGCGGAAAGGATTTTGTCACCAGCGGCGCGGCGGAAAAGAATCGGGAAGCGCGGCTCGGCGGCATCGGGGCCGTGGTGGCGGAGGAAATCCAACAACGCACCGGCAAGGAAACGCGCGTGTGCGTCCTCGGCCATTTGCAGCGGGGCGGCGCCCCCACGACTTTTGACCGACTGCTTTGCACGCGTTTCGGGGCGCGCGCGGTGGAACTGGTGGCCGAGGAAAGGTACGGGCACATGGTGGCGCTCCGTCCGCCAGACACCGTCGCCGTAAAACTCACGGAAGCCATCGGCCGACTGCGCACAGTGCCGTTGGACGGCGACATCGTCCACACCGCCCGTTCGCTGGGCATCAGTTTTGGGGATTGATGGCGTCGGCCGCTCACGGTTTGCGGTTTTCAATCCGGTGCGGCTGTTTCATAATTCCCCGGTGAATCCCAGCCAGAATTCCCTGCATGAGTTGCTGAAGAAATACTTCGGCTTCGGCGCCTTCCGTCCGTTGCAGGAGGAGATCATTCATGATGTGCTGGCTGGCAAGGACGTGTTCGCGGTATTGCCGACGGGCGGCGGCAAATCGTTGTGCTTTCAACTGCCCGCCCTGGCGAAGCCGGGACTGACGGTGGTGGTTTCGCCGCTGATTGCCTTGATGAAGGATCAAGTGGACGCGCTGCAAGCCGCAGGCGTCGAGGCTACGTTTCTTAATTCCTCCCTGGCGGCCGGCGAATCGCGTCCCCGACTGCGCGGGCTGCACAATGGCGAATTCCGCCTGCTCTACGTTGCGCCGGAGCGCTTGATGTTGCCGGGTTTCCTTGATGATTTGCGAAGCTGGAAGGTGAACCTCTTCGCCATTGACGAAGCACATTGCGTCAGCGAATGGGGTCACGATTTCCGCCCGGAATACCGGCAGCTTTCAGTGGTGCGGGAACGGTTTGCGGATGTTCCCGTAATGGCGCTCACCGCCACCGCCACCGAGCGCGTGCGCGTGGACATCGTCAAACAATTGCGCTTGCGCGACCCCGCATGCTACGTGGCGAGTTTCAATCGGCCGAATTTGACTTATCGCGTCGCGGCCAAGTCTGGCGCCTACGAGCAAATTCTCTCCTTTGTGCAAGCCAGACCCGGGGAGAGCGGCATCATCTACGTCCAAGCCCGCAAGACCGCCGAAGACCTGGCCCGCAAGCTTTCCGAAGACGGCGTAAAGGCGCTGCCCTATCACGCGGGCATGGCGGGCGACGGACGCTCGCGAAATCAGGAGGCGTTTCTCCGCGACGAGGCGCGGGTGATCTGCGCCACGATTGCGTTCGGCATGGGCATCAACAAGCCGAATGTGCGCTTCGTCATTCACTACGATCTGCCCAAGAACATCGAAGGTTATTACCAGGAGACGGGCCGGGCGGGCCGCGACGGTTTGCCGAGCGAGTGTCTGCTGATGTTCAGCCCCGGTGACCGCGTGAAGCAGATGCGGTTCATTGACGAGAAGCCCGATCCTCAGGAACGCGAAATCGCCCGCGCGCAACTGGAGCAGATGATTCATTACGCCGAAGTCGCAACGTGCCGCCGCGAGTTTCTGCTCGGTTATTTTGGAGAGAAGATGGTGGCACGGGCGTCTCGCCCGTTCGATGAAAACACCGACACAAGCGATGCAACCAGTTCAGAATCGAACATACAGAATCGAACAGGCGAGACGCCCGTGCCACTATACAACTGCGGCGGCTGCGATAACTGCCTCGCGCCCCGCGCGACTTGGGATGGAACTTTGGCGGCACAGAAGTTCCTGTCCTGCGTCTATCGTATCCGCGAGAAGAGCGGTTTCGGCGTCGGCATCCAACACGTGGTCGAGGTGCTGTGCGGCGCGGACACGGAGAAGGTCCGCAAGTTCGGGCATCACACACTGTCCACCTACAACATCGGCGGCGAACACACCCGTGCCGAATGGAGCGCCATTGGCCGCGAGCTGACGCGGCTTGGCCTGTTATTCCAGAACACGGACAAATTCAGCATCGTCGAGTTGACCGATGCCGGTCGCGCCGCGCTCAAGTCGCGCCAGCAGATTACTCTCACAAAACCAGTTGCTCCGACCGAACCGGCGCGGCACCGGATTGGCGAGATCGCGTGCGACGAAGCGTTGTTTGAGAAGTTGCGCGCCCTCCGCAAACAGCTCGCCGACGAACGCGGTGTGCCGCCCTACATTGTATTCTCCGACGTGGCGCTCCGGCAGATGGCGCGCTTTTATCCGGCGGATGGCCGGGAGTTCTCCCGCATCAGCGGAGTGGGGGACAAGAAGCTCAACGAGTTTGGCCGCGTCTTTCTGGCGGAGATTGCCGAACATCTGCGGACAAATCCCCGCCAGATGTTCGCCGACGATTCCTTCAGCGAAGTTGTCGCGCCCCTGCCGCGCCGCTCGCGCCTGACCGACACGGTGCGCGAAACCCTGCATTTCTTCCAGCAAGGCAAATCCGTGGCGGAGATTGCGAGACTTCGCGGCTTCAAGGACAGCACGATTTTCAGTCATCTCGAAGAAGCCATGCTGGCCGGCGAGGCGATTGACGTGAACACGCTGGTCAGTGCCGAGGCGCAACGCGCCATCGTGGGGGCGTTCCAGAAACACGGTTTCGGCAGTCTTGGCGTTGTGGTGGAGTCACTTGGCGGGCGCTATGGGTATGGCGAATGTCGCGTGGTGCGCGCGGCGTTGCAGCGATCGTAAGGCCGGCTTGCTCCAGCAGGGGCCAGACAAGCACAATTCCCGCCACGCATGGCTTGACCTTTGCCCGCAAATCCGCATCCTACGCAGCCCGGCAAGACTCGTCGTTCGCAGTGGCTGGCATTCCGCCAGCGTTTCCCGGTCGCAAGCGTTGATTGCGAAGGTTATATTTGCGAGGTGGACGGTCCTCCGGTCATTTACGATATGCAGCATATAAGAAACATCGCGATCATCGCGCACGTTGATCATGGCAAGACCACACTCGTGGACTGCCTGCTCAAGCAATCCGGCACCTTCCGCGCCAACCAGCATGAGTCGTCTGAGGAACGCCTGATGGATTCGATGGACCTGGAAAAGGAAAAGGGCATTACCATCCGCGCCAAGAACGCCGCCTTCAAGTACAAGAATTTCCACGTTAATATTGTGGACACTCCCGGCCACGCGGATTTCGGCGGTGAAGTCGAGCGCATCATGAACATGATTGACGGCGTGCTGCTGGTGGTGGACGCCGCCGATGGGCCGCAGGCGCAAACGCGCTTTGTGCTCCGCAAGGCGCTCGAAGCCGGGGCCAAGCCCATCGTGGTGATCAACAAAATTGACCGCGAGAACGCCAACCCCAAGAAAGTCCTCGACGAAGTGTTTGAATTGTTCATGTCGCTCAACGCCACCGATGAGCAACTGGATTTTCCGTTCATCTACTGCTCGGCCAAGCTGGGATTTGCCAAGACGGAACTCGAACACGTCACTGGCACTATGGAGCCGCTCTTCGACGCCATCGTGAAGCACATTCCGCCCCCGCGCGCAAAGGCGGGCGTTGGCTTCCAGGTGCTGGTGGCGAATCTGGATTACAGCGATTATCTGGGCCGGATCGCGTTCGGCAAGATTTGCGAAGGCAAGGTCAAGCTGGGTGACTCCGCCATCTGCCGGCATGGTCACGGGAGAATCACGAAAGGCAAGATCACGGCGATCTTTCATTTCGAAGGGATGAAGCGCATCGAAGTTCAGGAAGCGCATGCCGGCGACATTGTGGGCCTGACCGGCTTCGAAGACGTGTTCATCGGTGAGACAATTTGTGATTCCGAAGCCCGCGAGGCGTTGCCGTATATCCCGATTGACCCGCCGACGATCCAGATGGAATTCGCGGTGAACGACGGTCCGCTGGCCGGCAAGGACGGCAAACTGGTCACCGCCCGGCATATCTGGGAGCGCCTCGTGAAAGAGACGCGCACCAACGTCGCCCTGCGCATCGCGCAAACTCCCGATCCCAAGATTTTTTCCGTGAGCGGCCGCGGCGAAATGCAGATCGCGATTCTAGTCGAGCAGATGCGCCGGGAAGGTCACGAAGTCCTGGTCTCGCGCCCGGAGGTGCTATGGAAAAAAGGCCCGAACGACGAATCGCTGGAACCGATTGAAAAGTTGTTCGTGGAAGTGCCCAATGATAATCTTGGCGCGGTGATGGAAAACCTTTCCTTCCGCAAAGCCCAGATCGTGAACTTGAACCACGTCGGCAACCTCGTATCGGTTGAGGCGCTGATTCCCATGCGTGGCCTTATTGGTTTTGAGACCGATCTCGTCAACCTGACACGCGGCATGGGGGTCATGAGCCATCTGTTTCATGAATACGGTGAAGACCGCGGTGAAATCGCCGCGCGCAAGAACGGATCGCTGGTTTCGATGGATGCCGGCGAGTCCACGTCTTATGCGCTAAACATGATTCAGGAGCGCGGACGCTTGATGGTTGTGCCGGGCGACCAGGTTTATATCGGGATGATTGTCGGCGAGAACGCGCGCGAGAACGACATTCCGGTGAATCCGGTCAAGGAGAAGAAACTCACCAACATGCGGTCCCAAGGCGACGGCAAAGGCATCCAGCTCAACGCCCCGCTCAAACTCAGTCTCGAACGAGCCTTGGAGTACATTGACGTGGATGAGTATGTGGAGGCCACACCAAAGAATCTGCGGTTGCGCAAAAAGATCCTGGATGAGAACCAGCGTAAACGCTCGGAGAAGAGCCGGATGATCCGGTTTCTGGAGGTCTGACCGCCAGAGCAGGGCAGGGGACTGAAGGACTGAGGGGCGGCACGCGCTTGCGCGCCCTATTTCCCCTGACGTCGCTTGACCTTGAGTTGGGCCAGGGAATGGGCCAGCGCCGCATTCACGCGGGCCACTTCTTCGTCGTCCAGTTTTTCGCCCAACCGGGACTCCGCGCGCCGTCGGGCCTCTTCGGCGGCAGTTGCGTCAATGTTCTCGGCGCGGATGGCCATATCGGTCAGCACGGCCACATGGTCTCCCGTGATTTCGACAAAGCCATCTCCCACCGCGAGGAAGAAATCTTCCGCGCCCTTGCGCACGACAATTTCCCCGGCGGACAACTGGGTCATCAGCGGGACGTGCTGCGGATAGATGCCCAACTCGCCCTCGACCCCCGGCAGCGTGACCATGTCCACATCGTCGGAGAAGATTTTCGCGTCCGGCGTGACAATCTCGAGTTTCAGCGTGGCCATGCGTTTCAGTTCTTAAGCTTAAGCTTCATCTTGCACTTGTTCTCATTCGGGGAGATCAGGTTTCAGAGCAAGATCATGATTAAGAGGCTTCGTCAGGCTTCATTGATCTCGTCAATGCCGCCCTTCATGTAGAAGTTCATTTCGTTGACGTCGTCGTGCTTGCCTTCGAGGATTTCCTTGAAGCCCCGCACGGTTTCGGCCACCGGCACCTGCTTGCCTTCGCGACCGGTGAACACCTGCGCCACCGAAAACGGCTGGCTCAGGAAGCGTTGAATCTTACGCGCCCGAAACACCGTCAGTTTGTCCTCGGGCGAAAGTTCGTCCATGCCCAGGATCGCGATGATGTCCTGCAGATCCTTGTAGCGTTGCAGCACCTTTTGCACGCCCCGCGCCACGTCGTAGTGCTCCTGGCCGACGATGTCAGCGGAGAGCGCGCGGGAGTTCGACGACAGGGGATCAACGGCAGGATAAATACCCAACTCAGCAATTGAGCGTTCAAGCACGATGGTTGCGTCCAAATGCGCGAACGTGGTGGCCGGTGCGGGATCGGTCAAATCGTCGGCCGGCACATACACGGCCTGAAAGCTCGTGATTGAACCCTTCTTGGTCGAGGTGATCCGCTCCTGAAGGTCGCCCATTTCGGCGGCGAGCGTTGGTTGGTAACCCACGGCGCTTGGCGTGCGGCCCAGCAGCGCGGACACCTCCGAACCGGCCTGCGAAAAACGGAAAATGTTGTCCACGAACAGCAGCACGTCCTGGTTCTTTTCGTCGCGGAAATACTCGGTCACGGCGAGCGCCGACAGCGCCACACGCAGACGCGCGCCGGGGGGTTCGTTCATCTGGCCGTACACCAGGCCGATGCGTGAGCCTGGCTCAATGATCGGAAGCCCGTTATCGCCCAGGACCGGATGGCCCTTCTCATCCTTCTTCACCTTGATGACGCCGGCTTCGATCATTTCATTGTAAAGATCGTTACCCTCGCGTGTGCGTTCGCCGACGCCCGCGAACATCGAAATACCGCCGTGCAGCTTGGCGATGTTATTGATGAGTTCCATGATGACAACGGTCTTGCCGACGCCGGCCCCGCCGAAGGCGCCGACCTTGCCGCCCTTCAAGAATGGGCAGATCAGGTCAATGACTTTGATGCCAGTGGTGAGAATCTGCGGCGACGTGGACTGATCCACGAGCGGCGGCGCAGCGCGGTGAATCGGCAGGTATTTGTCCGCTTTCACCGGGCCTTGTTCGTCCACGGCCTGACCGGTGACATCAAACACCCGGCCCATCACGGCTTCGCCCACCGGCATTGAGATCGGCGCGCCGGCATCAATGATTTCCATGCCGCGTTTCAGCCCTTCGGTGCTGCTCATGGCCACGGTTCGGACCCAGTTGTCGCCGAGGTGCTGCTGCACTTCGAGCGTCAGTCGGATTTTTTCCGCGGCGCCCGGCGGGGTGAACTCGACGGTGAGCGCATTGTAAATGGCCGGCAACTGGTCGGGAAACTCGATGTCCACAACCGGGCCGATGATTTGAACGATTTTGCCTTTGTTCATGAGATGCTAGTTGCCCAACGCCATCTGGGCGGTGGTGATTTCCAGAAGTTCCTTGGTGATATTCGCCTGACGCAGCTTGTTGTAATCAAGGGTCAGGTCTTTAATCAATTGTTTCGCGTTGTCAGTCGCGTTCTTCATGGCGACCATGCGCGAGCTGTGCTCAGACGCCTTGGCTTCGAGCAGGACCTGGTACACCTGAAAGTTCAAGTAATGAGGCAGGAGTTCGCCCAGCACCTTGTCCGCCTGCGGTTCGAACAGGTATTCCAGTTGGGACTTCTCCTGCGGGGCGGTTACGTCGCTGCCAATCCCGGCGTTGATGCCCTTTAATTCGCCGATGGGCAGTAGCGGCAGGATATCCGGCTTCTGGGTGAGGGTGTTCACGAAATTGGTGTACAACACGTCCACGTGGTCCACCTCGCCTTTCAGGAACATCTCCTGGATGAAGCGCGAAATGGCGCGCGCCTCACTGAACTGCGGCGAATCCTTGTAAGTGAATTCCGCCGCCAGGCTGCGCCGGGTGCGGGCCACGAATTGCGAGCCTTTGCGGCCCGCGCACACGAAGACCGTTGCGTCTTTGGCGAACTTCGCCGCCTCGCGCATCAGGTTGGAATTCAGCGCGCCGCATAGTCCCTTGTCTGTACTCACCAACAGCACCGCGCGCTTGCGCACTTCGCGCTTCTCCATCAACGGATGGGTGAAATCCCCGGCGTGCTCGGACACATGCGCCAGCATGTTGTTCATCAGCGCCGCGTAGGGGCGGCCCGCCAGCGCCACCTGCTGGGCTTTGCGCATCTTGGACGAAGCAACCATCTGCATGGCCCTCGTGATTTGCGCCGTGTTCTTGACCGACTTGATGCGTCGGCGGATGTCGCGGGTGCTGGGCATGAAACCTTAGCGGTAGGTCTGCTTGAATTCCGTCACGGCCGTCTTCAGTTCACCGGCCAGGGCATCGCTGATGGCTTTCTCGTCGCGGATTTTCGCCAGCAGGTCGGCTTTGCGGGTGGTCAGGAAGTCAGCGAGCTTGGTCTGGCAGTCCTTCACCTTGTCCACCGCGATGTCGTCAAAGAAATTATTCTGCACCGACCACAGCACGGCCGCCTGCATTTCGACGGGAATCGGATTGAACTGCGGCTGCTTGAAGATCTCCACGACGCGCTTGCCGCGTTCGAGAATGCCCTGGGTCTTGGCGTCCAAGTCCGAACCGAATTGCGCGAACGCCGCCAGTTCGCGGTATTGCGCCAGGTCGCCTTTGATGCGTCCCGCCACCTGCTTCATCGCCTTGATCTGCGCCGCGGAACCGACTCGGCTCACCGAGAGACCGACCGACACCGCAGGACGCACGCCTTGATAAAACAAATCCGTTTCCAGATAAATCTGGCCGTCTGTGATTGAAATCACATTCGTCGGGATGTACGCGGAAACGTCGCCCGCTTGCGTCTCGATGATGGGCAGCGCGGTTAACGAGCCATTGCCATATTTCTCGCCGACCCGCGCCGCGCGTTCGAGCAGGCGGCTGTGAAGATAGAACACATCGCCGGGATAGGCTTCGCGACCGGACGGGCGCTTCAACACGAGCGAAACCTGGCGGTAGGCCACGGCTTGTTTCGAGAGATCGTCATAAATGATGAGCGCGTCCATGCCGTTATCCATGAACCATTCGCCCATCGCTGCCCCTGCGAACGGTGCGAGATACTGATTCGCCGCCGAGTCCGAAGCCGCTGCGACGACGACGATGGTGTCTTCCAGCGCGCCCGCCTTTTCGAGTTCCGCGATGACGCGGGCGACGTTGGACTGCTTCTGGCCGATGGCGACGTAAATGTTGTGCATCGGGCGGAAATTCTTGTCCCCGGATTCGCGCCCGACTTTGTTGATGCGCGCCTGGTTGATCATCGTGTCCACGCCAATTGTAGTTTTGCCCGTCGAGCGGTCGCCGATGATCAGTTCGCGCTGGCCGCGGCCGATGGGGATCATCGCGTCAATGGCCATGATGCCCGTCTGCACGGGTTGGCTCACGGATTTGCGCTTGATAATGCCGGGCGCGATTTTCTCCACCGGATAGAAGCCGCTTTCCTTGATCGGCCCCTTGCCATCCACCGGACGGCCCAAGGCATCCACCACCCGGCCCAGCAACCCTTTGCCCACCGGCACGGACAAAAGCTTGCCGGTCGTCTTGACTTCCGAACCTTCATGCACGCTAAGGTAGTCGCCGAGAATTATCGCGCCGACTTCGGTTTCTTCAAGGTTAAGGGCCAGACCGACCACGCCGTTGCCGAAGTCGAGCATCTCGTTGAGCATCGCGTCGGTCAGACCTTCGATCTTGGCCACGCCGTCCGAGATTTCGCGGACGATGCCGACATTCTGCTTCTCGACCGACGTTTTCACGCCGGCGATCTGGGCTTCAATTTCCTGCAATAGATTGCTCATAGTTGTTCAAATCGATGGCCGTGTTTGGAAACCCGAAAAGCGCCGAAACATCCTCCAGCGCTCGGTGTCTCCGTGAGGCCTTCAAAAACTGCTTTCGAGCGCGTTCAATCGCGCCCGGATGCTGCCGTCAAAAACGTCGCTGCCCACCTGCACCCGCAGGCCGCCAATCAATGCCGGATTCACGCCGAACGTCACCGTCAATCCCGGCCCGTAACGCTGCGCCAAGTTCGCTGTAACCGAAGTCTTGAGCGAATCGGGTACGGCCTCGGCGCTCTCCACGCGCGCGGTGCGGCGTTCGAGGTCCAGCTTCACCAACCGCTGGAAGTGCGAAAGAATGGCCAAAAAGCCCCGCGGTTTGCGGGCAATCACCGCGGTGACGGTCTGGCGCACACGGTTTTCATCCAGCAACCCGTTGACGAGACAGCCGCGAAACAACTGCTTGGCGTCGCGGCGGGCTTGTTTGGTGAGCTTCATGGCGCGGCGGAATCAGTTCGCGGCGAGCTGACGGTTGGTTTCTTCGGCCAACCGCTGCTGATCATCGGTGGTCAAAACCTTGCCCGTGACGCGGGCGGTGGTGCTGACCACGAGCCGTCCGACTTCGCGCCGCAACTCGGTTTTCATGCGGGCCAGTTCCGCTTCGTTCGCCTGCCGCGCCTTGGCGATGATGTCATTCGCAGTGGCAATGGCCTTCTGGGTCTCCTGTTCGAGAATCCGGGCCGCGGAGGTCCGGGCCTCCTCGATCAGTTTGTTGCCCTGCGTCCCGGCCTCGTTGAGGATTTCGTGCGACTTGGTCCGGGCGCTGGCCAGCTCTTGCTTGACCTGATCGGCGTTGGTCATGCTCTCGGCGATCTTTTCGCGCCGTAATTCGAGCATGTTAAGCACCGGCTTGTAAGCCCATTTCCACAGGACAAACATGACGATGGCGAAGTTGATCGTCTGCGCGATCAACTTCGGCAGGTCAATCCCCAGAGTTTGGAGGGTCTCACCCATAACCAGGGAGGTTTAGCGAGGCACCACGAAGTAAATCAGGATGGCGAGACCTTCAGCGAGCGCCATGCCGATAAGGGCGGTAGTGAAGACTTTGCCGAAAGCGCCGGGATTTCGCCCGATGGCTTCCGCGGCTTTGGCGGCAGCGATACCGACGCCAAGGGCGGCGCCCATGCCGACCAGACCGATGGGAAGGTTGCCAGAGAGTTCTGCGAGCATCATACGTTTACTTTGGTTGCTTGGTTTTGTGTTTGTGTTACCACAGCCGTCCGCGCTTGAGCACGGTCCCGACTGCAAATTCTAATGAGTTTCCTTCGCGCCGTGCGACTCGTCGTCGCTGTGCGAGCAGAGCGTGCCGATGAACGCAATGGACAACAGCGTGAACACCAGCGCCTGTACCACCGCGACGAGCAGTTCCAGGAAATAAAACGGCAGCGCCCCCAGCCCCAGCGGCGTAGTTGTTAACATGATCGTCAATACGCTTTCGCCGCCATAGATGTTCCCATAAAGCCGCATGGCCAGCGCCACGGGACGGATGCAAATGGAAATCACTTCGATCAGGCCGATGAATATGAAGATCAGCGAGAGCGGTATCACGATCAATCCCTTCATGCCCCCCTTGATGCCGAAGATGTGCTTCAACAGTCCCAGCGGCCCGTTGTATTTCAAGGCCCACCAGGTGCTCATCACGAAGAACACGGCGGCCATGGCCACTGTCATGTTGGCATCTGCGGTGGGCGGCCGGAAAATGGGGTTGCCATTCCATTTGATGCTGCCCACGCCCGGCAGCAGGCCCATCAGGTTGGAAACCACGATGAACAGGAAGAAAGTGGCCACCAGCGGAAACACCCAGCGGGCCACCTTGGGCTCGAGCAATCCCTTCGTCAGTTCCTCCAGCCCTTCGACGGCCGCCTCCACGATATTTTGCACGCCTGAGGGCACCTCACCCATTTTTCGCGTACCGGCTCGAATCACAAAGAATATCACTGCCGCCACGACCCAGGTGTAAACCATCGAGTTGGTCACTGGCAGCGGGCCAACGTGAAACAAGGTGGGCGCGTCGGCTGTGACGGGCGGACCGCTGTGTTCGCCACCGGCGCCAAGCGCCGCCGGCACAACCGACAGGCTGACTGTCAGCAGCGCGCAGACGAAAATAATCCTGAGTAATCGCATTGATCCAATAACGACGTTCACGGCGTTTCGAATCGTTGTCGGTTGACGCCGACCATCCGCCGGAAGCCGCGAGAAATTGCCGGGATGCCAAATGTTTCACAAGAAAATATTTCTCAAGAACGATTTGTCTAATCATGGTTGTGAGCGCTGCTTCAATCCTTGGAGGGCAATTCCCACTTGCTGAACCAGATTTCTCATAACTTCCATAGCTGCTGACGTGAGGAAGCGGATGGCTCGCGTGGCGGAATCCACCTTGTCAGCTTGGTGGCGACTGGCAGTCCGCCTCGTCACCTCGGTGGCTAATTCTGGATTGGGCTGCTACGGGGCTGCGGCGCCAATGCCCAGTTCCGCTGGAGTCTTGCGTGTGATGCCGAAAATGAACGATTGCCCGTCGTAAAATCGTTCCCTCAATTCAAAGTTCTCGAAGGACACACCGCCGGGAATGGGCTGGCGGCTCCTCCAGTAGGTGTAACGGGCGTTCACTGCGGCGTGCATATCGCCGCGCACCGTTTCTCGCGGCTTCTTCCAGTATTGCGTGACCTTGAATCCGCCGTAATGCCAGAGCCGTGAACCGGGAAACGGAAACACGGACGCCGGGTCAGCTTCGTCCGTCGTAACGGCTACCAGCACGTCGTCTTCGGCCGTGCGCGCCAGCCGCTCGCGCGCGAAATAAGTGTGAGGTGCAAAATCGGCGCTGCGATGATCGGCATAGAGCTTCAGGCTGCTGATCATTTCATCCGCGAGCCAGAGTTGGCGGGTGCGCGCCATGTTGCCCATCGTGGCGGTAAGAATGCAGTAGGCCATCGCGGTGCTGCCTGGTTCCGCGTGGATCGTCAGTTTGATTTCATCGGGCGCGTCGCTGCGCTGGGAGATCACCAGGCGCACCTTTGCGCCGTTTTCAAACGGTTCGACCGCGACGGTGACTTCAAGTTGTTCCGCGCCGGAGGGCAGGGGAGTCAGCGCCCCGGGAACAAGCCCGGAGGATGCGGCGTTTGTTTCCCCAACGGCCCAGAATCGCTTGCCTTGAGTGTCATCAAGCTGACTGTGCTCCAGTTCGCTGAACCCTTTGCGGCCTTTCACCACCGGCTCAACGGCGATGAAATTGACCAGATCATAACCGCCATTGGTCAGGATGGGATAACCCAGGCGGATCAAGCCGCGCGGTTCGCTGCGCGCCCGGAATCCGCCGGGGGCCACCGCCCAGAGCAGACCGCCGCGCAGGCCATAGACCGGCTGGTTGGTGTTTACGCCGGCTCGAACCCAATCTGCCGCCTGCGTCGCTTGGAGGATGAGCGAAACCAGAATTAGCATCAGGCAACCAACACGCATCGCGGGGATGATACCACGACATGGAAGCTTAACCAGCCGGACTTCTGAAAGGAGGACATCACTGCTTCCGGCCAACGCGCAGTCCGCACTGGCGTTGGGCGGAATGGTTTTGCAGTATCCGGCGCATGTTCGCCCACGCGCTAACGATTTTTACCGGTGCGTTTCTGCTTTTTCAGGTCCAGCCATTGATTGGGAAATACATTCTGCCGTGGTTCGGCGGCGGGCCAGGGGTCTGGTCGGTCTGCATGTTGTTCTTCCAAGTGTTGCTGCTGGCCGGTTATGCGTACGCGCACTTCACCGCGCGCTGGTTGAAGCCCCGCGGGCAGGTGATTCTGCATCTGATCTTGCTGGTTGTCGCGCTGGCCTTCTCGCGCGTCACGCCCGGCGAATCATGGAAACCGCAGGGGGACGGCGATCCCAACCTGGAAATCCTCGTGCTGCTTACCGTCTGCCTTGGCCTGCCTTACTTCGTGCTGGCATCCACGGGGCCGTTGATGCAGCAATGGTTCAGCCGGTCAAATCCTGGCGTTTCGCCATATCGGCTTTACGCGCTGTCAAATGTGGGTTCCCTGCTCGCGCTGGTCAGCTTTCCGTTTTTTTTCGAGCCCCAATTCACGCGGCAAACTCAGGCAGATTTGTGGGCGTGGGGATTCGGCTTGTACGTCCTCTTTAGTGGTTTGTGCGCTTGGCGGTTGTGGAAAAAGAATCCGGATGCAATTGCAAATTCGACGGAGGCTGAAACGACCGTGGCTGATTCCGCATCTCCAGCCCCCCACCATCAACCGTCCGTGCTTGATCAATTGCTCTGGCTGCTCCTGCCGGCGTGCGCCTCGGTGCTGCTGCTCGCGACCACCAACAAAATGTGCCAGGACGTGGCAGTGATTCCGTTCTTGTGGGTGCTGCCGCTGGCGCTCTACCTGTTGACCTTCATCATTTGCTTCGACAATCCCCGCTGGTATCGGCGCGGCCCATTTGCGCTGGCGCTCGTCGCGGCGCTCGGCGCCACTTGCTGGGCGCTCTTCCAGGGCACGGACGCCCCGCTCAAATTGGAACTGGGGATTTATGCGTTCATGTTGTTTACCTGTGCCATGGTGTGTCACGGGGAGCTTTACCGGCTGAAGCCCGACCCGCGTCACCTCACTCAGTTTTATCTGATGATTGCCGGTGGGGGCGCGCTGGGCGGACTGTTCGTGGCACTGATAGCGCCGCTGATCTTCACCGATTACCACGAATTGCACTGGGGAATGCTCGCTTGCGGATTTCTGTTTACGATGATTTGCGTGCGGAAAAAGAATTCAGCCGCCGACACTACCTTGCGCTGGCTGGCGTGCGCCCTGACGCTGGCGGGATTTGTCGGACTCGACCAGTGCATGGCTTGGATGGGCCAGCGCCTGCCGGCGTTTCCCAAGGGCCTGCTCTTGACCTCGCGCATCGGACTCTGGAGTCTCCTGGTGTTGCTGGGGGCATACTGGATCGGGCGGAAGAAACTCGGAACGTTCCGCGGTTGGCGAGCCGTGGTGTGCGCCTGGTTGTCAGTTGGGATGATGGTGCTGGCAGTGGCGCTCCGGTTCGAGGCGCGCGAATCAGACGAAAGTGTGGTTTTCAAGTCGCGCAATTTTTACGGCACGCTTGCGGTGCATGAGTATCGCAAGGACGACCCGCAAGGCCACTATTACCTGCTGCAACACGGCCGCATTACGCACGGGCTTCAGTTCGCCGACCCGGAGCAGGCCACCTGGCCGACCAGTTATTATGGTGCGGGCAGCGGAATTTCCCTGGCGGTGCATGCGCTGCCGGAGAGCGCCCGGCGCATCGGGGTGGTGGGTCTTGGCACCGGCACGATGGCCGTCTTCGGGCGGGCGGGCGACCATTTGCGCATCTACGAAATCAATCCGGAGGTGGAGCGCGTGGCGGTGTCACAATTCTCCTACCTCAGCAACTGTCCGGCGGAGCTCAAGCTGGTGATGGGCGATGCCCGGCTTTCCCTGGAACGCGAGCCGCCGCAGAACTTCGATCTGCTGGTGCTGGACGCCTTTAGCAGCGACGCCATTCCCGTGCATTTGCTGACGAAGGAGGCCTTCGAACAATACGCGCGGCACGTCAACTCCAACGGGGTCATAGCCGTGCATGTTTCCAACCGTTATCTAAACCTCGAACCGGTGGTGGCCAACCTCGCGCGTCATTTCAACTATCACCTCGCCGTCATTTCCTGGGAGGAAGGCGACGGCGAATACGACGAGTGGGAGGAGGATGAGTGGGTGGATGAATGGTGGCTGTATTCCTCGACGTGGGTGCTGCTGACGCGGAACGAGGAAGTAATCAATTCGCCTGCGATTCGCGAGGCGGCCACGCAGCTTAAAACCAACGGCGTCAAAGTTCCGTTGTGGACGGACGACTTCGCCAGCTTGTTTCAAATCCTCGACTGACCGTGCGCAGGCAGAGTCACCGCGTCGCGCAGGCCAGCGACCGCCTCAACTCTCAATTACGTTGATCTCCACCGGCTCGACGCTTACGCCGGTTTTCTCCAGCCACTTGATGGCGGCCTTGACGTCCGAGCGCTTGCCGTCGAGTTCGAGGCAGACGATGCCGATTTCATCCGTGACGCTGGCCTGGCGGATGTTCGTCACCACTTTGTATTTGTGACCCAGTTTCCAGATCAGCGGCTCCTTGATGAGCTTGGGAGGGTACATCAACCACAACCGCGTTTGTTGTGGGGTTTTCGGCGTCGTCGGAGCGGATTTCTTTTTGGTAGCCATGAAATTCATTCGCTTGGGATTCTTGATGGGGCGAGCGTCCTCGCGAGCCGGCTCGTCAGTAGCCTCGCCCCACCGCAATGGCATTAGCCTCCCGCAATCGCGGGAATAATGCTGATTTCGTCGCCGTCTTTGAGCGGGGTTTGTGAGCCTGTGAGGAAGCGGATGTCTTCCTCGTTCACATAGACGTTCACGAACCGGCGGACTTCGCCTTTTTCGTCCACGAGCCGCTCGGCGATGCCGGGGTAGCGGGACTGCAATTCGGTGATCGCTTCGCCAATGGTGGCGGCGTTGACTTCGACCAACTCCTCGTTGTTGGTCAACTTGCGGAGCGGCGTTGGGATTCGGACTTTTTTTGCCATAAAATGAATTTTCAATTTTGCGGTGGCGGATTCTTCGCCAGATAACTCTCGATTCGGGCGATCAGCGTCGGCGCGTCTTTCTGAATCGTATTCCACACCACATCCAGGTCCACATCATCGTAGTCGTGAATGAGGATGTTGCGCATCGCCGTGATCAGCTTCCAGGGAATTTCGGGAAACGCACTTCGAATCTCGGGCGAAAGCCGTCGAGCAGCTTCCCCGATGATCTCAAACTTGCGATTGACCGCTTCATATTTTTCTTCGTTGGCTTTGAATGCTTCGCACGAAACGCCGTGGGTGAAGCGCTGAATCGCCCGGGCCGCCTCCAGCATGTCCTCCAGATAAGCGTTATCCTTCGACATAAATGGGCGTTGCCGTCGAAAGGATCGAGTGCTTGCGATAGCGGTTGCGACTGCGCTCAATGGCCCGGCGGCTCACCAAATCCACCGGACGTCCGAACAACTCTGCCAGCTTTTCCTGCATGTCCGCCCAATCGAGTAATGTGGGGTGCGCGTCGTTCCGCAACGTCGCCAGCAAATCCACGTCGCTGTCCGTGCGAAAATCATCGCCCAAGGCCGAACCGAACAATTCCAGCCGCGCGATGCCGCGTTGCTGGCAGAACCGCCCGATTTGCTCGCGATTGAAATTCAGCTTCATCTTGGTGGCAAGATACTGGATTCAACCACTGGTTCAACCCCAGCACTCGCCAATGGTGGCGGCGTTGACTTCGACCAGCTCCTCGTTGTTGGTCAACTTGCGGAGCGGCGTCGGGATGCGAACTTTCTTTTCCATAAATTTTCAGTGGTTAGTCTAACCGGCGGTTTACTATTCTGCCAGCAACTTAGAGATCTGTTCCTCAAAGCCGTCCTTTGCTCGCACATTATCAAATCGAAGCTTGCCCTGCTTATCTACTAGGAGCATGTGGGGAAGGCCGTTGATACCAAACTCGGCTGTGAACTTGTTCTTTATCCGCTTCTGCCCGCCGAGATATTGCGGCCAGGAGATTTCGCTCTTATCAAGAAACTGTTCCAGCGTGTCTTTGTCGTCATCGCAACTGATGCCGATAATCTCGAAGCCTTCACTGCGATACTTTTCGTATGCCGCCTTTACTCGCGGCAATTCCTTTCTGCACGGTCCACACCAGGTTGCCCAAAAGTCAACCAACACCACCTTGCCTTTCATTTGGGATAAATCCACTTCGCGCCCGTCACTCGCAATAAACTTCAACGAGAGCGGTTTGTTCAAATTGTCCAACCGATGAAGCACTCCACCGGCCCAGTTTTTATATTCTTCGGGAGCTGAGCCTGCAATCATCTCTTTCGCCAAGGCTTTTGCTCTGTCCGGTTGGCGCAAGTGCTCACGAGTGCCAATGGCCGACATCATGAGCAAGTAACTGTTTGCTTTGGTCGGATAATCTTTCTGTAAAAGTCGAACTCCTTGTTCAAATTTATCAAGTGCATCAGGGGCGTCCGAATCCTGCAATGTCCATAGCTCGTCGACCCGTGCATCAAACTTCTTTGTCTGCTCATCCATGTGTGCATTGGTGTTTGTGCTGTCAGCTTTTGTCCAACGGCACAAACCCGCAATTGCAACGAGAACAGTTAAAAATATTCGCATGATTTGCCAACGAGTATTGGCGTGTTCTTACGCGCTCACCTTCCCCTCACTCGCCAGCATCGCTTCAAACTCGCGCAGGCTTGGCTTGATTTCGCGCGTCTTGCCGACGTGGCCCACGACCGCATCGAGCGTCTTCAGGCCGTTGCCGGTAATGCAGAGCACGGCGGAATCATTCGCCGGAATTGTGCCCGAGGCAATGAGTTTCTTGGCCACGCCCACGGTTACGCCGCCAGCGGTTTCCGCAAAGATGCCTTCGCACTCGGCGAGCAGGCGGATGCCGTCGCGGATTTCGTCGTCGGTCACGTCGTCGGCTGCACCGCCGGTTTCCTTCATCACGCGCAACGCGTAGAAGCCGTCCGCCGGCGTGCCGATGGCGAGGGATTTCGCAATCGTGTTCGGTTTGACGGGTTTGAAGAAATCGAGTCCCGCCTTTTGCGCGACGGAGATTGGCGAGCAACCGGTCGCCTGCGCGCCGTGAATGGAGTATTCCGCTTCCGCCACGAGGCCGAGCTTCACAAATTCCTGATAGCCCTTCTGGATTTTCGTCAGCAACGAGCCGGAAGCCATCGGCACGACGGTGTGTTGCGGGATGCGCCAGCCGGATTGCTCGATGATTTCATACGCCATGCTCTTCGAGCCTTCGGCGTAGTAGGGGCGCATGTTTACGTTCACGAACGCCCAGCCGAACTTGCCCGCGATTTCGGCGCAGAGCCGGTTCACTTCGTCGTAATGACCTTTGATGGTGATCACGTTCGCACCATAGACGAGTGAGTTGACGATTTTACCCTGCTCCAGATCGGACGGGATGAAAACGTAAGCCTTCAGTCCGGCGGAAGCCGCATTGGCCGCGACGGAGTTGGCGAGGTTGCCGGTGGATGCGCACGCGACGGTTTCAAATCCCAGTTCCCGCGCGCGACTCAACGCCACACTCACGACGCGGTCTTTGAACGAGAGCGTGGGATAATTCACGGTGTCGTTCTTGATCCAGAGTTCGCGGATGCCGAGTTTTTTCGCGAGGCGATCGGCTTTGACGAGCGGCGTGAAGCCGACTTGCAGGCCGACGGTCGGATCGTTTGCTACAGGCAGCAACTCGCGGTAGCGCCACATGGATTTGATGCGCGACTGGACCGCCGCCTTGGTCATCGCTTTCTTGATGCGATCGTAATCGTAGGCGACTTCCAGCGGGCCGAAGTCGAATTCGCACACATGCGTGGCTTCGAGCGGATATTCGCGGCCGCACTCGCGGCACTTGAGCGCCTTCATGAATCCTTCGTGTTTTTCACTCATAAACAATTTGTCGTGGCGGCGACGCCTCGTCGCCGCAGCGTGAATGCGACGCCCTCGTCGCATCGTTCTGCCCATCTGTTTTTGCTCGTGCTTGGCGACGAGGGCGTCGCCACCACGTTCCAGCGACGTGGCGTCGCTGCTACCTCAGTCCAAACAAAAAGCCCCGACTCATGCTTGAGAAGGGGCTGATAAACTTTGCGCACGCTTCTCATTTTCCCCCGACACGCGCCGGGGCTGGATTTGGCACCAGCATTGAAACTCGCGCTTCAACCGGTTGCCGTGGCGTCCTGGGGCCAGTCCCTCAGCCACTCTGCATGAGACCGTTTCATCAACGGATGCGGATAGATTGATTTAACCCTTCGGTCCTGTCAAAGTCTTTTTCCGCTCCGGCAACAATTCGGAGTGGGGGGGTGGCGGGATTTCTCCGGGTGGATTTCAAGCTTGCGTTTTGCGGCTTCGACCGGGAGATTGCAGGCCCATTATGGAACAAAAAGTCGCGCATTTGAATCTCGGCGAGCAACTCTGGGTGTGGTTCGAGGCCAACAAGAAGCAAGTGGTCTGGGGCGCAGTCATTGCCGCGGTGCTGGCGCTGGTTGTGTCGGTGTACGTGTGGAATGCCGGCCAAAAGCGGGTGAAGGCGGGCATGGCTCTTTCTCAAGTGCTGGCAAACGCCGCGTTTAGCGGCGGGGTGGATGCGGCTTCAGCGGATGCTTATCTGAAGGTCGCCAATGAACACGCGGGCACCAGCGCGGCCGCGCAGGCCCTTTTGCTGGCGGGGGAGGCGTTCTTCGCCCAGGGCAATTATGCGGAGGCACAGACCCAATTTCAGAGGTTTGTCCGTGAGAATCCGGGAAGTCCGCTCACGCCGCAGGCGTTGCTCGGTACGGCTGCGTCCCTGGATGCGCAAGGCAAGGGCGAGGAGGCGGCGCGAGCGTATAAGGAGGTGTCCGATCGCTACCCAAATGCAAACGTGACAGCGCCCGCCAGGTTCGCGCTGGCGCGCATTTACGAAGCCCAGAACAACTTTGAGCAGGCGCGCGCCATCTACGAGGACCTTGCCCGGTCGGATGCCTACAGTTCGTTGGGTTCTGCCGCGATGATGCAGTTGGAGGAATTGAAGTCCAAAGCCCCGGCCCCGAAGCCGGCAACCGACGAAGCGGTCACTCCTCCGGCGGTGACGTTCACCAATCTCACCACGCAGCCAGCCAATTGACGCGGGCGCATGGCGCTGGAACTGCTCTGACCGAGCGCATTCGGACATTGAAACCGTCGGGGTTCACGATGGCCGGTAAATGACTTTACCGAGTCCTCGTTATCAAGGATCGTCCGCGTAATTAACCGGGCAAATCATACAATGAAACTGACAATTATTGGAACCGGCTACGTTGGTTTGGTCACCGGCACATGTTTTGCCGAAGTCGGTCACGAGGTGATCTGCGTGGACAACGACGCGGCCAAGGTGCAGATGCTCAAAGCTGGTGGGATTCCAATTTACGAGCCGGGTTTGGAGGAACTGATTCGCAAAAACGTGGCCGCCGGACGTTTGAGTTTTACCGTGAACACGGCGGAGGGCGTGGAGAAATCCGACGTAATTTTCATTGCCGTGCCGACGCCGCCACAAGCGGACGGTTCGGTGGATCTCAGCTTCATCGAAAAAGTGGCGCGGGAAATTGCCGGGGCCATGACCAGTTACAAGATTGTGGTGGACAAAAGCACCGTACCGGTGAAAACCGGGGACAAGGTCGCGGAAACCATCAAGCGCTACTGCAAGGCTCAGGTGGATTTCGACGTGGTGAGCAATCCGGAATTCCTGCGCGAAGGCTTTGCCGTCGAGGACTTGATGAAGCCGGATCGCATTGTCGTGGGTGTGCGTTCCCAACGACCGGTGCCGGCGCTCAAGGAAATTTACACGCCGTTCAACGCCCCCATCATCGTTACGGACATCAACTCCGCGGAACTCATCAAGCACGCATCCAATTCATTTCTGGCGTTGAAGATTTCCTACATCAACGCGATCTCGGTGTTATGCGAGGCCACGGGCGCCAACGTGCAGGAGGTTGCCAACGGCATGGGCATGGACGAGCGCATTGGCCGGCGTTTTCTCAATCCGAGCCTCGGCTTTGGCGGCAGTTGTTTTCCCAAGGACCTCAGCGCGTTCATCAAGATTGCGGAACAGACCGGCTACGATTTCCGGTTGCTCAAGGAAGTGCAGCACATCAACACCGAGCAGATGGACCGCTTCGTCAAAAAAATCACCGACACATTATGGGTGTTAAAGGATAAGAAAATCGGCGTGCTCGGCCTGGCGTTCAAGCAGAACACCGATGACGTGCGGATGTCGCCGGCCATTGAGCTCTGCCAGCGGTTGCAGAAGGAGGGCGCCATCCTGCGCGTGCATGATCCCAAAGCCATGGACAAGGCGCGCGCGGTGCTCACCAGCGTCACCTACGTGGACGATATGAACGACGTGGCGCAGGATTGCGACGCGCTCGTGGTCGCCACGGAGTGGGATGAGTTCAAGAAACTGGACCTCGAACGCACTCGCAAACAGCTCAGCCATCCCATCATGTTCGATGGCCGCAATCTCTTCGACCCGGAAGAAATGGAGCGGCTGGGCTGGATTTACAAGAGCATCGGGCGGTGAAGTTGTTTCGCGCTTGATCGTAATCTTCATCAGGCTCGCCCGGATTCGAGATCAAGCTTGCGAGAAAGATTCAAATCAAGATGGGAAACCAGGTAATTGAAGTCAGCGCCGGTCTGATCTTCCGCAATGGCCAGATCCTGATCACCCAACGCCACTCCGGCGCGCATCTGGGCGGGTTGTGGGAATTTCCCGGCGGCAAGCGCGAACCCAATGAAACCTTCCCGCAATGTCTCGCGCGCGAGTTGCGCGAGGAACTGGGGGTGGAGGTCAGGGTCGGCGACCTGCTTGAGCGCATCACGCACTCCTATCCGGAGAAAACTGTCCGGCTCGAATTCTACTTATGTCAACTCAGCCACGGGGAACCCCAGCCGCTGGGCTGCGCCGCGCTCAAATGGGTGACCGCGGCCGCATTGCCGGCCCACGAATTTCCCGCCGCGGATGCGCAGTTGCTGGAACGCCTGCGCCGCGAGTCGCATCTTTGGGCCGCCGGCTGACCCGCTTCCCGCCCGTGGACGCCCCGAACGCTGTCCCTGCCTATTTCTGACCGTAGAATTCCTCGATCACCTGGCGGAAATTGTTCGCGCCCACTTTGACGATGCCAAGCTCACGCTTCGCGCTTTCCTCCGAGTCGCTGGCATGCGCGGCGTTGACCATGATGCTTTGACCGAATTCGCGGCGGATGGAGCCGGGCGGCGCCTTGGAGGGATCGGTGGGCCCGAGCACATCACGAATCTTGGCGATCGCGCCTGCGCCTTCATAAATCAAGGCAATGCACTTTTCTGAACCGGGCTCCGCCTGTTCCGCTGCGGGACTTTCGGACGGTGCGCGGCCCGCCATGAAGCGGACGATGTTCTCGAATTGGTTGTCGCCGAATAATGGCCCCAGAATATCCGCCAGTTGCTTCTCCTGCTCGGCTGGAATGGTGAAGGCCAGGTCTTCCTCGATCAGCTTTTTGGCCTTGCCGGCAACCATGTCCTTGAGTTTGGAGCGCAACACTTCGCGCACCGGGCCGTAGAACTCCACGGCGTCGGCCACGCTCATGCGCAGCACCTTGATGCCCACGATGTACAAACCCGTGCGGGAGAAAAAATCAATCACGTTGCCGGGCCGCCCCGTGGCGAACCGGAAATTGTCCGGTTTGATCAACACCAGCGTCCGTTGGGGAGTTTCCCCGGCGGGATAGGTGATCACGTCTTGCAGCACGCCGCCGTCGCTCTCCGAAAAGCGCGCCCACAGCTTCAACTTGGTTGCCGCCTCCTCCGGCGTTGGCGCGGCCAGCACGGCGGGTTCAAAGTAGCGGACCTGGCCATTTTCGTCGTGGACCAGGTCGCCGTAAGTGTCGCGAATGCTTTCACCCACGCGGCGATCCGGCCCGAGATTGCCCACCACGGAACGGACTTTGCGAACGGCGTCTTCGCCCTTGAACAACAGCATCATTACCCGGCGCCGCCGGCCCGTCTTGGCGTCGGGAGCGAAGTTTTGCAGAATGTACTGCCGGATGAGTTCCTGGATGGCGGGGGTCTGGGGATCGTTGGCCGAAACCACGGCCTCGGAATACTCCTTCACCAATTCAGGGCTGGGCGCGAACATGCGCGCTGCCACGAGGTCCAGGCCGGTTCGCGAGATCAACCGGCTGAGAATCCCGCCCGTGCGGGACTTGTGCAACGAATAGGGGGTGATGATGACGTAAGCAAGTTGCTGGGGCATATAAGGGTTGAATCAACTGACGGTGGGCGGCGGCGTGGGCGGCGTGGACGATGGCTGGGAAGCCGGAGTCTCCGGCGTGGCCGCCTTGCCGCCCAGAATCTTGAACATGACCGTGCCGCAGTCCGGGCATTTGCCTTTGATGGCTTTGCGCCCGTTCTTCATGACTTCTTCCACCCCGTCCACGATCTCTTTCTTGGCTTTGCACTTAACGCAATATCCTTCGGCCATAATGAAGCTCCTGGTGATCAAGTTTCTGGTGGAAAGCGCCCCGTGCGCTTTCGCGGTTGCAGGCACAGCTTATCGGGGGGGGCTTGGCAGCGCAACTGGTAAAGCCGTTCCGGCCTTGGGCGACGGGTGGGATTTCGCGCAATGCCCTGTGCTTGAAGCCAATGCCGGTTCGGTTCAACCGGGCCAATTAGCTTGCCGCCGCCGCCCAATCCGCAAAACCGCCCGGCAGGACTTCCGCCAACAACAAGGCCGTCATTGCTGACGGCCTTGGGTGAAACCTAGCTTGAAATGAACCGTTACGCGTTGCGCCGACGGCGAATGAAGAACATCAACCCCAGTCCGCCAATCAGGCTCAAGGCGAGGGTCGAGGGTTCAGGAACGACTGTTAGCGAAATGCCATCCGTCCAAGCATTGCCAACCGTGCTGCCAAGGCCACCGCCGATGATCAGGGTGTCCCAACTCACATCGGTTGCACCAGTGATCGTTCGACCCAGAATATCATCAACGTAGAAGTTGATGGTTGTGCCATCAGCCAGGCGTTCAATCGAGAATTTGTGCCATCCAACCGAGCGGTCTGGCGAACCAGCAGCATTTAAATTAAACCATCCTGTAGTTGTGCCAAACACCACTCGGGCTTGGTACTTTGTTGCATCATAGACATCGCCCGCTAAAGTTACAGTGTTATACTTACCAATCGCGAACAATTGTGCCAACGCACCGTCAGCCGTGCTGCCGCCATTCGGCAGGCCAGTTCCACCTGAGTAACCACGCACTTCATTGTAAAACCGGGTGGCAGTGCCTGCTTCGTCGTACCAATAAGACGTAAAGATGGAGTGACCACTTATTTCGGTTCCACCAGCGTCACCAATGATGTTGCGATGCATTCGATCCGCTGAATTATCCAACAACGCACTGAAGGTGCCACCGCCCGGTACAACGTTTTGTGTATTGTCAATCGTCAGAGGGGAAGTGCCTGTTGTCGTCCACAAGCTCATGTTTCCTGACTCAAAATCGTCCGAGAACACGGTAACCTGAGCCGAGAGAGGAGCGCTTGAGCAAATGAGGGACAAACCTGCTAAAAGAACGATGGTTTTTTTCATTTCGTTTCTCTGTTGATGGTTGGCGTAATCGCTAACTGATGAACGTTTGTAGCCCGAAAGCGATGTTGAAGTCAAAACCTTTTACAGGTTTTTTTTTGACGTTTTCTTCCGCGCGCAATCAGCAAATCTTGCCTCGACCATGCCACTTTCGGTTCACCTGGTGTATTCGTTCAGCAGCCGCAGATAAACCCGGTATTGTTCCAGCGACACGCCCGGCGGCGTCTGATGGTCCACGCTGGGAATGAACCCGCCCGTCCTCATCAACGGCACGAGCCGATCGAACTCCGCGCGCATCGCAGCCTCGCCCCGGGGCATCGTCATCTTGTCAAAATGCCCCACCATGCGCAGCCGGGGGAATTGCTGACGCAGCCGCAGCCCGTCCACGCCGGCCTGCCGTTCGAGCGGCAGAAAGCCGCGCACGCCGATTTGTTCAAACCACGGCACCAACAGCGTCACGTCTCCGTCCGTGTCAATCAGCGGCAGGATGTCCCGCTCCAGCAAGCGGGGGATCAGTTGCCGGTAATACGGCGCAACGAACTCGTCGAACGTGCGCTTCGAGATCATCGGGCCGTGGTTGTAACTCATGTCCTCGGCGATGGTCATGAACGTCGGCACGCAAACCCGGAGGATTTCGTCGAGCAGGCGGAAATTGAATTCAAGCAGATCACGGTTGATGCGGTGCAACAATTCCGGCTGGTCGGCAAACGCGAACATGAGTTTCTCAAATCCCATGAGGGTGCGCGGAAACCAGAAAAACCCCTCCAGCGTACACCACACGACCGCTGCGCCGCGTTGCTGGCGTTCCGCCCACGCCGCCAGGCCGGCCATGGCCCGACGATGGTCGGGAAACAATTGGGGCCGCAGCCGCAGGTAATCATCCATGTTGGCCACCACGCCTGCCACATGATGCTGCGTCGCTTCGATGGTCGGGTCCGTGGTGCTGAACCAGAATTGCTGGTAGGGATCGAGCTTGAAGTGTTCGGCGATCTCGAAGACCTGGCTGAACTTGAACGCGCGCGGCAAACCTTCGTTGTGCCAGCGGGCGATGGTTTCATCCCACCACATGGCCCATTCCCAGCGCGGCAAACGATCCACGGGCTGGAAGTTCATCACCGCGCGAAACCGTTCAACGTGATTCATGGCGGGGTTCAACCTCAAGCCAGGTGGAAGACCGGTTTCAACGCGACCTCCCGCGGCGAATGGTCCGGGTTCGTTTCCATCAGGGGCGACATGGATTCCCACCACCGGCGCATGATTGGCTGTTTGGGCAAATCCGCGAGCGTGTGATCTTCCGCCAACTTGTGAACTGCGAAGAGCGTGAGCGTTTCCTCGTCGAGGAAGATGGAGTAATCGGAGATGCCCGACTGCCGGAGCAGCGCCGCGAGTTCCGGCCAGAGTTCGTCGTGCCGTCGCCGGTATTCGGCTTCGCACCCCGGCTTGAGTTTCATTTTAAGCGCGCGAATGGTCATAGCGTGATTCTGACTTGGTTCTGTTTCACTTTGCCGATTCCAAATCCGCCCACGCGGCTTTGCCCAGTTCCCGGTGTTGACGGCGCACGGAGTTTCATCGAGCCGGCAACTCACTCGAGAAACGATAGCGTCCCGAACCAGCCTCAAACACCGCCTCGCCCGGTTCCGTGCGCAGCAATTTCAAACCGGCCGCCTTTGTCGCCAGCTTTCCGCCTTCCCGGACGATTGCTGCGTCCATCGCGGGCACGTAAATCGTCGCCGTTGTGTTCGGCGGAATCTGCACTTCGAGTGTGAGCTTGCGGCCATCACGCCGCCACGCGCTCGCGATCCGGCCATAGGGTGAATCGTGATGCGCCTTCACCCACGTCAGGTCGCCCACGATGGCGGGTTGGATCAGGAATCTTTTGAAGCCCGGCGCGGCGGGGTCGGGCCGGATGCCGGCCAGACCGGTGTAAAACCATTCCTCCGCGTGCCCCAACATGCAGTGATTGTGCGAAGAATTCGGGTTCGCATCCCACGCTTCAGTCAACGTGGTGGCGCCTTTGCGCAATTGATCGGCGTAACCCGGACCATTGGTCTGTGTGACCATGTCAAACAGCACGTCGCTGCGGCCCGCGTCGGTCAACGCCCGCACGACATACATGAATCCCACGTCGCCGGCCGTGACACGATTGCCATTGGTCCGCACGGATTGAACCAGATTCTCGATCACCGCAGCACGGTGTGGCGGTTCAACCAGACCCAGCACGAGCGGCATGGCTTGCGCCGTCTGACTGCCGGTATCGTAGCGGCGCGAGTCGGGATGAAAGAAGCGCGCATTGAACGCCGCGCGCACCTGCGCGGCGAGTTGATCGTGGCGTGCGGCGTCATCTGCTTTACCCAGGCGACGTGCGGTGTCGGCCAGAATCATCACGTCGCCGTAATAAATCGCTGTGGCCGTCAGACCGATGGAGGTCAACTGCGAGGGGCCGGGGTCGCGCGGGCCGATGTCATACCAGTCGCCCAAGCCGTGCGCGACAATATGATCGCTGGCCCTGCTGCCCAGATAAGCCACGTAGCGTTGCATGACATCGTAGTGTTGCGCCAGCAGACTGGCGTCGCCGTAAAACTCCCGCACGAGCCAGGGATTGAACAGCGCGGCGCTGCCCCACTCGGGCGAATCGCGGAAGCCGCCGCTGAAAACGGTGTATTCCGGCGCGATGTCCGGCACCAGACCGTTTTCCAACTGGGACTCGCGCATGTCCTGCGAAACTTTCGCGTAGAAGGCCGGCGTCCGGTAATTGAACATGATGCCGCGTCCGAGCAGGTGCGAGACTTCAAGCCAACCGAGTTTTTCGCGGTGCGGACAATCCGTCAGCACGCTCTGCAAATTGCAGCGGATGGCAGCGAGGATGAGCTTGTGAATCTGGTTGATCAGTGGATTCGAGCACTCGAAATCACCGACAACTTCTGCGGAACTGTGCAGCCACTGGCTGCTGAACTCGATGATGCGGGGCCTTTCCCGCGGTCGCCACTTCACGCGGTCGGCAAGAGACAATGGTCGCTGAGGCCGAAACAACGCACTATCAGTAAGGCGAGGGGCTCGCCCGGCTATTCCGTGCCATTCCACCTTGCTTTCATCGTCTGACAGAAGAAAGGGCGATGTTCGCTGCTCCACTGGCAAATCGTTGGTGACAGAACTTCGCGCGACGCGCGCACGCTGATCCTTCTCCCAATCGGATGGGGAGAGCGTCAATGCCCTCAACTCGGCCCCCTCCACCTGCACATAGCGAAAACCATAGTACGAAAACCGTGGCGACCAGGTCTCAACGCCGGTTCCGCGCAGCGTATAGGAAAAGGATACTGGCCCGCCGGAACTGCGTTGTGAGACCAACCCGGTGTCCGCCAACAATTCACCCGGAATCATTTTGACCGTCGCCCCGGCAGGGCCGCGCACAGTGAGCTGAGGCCAGCCGGAAACGTTTTGTCCCAGGTCGTACACAAGAACACCGGTCTTTGGCTCGGTAATTTTCACCGGTGAAAACTGCTCGATGACTTTGATTGGCGGCGCAGCTTGAGCGCGCAACATTCCACCCGGCCCCGCGACGATTTGCGCGACCCTCCAAGCGCGATCGTCAAAACGCGGACGATCCCAACCCGGCATTTCGAGCCGCGCGTCGTAATCTTCCCCGCCATAAACGCACGAAAAAGTGATCGGCCCGGTTGCAGTCTTCCATTGCTCATCGGTGCCAATTAGCGTGGTCGTTCCATCGGTGTGTTCGACGTGCAATTGCAGGATCAGTTTTGGCAGGCCGAACGAGCCGCGGAACTTGACGTAACGTCCGCCCACGACATTGAACATGCCGTTGCCGAGCAACACGCCAATGGCGTTCGGGCCGCGCGCCAGAAGTTGCGTCACATCGTAGGTGCTGTAGAGGCAGGTGTCGCGGTAGTCGGTCCAGCCGGGATCAATCACGTGATCGCCCACGCGCTGGCCGTTAAGGCGCAATTCGTAATGGCCGAGTCCCGAGACGAAGGCCGTCGCGCGGCGAATCGGTTTCGCGACTTCGAACTCCCGGCGGAACACCGGCGGCGGCAAAGATGCCTGACTGACCTTTCCCCAAGGCGGCATGCCGTATTCGCCGAGCACGCGCACGGTCGACCATGAAGCATCGTCAAACGCAGCGGTTTGCCAGCCGGCCGGTGCGCGGTCACTGGCTTTCCAGGAATCATCCACGGGAACGGTGAACGTGCGCCCGTCCGTCAGTTGAATTTCCAATTTGCCAATCAACCCTGCCTCGCTCGGCGTCGAACCGGCATTGCCCGCTTCGACGGCGAGTGCGTTATCGCCGGCCACGAGCAGCGATTGCACCTCGCCTTCAAAGGCGGATTCCCACTTGTCACCCGTCAGCGCCGCCTTTCCGTTGAGGAACAGCGTGAAGCTGTTGTCGGCGGTCATCACCGCGCGGGCGCGGGCGACTTTGGCGTCGGAAGGAATTGAAAGGCGCTTTCTGAAATAACGCTGGCCCGCAGGGAATTTTCCATTGGCAGCCGGTTCGCTGGTCCAAACCCAGACACAATTGCTCAAGGCGGACCGGGCTTCGCGCACCTCGCCGATCCACTGTGCGGGTTTCCAATCCGCGGGATTCAGGAGGCCCATTGTCCAACTCGCGGGGGCGCTCCAGGCGGAGGCTTTTCCGCGTTCGTCCCAGATGCGGACTTTCCAGAAGCAACGCTGCCGCGAGGCGAGCGGTTGACCAGCGTAGGCAACGAGTGTGCTCTGATCGGACAGAACTTTGCCGCTGTCCCACAGATCCGCCTGGCCTGGTTTCAAGAGCTTCTCGCTTGAGGCGACGAGGACGTGGTAGGCGGTCTGCCTTTGGCCACGCTCGGACTTGCGGTCGGTTTGCAGCATCCAACTCAGTCGTGGTGTGAGGGTGTCAATACCGGGTGGATTTGCGCGGTATTCGCACTCGAGTTGTTTGGGCTGCAACGCGCCCCAAGCCGCGCCGGTGGTGAGGGTGATGATGGCAACCAATCCCAATACCCGATTCATCCCGTTCATAATTCGTGGTGAACTTGCCCGATGATTACCAGATGATGCAAGCCGCGACTGCGACGCAAAGTGTTTGGGCCACTCTCCCTCACCCTTCCTTCTCCCGCTGGGAGAGAAACGGCAGCCGCTCCTCTCCAGTTCTCGTGAGCGAATTCAGAATACGAAGGTTTCGTGAATCCAAAAAGGCCGGTGAACAATTCTCCCTCTCCCAGCGGGAGAGGGCTGGGGTGAGGGAGATCCGTGCGAAAAGCGAAGCCGCTACATGCGCTTGAAGACTGCGAATGAGGGAAAAACATTGCCAGGTCTGCGGGCATCGGGTGCTTGGACCACTCTCCCTCACCCTTACCCTCTCCCGCTGGGAGAGGGAGACCGCAATCGTCACTCCCTTGTTTTGCGGAAAGCCACTCTGCCACTGCCGACTCACGACGCTCGGAAAGCCGGCGGATGATTCCCCCCTCTCCCAGCGGGAGAGGGCTGGGGTGAGGGAGATCCGTGCGAAAAGCGAAGCCGCTACATGCGCTTGAAGACTGCGAATGAGAGAAAAACATTGCCAGGTCTGCGGGCATCGGGCTCTCGGACCACTCTCCCTCACCCTTACCCTCTCCCGCTGGGAGAGGGAACAGCTTTCGCGCGTTTCATGTATTCGTTGTTCATCCGGAAATGTGCGTCGCTCGATTTGTAGTGAGTCTGGCTTCAATTCCCCCTCTCCCAGCGGGAGAGGGCCGGGGTGAGGGAGAACCGTGCGAATAGCGAAGCCGCTACATGCGCTTGAAGACTGCAAATGAGGGAAAAACATTGCCAGGTCTGCGGGCATCGGGCTCTCGGACCACTCTCCCTCACCCTTACCCTCTCCCGCTGGGAGAGGGAACAGCTTTCGCGCGTTTCATGTATTCGTTGTTCATCCGGAAATGTGCATCGCTCGATTTGTAGTGAGTCTGGCGGCAATTCTCCCTCTCCCAGCGGGAGAGGGCCGGGGTGAGGGAGAGTCGTGGGTAATTTCTCATGGCCTCGACCCGTCCTTCCCGCCCACCAAACCCGGCCTGCAATAATCCGGCATCGGACGAGGCGCACGCTCCTGCAAGCTTCGCCAGATGGTGTCGCGAATTGTCTCCTTGTCCCTTCTCAAACGCGAACTCCAAAAGCGAAGCACCTTGATACCCTGTGATTCCAGAAAAGCGTCCCGCTCCGCATCGGACACCTTGTGGTCCGGCGCGCCGTGTTGGAATCCGTCCACCTCGATGTCGAGCTTCGCTTTGTTGCAAAAGAAATCCAGAACATGTGGACCAATCGGATGCTGGCGACGAATTTTGTAGTCGGCAAAGCGGTGATCGCGCAGCCAGGACCACACCAGACGCTCGCCCCAAGACTCACGTCTGCGCAGGTTGCGTGCTATGCGGGTTGTTCTCGGTGGTTGTTTCAACATGGCCAACTCAGATAGTCGCACGGCTCGCCCTCACCCTAACCCTCTCCCGCTGGGAGAGGGAATAACTCTCTCGCGTTTCATGTATTCCGCTGTTCATCCGGAAATGTGTGTCGCTCGGTTTTCGTGAGACTGGCGGCAATTCTCCCTCTCCCAGCGGGAGAGGGCCGGGGTGAGGGAGAACTCGACGATGACGCGCTGCTGAGACTCCTCACGTCGTCTCCTACAAATCACCATCAGCACACCCGCTTCACCTCCACCCCCACCAACGCTCCGAGCTTTTCAATCTTGTTCGCAATATGTCCCACACCGATCGCGCAGTGATGCGCCGGACCAGCCTTGGACCATTCGTTCATGAACTGTTTCGCGCCGATGCTGAAACGGTAGCGGCTGTTCGTGTTCCCGATTTGCAACACCGGCCCGGCCACGGATTCGCCTTCCGCGACCAGCAACGACAATTTCCCACCCGAGCCTTGCACCACGGACAACAGCGTGACGGGCCCGTGCTTCACACTCATTTGAATCGAAAGTCCTTTGCCCGGTTTGCCGTGATAAACCGGCAGGGGCACCAATCCGACGCGGCCTTCGGCAATCGCAAAATGCGCCGGCCCATCGTGACCCAGGAACACCACGTCGTCCTTGAAGTCGGCGAGGTAGAATTCCGAGAACGAGCCGCCCACGCCGAACAGGTCCATGATTTTCATGGCCTGCGCATTTTTGATTTCGCACTCACCGGCGACCGGCACGTGATGGCCGGTGAGCAATGTGTTGCCGGCAATCACCGACGTGACAATGTCGCGATACGCGAAGCCGTCCTCGCTCTCGTAGTAGTATGCCAGCGAACCGAGCTGATGTTTTGCGACGAGCGCATCGAGGGCGCACGAGGTTCTGGCGGCGCGCACAAGTTCGGCGCGCTCACATTCCCTGGCCACGTTGAATTCCTTGCGGAACTGTTCGAGCTTGCGGCGAACTTGCGCGGTGGTCACGGCTTCGCGCAGCTTGTGCAATTGACACATTTCGAGCAGTTCAAAGTGATTGCCGAACACCGCGGATTGCTGCGTCATGTCGCTATAGACGTCCAACATCCCGCAGTAATAATGGCCGAGCACGCCCACGCGATTCCGGCGCATCGCGGTCGCGACCTTCGCTGCGTCCACCCAATCGTGAATCTCCCGCCACGCCTCCTCGTCCGCGAGATGGCCCGTCACGAGGTGATACGGAATGTTGGCGCGATTGAACACGCACGCGATCTCCGGCGCGGAACACGCCTGGCAATGCTCCAGCCACACCCCCGTCATCAAGCCGCGGTCGCCGAGCGCGTTAAACCGCTCGTAATCCAGTTGCGGCACGGGCTGAAGATTCAGCACCACCACCGGCACGCGCGCCGCCTGCACCACCGGCAGCACCGTGGACGACAACGCGTAAGTGGAGACGTAGAGGAAAATCAAATCCACCTCCTCGCGCCGGAACAACGACGCGGCCTCGCGGGCCTTGGCCGGACTATCCACCAATCCAGCGTCAACCAAGTGAATGTCACGGTGGGGCGAGGCTACTGAGGAGCCGCCGCGGTGAGACGAGGCTGCCGACGAGCCGGCTCGCGAGGACGCTCGCCCCACCAATATTCTCTGCGCGATTTGCTTCTGATAACCGACGAGCCGGTTCTTCAAACCCTTGAACTGCGGCCAATACGTGTCGAGGCCGATGCCGAAGAGGCCGAGGCGGGTGGAAGTGAGTGAGTTCATGGGTGCTCAACGCGATGCGGCAAATGCATGTTTAATGCGTGTTTAATGCGTTTGATGCCAGAAGTAAATTCCCGGTCTCCATTCTACGTAATAATTGTCGTCAAGTGTAGGAACAACTTTGAACGTCGGTGACCCAACACGCAGGCCCCAATGTCCAAACCCACCTCCCCACTCAAGCCATACGGTGCGCTCCTGGACTGATCCAGCAGAGCACCAGGCACTTTTAAAAGGAGAACCCTGACTCGCCAAAGTTCGAATGCCATCAGGAACTCTGTCCCGAGGTATTTCAGATAACGCCTCTGCCCCTTCTGTCTCCCGAAGAATAGTCATGGCCCACTGCTGGAGTTCCGCCGAGTCCACAACCTTTTTCACGTCCTCAGCAAAACGTGGTGTCCGGGTTTTGTATATCGGTTGCCAACTGACAAATGCTGTTATCGCAACAGCCAGCAGGATGCCCAAGAGGATAAATCCGATGCGAGGCTTGCGCACCAAGAATAAGATCGCCACACCTACAACGGTTAAGAATAGTGCGAAGCATAATCCGACAAAAATTGACAGCGGCATAACCCTGAAAACCTCACTATATTTTTGCAACGGCCGGCAGCCGCGATTCGTGAAAGGCTTCTACACCCGCGCCCGCGTCCCCGTCAAGCCCCGCGTTTCACCAAATTTCAATCCCAACGGGATTGCATCCCTCAGCCCAGGGTTGCCGAGTCCGCGAGGCTACCCTGGGTCATGCGTCCCAAAATTGTCCCCAACCCCAACGGGGTTGTATCATCCGGTCGCGCACGATTGATGAAACCCCGTTGGGGTTTGGTTGCTTTTGCCGGTTTACCCAGGGTAGCTCGTTCCTCGCAACCTTGGGCTGAATGACGGAATCCCTTCGGGATTCTGGCTTGCCCGGTTTGAGTGAATTGAAACTGAAAGCCAAGCCAGCGTGAGCCAAGCGGAATCCCAGAGACTTGCCCATCGCCCCGGCCGCCGCGATTCGTAAAAGGCTTCCACACCCGCGTCTGCGTCTCCGTCAAGCCCCGGGTTTCACTGATTTTCAATCCCAACGGGATTGAATCTATCAGCCCAGGGTTGCGAGGAACGAGCTACCCTGGGATGGCGTTTCGCAAACGTCATCAACCCTGAAAGGGTTGAATCAACGGCCTAAATTCCGCATCCTGTGTCCATGCCGCAATCCCTCGCAAAAATCCTGGTTCACACCGTGTTCTCCACCAAAGACCGCCGCCCGCTTCTACGCGACCGCGCCATCCGCGAAGAACTGCATCGTTACCTCGGCGGCATTTTGGCCAACCTCGATTGCCAACCCATCATCGTTGGCGGCGTCGAAGACCACGTTCATCTCTTGTGCGCGCTGTCGCGCACCTGTGAGGCGGCGGAAATGGTCAAGGAAGTGAAACGCGGCTCATCATTGTGGATCAAAACAAAAGACCCGGACTTACAGGATTTCGCGTGGCAGAGCGGTTACGGAATCTTCTCCATCGGCTTTTCGCAGATCGAATCGGTGCGCAACTACATCGCTGGCCAGGAGCAACAGCACCACAAGGTTTCGTTTCAGGACGAATTCCGCCGATTGTTGAAACGCTACGAAATCGAATTCGACGAACGGTATGTGTGGGATTGATGCAACCCATTCAGGGTTGCTGGAATTTGTGGCTTGATAACCCAGGGTAGCTCGTTCCTAGCAACCCTGGGCTGAATGATGGAATCCCTTCGGGATTCTGGATTGACCGGTTTGTGTGATTGAACCCGAAAGCCAAGCCAGCGAGAGCCGAGCGGAGTCCCAGCGACTTGCCTATCGCCCCGCCCGCCGCGATTCGTAAAAGGCTTCCACACCAGCGCCCGCGTCCCCGTCAAGCCGCCTTTCGCCCAAAACCATTTGAACGGCTGGTCTTCGCTCATCTGCGCTAATTTGAACGGGCTTGGATCGTCGCGTGATTCTCCCTCACCCTTTATCCCTCTCCCGCTTGGAGAGGGAAACAACATTCGTGCGCTTGATTCTGGCCGACGACCGTCCGGCAAATCCCATCGCACGATCTTCTACGACGCCGGCGGAACATTCTCCCTCTCCCAGCGGGAGAGGGCTGGGGTGAGGGAGAGTCATCGAAAAACCCAGCAGCGTCAGCCACTTAATTCGACCTATACCCGAACCGGCGAGATTCACGAAAAGCAATCATACCCGCTCATGCATCCGTTCGGAGACTCACGCATGCAGTCACGCTCTCACGCTTTTTGTGTCCGCTCACTGGTGCTATCGAGACGGGATTGGCTTATCGCACAATTCTCCCTCACCCTTGATCCCTCTCCCGCTGGGAGAGGGAAAAAGCCATCGTGCGCTTTTTTTATCCTAGCTGCCACGGCGGACGCATCGGGCGCAGGGCGAGCCGGCGATTTGCGTCTTCGTCGTTGGGGAATTTTTCCCGGCGGGGATCAAACCGCAACTTGCGATTCACCCGCGTGGCAATGTCGCTCAAGTGGCAAAGCATGTCCGCCTCCACCGCCGTTTCAATGCCACAGACAGCCGGCTCGCGATGACGCACGCCGTCCAGGAAGTTGCCGACGTGATTTGAACTGCGGCGCAACTGATGTTCGGCAGGAGTTGCCGCTTCCGCGAGATGCTCCGGGTGGGTGCGCAACATTCCGCGATGCACGAGCACCCAGCCTTCCGTGCCCTCGAAGGCCGTGCCATGATCCGCCAGTTGGCCATATTTCGCCTGAAACGCGGACAGGTCGTTCATCTCATTCACTTCCTTGAATTGATTCCGCGTGCCACGAAAGTTCATCCGCACGCCGTCGGCGAAGGTGAAATCCACGTTCCACGCCACGCTGGTGTTGCACGCGCCTTCGGTGGGAATGATGGCTTTGCCCTCGATCTCCATCGCGCCGCGCATCATGGCCGGATGTCCCCACAACGCAATGTCCAGCGGATGCACACCCCAGCCGGCAATGAAGCCGAGCGCGTAATCGTAATTGAACCACCAGGTCTTCTTGTTGCCATCGTCCGAGCACTTGTCCTCGGTGTAAGGCGTGAAAGGTGCCGGGCCGAGCCACTGGTCGTAATTGATCGTGTCCGGCACGGGAATCGGTGTCGTGGCACCGCCTGGACGGCTGGCGGCGCACCAGACGTTGATCTGCTGCAACTGGCCAATGGCGCCGCTGCGCACGAGTTCGCACGCGCGTTGAAACTCGCGACTCGACCGTTGCTGCGTGCCGAACTGGAAGATACATTTATTCCGTTGCACCACCCGGCGCAAAAGCTGGTCCTCTGCCAGCGTCAGGCCCATGGGTTTTTCCAGATACATGTCCTTGCCGGCGCGGGCGGCCGCGACAGCGATGTGGATGTGCCAATGATCCGGTGTGGCGATCAGCACCGCGTCAAGGTCCTTGCGGGCGAGCACTTCGCGAAAATCGTCGAAGGTCGCGCAGTCAGTGTTCTGGTAGCGCGCATTGACCTGGGTGCGGGCGAGTTCCAGTTGGTCGCGCTTGACGTCGCACACGGCCACAACTTGCGCGCCGGCCTGGGTCAGGAATCCATTCATGACGCCCCGGCCCTGTGGCCCGACGCCGATGCAGCCAACGATGATTCGATTGTTTGGCGCGACTTTGCCGGCCCGGCCCAGCGCCGACGCAGGAACGATGGTGGGGATAACTCCGGCGGCAAGTGCGAGCGAAACGTTGGCGCGGATGAACTGGCGGCGAGTGATAGACTTTTTCATAACCCGGAATTCCTCAAATGTTGTTTGCGAATCGAACCCAATACCTCTGCCAAGGCAGACATTGCGGCGAAACTCCGGCCGATGCAACCTGGAAACCGACTGCTTCGTCAATGGCAACGGGCTTCGGAACAATTTGCACGAAAGCAGTCGTGGCCTATAGTCTGAACACGCATGTTTGAGATTCAGGTTCAACCCAGTTATGCTGCCAGCCTTCGCCGAGCGCGTCGTGCCGGCTTCACGCTGATTGAACTGCTGGTTGTGATTGCGATTATCTCGATTCTCGCGGCGATGTTGCTGCCGGTGGTGGGCAAGGCCAAGCTCAAGACGCAGGGAATTTCCTGCATGAACAATCACCGACAGTTGAGCCTCGCGTGGAGCATGTACACCGATGACAACAATGGAAAACTGCTCTACGCGAGCGGATTCCCGCCCTACACTTACGAACCGGAGGTGTGGGTGAGTGGATATCTGCGCTGGGATGATCCAACTAATCCCTCGAACTGGGATGTAGAGCGCGACATCAAGCGAAGTCCGCTCTGGCCATACACCGGAAAATCCGCCGACATCTGGCGATGTCCGGCGGATCGTTCCGCCGTGTTGGTCAACGGCCAAAAACTGCCGCGTGTTCGCAGCATGTCCATGAACGTCTGGGTGGGAGGCTTCCGCGGCACGGACGGCGGACTCTCGGGCGGCTTCGCGGGGCCGACCGGCTGGATTTATGGGGGCAGCCGATGGAAGGTGTATTTGAAGTCGAGCGACTTTATTGATCCAGGACCGGCCAAGACCTTTCTGCTGCTTGATATGCGCGAGGACAGCATTGACGTCGGCAACTTTGCCCCCGACATGACCGGCTGGCCGGACAACCCCGCCGCCGTGGGTTTTTACGACTATCCCGCCAGTTATCATCATCGAGCTGGCGGACTTTCCTTCGTAGATGGTCACGCGGAGATTCGCCGTTGGGTGGACGACCGCACCATGCCGCCGTTGGTGCGCGAAGGCGATGTCCTGGATCGACTCCGCTCCCCGCACAATCGGGATATCATCTGGTTGCAGGAGCGGTCCACACGCCGGCGTCAGTGAGGGGGAGCGCCTGAACCCGGGTGCATTCACGCACAAACACCTGACTTGCCCTAGCGTTGGTGAATGGTTGACAACTCGTGACGTTCTGGATAGAAGCCACACGAAATGCAGTGCTCAGTGACAGCATTACTGAGAGCTGTCGCCATCAGGCGACTAGCGGTTTCGCCGCGCCTTTCCACTTTGATTTCCATAGCAATTGTGGCATGCGTCTCAAGCTGCAACCAAGCCCCGGAACAGGCGGAACATCTTGCGCATGCGACACGCTTCTTGGAATCGTATATGACCACGAATGATGTGGGTGCCGAGGCGGCTATGCTTGAGTTGGAGCGTTACACGCGAGAATGCGAGAAACTGGGAAGTCGCGATATTAAATTCCACCAGCATTACGCAGCAATCTACAGCCGGCTTTATCTTGTGAACAAGAAATTGGGAAGAGATCAAACGGCTGACCAGTACTACCAAAAGGCCATCGAATACTGGGAAAGAGAGTTTGCCAGAAGAGGTCTGCCTGCTCCCACTCCACAAGAGATGTGCGAACAGGTTGAGGGCGTGGACCGCTATTTGGGGGAGCCGCAGTGGCAAGCAAATCCCTAACAGTGCTTGCGCGAGTCATGTTCAAGCCATGAACCAGAGGTCCGATCAATTTGAAATCCGTGGATGGATCACGCTCAGTTGCTGTTTTGCCGCATTCATGCTTCAGATGATTTTGAACGCTCTCGGCAGAGCAGACTTTAACTCTACCTTGTCTGATCCGTATGCCCCGGCTGATGTTTCAATTGCAAACCGCGTTTGTTTGGTTTCCGAATGGATGGCAGTTGCCTGTTTACTGGTATGGGTAAGCTCACAGTTTAGGGCAAAGCATGCCGTGCTATTTTCCTCGAAGGGAAGCATTTGGATGCCGCTGATCGCTGGGACAAGCGGCTTGTTTATTCTTGTGATGCACTGGATATGGTGGACCGCACAGCCATTTTCAGCGGGGCGGTTTGGCGCTTTCGAGGGCTGGCTCTTCGGACTTGGCTGGTTCCTATTATTTTGGGCTTTCGTTTTCTGGCGCGGGACAAAGTCAAGAAACAGAGAACTGTAAGCCACTAGCCCGTGATGACAGGAATCACGCGAATCGGGTTGACCGCGCGACTGGTTGAATCACATGTATTCAAGGCGCCGCCACGCAAAAGAGATGTTTCTCGCCGCGAATGAGCAGGCGGTTCGCCACCGGCACCGGCGACGCAAACACGCGTTCGCCCATTTTGTTTTCCGCGAGCAATTCAAATTTGCTGTTCACGGAGGCCACGAACAGCACGCCGTCTTCGCGCACGGCGTAGAGTTTCCCGCCGGCAATCACGGGTGAGCCGTAGAAGTTCGCGCTCGATCGCGGAAAAGCGTCGCTCCAGATCGTCTTGCCTGTGGCCGGTTCGAGGCAGTCCACTTCGCCGCGATCACGCACGAGATAGACGCGGTCCTGATGCGCGGCGGGTGTGGGCACGAACGTGCCCGTGTCGTCGCGTTGCCAAAGCCGCTGGCCGGTGACGAGGTTGATGCCGTGCAGGCGCGGTTGGCCGCGATCCGCGCGACCGTAGGGCACGACCGCAACGTCGCCGGCAATCACTGGCGAAGCCACGGTGGGCCAGTTCTGGCGCAACTCGGGATTGAAGCCGCCGCAGGACCAGAGGACTTTTCCATTCGCGACATCGTGCAACGTCACCTGTTCCGCGCCCCACACCAGCAACGTTTCCTTGCCGCGCTGTTGAACAACCAGCGGGGTGGCGTAGCTGTGATCGCCTTCCACGGGAGTTTCGTAATTGCGCGCCACTTTCCAGCGCAGCGCACCGGTGGCTTTGTCGAACGCCGCGAGCCAGGATTCGCCACCGTGCATCCGCGTCATGATGACGTGTTTTTCGGTCAACACCGGCGACGTGCCGTGGTCCCAATACAGCGTGTCCGGTCCGAAGGCTTCCACCAGATTGGTCTGCCAACGCACCTTGCCGTCGAACCCAACCGCCGCGAATGTGCCGCTCTTGAAATACACGAACACGCCTTGGCCGTCGGTGGCGGGCGAGGCGTTGCTGCCCGAACCCGCGCGATGTTTGCCTGGTTTCTCGCGGCCAAACGGCGTTTGCCAAAGCGGCTTGCCTGACCAATCGAACGCGAGCAGCGCGTCGCGTCCCTCGACCGGTGCGGTGACGTAGATGCGTTGCTGCCATACGATGGGCGTGGAGCAGCCCTTGCCCGGCAGCGGGGTTTTCCACAGAACCTTGTCGGCTTCCCATTTCACGGGATATTCTCCGGGCGTTGCAGCGCCGGCATCCTGCGGCCCGCGCCAGCGCGGCCAGTTGTCCTGCGCAGTCAGGGAGTTTGGGCCGGGGTACAGCAATAGAACCAAAATCAATGCGTGAACTGGTTTGACCAGACTCGCGACGGCGAAGGAGTTCATGGGGACATTGAGGCGAATTGTGGTGGCAATGACAAGCAGAAGTGCGGAGGTGCCTGCGTTTCTCCGGAAGGCAGTTTCCTCATATCTTTAGCACCGGGGCTAAGTCGGTGGTGATACTTGAGGCTTGGCCAAATCGTTTCAACGGCTTGGCTCTGGTCGTGGACGCCAACGGTTAAAACCGCTCCCGGTACCCGACTGATGCCAGGTGTTAAGGAGAGGAAGACCGCGTCCGCAAGGAATCGGGACAATTTGCAGCCGCCGACGTAAGGTTCATGGATAGGCGCAGGCAGCGGGCAGTTATCGCGATCCGCCTCCTGAAGTTGGCGGCTACAGAGGCTGGGTTATGTCCGGCTCAGTAGCTCACGACGCGGTAGAATCTTTGTGGCTGCATGATGGTGTCGGTGATGACGACCGGTGCGCTCTCGGTGGCGGTGCCGACATGGGTCAGGGTTTGCCACGAAACTGAAAACGGCGACTTCCGGGATTGGTGGGCGGCGAAATATCGCGCACGCTTGCATGGATGCGGAAAACATCGAAGCTGATCGAAGATCAACACTGCGGTGGTTGGCCGCACCCCTGAGATTTGATCAGAACGGAGGTTGCGGCGGCGTGATTTCCCGGTGCGAGCACCACAGATTTGAGCAGAATAAAGTCGCCAAATCGCGAACCTTGACAGATGATGCAGCCAAGGTTGGGGCATTGGTTGGATCGTAATTAGCATATTATGAAACGAGCGATATCCTTTGGGGCCATTGTGGTCGTTGCCAGTTTGGCGCTCGCGTTGCCCGCGCACGCGCAAGGTATTGTGCTCAACGAAGTCATGGCCGCCAACAGTCGGACGTTGCCGGATGAGGATGGTGATTTTCCGGACTGGATTGAACTGTACAATGCGGGTGTGGAGGCGGTGAATCTGGCGGGGTGCGGGATTTCCGACGAGGCCGCATCCCCGTTCAAATGGGTCTTCGGAGATGTGACACTTCAGCCGGGTGAATTCCTGATCGTCTTCGCCTCGGACAAGGATCGCGCCGGTACGGCTCTCCACACCAACTTCCGAATCAATGCGGTCGGGGAGGATCTGTTCCTGACGGACGCCGGTGGCACGTTGCTGGATTACTTCCCGGGACGCCTGTTGCCACAGGATTACTCAGTGGGTCGGCAACCAGACGGCAACGGCAACTGGGCTTATTTTCAAGTGCCTACGCCCCGTGCCGCGAATACAACGGAAGGATTCCGAGGCCTGGTAGCGGAACCCGTCCTCTCTCATGTTTCCGGGTTTCATCCGGCGCCCTTTCAACTGGAAATCCACGTGCCCGACCCCGAGGCAACCATCTACTACACGACGGATGGATCGGTGCCCACGCCGTTGCATCTGCAAGGAAGCACCTACCAGATCAAGAATCTCTATCCCGACGGCGAATTGATCACCCGGACCAACTTCACTCATCTCTATTCCAGTCCGATTGCCATTGAAACCCCGGAGTCAACGTCGGCAGACCTTTCGCTGATCAGCTTGGATGCCTTCCGCCACCCGGTTGAGCCTCTCGTCCCTGGGGAGCCGCCGTTCAAAGGGATGGTAGTTCGTGCCGTTGCGGTCAAACCGGGCTTCCTGCCCAGTCAAACCATAAGTGCCACCTACTTGATCCACTCCAATCTCAACGCCCGCTATTCACTGTCGGTGGTTTCGATCATCGCAGACGAGAAAGGACTGTTCGACTATGAGGAGGGCATATTGGCTCCGGGCAAGCCATTCAGCGATTGGATGACTCAGAATCCCGA
This sequence comes from Verrucomicrobiota bacterium, assembly GCA_014860005.1. The sequence continues at coordinate 83,687 of JACZKP010000172.1, read as the reverse complement.
GGCGGAACTCAACTGGGCGGTGCCGGCGAATTATCACATACGGGGCCGCGAATGGGAACGGCCCGCGCACTTCGAGTTTTTTGAACCCGACGGCACGCTGGCAATTCGCCAGACCGTAGGGTTGAGAGTTCAGGGTAATTCATCTCGATCCCTCCCGCGAAAGCCGTTGCGCGTGTACGCCCGCGACGAATACGGCCCGGAGTGGCTGGAGCACGAGTTGTTTCCCGGGTTGCGCGCCCATGGCAAAGCTGCGGAGATTATGGACCGGTTCAAACGCATCCACCTTCGCAGCGAGTCTGATCAGGTCTGGTCAACCTACTTCCGTGATGTTTTCGCGCAACGACTCGTGGCCCACCTCGGGTTTGAGGTGCAAGCGTATCGCCCGGTGGTGCATTTCCTGAACGGAGAATACTGGGGCATGCTTAATATGCAGGAGCCCTATGACGAGTATTACGTGGCGGAACATTACGGCATGGACCCCGCCGAAGTCGTGATCCTGGATGGAGGCTGGGGACCGAGTGTGCATGTGGGACTGGCCTCCGACCCGCTGCACTACCGGGAGCTTCGTGATTATGCAACCACCAATGACCTGAGCATTGCCGAGCATTACGACTACATCAACACGCAGATGGCGGTCGCGAATTTCATCAATTATCAGGTGGCGCATATTTACATTAATGCCACTGACTGGGGGGAGGGCGGGAACAATATCCGGTTTTGGCGGAAGCGGACGGCCACCTTCGAGCCCAACGCGCCGGCGGGCCATGACGGTCGTTGGCGGTGGATGATGTTTGACGCGATGGCCAGTTTTGGTGCGCCCGCGGAGAACACCCTCGCGCGCTGTCTGGGAGACACCTCGCCGCTGATCCTGTTCACCCGGCTCTTGGAGAACGCCGAGTTTCGTTATCAAGTGATCAATGCCTTTGCCGACCAGATGAATACGACGTTTCTTCCGGATTGGGTCAATCTGGTCAGTGAAACCGTTTACCAGGAACTGCTCCCCGAACTGCGCGAACACAATGCCCGCTGGAACGGCAACATCGGGCCGCAGTCCACCGCTTTTGCCGAGCAGCGTCCGGCTTTCATGCGACAGCACATTGCCGAGGTCTTCAATCTCAGTGGCACGGCGACTGTAACCCTCAACGTCGCCGACAGCCGCCAAGGGAAGGTGCAAATCAACTCGCTCCTGCTCGATGAGCACACCGTTGGAATTCAAGGCGACCCTTACCCATGGTCGGGCACATACTTCAAGGACGTGCCCATCCTGATTCGCGCCCTGCCGGCTGCGGGTCATCGTTTTTCGGGTTGGGCTGGAATGGAAGCGAGCGAACCGGAGTTGCTGGTGACGCTGACCGAAGATCTCACCCTGACTGCGCTATTTGAGCCGGACGCGCATGTATTGGCGGACGGGGCTTACGAGCTGGCTCGCTGGGATGAATTCGAGCCTGCGGGCACTTATCCTCCTCACATGGTTTTCTACCAGACATCGGTGGCGGATCCAGGTTTATCCGTCGAGATGGATTCGGTGTGGCGGCTGCCGTACAACCTGACCAGCCGCAGCCGGATCAACGGGCTGGGGACGGAGGGGTTTGCCTTCATCAACACCTCCAATCCCCAGGACGTGGCCGGCGCGGGCTTCGTGGGGGCGGCGGTGCTGGCGCTCAACACCCTCGGACAGGATCAAGTGCTCGCAACGTGGACGGCGGGAACGGTGGTCCCGAACTCACGCGTTTATGGCATCCGTTTCCAATATCGGGTGGGGGCGGAAGGTCCGTTTCTGGACGTGCCAGACGCCAATGGAAATCCGGTTCAATACGTTTCCAATGAGCTGGCCGGCCACCAGGAGGTAATTGGGCCGCTGCTGCTGCCGGCGGCGGCGAACCAGCAACCGCGCGTTGAACTGCGTTGGAAGTATTTTCACATCAGCGGCAACAGCGGAGCGCGTGCCCAGTTGCGCGTGGGTAACATCCAAGTGACAACGAGCAGTCCGGAGGCGCATCGCCTGGTCTTTGCAGAGGTGCCCGCGGTGGCTCAGGCGGGGCAGCCGATGGGTCGTGTCATCGTCCAAGTTCGTTCCGCCGAAGGATTGCTGGTAGCCAGTTACGAAGGATCGGTTGAAGTCGGGATAGCCGACTATCCGGGACTGTTGACCGGGAGCACGTTTCGGCAGGCGACCGCAGGAGTTGTGGTTTTCGACGACTTGGTAGTTGAGAAGTTTGGATCCAAGATCCTCACGGCAACAGCCGAGGGAATGTTGTCGGCGGTTAGCGATCCCATTGCTGTTGTCGGCCTGGCGGAGGTGATCATGCCCCGCTACCTCCAGGGAGCGCAGCCCGAGAATCTGGATCGGGTCCCGTTCGCGTATCGACTGCGCTTGGACGGGTTGCGACCCGGTGCCACGTATCGGTATGCCAACCGCGTGGTGACACCGGAGGATTCCCCGACTCAGGACGGTGCCGGCAACATGATATTCGTCAAAACGGAGGGGCAGCCGTTTGTTCGCACCACCGAGTCCCCACGCTTTCGAGCGTCCGACCGCGATTCGCGTCACGGCGAGTTTGTAACTGACAGTGAGGGAAGTTACGAGGGGTGGTTCATCACTGAGCCTTCGGGCAACGCGAGATTCACTCCGGGGAACACGGTGTTTATGCGGCTGCTGCTGAATGACGGGGACGGCGGCGATGAGGTTCATCACATCCTCACCGCCGCCAGCCCGGTTGAGGTGCTGCGATTCGGTGCCGGCGACCAGGAAGGCTCGGCGCTGTACGCGGTGTCCTCGGCGACAAGCCAGAACTTTGTTGTGCTCTACGCCGACAGCGAAGGACTTGATCGCCCTGTGGCTGCAACCGTGGTGGAAGCAAGTGGAGCCACGTTGGATGCTACTTATGCCACATTTTACGTTTCCGAAGTGGCTGGCAGGTCAGGTCGTTGGGGAACATTGCTTGCCAACCAGATGCCCAGCGGTCTGCGCAGGATTGAGGAACGAAACCTTCTGACCGGGGACGTCGTCTCGGTGTTTGGCAGTTCCGATGGACTCCGCCCGACAAAGAATTTGCACACGGGCACCACCGCCGTGGGCATTTACGTGCCTGGAAGCGAGGCGGCTGTTTATGTTGTCTGGCAGTCCCGGCACTTCACGCTGGCTGAATTGGCGGATGAAACGATTGCTGGACCGTTGGCTGATGCTGATGAGGATGGACTTCCCAATCTGATGAAGTGTGCGCTTGGCTTGAACCTCTTTCAGCCATGTCAGGAGTGCATGCCGAAGGCATATCTCGAGGAAAGCGAAGGCGTAAACTATCTGGTATTCCGCTACCGTCGGCTGATTCACAATTCTGGACTTGATTACGTGATCGAGAATTCCGCCGATTTGCAGTCGTGGGACGACATCACAAGCGACTTGATCGAAGGCGAACCGCCGCAGCCGACTGGCGACGGGATCACCACTCTCATCACCAGGTTACTGCCGGTTGAAAATTCCCCCGAGCAGTGCTTCCTGCGTCTGCGCGTCAGCCTTAACGTTCTGCCGCTGCCGGAAACAACTCATTACTAACCTGTTTCTCGATGGGCCTGGCGTTTCCCTGCGAGTTGGAGTTCGCGACGATGACGTCCGACTCAGCGATTTCATGCCAAAGGCAGCCCGGCGTTAAAACCGCTCCCGGTACCTGGCTAATGCCAGGTGTTAATGAGAGGAAGACCGCATCCGCAAGGAATTGGAACAATTTGCAGCCGTCGGCGTACGGAGGCGCAGGAAGAGGCAGTCATCGCGATCCGCCTCCTGAAGTTGGCGGCTACAGAGGCTGGGTTATGTCCGGCTCAGTAGCTCACCACGCGGTAGAACCTTTGTGGCTGCGTGATGGTGTCGGTGATGACGACCGGTGCGCTCGCGGCGGCGGTGCCGACGTTGGTCAAGGTTTGCCATGAACCGGTCATGGGCGAGTCACGAACTTCCACCGTGTAAGACTGGCCGGGCCAGGTGATGAAACTAAATTGCACTTGGGCTGCATCGCGCGTGATCGCTTCAATCCGCGGCGGGACAAGATACTCAATTTCGAGGGTGGGTGGAGCGTTCATATCTTCGCGCGAGTTGAACCGTCGCCCGGTGAAGATGGTTTCTTCCTCCGCGCAGATCAGCATCCAGCCAAAATTGGCTGCCGGATTGTTCACCCAGCCCTGCACGTCGGTGACCAGTTCGGTGGTGGATTCAAAACGGTAAGGCGATTCGCCGATGCCGTAGATGAATTGAAACGCGCTCTCGAAGCCATAGTAATCCTCCCCCGCTGCGCCTCCCGGAACGGTCCAGGCGTTGGTGGGATGGAAACTGTGCAGCCAGGTGACTTCGCCGGGACTGGCCGGCAGGCCTTGTCCGGGCGGGCTGATCGGATTCTTGTCGCCCTCGCCCCACGGACGAAGCATCCGATGCAAACCGAACGGGGCATTGGCCAGGCCGTCAATGGGTTGACCGGTCACATGCAGTTCAAGCGTGACGGAAAGCACGGTGGCGTTGGTGGGCAGGTTGGTGAGGTCAAATTGGTAGAGGGCGCGCACGCGCGGACCATTCTGAGTGCGACCGGAGAGCACGAACGCCTGGGCGCCGTTGTTGTTGTTGGGCGCAACTTCCATGAGCGAGGCGTCGGCGGAAGGGGTGTTCGTGACAAAGGCGGCTTCCGCGCGAAGGAAGAACAACATCGCTGTAAGCACAATTGTGGTGCCGTGTTGCAGACGCAAGTGGGAGCTGGCACAGCCTCCAGCGGGCGGAGGTGTAACAGCTTGAAACTTCCTACGCGGTAAATGAAATGGCATGGCGGCGAGATAACGGACAATCCAACGGCTTGTCAACGCAGCAGGATCGTAAGTCCCGGCATTCTCACAAGATGCCGACTTCACCGCGAATCTGGACGCCGTCCACGCTGGAGATGCCGCCAGCGAGCAGGTTCTCGCCGGGATTGGCATAGCCAGGAATGATGCGCCCTAATTGAGCCTGAGTGGCGCCGAGGTGCTCGCGGATGACTTCGCCCAGCACGGAACGGTAATCACAGGAGCGACGCAGATAGCCGGAGGCGACATTGGGATTGGCGGCGAACATGGTGCCGCAGGTGGCAAGATTAGTGGTGCGCGGGCCGGGTTGCCACGCGAGGGCCTCGGAGGGACTGCAACCGAAGACGCCGGAAGCGTTGCCCTTGCCGTAGCCCTTGATGCCGCCGCCGCCCAAAAACATCACACCTGCTTCGGCGTGATCCGTGCCGCTGTCACCGTTTTCCACGGCCGTGCGGCCAAACTCGGAAAGCGTGATGACGATGGTGTTATCCCAGGTCGCCTTGTCCGCGTAGTTTTGAAAGTACTTCCGCACGGCATACATGGACCAGCCGATGACGCGTTGGAGGTTTGCGTGGGTGCCGGCGGCTCCGCCTTGATTCTGATGCGTGTCGAATCCGCCCAGCTCAGTGCCGGCGATGATGGCGTCGGTTTTGTTGAGAATCATGGCGGCGGCCTTGAGGTTGCCAAAGAAGCCGTGGTGATTGGTGGCGATGACTTGTTTGTTGACGTTGGTCGCGCCGCCGGGCCGCAGGTAGCCGCCGTTTTTGTTGATGGTGGTGGGGAAGAGATAATAGCCGCGGTTGGAACCGCCGGCGGCCGGAGCGGTGCCGTCGTGCCATTCTTGATCGGTATCGGTCACGGTGTCATCGCGGAAGATGTTGCTGTTCTCGGAGAAATCAATGTTGGCGAAAATGCGCAGCGTGTTGGTCATGTTTTCGTACTGCAAATCGAGCAACTCACGGCTGCGCTTGGCGGGGAATGGATGAAAATTGGCTACGGAAATCGCGTTGGCCGCTTTCAGATCGCCCGCCGGGGTGGGCACGCCGAGCAGGTCGTAGCGGGTCGGATTGGTCAGGTTCGTCATCGCCGCCGCCGAGCCGCGCAGAATTAACGGCAGCGACGATTGAATGGAAATGCCGGTGAGCGGCGCGGTGTTTGCCAGGCCGGACTCGACGATGGCCCGGTAGAAGATGCCGTCCTTGGAGAGGTTGTTGTGCGGGTTGCCATTCTCCCAGTAATTCTGCGAATCGAAATGCGAACGGGATTGCTTCGGGTAAGCGACGCGGTGGACCAACGCCAGATCGCCGGCGTTATACACCGGCGCGAGAAACTTGAGTGACGGATGCAGCGCGGCGAAACCATTGCCGAGTCGCAGCCCGCGCGCGTAGCTGTAGGTATCGTCCGCGGAGGAACGCGGCGCGAAGGCCGGATTACCGAACTGGGTTGCGTCAAAGCACGATCCGGTCTGGGAGTAGTAATCCGCCGTCACGCCCGGATCTTTGGTGATGCCGATGGTCGGGCGAATCGTAGCGTAGGCGCTGTCTTCGATGGGCGCCACCGAATTGAGGGCGTCATTGGCGCCGCGCAGCCAGATGAAAAGGATTTTCTTTCCATTCACACCGATGCTGCCCTCGGCGAGGGCGCGTTTCATGACGAACGGAATGTCCACCAGCGTGGACAACGCGACCGCCAGGCTCGTCTTGAACGACTGGCTCAGGAACGAGCGGCGGGTGAGAACGTGGAAGTGCTGCATAAGATTATTGCTCTTGGAAACGTTGAAAGGCCATCAGCATGGCGACCATGCCACGCACCCGGGTATCGTAGGTGGTCGAGGTGTTGCCCAGACTGCTGAAGAGGGAGACGGTCGTGCCGTTGTCGGCGGTGTTGAGAAAGTCCATGGCGGCCTGACGATACAGCGCCAGATTGGCCTGCCCTTCGCCAGGATACAGGATGCCGAGGAAGTAATCGGCGACCGCACCAGCATTGCTCCAATTGCCCGACGACAGCTTCTTCTTCAGCAGAGCGACAGGATCGCACACATGACTGCCCGCGTCGTCGCCGGTGCCGGCATTACAGAATGCCTGGGCGTAACGGATACGTTCCACCAGCGTGCCGGCGCTGATCCAGGGAGGGCCGGATTCGGGATAACCATCAGGATCGCCGCGATCAAACAACGCCATCGCGCCCATGCGGTTCAGCGGCGTGGCAAAGGAGAAGCCATCCGTGCTGGCGGTGGCGGTGCCATCCGCATTGATCGAGCGTAACGCGCGAACGCTGCTGGCCACAAACTCCAGGGGCGTTTTCACCTTCTGCGCCGCAGCAGTGTGGCTGCGGAACAGGTCCGAATTGAAGATGGTGTTGAGCACTGCGCGCAGGTTGCCCTTCGGCGAACTGTTTTCCCACGCCAGCATGCATTGATGCACGAGGGCTGCCTCGGGTGACAGGTTGGGATTCGTGTAATCGTAAAAATCGTATTCCGGCTGGCCGGGCGTGGTGCTGGGATTGGGGAAATCATCATGCACGAACAGGCGGCACAACTTGATGCTGAGATATTCCTGGGTGAACGGCTGATCCGCCAGATGGGCGATCACGTCGTAGCCATCCATAATTCCGTTGGTGCCCGTCCGGGCGGGCAGGGTGAGTTGATAATTCCGGCCGGCCCAAGGCGGCCCGAAGCGCGCCGGCACGGTCCGGCCCGCAAACAGCGCACCGCGATTTGTGCCGTGATTCCCGGATTTGAAGTTGAACGTCCAGACCCCAACCGTGTTCGCCTTCGAGGTGCTGTTGGTGTTTGGGTAATAAGTCACCGAAGGAAGCGCGAACGGGTTGTCCATGTCGGGCGCATCCACCAACTCCACGGACCAGCCAGTCCACGCCCGGGACAGGAGCACGATGTCATTTTGGTCGTAGCCGTTATCCACGCCGAAGGTGAACAATTCGAGCAACTCGCGCGCGTAGTTTTCATTGGCAATTCTGGTCCCGTTACCGCGACTGTTGACTGTGTCGAGGTACACGATCATCGCCGGGCTCTCGGCGCTGATCTTCAGCAGGTCGTAGAATGTGCCCTGCGGGTTGAGCATGACATTGCGCCATTTAGTCATCTCGCGAAACTCCCATTCGGTGGCGAGCACGCCTGCCCGAGTGCTGTCATAGCCCCGGCCCTGGAGATAGTCCCGGCTCTTGGCGTATTGCGTGACAAAATGGTTTTCCCAGAATTGTGATAGAACTTCAAAAAGCTGGCGGGGCGAATTCACCGCATGGAGACAGAACCACGCACGGTAATCGGCGATGGCCGCCTGCCCGTCGTTCAACCGACGGTAGAGGCCAGCGGGGGTGCGGTCGGGCGTGCTGCTCAACGCACTGCCGCTCAACCTCACGGTAAGGGTGCGATTGGCTGAAGGCAGATACCAGTAGCTCACGGTGTACGTCTGGCCACTGACCACTGCTGGCGTGATGATTTGTTGCAAGGAATCATTGTTGCCGCCGCCGGAAGCCGTGGCGATTAGCCGCAAACTGCTGTTGCCGGAACGTGCGACGGTGGTACTGAGGGTCGAATTCGTGAAGTCCCTGGAGGCGGTCCAAGTGGTGTCGAGCGGCGATTCAAAATCACCGTTCTGCACCAGATTCGGGCCGGCTTCCGGCGCGCTGCCTGCAACCAGCTTGAGATCGTCCACGTAAGCTTCACCCGCGCCGGAAAGGTAAATGTAAATCTGCGGCGTGGACGTGGACGTGCCGGTGGCAGTGGCATATATCCAGGTGGGCGGCGCGGGAACATTGCCCGCCGAACTGATCAAGCCACTCCCGGACAGCCGCACGGTTAATCGGCTGCTGCTGGTGCTCGGCAGATACCAGTAACTGAGAATCACTGGCGCATTATTGCTCAGTGTGGTGGTGAGCGATTGGCGGATATTGTCGGCGGTGGTGGAGCCGGACGCACTGGAAACCAAACGGAGTGCCCCGCTGCCGGAATGGGCGGATGCGCCGGTGATCGCGGAACCGGCAGTCGTGCCACTGACAGTCCACGCCGGAGTGAGTGCCGATTCAAAGTCGCCGTTAACGAGCAGATTCGTGCCGTAAGAAGTTGCGCCGTCCGTCACGAAAATCGGGCGCAATTCGAGGTCATCAATGAGCACCTCCGTTGGCTGGGTGAGGTAGAGGTAGAACGTGGTTCCCGAAAGACGGCCCGTCACGCTGATGTAACTCCAGGCGGGAGTCGGGTCCGATGGAATGGCGTTGGTGGTTTCAGCAATATATTCGTGTGAGTTTTCGGGAATCCCTTCCATGTTCAACTGCTCCTCTATGTACGCATGCGGACCGATGGTTGTCACCCGCTCCAATTCGTCCGGTGTGGGACCGTACGCCAGGCGATGCAACACCGTGGCGGTCAGAACCGCGTCGCGACTCAAAGGCGTGACCCCGATCTGGTAGAAGGCGTTGGGCACAGCGGCGTTCGTAGTGCGCCACTCATACGCATAGTTGGTGACCACCATGCTGCCGTTGGTGGTTGGAATGGTCGTATAACCGGTGATGTACGGGGCCAGAAAAAAATTTGTGTCCGGGGTGAACGGCCCCGCCGGACTGGCGGCGCTGTAGAACGTGTAGGCTTGCGCTCCGGGATACGGGGTGAAGCGCAGGTTGCGCTGGCCGTCCGAGGCGTGAATGCCCGTGATTACCGGCGGCGGCGGGTCGAAAGCCAGTAACGAGGAGACGGGGATTGGGTTGAGGAGGGCCGCCAGACACAAAACGAATACGCGCCTAAGGCTCATAGAGTGATACGTGATGGGTGAGAATCTGTTGGTTTCAGGCAACTGTCAAGTTGCCCGGTTAAATCACAGATTCAGCTTTGGTGAATAAAGGCTGGTCTCCGGAATGGTGGCGGGCGGGCTGACCGCACCATCGCCGCCAAGGTGTGTCCAATTCGGCTGGACAAGTTCCGCCCAAGGTCTGGATAGTTTCGGGGCATTCGTGGCCATGGCCGCGGGGCAATCCAATGACCGAGTCAACACCAGCATCCGAGTCTGAGCCGCGAGCTGACGGGAAAGCGCATTTTCCGCCCGGGCTGCATAATGCATTCTTGTTTGCCACATTCAACGCGCTCTCCTTTCAGGTCATTCTCGCCGGACCGATGATACTATACGCCAAGTCTCTTGGGGCGAGTGCGACTGTAATCGGCATCATAGCGGGAATGATGCCACTCCTGGTGATCTTCCAGATCCCCGCCGCCAGCCATATCAACCGCATTGGCTACCGGCGTTTCGTGCTGGCGGGCTGGAGCATGCGCGTCATGTTCATCTTCATCATTGCGCTGGTACCCCTCACCGGCGGGCTGCTGGACCCGCGCAATCGGTTGGCGTTGTTGTTGGTGCTGTTGTTTGGGTTCAATCTTTCGCGCGGTATCTCCAGTTGTGCCTGGTTGCCGTGGATCACCGCGCTCGTTCCACCGGCCATGCGCGGCAAATATCTGGTGCGCGATGCGGTCGTCCAGAATCTGGCCAGCTTTGTGGCCTTCCTGGTGGCGGCAGGCACGCTGGCGGGACCTACCTATCCCTGGCAGTTTGCCGCGCTCTTCGCCTTCAGCGGCATCATGGGCACCCTGAGTCTGGTCTTTCTGAAACGGATACCCGACGTTAAACCGCCGGAGGAGCCGCACGTCTCGACCACGCGCGTGCCGTGGCTGGAGATGGCCCGCTACGCGCCATTTCGCAAGCTGCTCCACACGGTAGTCGCCTGGTCGGTCGCCTATGGCGGCATCTCCGCGTTTACGGTGGCGTTTCTGAAGTCGGAGGGCGGCATGTCCGAGGGGAGGATTCTGCTCGTGAGTTCCGCCGCGTTTATCGGCGGCTGGAGCAGCCTGTGGTTTCTTGGCTCGCAGCTCGACCGGTTGGGCAGCAAACCCGTATTGAGTTTTGCCTCAGCCGCATGGATCGCGGTGTTGGCGGGCTGGCTTGCGCTTTCTGGCCGATTATTTCCCACCGCCCTCGCGGGCGTGCTGGCGCTGCAATTCTTCATGGGCCTGCTCGCCGCGCTCGTCAGCATGGCCAACACCCGGCTCGCCATGTCCATCATTCCCGTGATGGGCCGCAACCATTTCTTTGCCATCTACTCGGTCGTCAGCAACGTGGCCCTGGGCTTCGCGCCGATCGTTTGGGGACTGCTCATTGATGCTGTGGGCAACCGCGCACCCGTCTGGCTGGGAGTGGAATGGAATCGCTACAGCATTTTCTTCGTGGCCGCGGCAGCGGTGTTTGCCGTGACGCTCGCGTCCACGCGAAAACTTGACGAGCCACAAGCCGCCAGCCTTGAAGAACTGCTCCGCGAGATCCTGATTCAATCCCCGCAACGCTTCTGGTTGCGCTTCTGGCCACGGGGATGAACCCGCTTTGGGTGCGCGAATTAACCGTAGAGCGGAAGGGCCTCGAGCGTGAACCCGGGAAACACCTGGTTCAACTTTTCGGCGGCGCCGTGGCGGCGTAGGATGGGCGCGAGCACGTTGCGGTAGTTGGTCGTCACGGGCAGATCACCGGGGCCTTCCAGCACGTCGCGGGTCAGGCCAGGCCAGCTTCCCAGCACGCGACCGCCGGCGATAAACGCTCGCAATTTCGCGGAGGCCTGCGAGGGACTCCTGACGTCGTCTCCTACATTTTTGACAGGCTTCTAGCGGGCAATTCAGGTCGCCTTCAATCCCAACGCCCGGGCGACCACCTGATCCACCACCGGCTTGCCGTCCACGTAGCGTCGGCTGAGGCCGAAGCCTTCGTCCCAGCCCCACACGGCCCAGCCGATGCGATGCTCCGCCAGCACCGCGCCGAAGTCGCGAAACCAATTCGCCCGGTGCTCGGGGTTGGCGTGCGGCGGGAATACGCCGAATTCACCGCAATACAACGGCACGCCATTTCGGGCACCCCACTCGATGCCTTCCTTGAACCGCGCGGCGAGCTTCTCCTTGTTCCAGCGTTCGTTGCCGTAGCGCTCAAGCATCCGCCGCGAGCCAGGTTTGTCTTCCAACGCCGGCAGCAGCGGCGCGACGGCTTCGGGACTGGAAGGATACGGCACGCCGCGCAAGGGTTTGACCTCATCGCTCGACCAGGTCGCACCCTGATGCGTGAAAGGAAACGGATCGTAGCAATGAAATGAGTAAACGACATTTTTGTCCGGGAGCACTGTGAGTTTCTTCAACCCATCAATGCCGCCCCAGTTTGGACCGGTGGTCATGATGGTATGCTGCGGCGCGCTTTTGCGGATGGCCGCCGCGAGGCGCGCATTGAGCGTGTCCCAGTCCGCTTCGCGCCCGCGGAATACCGGTTCGTTAATGATTTCGAGCACCGTGAGGTTCGGGTCAAAGGCGCTGAGTCGCGCGGCGAAGGCGGACCAGAATTTTACGAAGGCATCCTGCCATTCGGGATTCAACTCATCGTCGCGGTCTTCGTTGTGGATGTCCACCACGACGGCCAATCCGGCGCGATGAAACCGTCGCAAGGCCGCTTCGACCTGTTGGGCGCGCTCGGCAATCAAGCCGCCGTCGCGCTCCATCAACACGCGCGGTTGGATACACAGGCGAACGTGCTTTAGCCCGAGGTCCGCCATGAACGCCGCTTCCGATTCCGGGATGTAGTTGTTAAAATGCTCCGCTGTGTCCCGGCGCGGAAAGCGAAACCATCGGCATACATTGGCTCCGGTGGACAGACGTTCCAGGCGAAGAGCGGGAACTTCCGATTGCGAAGCCGCCCAGCTACGTTGCTGGCGCAACGTCAGTCCGCCGATCAGGCAGGCACTGAGACGCAGGAATTCGCGGCGATCCAGAGATGACGTGGTTTTCATAGTTTGCATGTTTGAGCAGCTTCCAGCGATCGCTCGCCGATTGGACCGGCGATAATGTCATTAGACTCAATCTGCTCTTTGGCGGCAAGGATGGTCTTGGAATTTGGAGTAGCGGCAGGCAGAATCTGATCACGCGGCGGTGCGAAGATGGTTAAGAGCCCATCAAAAATGTAGGAGACGACGTCAGGAGTCTTTCGCAGCTCTCCAGGGAATCGTGAGAATTGCAGACTCGTTACCTCGTCTCCTACAAAGGAAGGGGTTCTTTTTACTGGCTGTTAAGCACCGCTAGCATCGGCGGAGTCAACTTATGCACTCGTTCAATCAATTCGTTCTGAATTCCACCACGCGTGTGGCCATGCCGATTACCGTGTATCCCGGCATCACGCTGACCGGCGCGACGGTGCGCGAGGTAGTCACGAATCCCCAGGCACAGTTCGATGCCTCCGTGGCGCTGCACGAACGCTATCACACGCCCGTCGTCTTGTCCGCGATGGACCTGAGCGCGGAGGCGGAGGCATTCGGCTGCGAAATTCTCATGAGTGACGATGAAATCCCGACGGCGATCGGCGTCGTGGTTTCCAGCCTGGATCAGGCCAAATCCCTCGCGGTGCCGCAGCCGGGCGACAAGCGCACTGGCGTCTATCTCGAAACCGTGATCCGGTTGAGCAGGCTGAAGGATAATCCGCTGGTGCTGGCCGGTTGCATTGGACCGTTTTCCCTCGCGGGCCGTCTGGTGGGCTTGAGTGAAGCGTGCGGGCTAACGCTAACGGATCCGGATTTGATTCATTTGGTTCTGGAGAAGAGCACGGAGTTTCTCACCACCTACGCCCGGGCGTTCAAGGCTGCGGGCGCGAATGGCATCATTATGGCCGAACCGGCGGCCGGCTTGCTCTCGCCGCGCGGACTGGCGGAGTTCTCCGCCGCCTACGTGAGGCGCATCGTGCAAGGTGCCGCGGACGAAAACTTCACGCTGATCCTGCACAATTGTGCCGCGAAACTTGTTCATCTGCCTGCCGTGCTCGAATCCGGCACCAAATCGTTTCACTTCGGCGCACCCATGGACATCATGGCGGCCTTGGGCAAAGTGCCGCCCGATGTGGTGCTTTGCGGCAATCTCGATCCCACGGCGGTATTTCATCAAGGCACCCCTGAAACGGTTGCGAACCGAACCAGCGAACTGCTCAAGGCCACGCGCACCCACCGCAACTTTGTGATTTCCTCCGGCTGCGATGTGCCGCCCGCCAGTCCGCTGGCGAATCTGGATGCGTTCTACGCCGCGGCGGCAACGGTGTAACGCGATGACCCGCGATTCGGTTCGCACCAACTCTGTCAGGTCAATTGACGCCCCGCGCGGGGCACGTTAGCTTTCGATGATGATTAACGTGACGGAAATTCAACCAACCGGTGTGGATCGGTTCCCCGTGCGCCGGCCAATGCCGCGCTCGGAGGTCGAGCCGCTGGCCCGCGAGATTTTCGCCCTGAAGAAACAGTTGAACGCGGTCATTCTCGCGCACAACTATCAGGTCCCGGAAATCCAGGACCTCGCCGATTACGTCGGGGACTCGCTCGGTCTCTCGCAACAGGCGGCGGCCACCCCCGCGGATGTGATTGTTTTCTGCGGGGTGCATTTCATGGCGGAGACCGCAAAGATTTTGAATCCCGACAAGATCGTCGTGTTGCCGGACAAGGATGCCGGGTGTTCTCTGGAGGAAAGCTGTCCCGCCGACCAGTTGGCCGCGTTGCAGAAAACCAATCCCAATTTCTACACCGTCACCTACATCAATTGCAGCGCCGCGGTGAAGGCGTTAAGCGACGTGATTTGCACCAGCGGCAACGCAGTGAAAATTGTGGAGGCGGCGACCAAGGACAAGGACCTGTTGTTCGTGCCGGACGAGAACCTTGGCGCGTGGGTGATGGAACAAACCGGTCGCCCCATGACGCTATGGAAGGGCAACTGTTACGCGCACGTCGAGTTCCGTCGCGACAGCCTGCTGCGGATGCGCGCGCAATTCCCGGACGCGAAAGTCGTGGTGCATCCGGAAAGCCTGCGTGAGGTGCGCGACCTCGCAGACGCGGTGTGCTCGACGGAGAAGATGATTACCTACTGCAAGAGCAGCCCGGCGAAGCAGTTCGTGATTGTGACCGAGTCCGGCATCATTCATCGCATGCAGAAGGAGTGTCCGGGCAAGAAATTCCTCTGTGCTCCGACCTTCGACGTGCTGCGCCTGCCCACGGACAACTGCCGATGCAGCGAGTGCAAATTCATGAAGCTGAACACGCTTGAAAAAGTGCGCGACTGCATGAAGAACCTCGCGCCGCGCATTGAACTGCCCGAGCACATTCTGCAACGCGCCCGCCTGCCGATTGAGCGGATGCTGGAGATTTCAGCGCGGCCTTGAGCGCGTGCGCAACAGCACAGCGACGAGCCGGCGCAAATCACTTCTTTTTTCCTTTCGCCTTGAGCAGTGACGCCGTCAATCCTTCGATGGTGTGCAGCTTTGCCTCAACGTCCGGGGTCAGACCCAATGCCTGGATGGCCTTGCTGGTTTCCGGCCCAATGGAGGCGAGGCGTGCTTGTGGGAATTGTTTCAACAACGCCGGCAAATCGAAGCGCGCGTGGAAATGTTCCACCGTCGAGCCGCTGGTGAAGGTGATCCAGTCCGCGCCCTGAGCGTGCAGTCTCAGCGCATCCCCGCTGGCATCCTCGGTTTCCGCCACCGTTTGATAGCAGGGAATGTCATCCACGATGGCGCCAAGTTCTTCGAGTGCCTGGGGCAGGTCGGGATTCGCCACCTGTGCCCGCAGCAGACAGATTTTCAGATTCTCAATGCTTTCGTATTGAGAGAACGACTTGGCGATCTTCTTTCCGATGGCTTCTTCCGGCATCAAGTCCACCTGCAAATGCAGCTCGCGCAATTTGGCCGCCGTGCCCGGTCCCACCGCCGCGATGCGCACCCCGCCGATGTCGCGCGTATCCTTGAACGCTTTGTAGAAATAATCAAAGAACGCGGTGACGCCGTTCGCGCTGGTGAACACCAGCCAGTCGTAGGAGTTGAGTTCCAAGAGCGCATCGCCGAGCAGATGCAGGTTGGCGGGCGGCGCGATCTTGATGCACGGGATTTCCAGAACTTCCGCGCCCAGTTCGGTGAGGCGGTTGCTGAACTCCGCGGCCTGCCCGCGTGCGCGCGTCACCACAACTCGCTGGCCGAATAGCGGGCGGCGCTCGAACCAGTTCAGTTTCTTGCGCAACTTCACCACGTCCCCAATGACCGTCAGCGCGGGCGGCGTCAGTTCCAGATCCGAAGCACGACTGGCAATGGTTGCCAGCGTCCCGTCAACGGATTGCTGCCGGCCCGTGGTGCCCCAGCGCACGATGGCCACCGGGGTTTCGGGCGACATGCCGCGGGCGATCAACCCTTCCGTCAACTCTCCCAGCTTCTTCAGGCCCATGAGAATAATCTTCGTGCCGGGAATCCGTGCAATCTGATCCAAATCGAAATGGCATTCCTCTCCGCTCGCGCCTTCGTGACCGGTCATCACGGTGAAGCTGGAACAATGCTCACGATGGGTGAGCGGGATGCCCGCGTAGTTCGGTGCCGCCACGATGGACGACACTCCGGGCACCACCTCAAACGGCACGTGCGCCGCGGCCAGCGCCTCGGCTTCCTCCCCGCCACGACCGAAGACGTAAGGATCGCCGCCCTTGAGCCGCACGACGCATTTACCCTCGCGCGCCTTCGCGATCATCAAGGCATTGATTTGTTCCTGGGATAACGCGGTATCCGTGGCGCGACTGCCACGCGAAATCAATTCCGCGGTTGACGGCGCGAAGCGCAGCAACTCCGGATTCACCAGCACGTCGTAAATCACCACGTCGGCGCGGCGCAGCAATTCCGCCCCACGCAACGTGAGCAAACTCGCGTCACCCGGCCCGGCCCCGACAAGATAGACTGTGCCTGTTTTGTTCATCAGTTCGAGTGCGGGTGGTTTACTTTAGCTTTGCTCGTAGGCGCGCAGAAATGCTTCGCGGGAAATGCCGGATTGGGTGCAGATGGTGCGCAGGTGGAGGATTTCAGGTGAGGATGGTTGGGCATGTTGAGCGGCGTTTTCGTGCCGTCGAGATTGTCGCGGATCAAAGCGATGTGTTCGCGCTCGTTTACAATCCGAAACCCCAACGTCGCGAGTGCATGGGCGCGTCAACGGGAAACTTAGGCATGAGTCTCGGCGATAAAAGCATCCAGTACCACGGGCTCGGCACTCAGCACCTCGGGACCAAAAGTCTCTACGTGAAAACGGATGGCGGATTGACAATCCGCCAAGGCAGCTTCGTAAGTGTCGCCCTGCCCAACGACCACGCCCTTCAAACCGAGTGGATAAGCGACATAGCCGTCTTCATGGCGTTCAACGACAATTTTCAGCATTTTCATGGCAGCCAATCTAAATTGCCGGGAGCTTTCGGTAAAGGGCGATTCCGGCGGTAATACGTGCGCCAGTGTCAGAAGTTACTGTGGCATTTCCGCCCCACGCAGCGTGAGCAAACCCGCGTCGCCCGGCCCGGCGCCGACAAGATAGACTGTGCCTGTTTTGTTCATCCGCCGCAGAGCTTAGCGAGCGCAATCCATCGGGGCAAAGCAAAGCGGCGATGAACTTTGCTGCGCTCCGATGGTTGGATGATTAGCTGCTGCGTGACGAATACCGCAGTTGTCGTCTCAGGGCGCCGATTTAACCAACCGATAGAAACTCCGGCCCGTGGGCGGATTGATGATCACAAACTTGTTCGTGCCGTCATCTTCCATCGCCTCTTCGACCGTAATCCAGGTCGCCGTGTCGGGATCGGAGTTTTGCTGAAGCTCGAATCCGGTCCAGGCTGCCGGCCACGAAATCAGCGCCGTGTTTGCGCTTGCCAGTGAGATCGAAAGCTGCGGCGCGGTGGGTGGAAGCCATCGTGCTTTGTAAAAGTGCGCCCCCGGGAAGTGCAGTGTTTGTTCCGGTGCGAGAAAACGCAAACGCTCGGTCCACCAGCTTGTGTCCGCCTGAACATACACGATGCCGCTCGTGATCGGATGCGTGCTGATGCTTTTTACATTCGGGGTGTTCCCCAGCAATGGGTGCTTTACAAACGTGCGCGTGTCGCGGTTGAACAGCCAGCAGTGGCTGCCCGTCGAGATGGTCAGCTCCGGAGTGTTTGCCACCGGAGTCATATCGTGTCCCGCAATATCGGGCAGGGGTGTGGTGGAAATCAGGTGCAATTGCGGATTGGTTTCCCAGTCCTGCAACCGGTATTGGCGGATGTAAGTGTCCGCCAAACCCCAGAGCACCTGTCGCGCTTCATCCCACACGACGCCGTGGGCGCCAAACAAATCCACGCTCAAAAGTTCCACGTCTGACTGCGCGAGATCGAAGACGGCCATGCGGTTACCGTTGGGGTGATAAGACATCGCCACGGCCACCTTGTTCCCCGGAAGCAGGTCGGCCGAATGGGCATTGGGCGCGCGGGCATGGAACAACACGTTCGAGGCGCTCGACGCCTGTGGAACGATCAGGGCAACGGCGCCATTGAGCGTCGGTCCGCCGGAGGACGTGACCAACACTTTTCCGCCCGGGTACGGCTTGCATTCGTCGGTGGTGGCAAACAACGGTTTGCTCCATTCCGGCAGATTGCTGTTCGTGGCCGTCCACGTCCACAACGTGACCACATTGGTGCCCGTAATCCGCAGCGCGGCGACTTCATCCCAGCCGCAGGTGATGAGGTCTTGGGAATGGGCCTGGCACCAAAGCGTGCTCCATGACATCAAGGTCAGGCTCGCTCCAAACACAGCTTTCATTCGGCGCATCATATTGGGTGCTCTTTCCTATGTTGTAACTTCAATCGCAAGCCAGCCTTTGCTTGATGTGTTCATCAGCCTTTGAGTTTAACGATAGTAACCGTTCGGGGCGAAGCAAAGCGGAGGTGGACGGTAATGAATGTGTTTTTATTTGAGTTCCAATTACTTCAGAACCGGCTTCGCCTTTGCCGATTCCCAATGGCCGAAACGATCCGTGGGCAGTCTGACTGTTTCCGGATAAATGAAATAGGCCGCATTCTTCGAGTGCGCCCACGCATCCACCAGATTCGCTCGCGGGAACACTTTGCGGACGTTCTTGCTGGTGCCGGGATCGTTGACAATGACGTCGCCGGTGGCGGTGAAACCAACACATACCACCAGATGGCCGCTGGGTTCGCGACCCTTTCCCCGGAGGCGGTTGTAGCAGAGCGACAATCCCACCGGGATGCCGCGCGCAATCCAATCCTCCAATTCCGCCACGTCGGTGAGGCGCGCGGTGTAAGCGCGCATGCCGGGCAGCGCGCCCGCGTAGGCGGTGTTGAAAACCCAGTTGCCCGTGCCGCCCCATTTTGGATCGTGAACCCCGGTCACGATTTCCGGCACGTCATGATCCAGGCTTGGACGCTTCAAGACCCGGCTCCAGTGCGCCAGCATCATGGAGACGGTTGTGGGGCTGCACAACACGCCGCCGTTTTCGTAAGCCATCTGCGAACGTTCGGGCACGTCCAGGGTTCTTCCCCAGGCCGCCCGATTCGCCGGCAGCAACTCCGGGGTGGCTGTGGTGTCCGTCAGCGAAAGGCCCAGGAATTTCAACTTGGGCCTTTCCCGGCCTGCGCCTCCCAGCGTCAGCCGAATTTGGAAACGTTTCGTGGGTGCATGCAGAATCAGCGTGTCGGTGTCCACGTTGCCGTCGGCGTCCTTCTGTCGGCGCACGCTCTCGCGTGGATGCCGTGCGGGATCACCGGACCACAGCCCAAAAACGTACCACTTGGTTGTGTGATTCGGATAAATTGCGCGGGCCTCGATCTTGAGATAGGCGCTGGCGGGCATTTCCACGTTCCACGAAGCAATCAGTTCATCCCAGGCAATGCGACTGTGAATCTCGCGTGAAGTCAGAATGATCTCGCCCGGTTGCTTCCCTGGCGATTTCTTGAATGTGCCAAACGATTTGAACGCGGTGAATTGCTGGCCGCGGGCCTCGAAGGTTTTACCGGAAACATTCATTGAAAGAAAACCGCACGCCACCAGCCCGAAGCCAGCGGAACGTAGGTGTAGCCGCGCAGGCTGAAGGCTGAACATGAACGAGCGCATCACAGCGCGGATGATGTCAACTGCCTGCGCGTCTTGCCAGTTCAAACCGGTGTCACATGGTTCCGAGCGCCAGCGCCCAGGTCCAGATCACGAGTGCGGTGAAAATGAAGCCGGCCAGGAAATTGACGGCCGGGCGGGTTGTCCATTCTCCGGTCAGCGTCAGCAACACGCCCAAAACCAATCCCGAGATGAACCCGCCAAAGTGTGCCATGATGTCCGTGCCCGGCGTCATGCCCAGGAGTGCGAACAGCATCAAGCCACCAGCCACACCGCCAAGAGCAATTCTCAGCGCGTTGGGATTACGGCGGAGCAGGGCAACCGATTGCGCGGCCAGCAATCCCAGTGCGCCCATGACCACGCCCGACGCACCCAGGCCGCGAAAGTCATCGCCGCGCACCAGCCAGGACAGCACGTTTCCGCCCGCGCCAGCCAGAAATGCCGCCAACAATCCCACGCCCGTTCCGTAGCGTCCCATGGCCAGACCGATCAGAATGAAACCGAACACAGCGTTCGCCGCCAGATGCGCGAGATCGCCGTGCAGGAAGGTTGCGGTGAACAAACGCCACCATTCGCCGTCGGCGGTTGCCGTGCCGTCCATGATACCCGCGTTGCGCAGGGCCGCGCTCCGGTCGCTCAACCAGTAGAACGCAAACGTCAACAAGACCCACGCGGCGCCGCCCCAATCAAAGATTGTGTGCGTCTTGAAGATGGGTTTGCGCCACGGCCAGCCGAGATTCTCGACTCGATAAGTCCGGATGGCAGCGACCGACTTGTCGTAATCCTCCGAGGCCACCACCAGCGTCCAGCGTCCATCCTCCATTTGTTCAATCACCGGTTCGATGCCCTGACTGGCGAGCACCAACCCCCAATCCATCGCTTGACGCTTCGTGCGTGCGGGGATGCGCGCGACGGGTTCGAGGTTCGGTTGTTGGGAGTTCAATTGCATTTGCGCTGGTCACTTATTCTACAGTCTGGGCATAACTGTCCAGCAGTTCGTTTGCGGGAAGCATCATTGCCCGCTTCTCCGATCACCTCACCATGAACCGGAGCGCCGGTCTCCGACCCGGCGTGAACCTGCGTTTGCCTGCCAACACGCCGGGTCGGGAGACCGGCGCTCCAATTGCGATTCAGGGCTTCAAGGCGCGAAATTTGGTTGGGCGAATTCTCTGCCCAGGCTCAGACATTGCTCCCGTAGCTGGAATCAATTTTGCTTTCCACTGGAACCGACAGCATAGTACGGCAAAGCCTAACGCCTGAATCAGTGCGGGGCTTTGACGTCGAAACGATGATCATTTGCGACCATGAAAATGATTCAACCCAACTGCCGCGTGCAGTTTGCCGCAGAGGACATTGACTTCATCGTGTCGGTGCTCGGCGCCAAGCTGGGCAACGCCGAGTGTCTGGTCAGTCTGCTGGCCGACGAAGATTCACGCGACCTGATTCTTGACGACGAGGCACTGTTGCACGCGCTGCTGGAACGGCGCGGCTGCCTGCGCGTCTCCACGCACTTCTATTTCTACGTGCTGGTGCGGCATGTGTTCCTGCGATCAGACATCCGCGACCGCGCGGTGGCGGATTACGTGGCGGAACTGCTCGCGGAGTTTGCGCGCACCGAACGCGCCCGGTGCGTTGTGCCAGGCCAACCGAATCCGCTGGATTACTTTTTTGAGATGCTGGCGGCGCTGCAAACCGCCGACGACCGGACGAGCTTTCACATTCGCGTGCATATCGGCAACCAATCGCTTTTTCTATCCGGTGTGTTTCCCGAGCGCATTCGTGTGCGCGCCGAGAAGAAGGGGTTTCCCGACTTGAAATACTACGAGGCCCTGGGCCGCTCGCAATACCGTGCCGCGAGCGATCATCGTCTGGCCCACCGCTACGAACTAACCAACATCCTGAGCACGTTGTCCGAACGCTTCGAAGCAACCCGCCTGGCGTTGAATGAAGTGTCCGACCGGCTGTTCTCCGTGGGTGAACCGAATTACGCCCTCGACGCGCTGCTGGCAGCGAAGCCCGCTGAGGACGGTTTGCGCGGAAGCTAAACGGGCGCGCGTGGTTCAACCGAGCAATCCCAGACGCTCAATCTCGATGCGCGATTTCTCCGGCTCGGTTTGCAGAATCACCTGCCAGCCGCGCGCGGCACCTGCATCCACATTTTCCTGCCGGTCGTCGAGGTACAGGATTTTTGGGCCGCGCCGTCCCGAGAGTTTTTCCAGCGCCTCGTAAATCCGGGGATCGGGTTTCATCGCGCGGACTTCATAGGACAGGATGTAGCCGTCAAAGTTGGCGAAGAAGGGAAAGTTTCGGCGGATGTGGAGGATCGCCAGATCGTTGGTGTTGGAAAAAATGTAGGTCGGGACGCCGCGCCGCCGCAACGTGGCGTGGAGTTCCACCATCATCGGAATCTCCCAGAAAATGTCCGCGAAGAAGCTGCTGAACTCCTCGCTTGTGCCATGAAAGCCGGTGACCTGCTGCACGGCTTCAAAGAATTCTGCCTGGGTCATCAGGCCCGTTTCGTAGCGATACAGCAAGGGAGTGTGATCGAACATTTTCTGGATGTCGGCCAACGGCAGCGTGGCCTGCGCCGCAATCTTGCGGGCGGCGATGGAATAATCAAATTCCAGCAAAACTTTACCGAGATCGAACACGACGATGGAAGGTGTGGGCATGGGTTTTGGTCGAAGCTTTATGAATCACCTGTCACGTTTCATGCGTGGTCAGGGAGTGATGCGTGATGCGTGAAAGGTGTAAGTTCGTCATTGGTTCATTTCCCTCCGCCCTTCCAGCGCCCGGCTCAAGGTCAGTTCATCCGCGAATTCAAGTCCGCTGCCCGCCGGCAGGCCATACGCGATGCGCGAAATCTTTAGACCCGGACGCGCGAGCCGTTTCGCCAGATAAAAGCTCGTGGCGTCGCCTTCCACGTCCGTACCGAGCGCAATCACGATTTCCTTGATGGGTTCGTGGTTCAGGCGTTTCTCCAGCTCGGCAATCCGCAGGTCTTCCGGCTCGACACCGTCCAAAGGCGAGATTCTGCCGCCCAGCACATGGAATCGTCCGCGATAGGTTCCGGATTTTTCAACGCTCAGGATGTCCACGGCGCGCTCCACGAGACAAATCAACGAACCGTTGCGCCGGGTGTCGGCGCAGATGGGGCAGGGGGACGCCTCAGTCAACGCGCCGCAACTCGTGCAAAACTGGATGCGCTCGCGGGCGGCGAGCATCGCGTCGGCCAGTTGCCGCACGGCAGCCGAATCCGTTTGGACCAGGTGCAACGCGATGCGTTCGGCGGAACGCGGCCCCACCCCGGGAAGCTGATTCAGCGCCGAAATCAGCACGGTGATCGAGTCAGGAAGGGCGGACATGCAAAACGTGAGAAAGCTGAAGCGGGCTAAAGCCCGCGCCCCGACTGCGGCGGGAGCGCGGCGTTTAGCCGCTTCACGGTTGGCTCAACCTAACCCTGGCAGATTGAAACCCGAGGTAATCTTGCCCATCTCGGCGGTGGAGATTTCCTTGGCCTGCCCCAACGCCTGATTTGCTGCCGTCAGGATCATGTCCTCGACCAATTGGGCGTCGCCCGGGTTGAGCGCCTGCGGATCAATTTTGATGGCTGCAAGGGAGCCATCACACTTGGCGGTGACTTTCACCGCGCCGCCGCCGCTGGTGGCTTCGACGGTGCGGGCCGCGAGGTCGGCCTGGACTTGTTCCATTTGCTGCTGCATGCGCGCAGCCTGTTTCATGAGTTTGCCAATGCTGGACATAGGGGAATTTACGATTTTAGACTTATGATTTACGAACTTAAAATGCACGGTTGCTCAGGCGCGAACATCCACAATCTGCCCTTTGAAAATCTCCAAGGCTTTTTGAATGAGCGGGTCGTTCTTGAAATCCTCCTTGTTGAACGGAACCGAGGCAGCCTTCTCCTTCGCGGGCGATGCGGCGGCGGTCGCAGCCTTGGAGGTCGCCGGTGCAGCTTGCCTGGGTGCGGGCGTTGCGGCAACGGGCGCCGCTTCCGCAGTCGGCACAACGCGGCCGGCTGGAGCTTCCGCTTGCACAAATTTTATCTGTGCGCTGGCATGACCCATTTCCGATAGCTTGGTCTGGAGCAACGTGTGGTTGCGCGGATTGTCCACCAGGCCCAGATGATCCGCGAATTCAGGATCAAAGCCGATGGTGAATACACCTTTCTCGAATGACACCGGATGCGCTTCGAGCAAGTAAGTCCGCACGAACGGACTCGCGCGGCCGGCGGCTTCCACGAGTTGCGCCCAGAGGGCCTCCAAGTTTTCGGGCGGAACTGGTGAGACCGGCGGGGCCGATGCGGGCGTTGCTGTTGTTGGGTAGCCGCCGACGTGAGGAGGCGGCTTGGGTGCGGTGGCTTGGGCCGCTCCGGGCGAAGAAATCGGAGCGGTCCGCCTCCCAACCTCGGCGGCGACAGGCGCGGTTGCGGCTGGGGTCACCCCGCCACCTTGACCGCGCAAGGCGTTCAATTGTTTCAACACCGCGTCGAGACTCACGGCGTTCCGGGCTTCGATGGCTTTCAGCAGCGTGACTTCGAGCAGAATCTTTTTCGACGCCGCATCGCGCAGGCGGATTTCCGCGTCCGCGAGCACTTCGAGAATCCGCGTGAACGCCTCGGTGGAGGCCAGCGCGGATTGTTCCTTGAGCGCCACCGCCTCGGCTTCGGAAACCTCCAGCAGGTTCAAATTGCCTTTGGAAACCTGAAACATCAGCAGATTGCGAAAGTGATTCAACAAGTCGCTCAACAGCCGGCCCAAATCCTTGCCGTGTTGTGCCAGGTCGTTCAATTGATGGAGCGCCGTGGCGATTTCTCCCGTCAGAACCGCCTGGCTCAGTTCAAGGATTTGTCCTTGCGCCGTCAATCCGAACATCGAAAGCACGTCGGCTTCTTCGATCTTGTCGCCGCAGAAACTGATAAGCTGGTCCAGCGCGCTCTCGGCGTCGCGCATCCCGCCGTCGGCGCCGCGCGCAATGGCGTAGAGCGCGGCGGCATCAATTTTCACCTGCTCCTGTTTCGCAATCAGCGTGAGGTGTTTCACGATCAGCGCGGTCGGGATGCGGCGGAGATCAAACCGCTGGCAGCGGGAGAGAATCGTCGCCAGCACCTTCTCGGGATCGGTGGTGGCGAACATGAACTTCACGTGCGCCGGCGGTTCTTCGAGCGTCTTCAGCAGTGCGTTGAACGCCGCCGTGGAAAGCATGTGAACTTCGTCAATGATGTAGATTTTGAACTTCGAGGAAGCGGGCACGTATTTGCAGGTCTCGCGCAGTTCGCGCACCTGTTCCACACCGTTGTTGCTGGCGCCGTCAATTTCCAGCACATCAATCGAGCGGCCTTCGGCGATTTCAATGCACTTGTCGTCGCCGTCGTCGAAATCCACCTTCGGTCCGCCGGTGCAGTTCAGGCATTTGGCGAAGATGCGGGCGATGGTGGTCTTGCCCGTGCCACGCGGCCCGCAGAACAGGTAGGCGTGCGCAATGCGATTCTGCTCGATGGCGTGGGTGAGCGTCTGCGTGACGTGCTCCTGGCCCACCACATCGGCAAAGCGTTGCGGGCGATACTTTCTGGCTATGACTTGATAGGACATTTTCGATTTTCGATTTTCGATTTACGAATCACTGACAATTGCGGAGGCAATCGTAAATCGTAAATCTGAAATCGTAAATTGAAGAATGCCAGGGTGACCACGGCAGATGTCGAGCAAACTACCGTTGCTGCCTTCCGGCCCTGGCGGGGTTCGTAAGTCCACATTCCATGGGCCCTGGCGAAGCCAACTGTGCGGGAGGGCGGCAGCGGCTTCAAGTAGAATTACCGCGCAACAACTTTTCAACTCCTGAACCAACCGAGTTCGGTCTTTTTCGACCAATAAAGCAAACCGAGGATGCGCATTTCCACCGTCACCAGATACAGGCTGAGGAATTGGGACATGATCACGGGCAGGATGGGAATGGGCAGCAATTGTTCGAGGAAGTGACCGCCCATCAAGCCCACGCCGTAAGCGCTCAGCAACAGAATCACCGCAAGCAGGTAGGCGCCGGGAATCCGCAGAATGGACTTGATGATCAGCCACGGATGCAAAGCGCCCAGCGAATCGAACATGGCGACGGCGGTGAAGGCCATGGGAAAATAGATGCACCCCCAGATTACGCCGCCGGCATAAGCCCAATCCGTCCAGACCGCGTCGCGGGGAGCGAAGACGCGCACCAGGATGGCCGGCGCGAACGAGAAGACCATCGTGCCGAGGAATTGAAAGAATGGCGGGAATACCTCGCTCCAGTTGCTCAAATCCGGCCAGTCGGGCATCCGTTCCTCGCCCATGGCCGAACTGACCAGAATTCGTTGCATGTAGCTGACGAGATAGCCCGTTCCGAACAACATCAGAATGAGACCGATGAGGGGAACGACGCGACTCAACAAATCTATAAAGGTGTAAAAGACGGTGCCCGCCAGCAGCAAAATGAGGCCGTCGTGCTTGAACGGATACGAAAACGCGCCGCCAATCAGCCGGGCGAACCGCGGCGCTTCCGGTTCAACTTCTTCAAAGAGCGGCGCACATTCGCTGCCGCAGACACGACAGAATTTCGTGGGCCGCCCGGCGCTCATGCGGGTGTTGACGCACAATTCGCATAACACGCCGCCGCATTTTGCGCAGCGGTAGCGTGCGACCGCCTTGGGATGCGATTTGCAGTAGGCGCTGACTGGGGGTTGTTCGTTAACTGGCGCGGGAGTGACCATCTCTCCCGCCAATGGTGCGTCGCCCTCAAACCGCATCACCACGTCGCCCAACCGGATCAGATGTCCCGGTCGGAGTGTCGCCTCTTCCACGAGCGTTTCACCGATGAACGTGCCGTTGACCGAGCCAAGGTCTTTGAGAACGACGCCCGCATCCGTCACGGTGATTTGGCAATGCACACTGGAAACGGAGGCGTGCTCGATAGCGACATCGTTGCCGTCGCCGCGTCCGAGTGAATTCACGCCCGGCGAGAGTTCGATTTCCCAAGCCGCGGGCGAATCCGGGTTGACCGTGAGTGTGGGCATAAAGCTGGTCTGGCGTTTCGGATTGCGCGAATCGTAGCGCAGCGGGCGAATTCCTGGCGATGACAATTCTCCCGCAAATTTGTAAAGGCCGGATTGTTTGAGGCTTGGCATCCGCGCGGGGCGCCCGCTACGGTGTGCGGCGTCAACCGATACCCGCATGAATGATTCATCGCTTTCCACTCCCGCCCGCGCGGCTGGCAGCGGTTTGATTCCCACGTTGGGATTGTTCTCCACCGTCATGCTGGTGGTGGGCGGCGTGATTGGCTCGGGGATATTTCGCAAGCCGGGTGTGATGGCTTCGCAACTCGGCTCGCCGGAATTGCTGCTGTTGGTGTGGGTGCTCGCGGGCGTCATCACGTTGTTTGGCGCGCTTACCAACGCGGAGATCGCCGGTCTCATTCCCGAAACAGGCGGGCAGTACGTCTATTTCGAGCGCATGTATGGACCTTTCTTTGCATTCCTTTACGGTTGGGCCATTTTTGCGATCATTCAAACCGGCTCGATTGCCGCAGTGGCCTACGTGTTCGCCGAGTATGCCACCCAGTTTGTGCATCTGCCGGAATTGTCTGCCCGGGCGGCGGCGTGGTCGTTCTCACTTCCCTTCATCGGCGACATCGCACCGCTCAAAGAGTTCGGGACGAAATGCCTGGCGGCGTTCGTGATCATTGTGTTGACGGCGGTGAACTACGTGGGCGTGAAGTTTGGCGGGGTGGTGCAGAACATCTTCACCGTCGCCAAAGTGCTCGCAATGGTGCTGCTGATGCTTGGCGCAATCCTGCTGCCCACGGGCGGTAGTGTGGCGAACCTCACGACTCCGAGCGCAACGATTCAACTCAGCGGTCTGGCGCTGTTCGCCGGCATGGCCGCGGCACTGGGCGGCGCGTTCTGGGCTTATGACGGTTGGAACAAGATTACTTACATCGCGGGCGAGGTGAAGAATCCGATGCGCAACATCCCCTTCGGTTTGTTCTGGGGAATGTTGATTGTCACGATCGTTTACGTGGCAATGAATCTGGCCTACGCCTACGTGCTGCCGATTGATGAGATGGCGCAATCGAAGCTCGTGGCGGCGGATGTGGCGGAGCGGATTCATCCCAACGGCGGGCGCTGGATCGCCGCCGCAGTGATGATTTCCACGTTCGGTGCCACGAACGCCATTATTCTGGCGTCGGCGCGCGTCTATTTTCACATGGCGCGGGTGAATGTGTTTCCCAGCTTTCTCGGCCGGGTGCATCCGCGCTGCCACACCCCGGCGGCGTCACTGGTCGTGCAGGGCGTCTGGAGCGTCGTGCTGTTGTTCAGCGGCACGTTCGACACGTTGACCGACACGCTCATATTTGTGAGCTGGATCTTCTACGCGGCGGGCGCGTACGGTTTGTTTGTGCTGCGCAAGAAAATGCCGGAGGCGCCGCGTCCATACAAAGTGCCGGGTTATCCCATCGTGCCGTGGGTGTTTGTGGTGTTCTCCGTGATCTACCTGGGCTTTACCGTCTATAACGATGTGCTGGCGTATCAGGCGGCCACGGCGGCGGGCGAGCCAGCCATGATCAATTCCGTGTTCGGAGTGGCGCTGGTGCTGGTGGGTACGCCGGTTTATTTCTTCTACCGCAGCCGGCGGAATCCGGGACAAGCAGAGAGGTCAAAATAATAGGGTCAAGATAATCCATGAACTTCTTGCGTCTGGGTCAATTTTCTTTGCGCGAGTTCAAGTGACGCGCAGCCCGGAAGGCGCCCGAGCGCCACTCCCGCCCGGACTTGCTGGTGGCGAGTTGGAAGCCAAGCTGCTCATACGCCGCTTGCACATTCTTAAACTCGGATCTCAGTATCCCCGCCATAACCAACAAACCATCCGGACTGACTCGCCCGGCAATCCGACGGCGTTCTGCCATCAGCAATGTCGAGATAAGATTCGCGCAGACCAGATCGTAGCGGCGGGTCGGTCGCGCTGGTAATTTCGTAACATCGCCTTGGGTGATGCGCACCTGCGCCGCCACGCCGTTTCGCCGTGCGTTCTCCCTCGCGACGCGAACGGAGGCCGGATCGAAATCAACTGCATGCACCGGCTGGTAGCCCAGTTGGGCGGCGGCGATGGCTAAAATTCCCGAGCCGGTGCCGATGTCCAGGAACGAACGCTTTTCTCCGATCTGCCGCGCGGCGGCCAACTGCCGCAGACAAAAGTCTGTGGTCGGATGCTGTCCAGTGCCGAAGCTCAAGCCCGGATCAAGCACCACCAACGCTTGACCCCGCCGCGGGCGGCGGCGGCTCCAACTGGGTTTGATCAGCAGCGCGTTGCCGATTTCGAGCGGCTTGAAATGCCGTTTCCAGGACTCGGCCCAGTTTTCTCGCGGGATTTTTCGGACGCTGATTCTTCCCGGTCCAATGTCGAGACCACAGCCGCTGATGTCGCGCAAGCTGTCGCGCAGTGCCACGCGTTGTTCCGACCAGGTTGCAGGCTGTGTCTCGCAATAAACCGAGACGGTGGTGATGCCGGATTCAAAGTCAGTGTGTGCCGAAGCCGGGCGTCCAAACCGGCGGTTTAGCAGTTCTGCCACCGCGTCTTCTGCTTCAGCAGTGGTGGCGATGGAGATTTTCCAAATGGCGCCGCGACTCATGCGGGGAGATCCCGCCAGGGAGTGAAGTTGAGCAGTTCAATGACCGTGTGGTGCGGTTTCAGAGCGACTTGCGTGACGCTGGCGTACTCGATCTGAAATCCATCCGTCTTTGGAAACGGCAGGTCCAGCAGGATGGACAACATCATGCGCGTCACGCCGCCATGACAGAACACTGCCACGGTCTGGCCCGGATGGCGGGCCAGGATTTCGCGCAGACACGGCTCGATGCGCGCCCGATACACGGGACCGCTCTCCGCGTTGGGAATCAAATCCTCCTCCAATTGCGCCAGCCAGGTGCTGGCATTGACACCAAACTTGGTTTGCACTTCGTCATAATTAAAGCCCGTCCAATCGCCGAAATCCACTTCGCGCAAGTCCGGCATGACGACTGGTTGCGGCGCGCCGTTGTTGCGGAAGGGAGCGAGCGTCTGTTGCACGCGCTTCATCGGGCTGGCATAAAGCGCATCCAATGGTTTGTGCCGGAGAAACTCCGCCAGCGCCGCCGCCTGGGTGTGGCCGCGCGGCGAGAGGTCCATGTCAATGCGTCCGCCGAAAATGCCTTGGTAGCGTGCTTCCACCTCGGCGTGGCGGATAAGCAGGAGTCGGGTAAAGGAATTTGAGTTCGACATTCAGCGTTTCTGGTTCAGAGATGCGGAATAGAAATCAGTTTGCGGACAATCCGATTCAAGCAGAGTGGAAAGAGATGCCGATTCACGCCTGCGCGAGCGCGGCTTCCTGAATTTCCAACAACTGGCGGACACCCGCCTTGCCAAGCGAGAGCAAACCGGCCAATTGCGCTTCACTGAACGTGGCTTCCTCACTCGTGCCTTGGAGTTCGATGAATTCCCCGGCGGAATTCATCACGAGATTAAAATCCACCGCCGCCGCCGCGTCCTCCACGTAACACAAATCCAGCAGCGCCCCGTTGCCCACGATGCCAATGCTCACGGCGGCCACCGCGTGCAGAATGGGGCTTTCGCTCAGCTTGCCCGCCGCGATCAGCCGGCGGATGGCCATGACCAGCGCCACATAGGCGCCGGTGATGGCGGCAGTGCGCGTGCCGCCGTCGGCCTGCAACACGTCGCAATCCACCCAGATCGTGCGCGGGCCGAGTTTTTCAAGGTCCAGTGCGGCGCGCATGGCGCGGCCAATGAGCCGTTGGATTTCCTGCGAGCGCCCGTCAATCTTCCCCCGGGTGCTGTCGCGCGATTTCCGCTGGAGGGTGGAGTAGGGGAGCATCGAGTATTCCGCCGTGATCCAGCCGCCGGCGACGTTCTGTTCCTTCATCCACCGCGGGAGGATTTCCTCCACCGTCACGCCGCAGATCACCCGCGTGTTGCCCCACTCGATAAGCGTCGAGCCGGTGGCGTGCGGAGCGATGTTGTTTTGGAAACGGATGGGGCGCAGTTCGTGCGGCGCGCGTCCATCGGCGCGGGTGGCGGCAGCGGCGGGTGTTGGGGTTTGAACCATACTCTGCTGGATCGTAAATGGCGCATGGGGCGACAGCAACGCAGATTTTCGACGCCGCGTACACGGCGTACACGTATCTTGCCAACGCACCGCTCCTCAGCCAGATTACGTTCCGGTCGAACAATCCACTCCTTCGACGGGATGTCGTTCCGCACAAGAGCTGATAAGGAATCCAGCGCGCTGGAGTGAGTCGGGACCCGCGCCTGCCGCACAGCCCCGGCGCTGCGTCTTCACTGCGGAGTGCGGCACGGGAGCGATTTGTGGGAATGAAAATAATGACGGTGGAAATACAACTTCAACGACACGGTGGCGAGGGAACGGAGTGGCGCCTATCTCGTCAATGCAGACATTACGTTGATACCATCATTTCCTCATGCTGTTTGTCGCGCGGATCAACGCGACACGAACCGGAAGACGAACCGGAGGAAGGAGGCACGCAATGACCTGCGAGGGAGGGCCGCAACCTCTGAATAGGCGAAGAGGCGACAGCGCGGTGGTTCTGTTCGTGCGTATTCTGTGCGTGCTCATTCTAGCCGGTTTCGGAATCTATGTATACACTGCCTACAAGGCAGTAAACCGAACTTATCGGTACAACGCGCATCACGTCTTGCGAGAAGTCTGGCAGCATTACAGGACTGATGGAACGATCACCAACGCGCGCGTGTTTCCTTTGACAAACCATTTTAGGATTCAGAACACAAATTACGAGTGCATCCTTGGGATGCTGTGGCACGGCAACACCAACCACCTAGTAGGTATAACCAAGGAGGGCATTACGCTATGGCTAGAGAGAACAAATGCACCGGAGGTGATGGAGTTTAATAGGTCGAGCGTTGTCCCGCCAAAAGGTGAATAGGAATCTAGCGCGCCCCAGGCCGGCGCGAAGCAGGTCGGCTAGCAGCGCCTGCCGCACAGCCCTTCTGCGTCTTCGCTGTGGAGTGCGGCACGGGAGCGATTTGTAGGAATAAAGTCGCGAATCACAGGTGTCTGGACCGAATCCCTTGCTTGAACAACACGCTGTCTTTCTGCCGGGAATCATCTCACGCCTGAGGATAATCGGTTGACGAAGACGGAGAGTCTTTATCTATTTCGATGTGCCGGACGCAAAGTTTGCCGCTGGTGGTCAAAATTGCCCGGCGATTGGTGAGAAAATCCATGAATACAATCTTCTTCAGAAGTTGCACCATAGCGGCGACGGCACTGGCCACAGCCTTCCTTGCCGGTTGCAGCTCCTCCACTCGAACTTCAACATCCGTTCCAGCGGCTGGAAGTGACAGCGCGGTCACGTTGGAATTGGCCGCTGGCGACACCGAATATCGCCTGCTCTTTGAGGGTGAGCCTTGGGTTGCCTTCACTACGCCGCAATTGCAGGAAAGTGGCCGTCCCCAAGTTGAAACTGCCGATGCCGGGGATGGCTGGTTGCATATTCGCTTGCGGTGGGAGGTGAGTTCGGAAATCGCCCAGGACGAACTGGCCGTGGCCTTTGAGCTGGGTTTTGAACCTGACTTCTGGTGGGCGCCGCATCTTGCGCCGTATGACGGTTATGTCGTCGCGCAACACGTGTTTCGTTCACCAGCCCTGATTGTTCAGCGCGGTACCAAGACGCTAACCTTGGTCCCAGATCTTGATCTGGTCGGGCGTCCAGCCGCGAATCCGTGGTTCATGGATTATGATGCTCCGCAGCGCAAATTCTGGTTGGGCATGAGCCGGACGGAGATTCCCCAGCATGTCTTGTTCAAGAAGGTTTCCGGCATGACTTTTTCACCCGGCAAAGTGGAATTGGGTTTCTTTGTGAACGCCTATCATGACCGGGAAGCAGTCCGAAATCCGTGGGCCAAGACCGCGAACTTCTTGTGGCAACGCTGGGGCCGGCCATTGCAGGAACGGGGAGAACCGATCGCCGCCCCGCTGGCTTCGTATGTGGAGCGGACGTACGACTGGGCTTTCAAGGGTTGGGGTGAATTTGTGTGGCAGGAGTTTGACCTCGACGGCGTGCGTGTGGGCGCGCCGCAATTCATCGTCAATGTATCGCAATCGCCCAATTATCCCGGACCCTGGTACCAACGGGAGTTTCTCTCGATCTGGAATCAAGCCTGGTTCTCGTCGCTGCGGAGCGCCTCCGGGCTTTACCGCCACGCACGGGAGCGCGGCGATGAAGCATTGCTGCGCAAAGCCAGGCTCACCAAGGAACTGGCCCTGGCCGCGCCGATGCGCGACGGCCTGTTTCCCGCCGTGATTGGAACGCGGAACACCAACGTCGAGATCGAGGGCAAACGTTATGTGCGCCCTCAAGCCTGGGATAAGGCGTTTTGGTCCAACTCGAATCGCGTCCCCCGCGAGCACGGCATTACGGAGGAGTGGATTCATTTGCTGGATTCCAGTTGGACGGCGCTGTTGATGTTGCGCTGGCACACGGAGATCGAACCTGACGCACGGTTGCTGGCCTTCGCGCGGGCGTATGGTGAACGGCTGATTTCGTTGCAGGACTCCGCCGGTTTCTTTCCCGGCTGGCTTCATCCCGGCACGCAGCAGCCCGGCCCGGTAATGAATCAAACGCCGGAAACCAGCCTCAGTGTCACCTTTCTGCTCAAACTTGCCGAGGTCACGGACGAAGCGAAGTTTCGCGAGGCAGCCTTGCGCGGCATGGATGCGGTCGTGGCGCGGGTCATACCGGCGGGTTTGTGGCTCGACTTCGAGACGTTTTGGTCGTGCTGCCGGTGGGGACACGACCAGTATCTTGAGCGCCGCATCGAGCGCAACGCCATGCACAAACAAAATACGTTCTCCATCTTCTGGACGGCGGAGGCACTGCTTGAAGCCCACCGCGCGACGGGGCGGCCGGATTACCTGGCGTGGGGACGGCGTACGCTCGATGAACTCTCCATGAGCCAGCAGGTTTGGCAGCCACCCTTCATTCATGTCCCCGCCCTGGGCGGGTTTGGAGTGATGAACGCCGACGGTGAGTGGAACGACTCGCGCCAGACGCTCTTTGCGGGGCTGTTTCTTGAATACTACCGGGTGACCGGGCAGGTCGCCTATTTCGAGCGCGGTGTCGCGGCGCTGAAGTCCGGCTTCATTATGATGTATTGCCCGGAGAATCCGGTGGTCAAGGCCATGTGGGAAAAGGTGTATCCCTGGTTTGGTCCGGCGGATTTCGGGTTCACCATGGAGAATTACGCCCACGGTGGACGAACCAGCCCGGAAGGAGAAGGGATGGGCGTGTTCACCATTTATGATTGGGGCAATGGTGCCGCCGCGGAAGCCGCCGTGCGCGTGCTCGACCGCTATGGCCACGTCTATGTTGACCGCGACCGAGGCCGCGCCTTTGGCATGGATCAAGTGCGCGTCCGCCCTGTGCCGCGCGGATGGGAGATTGTCAACGAGGCCGCGCAGCCGCGGACGTTGCGAGTGGTGTACGAAGGCGCTGGTGGTCGTGAAGTGCGCAATGTGCGCGTCGAGAAATCCGTTGTTATTTACCGCAATTACCTCAAACCTGGATCATGATCATGCATAGAACATTCTCCACGTTCCTTTCGTCAGGGGCGCGCTCGTATTCTTTGCGCTGGAACGTCGTTTCCCGCGCAGTCTTGGTGATGGCGCTGCTCTTCGGCCTGCTGGTGCCGGCGGCGGACGCGCAATCGCCGCGCTGGTGGAAGGGCAATCTCCACACCCATTCCTATTGGAGCGACGGCGATGATTACCCCGAGATGATCGTCGAGTGGTATGTCAATGCCGGTTACGACTTTCTGGGATTATCGGACCACAACATCATGCTCACCGGGGAGAAGTGGACGGAGGTCACCACCAACCGCACGCGCGTCACGGCGTTCGAGAAGTATCTGGACCGCCACGGGCCGTCGTGGGTTGAGGTCAAGGAACAGAACGGCAAGAAACTCGTGCGGCTCAAAACGCTGGAGGAGTTCCGGCCCATGTTCGAGAAGCCGGGCAAGTTCCTGCTGATTCCTTGCGAGGAGATTTCCGACCAGTTCGAGCGGCTGCCCATCCACATCAACGCCTCCAATCTGCGGGACTTCATACCCCCGCAGGGCGGCAACAGCGTGGGCGAGGTGTTGCAGAACGATATTGATGCCGTGCTGGAACAACGCCGGCGCACCGGCCAGCCCATGGTGCCGCACATCAATCATCCCAACTTCATCTGGGCCCTGACCGCCGAGGACATCATGCTGGTTCGGGGCGAAAAGTTTTTCGAGATCTACAACGGTCATCCGGTCACCAAGGATCATGGCGACGAATACCACGTGAGCATGGAGCGGATGTGGGACATCGTGCTTACGCGCCGGTTAGGTGAGCTGGGACTGGAAGTGATCTGGGGCACGGCGGTGGATGATTCGCACAGTTATCACACGTTCCGGGTGGGATTGCCCAATCCGGGCCGCGGTTGGACCATGGTGCGCGCCCGCCAACTCACGCCGGAAGCGTTGATCGCAGCGATGGAAGCGGGTGATTTCTACGCGAGCACGGGTGTGCGTCTGAAGGATGTGCGAAAAACGGCTCGCCGGATCAGCCTTGAGGTGGACCCCGAACCCGGCCTGACCTACACCACGCAATTCATCGGCACGCGCAAAGGTTACGATTCCACCAGCCATCCGGTGCTCGACAAAGAGGGCAAACCCATGCGCGCCACGCGGCGTTACAGCAAGGACATCGGCACCGTGCTGGCGGAGGTTGAGGGAAACAAAGCGTCTTACACGGTCAAGGGTGATGAAATCTACGTGCGCGCCAAGGTCACGTCCTCGCGGCCCAAGGCGAATCCGGCGTTTGAGGGTGATCAGGAGTGCGCCTGGGTGCAGCCATTGGTGATTGAACGCAACACGGTGAAGAAGTGAACGCCTTTCGGGTGCGCGGAGCGCCGACATGTCGGCTGCTTTGGTTGCACGAGGAAAGCGGTCGCCGTCCCAGCCACTTGGAGCGCCGACATGGTGTTGGCTTAAATGGCGGTCAAACCTGCGATGTCCGCTACGAGTGAAGACACGACGACGTGAATGCGAAAATCCAAAGCTGGACGCAGACCGGCGCTCCGGGTGCGAGAAAGGTCGGTTTGAATCCGGCACCGGATGAGTCGCAAAGAACGCGAGGATCACAAAGAAAGCAACTTGATTACAGACAGAGGCTCATCCGCAAGGCGAGTGGCTCGATCCGCTGAAGTGCTACGGCAGGCGGCTGAAATTCCCGTGCTGAAATTCCCGCGTGCAAATCGCCTGCCGGTGGCTACATTTCCAACATGAGCATGGTTGAAGCAGAAATCCTGGCGCGAGTGATTTCGCCCGATGACTCCTCGTTGGACCACAAGGTCGCCGAAGCCATCCTCGCTCTGGGATTCAGGGCAGCCGACAAACAGCGCATGGAGGAACTGGCCGGAAAAGCCCGCGAGGGTACCCTAAGCACGGACGAGCAGATCGAAGTGGATAGCTACGAGCGTGTCGGCCATTTCATCTCGCTCCTCAAATCCAAAGCCCGCCGTGCCCTCGCGTCCTGCTAAACCGCATGGACGCCGAATTGCGACGCCTGGTGTGGAATCGAGCGAGTGGACGCTGCGAATACTGCCGGATGCGCCAGCAATTCGACGAGGTCACGTTCCAAATCGAACACGTCACTCCGCGAAAACACCACGGCGCCGACCACCCCAACAATCTGGCGCTGGCGTGCTTTGCCTGTAACAACCACAAGGGAACGAATTTGAGCGGACTCGATCCAGTCACCGGCCAGATGACCCGCCTGTTCCACCCGCGTCGGGACCACTGGGATGAGCACTTTCACTGGCAGCAAGCCACGCTAATCGGTCGCACTCCGATTGGGCGGACTACCATTGACGTGCTGGCGATGAACTTGCCCTATCGCATCGAACTGCGCATGGCGCTCATTGAAGAAGGCGTTTTCCATTGACTTGAGCAACTGGTAGAAACGGCAATAGCAGCCACTGCACCAAGCCGATAATGCAATTGGTCTTCCAGAAGCCGCGTCCCTCACCGCGCAATGCCCGTTCACGATGACGAGTGGAATGGAATTCGAGGTCCAACTTGTGGGCGGCAGCGTCCTGGCGGATTCGAGTGTGAAGTCCGTGCAGTCCGGCGCTCTGACTGGGAACGCGCGCCAAGGTCACGTCCTCGCGGCCCAAGGCGAATCCGGCGTTTGAGGGTGATCAGGAGTGCGCCTGGGTGCAGCCATTGGTGATTGAACGCAACACGGTGAAGAAGTGAACGCCGTTCGGATGCGCGGAGCGCCGAAATGTCGGCTGCTTTGGTTGCACGAGGAAAGCGGTCGCCATCCAAGGCACATGGAGCGCCGACCCGGAGCGCCGGTCTGCGACCGGCTTTGGATTTTCGCATTCACGCCGTCGTGTCTTCCTTCGTTGCGGACATCGCAGGTTTGACCGCCATTTGCCCGACTGCCCAGCGGGGCGGCGGTTAGATGTCAGGATGGGTCGAGTCGCTGGCCATTGACCTGTGGCGCTGGCGACCGGCGGCGACGCGAGCGAAAGGCTCGAACGCCTGTCGCCGCCGCTCGCCTCGCCTAGCCCGAAGAAACGGCGCAGCGGACCCGGGCTGGAAAGTTCGCACGAAGAGAAAAACTGGCGGAAAACTTACCACCCTCTTGACTACCCTCATAGGCGCTGCAGCGACCTGCCTGAACGTTCGGCACGATCACATTCTCAAACCAGGCGACGCTCCCTCCGCACCTGAGTCCTTTCCAATCCTTTGGTGGTTAGCGACACGGTCATATCCACTACCTTCGTGCAACAAGCCGACACGGACGATCATCGTGAAGTTGTCCATCCAATCCGCCATCCAAGGACGCCTCAGCGACAAAACCAGATGGAACCAACTCCGGGAAAACCTCAGCCGTGCGAACAGTCAATGGAGTCAGACGGCGCGTGCTGGCGTCCCAATCAAACAGATATGCCTCACTCGGGCTGACCGTAACCTTGATAGCAACGTGCTTCGCGTGCGAATAGACCGTCTCGCACCAACCACAATGATGCCAGTGCGGGTGCGCGGGTGAAGTGCTGGCTCGCGTGCGTATCAGGTCGGCGACCCGATAGCCGGAAGGAGTCTCCGCTCGTGATGCCTGCCAGATGGTCGGCCAATGAACATACTCGCAGTCCATGAACACCCCGAAAGCATACACGGCGGCAAAAGCGACAGGCAACACCACCGCCACAATTAGTGCGATGCGTCTTTTCATTCTCTGTGCGCGAGTAGTCATGCGTGAGTCGGCACCGGCTAAGTGCAGGCGGTTAACCCGCCCACGACCCACTGATAACCGTGCGTGAGAGTTTCCCCTCAAACGGCACGGGCCTTTCCAAAAACTTTCCTGTGCGGGAGGTCCCGGCAATCGGTGGAATGAACGTAAGCATCTTGAGCCCCTTATACGCCCGCCAGAACCGATGCACCAGTCCTTTTACGGGGCAGGGCCTGCCACGCAAAACCGCGGCGGCGCTCAGAAACAGCGCGGCGAATGGGCGTCGTGGCGCAGGTGCATCACGAGGGCATTCACTTCTGGCCGCGGAATCGCGGCGCCAGCCAGTCGGTGGGTTGGCCCGCGTGAGGTGACACGGGATGGCCATGCAATCACCCACCCTCCCTCCGGATCAAAGCCGACGACACGTCGGCGCTCGTGCGCCTGAGAGCGCACTTGAACAGCAGGGTGATAGTCCCTGACCTAGCCGACACTGAAGGGCCAGTAACGGAAAGTAACTGCGCTGGGGCGATACCCCCAGGTGGAGAGCAACTGGAAGTGAACGAACAGTCCGTAACGCGTCTCGATACACGGAGACAGGTGAACTCGATTCGGTCGGCGGTTCTGGCGAGCCTGCGAGCGACACGGCGAAGCCCGAACAAAATAGTGCGGCCGGCGTTGAGGGAGTGGAGCGCGTCTGGTCGAGAGCCGCAGATGGTTGGAGACGGAATGTTTGGAAGTTCGAGTGACGTGAATCAGGGAACCACGGCTGGCGGCGAAAGGGCCGGTCGGGGTCAGAGTCCTCGTAGTAGCTGGGAAGCGGGTAACGACCGTGGAGCAAAGGGGGACAGGGACAGGGTGTTGGGAGTCGTTGGCAGACCATCCCGCAAGGGTCCGGGTAGTGCCGCAAGGCTGAGCGCCCGGATGCTCCGGAGAACCGGGCTTGGGCCGCGGCGCCGACCTGACAGTGGACCGCCGGGGAATCCGGTGAGCGGGGCCAAGGGCCTGCGCGGCTGGTGCGACTCTTCCGAAGCCTTGAGTCGAGTGCCTGAGCCAGTCCATCAAGACCATGAACTGGAAAGCCGGATGCGGGAGAACCGCCTGTCCGGTTTGGGTGGGGGGCGACGGCACCAAGCCGTTCTCTATCCACATCAGGAGTTTTGCTGCTTTTGTGCGACGTTCTCCAGAATGACGCGCTTGCGGTTTTTGGCGGCGGCGCGTAGCGTCTGAGGCATGAAGAATGCCAAGAGCACCGCCTCCGGCGGCTCGCAAGGGCGCGTCGAGTTGGGCCGTTACATCGTGGCGGATCCAGAGGTCTGTCACGGCAAACCGACCTTCAAGGGAACGCGCATCATGGTATGGCAGGTGTTGGAGGACGTGGCCGATGGGCGGTCATGGGATTTCATCTGCAACACGCGTTGGGGCGGGAAGATTCCTTTGGCGGCGGTGGCCGAGGCGGTGCGGCTCGCGCGCGACGCCTGGTTGCAGGAACGCGGCAGTCCCCAGCGCCGAAAGGCGCATAAGACGCCTGAATTCGTCGCTGCTTGAATCTGCTCGACGAAAACTCCGGAGGATCAACGGCCACTCTTGAAGGATTGGCACATTGCGTTCCGGCAAATTGGCCGGGAGTTGGCCTCGTCCGGCACGAAGGATACGGACATCATTCCGCTGCTGTACCGTCAACGGCGAGTGACTTTTTTCACGTTGGACAGGGATTTCTTCCAGCCCTCGCTTTGTCACGCGAGTTACGGCCTGGTGTTTCTGGACGTGCGCGCGGATGACGCGGCGTATTTCGTGCGCCGGTTTCTGCGGCACGCCAGGTTCAGCAGCACAGCGCGGCGAATGGGCGTCGTGGCGCGGGTTCATCACGACGGAATCCACTTCTGGCAGCGGAATCGCGGCGCCATCCAGTCGGTGGGTTGGCCCGCGTGAGGTGACACGGGATGGCCATGAAATCATCAATCCTCCCTCTGGATCAAAGCCGACGACACGTTGCCGCGTCCGGCGGCGGGTCATGGCCGCGGGTCGGACGGGCGATTGGTCGGTGCCAAGCGGCGATGTGCCCGCAGGGCCTGGAATCCGGCGCGCTCCAGTCCGCGCTGGATTTCCGGGTTGCTCATAAACACACGCCACACGTGGCCGCTGCGATGATTTTCAATCATCAACAAAATCGGTCCCTGATCTATGCCGATCACATCAGTGGCCCACCAGTCTGCCTCCAGATTGAACGCGTCGCGAAAGCCGTAACCGCACCAGACTCGCTCACGAAACTCATGGTAGAAGTGTCGCAGCGCAGCCAGTGACTCGGTTGGAGTGAAGGGCAGGGAGGCGCCGGCAGCCGTGGGCGCGATGGTGCCGTCGTCATTCTCCGGCGGTGGTCCGCCGCGCGCCATGTAGCCAAATTTGCCCGGCGTGCCCGGCCCATCACACGCGGTGAGTCCCCACACGTTTTCACTGTAGCCGGGAAAACCACCGGGGTTCGCGATGGCGTAGGCACGCTGGGCGAGCGTGGCCCGGCGGGAGTTTTCAAAGTAATCAATGCCCCGGTCCCGCAGGTAAGCATCCGCGACGCCGCGGAAATCAATCCAGCAGTGTGAATACTGATGACCGAAATGCGGCGGGAACACGACAAAGCTTTGGCCGTAATGCGTCTGCCACTTATAGGTGCTGGTCCATGAGCGCCAATGCTCCGGCGGCAGCGCTTGCTTCGACGCGCCCAGACCAAGCAGATAGAGAATCATCGCCTCGTTATAGCCGCGCCAGCGGTGCGAGAGGAAACCGCGCTCGGGATGCCAGCCCATGCTCAATGAAGAAGCCCCGTCCGCCATCCAACGCCAGTCCACCCGGTCAAAAACTCGATTGGCCAGGTCACGGATTTCCTTTTCCACCGGGTTGTCGCCATCGAAGTACTGCCGGCTGTACAATACGCCCGCCAGCAGCAGTGCAGTGTCAATGGATGACAATTCGCTTCTGCCAGCGCGCGTGGCGTTTTCCATTTCGAGGAAATGATAGAACCAGCCTTGGTGTCCAATCGTGCCGGAAAGGTTCGTGCCTTGAGGCGACTGCGAGAATGTCTGCAACGTGTTCCGGGTGCGCGTGAGGCCCTGCGCGCGGGTGATCCAGCCGCGCTCGATGCCGATGCCAATCGCCGTCAAACCGAAACCCGTGGCGGCGATGCTCGCTGCGGAATGTGGCTGGCTGCGGTCGCGCACCAGGCCGTTGGCGGGATTGGTTTCGTGCCAGAAATAATTGAAGGCCGTCCGCTGCACGAGTTCAAGAAACGCCGCGTCGTTGGCAAACGGCGTCGGCGTGGCGGACACGGATTCAGAATCCGCACTCTCGCCCGCTACATTGATGGCACGAACGCGATAGAAATACTGCTGGTGATTGGCAACCGATGTGTCAGCAGAGCCGGAAACCGTCACCGGCGCGCGGGAGATTCTGGACCAATCCCCATCGGGACTGATTGAGCGGAAGACGTGATAACCGTTTACGCTGGCAGACGGCGGCGCGTTCCAACTCAAGGTGACGGTTCGATCCCCGGGCAACGCGATCAAGTTTGCGGGTGGCGGTGGCGGATGAATCTGGCGTGGTGGATTGGTGCTGACGACCCCGATGGCGTCGAACCAGAGCGTGTGCTGGCGGTCATCCGCCGCGCCCTGGCTGAAAACGACGCCTTTGAATTGCGACAGCGCGAAGCGTCCGTAGGGCTCAAACGCCGGGAGCGGAATGCGGATTGTCTGCCAGGAAACCGGATTGTCATCCACGCCTTCCGCGAGGAAGGAACCGAGTTCAACGTTCGCAGAACTGAAATTCAAGGTGCTCTCCAGTCGTAACCGTGGCAGCACCGCCGCGGGCAATGGCGCGGGAGCATTGAGTTTCAATTCGAGAAACTGGTGTGCCGACAGGTCCTTTCTGGTCCAGCCCGGACTGGCCACGAGTAGCCTCCATTCGCCGCCGGGCGCGGATTTCCATTCCAACAATCCGCTGTGGACGCCGGACGCAGCCAGGTTGGTGACGATGGCCAGCTTGCCGTTGAAGGGGCCGGTCAGACGCAGTTCGCTGGGCGCACGAACAATGCCCACCGATGCATCATAGTAATGTTCGCCCAGAGGGTCGTCTTCATCGAAGACCACGATCTCGGCGCCCGGGGCGGCGCTTGCCGGCGAGAGGCCAGGCGGGAGCACGCACAATAAGCAGAGGATGGCGACGTTCGCTTTGATGCGTCATTCCTAAGTGGTGGGGAGGCAAGCGTCAAGCGGATGCTGGTCCGCCGTGCGGTGGACGAATTTGAAGTTTATTTCAGACGCAAGCGCATTGATGCGTTGGTTGATTGCGAATACACTGCCGGCTCAGAATCGCACATACATTGCCATGTTGAATTGCTGTACCTTGAAGGTGGTGGGACGCAGGACGTTCTCCGCAGGTTGCTGCTGGTCGCAACA
Organism: Verrucomicrobiota bacterium; assembly: GCA_014860005.1. The sequence goes on along the minus strand of JACZKP010000172.1, from coordinate 41,134 downwards.
TCCAAACGCGTTTCGATGTCATTTGCCATTCGCCGCGCCCTTTGCTTATGCGTTGCGCGGCGCGGTGTTCGCGCTGGTTACGCTGTTCGCGTGCGGAGCGGTTCAACTCCAGGCGTCGGTGTTGTTCGAGGCTGATTTCGAAGACGGAATTCCCGGATGGACCGCCGTGCAACCGCCGGGCGTTTATCTGGATGGACCGTTGCGCTGGGAATTCGATTTCGAGAATCTAGCGTTCGTCGAGCAAAGCAACATCTACACAGACAACCCCAGCTTCTCCCCGACCGCCACGGCGCCGATGTTGATCAATGATGCGACCACCAGCGGCAGTTTCACCTACGGCGCGCGATTGACGGCGGGAGATGACGACGCGTTCGGGTTGATCTTCGGTTATCAGGACCCGACCAATTTCTATCGCGTGGTGTTCACGCGGCAGGCGCGGACGGGCGGGTTTCCGTGGAGCGCGTGGAGCGTGGACCGCAAAGTGAACGGGGTGACCACGAACCTGTTCGGCTACGGCAAGCCCGGTTATGTGCAGACTTTTGTTAACACGGCGAACCGGCCCTTTGACGTGACTGTGTTGGTGAACGGCGCCAATCAGTTGACACTCACGGTGGTGGATAATCCGACTGTGAGCCCGGTGAATTATCCGCTGGTGGTGAACCAACCGCTGCCCGCCGCAAGCAACGGCAAAGTGGGTATCTTCACATGGGGCATGAGTGGCGGCACGCCGCGCGGTTTTCGCATCCAGAATCTCAGCCTGTCGCCGGGGGGCATGGTGGGCGGCGCGGCGACACTCTCCGATTGGACGCCGTTGATTCCTCCGCGGATGGCGGGCAACAGCGCCACCCTTTCAGGTGCGCCCTATTGGGCTGTCGCCATGGGACAGCACGGACCATTCGGGACATTGCAGGAGAGCGGCGATTGTTTTGCCGGAAACGATGCCGCCGGCCAGGTGGACTTCACGGGACCTACCATCGTGGCCGGCAACGACGCCTGGACGAATTATGTCGTGGCCGCGCGCATCCTGCCGCACGACGATGACGGGCACGGGATTTTGTTGCGTTACCAGAACCCGACGAATTTCTATCGCATTGCGCTGCGCTCGCAGGTTTCCACCCTCGGCGTTCCGCCCGGATTGTCAGTCCAGAAGAACGTCAACCGCGTGTACACGGAGCTCTATCGGGACAATCCGGTGAAGTACAATCCCGTTGCCGGCGTGCCGTACGATCTCGTCGCACGGATCACCGGCGACACGCTGGACATTTTGCTGGTCGCCGACCCCGAAGGCGCGGCGCAGGTTTACCATTACGGCCCGTTCAATGTCACCGGCGTCAACAGCGGAAAGGTCGGTCTGTTCAGTTGGGCGATGTCGCGCACGGAGTTCGATTGGGTCAGCGTGCAGGACGGTGCGACGTTGTATGTTTCTTCGGCCCACGGAGCGCCCGCACCGGGCAGAGGGCTGACCAGTTACACCGCGGGGCACGTCGTGTACGCTACGGCGGGTGTGGCCAGCGCTCAACCCGGGGTGCGACACAGCCCCAGTGGATGGACCGGGTCCGGTTCCGTTCCCGCAAGCGGCACGGGAACGAACGTTTCTTTCCGTATCAACACCTTCTCACGCCTGCACTGGCTCTGGCAGACCGAGTATCAACTTGCCGTCACCAGCGCGCCCGGCGGGACGGTGTCGTTTCCGCCCGGGGAATGGTTTCTGGCGGGCAGCAACGTGGTGGTGATCGCCACGCCGGAAACGAACCATGCGTTTGCCGGCTGGTCGGGCGATGCGCAATCCACTGCGCCGACTTTGAATCTCATCATGAACCGGCCGTACACGCTGGTGGCCAATTTCACTGCCGACAGTGATAACGATGGTCTGCCCGATGACTGGGAAATGGGTTATTTCGGCAACCTTGAGGCACTGCCGGACGAAGACCCGGATGGGGACGGCCGCACGAATCGCGAGGAATATGAGAACGGCACCAATCCGCTTGTGGCGGACATCCTGCGGATTGAACAACTCGAGCTGGCCAACAATACAGGGATGTTGACCATCTCCAACAATACGGGCACGCGTTACGACGTGGAACGCGCGATCACCCTGCCGGGCAATTGGGCGACCATGGGCACGCTCCAGTTTGGCAATTCGTTCACCTCGTCAGTTCCGGCCGGCGATCAGGGCTATTGGCGGTTGCGCCAGCCCGCGCGTCCGGTGGACGTACCGCCGTTTGTGCCGGGCGCCTGGACCTTGGCCATCCTGCCGGACACGCAAATCTATTCGCAGAGCTATCCGGAGTTGTTTCGCGATCAAACGCGCTGGATCGTGGCCAACAAGGACCGCTACAACATCAAATACGTTCTGCACTTGGGCGACATCGTAAACAACAACAACGCGACGCAATGGGCCAACGCCAAGTTCGCGATCTCCATCCTCGACGGCCACATCCCGTATGCGCTCGCTCCGGGCAACCACGATTACGGCCCGAATGGAAGTGCGTCGGACCGGACCACACTGTTTAACGATTACTTCAACATCACCAATTATCTCTCCTGGCCGACGTTCGGCGGCGCCATGGTGCCGGACAAAATGGACAACACCTATCATCTGTTCAGTGCCGGCGACGTGGACTGGATTCTCTTTGCTTTGGAATGGGGGCCGCGCAATTCACCCGTTGCCTGGGCAAGCCAGGTTCTGAGCAATTATCCGACACGCAAAGCCATTCTCATCACGCACGCCTACATGTATTCCGACGAGACTCGCTATGACTGGGCCACCAGGGGGGCATCGCAATCGTGGAATCCGCACAGCTACGGCACCGCGAACGATCCCGACGGCACGAACGATGGCGAGGAACTCTGGCAGAAGCTAGTGCGGGCGCACCCAAACTTCGTGATGACATTCAACGGACACGTCCTCAACGATGGCTTGGCGCGCTTGAGCACCACCAACGACTTTGGCGGCGTGGTCCATCAGATGTTGGTAAATTTCCAGATGCATGCATTGGGCGGAGAAGCGTTCCTGCGGCTGGTGGAGTTTCATCCGGATGGCCGCACCGTGCAGATCAAGGCGTATTCGCCGTACTACGGCACTTACAAGTCCGACCCGCAAAACCAGTTCCAATTGATCCTGGATCCACCCTTGCAATGAGCGGAGGATTGGATTGATGGAATGCTGGGAAACTACTTTGCCCGGCGCTCTGTCGCTCCGCCCATGTCCATTCGGCGCTTTTCAATGTCCCAACTTCTGCTCGCGATATTCGCCGGGCGTCACACCCATTTCGCGCTTGAAAGCCACATTGAGGTAGTTGGGGTTGTTAAAGCCGGACATCTCCGCGATTTCCTTCAAGGGCAGGGAGGTTTGCACCAGCAGACTCTTCACGCGATCTAGCTGGATGCGGAGGATTTCATAATGCGGCGAGCGGCCCAACGCAGCGTGGAATCGCTGATAAAAAATGCTGCGTGAGATGCGCAGGGCATTGACCAGTTCATCCACGGAAAGTCCGTGACAGGCCCGTTCCCGGATGGCGCGGGCCGCGCGGGCCACCAGAGGATCATTGATGGCGGTGACGTCCGTGGATTGCCGGGCAAAGACGCCCAGTGGCGGGATGAAAAGCTCCTTCGCCGGGCGGGCTTTGATCTTTCGCCGCATCAATTTGCCGAGCAGTTTCGCCCCTTCGTATCCCACGCGCTCGGAGTCCAGCATCACGCTGGTTAGCGGCGGGTCAGACAGGCGGCAAGTCTCCTCGTCATTATCCACCCCGATGACCGCCACTTCCTCGGGCACCACCACGCTGGCGCGCTGGCAGGCGTCCAGGATGCGTTGCGCGTGGTGATCGCTGCTGGCCATCAGCCCCACCGGCTTGCGCAGTTCCTTGATCCAGTTGGTCAGTTGCTGCTGGACCTTCTCCCATTCCGACAAGGTTTCCGGCCGTTGGATGAGCAGGGTGGCGGGCGGCGGACAGCCCACCTCCATCAGATGTTCCGTGAAGCCCTGCTGGCGGCGATCCGACCACAGGGAATTCACATAACCACTGAAGGCAAACCGGCGAAAATGTCGTCCCAACAGGTGCTCCGCTGCCATCCGACCCACCGCCAGATCGTTGTGCGCCACCAGCGGCAGCTTGTGATCCAAACGGTAGGCGAACAGTTCGACCGTGGGAATGGCGGAGGCGCTCAACCGATCCGCGCGCTGCGGGTCCTCAATGTAGGTTAGGATGCCGTCGCCGCGCCAGTTCTCCGAACGTCCGCGCGGATAATGGCTGTCGGCCAGAGGGTCAATGAACAACGACCACGGCCCGTAAGTTTCCACGAAACGGGCGATGCCGCGCATGACGCCCCGCCCGTGACTGCGGAATTGGTCCACGCAGACGGCGACATGCAAGGCGTTGTGGCGGGTGCGTTTCATACCTTTGCCGGTTGGCGCATGGTAAAAGACATGCACCGCGGCGCAAGCCATCGTTCCATGCGAGCGGACAAAATCGAAGTTAATTTCGGACGTATGTGCATTGCCATGTCCAATCGTCTGCGTTAGTCTTTGCGCCGAAGCCAGAACCACAAACACAGTCGGAACCAAAATGTCACCGTTATGTTGCTGTTGTCGCGCAGGGGAGGGGTCTGGTTTGGGCCTGCGACATCGCCGGACGATGATACGTTAATGGCAATCAAGCCTTGAAACCTACTATGAAAACCCTATCCCACGTTTCCACCCGCTGGATTCAACCTATTGCCTTTGCGGCGCTCTTTGCGTTGGCGATTGTGCCTGCACCCCGTTTGGCGGCGGAGCCGGCTGAAGTGTTGTTTGAAGATCAATTTGAAGGCGGCATTCCCGGTTGGACGGCCGTGCAGCCGGCTGGGGGAGCATGGATCGAAGGGCCGATGATGTGGCAGTTTGATAAAGTCAGCAATTCTTTCCGCGAAAACAGCAACGTGTACACAGGCGCGTCGGTCGCGGGTTCCGCCACTCGCCTTGCAGTCATGCTGATCCACGAAACGACGGCGCCGGCAACATTCTCGTACACGGCGCGACTGACAGCGGGTGACGATGACGGCTTTGGCCTGATTTGGGGCTACGAGAACGAGGAGACTTTCTATCGAATCGCATTTAGTCGGCAGGCTGATCGCCTCGTCGGTTGGCCAGTGCGGGGCGCGACAGTAGATCGCATGAGCAACAATGTTCCCACGGATATCGTGGGACCAGACAGCTCGTTCGTTAATACGGCGGGACGGCCATTTGACGTCAGTATTGGTGTGACCAATGGATTGCTGACTGTTGTGGTTACGGATGACCCACTGGGTGTTTCGGTTGGGCCAATTGTTCACAATTTGGCCACCGATGCAGTACTTCCAACCGCGGCAGCGGGCAAGGTTGGATTGTTCTCCTGGGGACAACAAGGTGGAACCCCTGCCGCATTCCGAATCCAGAGCCCGACGCTTAACGGCACACCGCTTGACACCGCGGTCATAAACAGCGTTCTCACTAATGACTGGTCCTTTACCATTACTCCCAGCACTGCCAATGACTATCCCGTTGACACAGGCACGTGGGGATTTGGGGTAGACGCCAACGGCCCATTGGGCATGATGATTGAGAACAATGATTCTGCTCCCGAGAATAACAACACGGCGTACACCAACACTCCGGTGAACGCAGCTGTGATTGGAGATTTGAATTGGTCCAACTACGTCGTTAGCGTTCGTTTTCAGACCCCTGATAATGACGGGTTTGGGATGTTGCTGCGCTGGCAAGACCGGACAAATTGGTATCGGATTGCATTTCGCAATCAGGCCAGTGGCCTCGGAATCAGAACCGGTATTTCTGTTCAAAAGAACGTCAACCGAACATTCGACCAGATGTTTTACGATCCTGGCTTCCTTCCACCAATTAACGTCCCATTTGATGTTCACGCCGCCATCAGGAATAACAACCTTCAAATCATGTGCGTCGTAAATCCCGACGGCGCGTCGCCTACCGTATCGAGCTTTGGCCCAATAGACATGGCTGCCAGTACTTTGGTTCCGGACAACCTTGCAACGGGGCAAGCAGGGGTGTTCAGTTGGGCTCAACGGGGCAATGCCGCTGCTGATGCTGACTACGGAACTGGTGTGGACTCGTTTCGTGTGCGGAAGGTTGAGAATGAAGGTTTGCTGGTTTCCTCGCCGTTCGGCACCCCGAATCCGCCGGTCGGACTGAATGATTTGCCCGTCAGCGGCTCCGTTACCGCTACAGTGGACAACGTGGTGGTCACGTCACCGGGCGTCCGCCAGGTTTCAGTTGGTTGGTCAGGTTCAGGATCGGTTGCGGCTTCCGGCGCTACCAATGAGGCGATTTTCACCTTGAACCAGTTTTCGCTAATCTCTTGGAACTGGCAAACGCAGTACGAATTGACCGTCAACGCCACCGCCGGCGGCACGGCCAACGCCACCTTGGGCCCGTGGGTCAATGCCAACGAGAGTGTCACGGCCACCGCCACCGCCAATCCCGGCTCGGTGTTTGTGGGCTGGTCGGGCGACAGCATTTCCGCTTCGGCGTCACTGACCTTCCCCATGACGCGCCCCATTACCCTCACCGCGAATTTCGCTGTGGATTCCGATAACGACGGTCTGCCGGACGAGTGGGAGTACCGGTACTTTGGTGCGGGGAACCTATCGGAAAAGGCGGATGGCAACCCGGATATGGACGACGCGGACAACATCACCGAATTCCGGCGCGGCAGCAATCCGGCGTATGCCGAAGGACTCGTCCTGAATGACGGCCTGTTCTCCAAGTGGATCAACGAAGCGGACGACCGGGCCTTGCCCGGTGGGTTCGTGGTCACCAATTTTGGCAGCGGCTTCCGCGGGTTATGGGAGAACAGCAATCAGAACCGCAATGCGGACAGCCCCGGCCCGAACGACGGGGAGTTTCTCAGCCCCACGAGCTACGCCACCAATGCCAGCTTCCAAGGACCCTATCTTGTGATCCGATCCAATGCGTGGAATCCGGATTGGGCCGGCACGTTCTCGCTCTCGGCGGAATACAGCGTCGGCGACAACGACGGCCTCAGTCTCTACTTCCGTTATCTCAACAAGAGCAATTGGTATCGCGTCACCGTTTGTGGCGAACTCACTTCAAATCCATTGCGTCCGCTCCAGGGCATCACGCTGCAGAAGCGCACCAACGGTTGGTTTTCGGCGATCACTCCCTCATCCGAAGCCGGGTTCTTCTACACCGACCCGCTGGACATCACCGGTTACAAACGGTTTCGGGTCACGGTCAATGGAACGAACGACAACTTTGAAGTTCAGGTCATCGGTTGGAACGTGTTCCTCAGCCCGCCGGATTGGGATCCCAGTTCGGAGGTGACTCTGACCTTCACCGACGGCGATCTGCCTTCCGGGCGAATTGGCATTGGTCCGTGGGGCATGGGGGCGCTAACCGCCGGCACGTGGAACTCCACCACCAATAATCCCAACGCACCTGGCGTGCAGATGAATCCGGTGGGCCAGGGCCTCTACATGGACAACATCATCCTGCAAGTGAGCGGCACGAACGCCTTCGTCGAAGATTGGGAAACGGCCCCCATCCATACCGATCTTCCGGCAGGCTGGGAGAATCCCTACGCCGCCGAGCCGGTTGGCGGATTGCTCGGTGATTGGAATGTGTCGGGCCATGGCACGATTGCCAATTTCACCCGGGCATTTGGCACGCCCCAGTCGGGCACGCTTGAGAGTCCGAAGGCGGATGGCGAAGGTCCGATGCTTTTGGCTCCGGCGCTGACCAACGCGAACTACGTTTTGGAACTGGGCATCCACCCGCTGGACGACGGCGGCATGGGCTTCGTGTATGACTACGAAGACACCGATAACTTCGCCCGCGTGATGTTCAACTCCCAGGTGCCGCTGGCCGGCCAGATGGCCCAGGGCGTGAATGTCAGTCGCAAGTCAGGCGGCGTTTGGACCACCATTGCCGCCGGGGACAATACCTTCATCTACACCCCGGGCCGGCGTTTCGCGACCCGCTTCGCGAACAACAACGGCACCTACACCTTGTCGGCGTGGAATGTGGATGCCCCCGCCATCGTGTATCGCTGGCAGTGGACAGACCAGTCCGTGGCCAACAACCGGGTGGGCTTGGCCATTTGGGACATGCCGGATGCACATTACGATTACTTCCGCGTGCTGGATTTGCCCGAACTGGCCCCGGTGGTGTCGTTCGAGATTTCCAATATCTCGATTGTCGGCGGCAATGTGGTGCTCGACGTCACAAAACCCGACGGCGTGAATTATCACGTGCTTCGGGCCACCAGTGTCACCGAACCGTACACCACCAACGCGGCCAACCAATCCGCCACGCAGTACAGCGAACCAGCGCCCGTTGGGAATACCTACTTCTACCGGTTGCAGCTACTGCCGTAGCCGGTCGGAGTCAGGCAGACCAATGCCTATATGAAGTTTCAAAGTTGTTCCAGCCGCCGGCGGACGGAGTTTGTCCGCCGGTGGCAACTTGCCTTCACCCTGATCGAATTGCTGGTGGTTATCGCCATCATCGCCATTCTGGCGGCCATGCTGTTGCCGGCTTTGAGCAAGGCCAAGGAAAAGGCCAACCGCATTTCCTGCTTCAACAATGCGCGCCAGATCATGATCGCCGCGCATTTGTATTCGGAGACGTGGGAGAATTGGTTTTATTGGACTTCCTCCATCGGCGGCGATGAAGCCCCACAATCGTATTATCAGACGAAACTCATTCGGAACATCAAGACCTTCCTGTGCCCCAGCACGAAGAACCAGATACGGGAGCTGCCAAACAAACTGGGGGAAATCCCGGACTTGAATGTCTCGTGTCATGGAGATCGGGAATCCAGGCACTTTCAGTACGGCCATAGCTATGAGTTCTTTGGCTACTATCAGCGAAATCCCTGGACGGGAGCTGCCCTGCCAGACTACCCGTCTCCGGGTTATATCCGCAAGAACCCCAAGACCGTGATGGTGGGGCCCACACGCACAGTGATCGTTCTGGATGCGGACGATACCAGTTCGTTGTTCCCGAGCAACCCGGTGAACAACTGTCCAGACCCGCCGAACAATCACGGCGAGAAAGGCTGGAACTGGGGCTTTGCCGACGGCCACGCCGAATGGGTCACACGGAAACGCACCGCCCACATGATCACCAACGGGTGGATGCTCAGCGGTCAGGAGTGTCCCAGCAATTAGTTTGGATATTTCACAGCGCGACCGGGCCGCAACCAAACCCACGCCGCCCGACTTAACGCAGAGGGCGCAGGGCTTCTCGCAAAGGCCGCAAAGCGATTCACCTCTGCGTTCCTCCGCGCCAACCTCCGCGTCCTCTGCGTTAAAAAATCTTCTCAGAATTGCGCGATGGTGGGAGATGGCACTACAATGGACGCGGAGGACAAACCGTTTCGACAAAGCTCTGCTCTGAGTGTCACTGCCAATGCCTGCACAGGTGGCATCGGGAGAGAACGGAAGGGCGCAATCGTGATTCACGATCGCGCCCTGCAATTTGTCGAGCCTGTCGGGTTGCTATTTCGCACCCTGGTCAATCCAGGCACGTATCAAGCCCACCTGTTCCGCGGTTAACGCGGGAATCTTGTCCTTGTTCTTCGGCGGCGGCATCCAGTAGTCCTCGTCGCCGAGCCGCGCGACGCTGTGAACTAGGCTGCTCTTGGCGCTGTTGCCGGGTTCGATCACTTTTCCATCGCTGCTGCCCTTGAGCGAGCCTTCGAGATTATCCAGCCGCAGCCTGGCCTTGGGTTTCTCCGCCCCGTGGCACTTCACGCAGGATTTCTCAAAAATGGGTTTGATGTCCTTGGCGAAGGTTACGTCCTTCTTGGTGGCGGCCGCCGGCAGTTTGCTCACATCCACATCCTTGGCACTGGCGGTGAGCAGTGCCGCCATCGTGCCAAGTCCGACAAATACAGTTTTTACGTTCATGGTTTATTGTGTATCTGGTTGAATTGTGATTCAAGGACGCGCTTCAGGTCAAAAAAATTCAATCTGTAACTTCAACCGCCGGTTGGACCGCAGGGGTCTGATTCGTAGGTGACGAGGTGACGAGGCTTCTGAAAACGCACTCCTTACGTCGTGCCCTACAATCGAATTAGGACACTGCCTATTCGAGGTTGTGATTGGGCTGCGACGCCACCAGGGTCATCCGGGGTTTCAGCCCGGCTTCAACGCAGCAGTTGAAACAGATTGCTGAAATCGTCGGTCCAGAGGATTTCACGGTGCTCACGATCCGGTTCCCGGGCTGATTGGATGAGCGGCTGCTGGAGGAACTCCGGGTTGCGGGTGAGCAAACACCAGCGCGAGGGGGTGTTGTCCGGCGGTTGACCACGGCTGTGAATGACGGCGGCGTGCCGCCCGGAATGGCGCGCGAGGCTGGCCACCAGATCGCGCAAATCCAGATACTGATTGGAGATGTTCACGGCGATGACGGCGTCGTCATCGCGCAGATGTTTCACATAAAGTGCCATGGCCTCCGTGGTCAGCAAATGAGCCGGCACCGAGTCGCCGGAAAAGGCATCCATCACGAGGATGTCGAACTGTCCGGGCTGGTTCTCCTGCAATTCCCGGCTAAGCGCCAGCCGCGCATCGCCCATTACAATGTTCACCCGGCCCGCGCATTCCTGCAAATAAGTAAAGTATGGCTGCGGCCCCGTGCAAAGGTCGCGGACGGCGGGATTGATTTCATAAAAGCGTACCGCGTCCCCTGTCCGCGCAAACGCGGCGAGCGTGCCCACTCCCAGTCCCATCACGCCGATGTTCATGGGTGCGGAACTGGTGCGGCGCGGATGCAGTCGAAAGGCCAGTTCCACGCCGCTGTCACGCGCGTAGTAACTCACCGGCTGCCGCCGCCAGGGTTCGGCCAGGATTTGAATGCCGTGGTTCACCTGGCCGTGCGTTAGTTGCCGCACGGGCGTCGCGCGGCCTTCCACGGCGAGGTGGCTTTGCATCACGCGCACGATGCCGTAGAAATTGCGGCGCGCTTCCAATGTGCCGGCTTCCGTGCGTTGAATCTGCCGCCCGGCGATCCATCCGCCCGTGAGGATCACGATGCCTGCCAGCACGCGTGGCCAGTGACGTGCGTGTGCGAGCGGTAGTCGTCCAAATCCCAACACCACGAATGCGGTCAGGAGAACCGCGCCCGCCAGCGTCAGGGTCAGGGAGTGTTTCCAGAAGAAGTCAACGTGGCGTAGCGGCGTGAATTCCAGTCCGTAATCCAACGCCAGATAACCAAGCAGAGAAACCAGGCCGGCAAACTGCCAGCGATCGCCCCGGTGAAAACCGGAGGCGTGGTCGCGGGCAAAAACCACCGTCAGCACGATCCAACCGGCCAGCAAGGTGACAGGGAATTCCCGGTAGCCATTGAACACCACCGGCGCGACCAGTCCGACAAACACCCCGCCCAGCACCCCGCCCAACGCCAGCATGAGATAGAACAGTGTCAAATGACGCGGCCCCGGTTTCAGCCGCACCAATTCGCCGTGACAAGTCATGCAGAAGAGAAATAGAAACAGGCCGTAACACGCAACCTGCGCCGGCAAGGGGAATCGCGCGCCTTGAAAACCAGTGGCGAGCGCGACCAGGCTGACGAGGGCTGTGGTCGTGACAAAGGCGCCCCGGTGATACCAGTGGTCGCCGGCGAAACACAAAATGAAACTCACCAGATAAATGGCCAGCGGCAGCACCCACAAGAACGGCACCACGGCAATGTCCTGGCAGAGATTATTGGTCACTGCGAGCAGCATGGACGAAGTAACAGCTGGCAGTGTCAGCCAGACCATCACGGTTTGCCAGGAAGGCGGCGGTTCTTGAATGGATGCGGCAGGCGGTGTTGGCGCCGGGGTCACGGATGAGCGGAGCACCGTCACGGCACTCACGGCGCACGCGAGGGCGAAGAGTCCGTAGGCGATGCCCCACAACTGACCCTGGGTTGAAACGCGCATCCACGGTTCGATGATGAAAGGATACGAGAGGAGTCCGAGCAGGGAACCCGTGTTGGACAATGCGTAAAGACGGTAGGGCTTCTGGCCGTCGGGTCTCAAACTGAACCAGCGTTGTAACAACGGACTGGTGGCGGCCAGCAGGAACAATGGAAAGCCGACACTGACCGCAAGCAGTTTCAAGATGTTCTGGATTGGCTGTTCAGGCCCAACCGGTTTCCATGATTCCGACGGCAGAATGGGCGAACCCCAGTTCCCCCAAAGCCACGCCACCACCACGAGCGATGCAGTAAGCAGGGCCAGATGAGTCCACCCTTGCCGCGCGGGCGACAGCCGCGTGCCGAGCCAGTGCGCGTAGGCATAGCCCAGCAGCAGCAGCGATTGGAAGAACAACATGCATGTGGTCCAGACTGCGGGCACGCCGCCAAACCACGGCAGGATGAATTTGCTGAGAATTAGTTGAACGACAAACAGCAGGAAGGCGGACAGGAAAATGGTGACGGCAAAGGGCAGAGTTTTGCCGTCACGCGGGGAAGCCATAAACCCTCACCAGGAAAGCTCGCCGCGACCTTGCTCCGCGAACTGTCGTTGGAGGCTGCGCGTAAACGCGGCGGTTTGCGCGTGGATTCCTGCCCGGGCGATCACTTCGCTTTCGCCACCTTCTCCCACCGCTGCGTCTTGGCGGATTTCAACACGGCGTCGCAAACCTGCTGGGTTTCCAGCGCGTCGCGGAAGGTCGGCCCGGCGGGTTTGCCGGACTCAAGGCCTTGAATGAAGTCGGCGACCTGGTGAACAAAGCTGTGTTCGTAGCCAATTTGCAGACCGGGCACCCACCAATGCTTCATGTAGGGTTGATCCCCGTCGCTCACATGAATCGAACGCCAGCCGCGCACGAGGCTCTCATCGCGATGATCGAAGTACTGCAAACGGTGCAGGTCGTGCAGATCCCAGAAAATGGAGGCGTGCTCGCCGTTGATCTCGAAGGTGTAAAGCGCCTTGTGGCCGCGCGCGTAGCGGGTGGACTCGAACGTGGCCAGCGAACCGTTGTTGAAGCGGGCCAGGAATGCGCACGCATCGTCAATGCCCACCTTCTCCACTTTGCCCGTCAGCGTGTGCTTGCGTTGCTTGATGAAGGTCTCCGTCATGGCGTTCACCTTCTCGATCCCGCCATTCAGCCAGAGCGCCGTGTCAATGCAATGCGCCAGCAAATCTCCAGTGACGCCGCTGCCGGCGGCCTTCACGTCCAGTCGCCACAAACCGGCGCCACCTTGCGGCAGGTCGGCGCTGATCGTCCAGTCTTGAAGGAACTTCGCGCGGTAATGGAAAATCTTTCCCAAGCGGCCCTCGTCTATCAATTGTTTCGCCAGCGTCACCGCCGGCACGCGCCGGTAATTGTACCAGACCATGTTCGGCACTTTGGCCTTCTCGACGGCCGCCACCATCTTCCGGCCTTCGGGACTGTTCATGGAAAGGGGCTTTTCGCAGAGGATCATTTTCCCGGCCTTGGCGGCGGCGATGGCGATTTCCGCGTGCAAATTGTTGGGCACGCAGATGTCCACCAAATCAATGTCCTCGCGGGCAATCAATTTGCGCCAGTCGGTTTCGACGCTTTGATAGCCCCAACGCCGGGCGAAGTCTTTGGCCTTTTCCGCATCGCGGGCGCACGCGGCCTGGAGCACACATTCGTGCTCGAAGTCGAAGAAGTTGCCCACCCTGCGATACGCGTTGGAATGTGCCCGGCCCATGAAGCCGTACCCGATGAGTCCGATCCGGAGTGTTTTCATAGCGTAATGTTGTTGCGGCGATAGCAAATCGCTTTGCTAATCCGGAGGCAAGACGAAACAGACAGAAAACCCAGCCCACAGGAGCGGCGGCGACAGATATCAGAAGCGGGCGGAACGCCCGGGCAGGCTTACGCAGTCTCCAAAACCAACGGGCCTACCCGCTCGATCTCCACCGGTGCGGCACTGGAGAAAGCCAGGTAGAGGAACGCGAACGGGCTGGTAAACGGGAGCACGAGCCAGAGCACCAACAACGGTCCCTTGCCGCGGGCTTGGACGATCTTCACATACCAAATGATCTGCGCGATCAGGTTGAGCACGGGCACAAAGAAGGCAAGCAACCACATGCGGGACATGCCGGCGGCGCGCAGCAGCGGAATAATTTGCAGGATCGGTACCCAGACCAGCGGCCCGGGCGAGGTGTGAGTTTTGCGGCAGATCAACTGGCAGCAATAGCAGAAGAGCAGATAAACCACACCGAGCACTGCGAGGACCGGCCAGAGTGGCGCCAAGGCGGAGAACAAATCCGTTTTCGAAAACAGATTCATCGCCGCCTCCGCGCCTTCGGTGCGCCAGGTTTGTTGCACTTCCTCCATGGGAGGCAGATTCAACTCCGCCAACGCCTGCATCGCCGGCCCCAGGTCCTGCGCGGATTTGGGTTTCTCCGGCGTGGCGTAACCCAGTTTGATCAGCGAGTCATCCGTGAGGTCGGCAATCTTCACATTACCCATGCCGCCCGCATGGATCACAAAAATCCACTCCTCGTTCTTCGCCGTCACCGTCACATTTGTGTACGTTCCTGTCTTGGTTTCGAGCATGTCAAACTTCTGCTCCAAGTGCGGCGCACTCATTGCCGGGCGGGTGCTCAGGAGAACCAGCGCCAGCCAAACCAGCCCGATGGTGGCGAAACGGGGAGTCTGAACGTGTTTCATAGGCGTTATTCTAGGATTCCAAGCTTGTTTCATCCGAAGGCACGAAGGCACGTTTTGCACGCGCCATGCCACGCGCCCGGCGTGAAAAGCAAATTGGCCGGTTACCCCGCGTGCAGCGGGCGGCAACCGGCCGTTTAAAGAAAAGCGCGATGCCGCTGCGAACAGCGGAATCCCGTCCGGCAGTCAGGCGTTATCAGCCGCGCCAGCCGTGATTCTCGCGCACTTGAATCATCGCGGTGAGAATGTCGTTCCACGTTTGTGGCTTCATCATCACTTCGTTCGGGAACATGCAGCCGTCCCAGCAGATGTGCTTGAATTTCTTGGTGACCTTCCCGGCATCATCCCGCATCCAGTAGGCGGAATCGCGCGCAATGTTCAATTTGCCCTTGGGATCGGTGGCCAGGCAATGCTTGCCGGTCTTGTCGTGCGAGCCGCTGCCTTTCACCGTGGCGTCATTCTGCGCGACGTGGAAATCAATCGTCCACGGTCGTAGCGCCTTGGTGAGCTTCTTCATCGCTGCGTGGAATTTGTCCGGCTCCCAGTTGAATTTCTCCGGCACGAGCCGGTGTTCCGGTGCGTTGTCGCTGAGCACGTAGAGGAGCGTGTGGGCCATGTCCGCCTGGAAACCCACCACGCGCGGTTGCCCGACTTCTTCCAGCAACTGCACCATGTATTTCCAACTGTGCATGGCGCCCCAGCAAATCTCGCCTTCCGCGGCCAGCCGTTCGCCATGGTCCTTCGCCACCTTCGCCCCCTCCTTGAACGTCTTCGCGATGAGCTTGGTGTTGCCCTTGGGGTCCTTTTCCCACTCGGTCACCGGCGCCGCCGAATCAATGCGCACCACGCCGTGAGGTCGCACGCCGAGGTCGCGCAGTTTCTCCGCAATGCGACACGCTTTGCGCACCGCGGTCACCCAGTTGGCGCGCTTGGTCTCATCGCCCATCGCCGAGCCGTCGAACCACACCGGCGCCACCACCGAGCCGACGACGAAACCTTTGCCTTGAATCTTGTCGGCGAGCTTCTTGATGCCGTCGTCATCAATATCAATGCTCACGTGTGGGTCGTAGAGGAACAGGTCCACGCCGTCGAATTTAACGCCGTTGACCTCGGCCTGGGCGGTGAGTTCGAGCATCGTGTCCAGGTCAATGCATGACTCCGCGCCGGGGCTGCCTTTGCCCACGAGGCCGGGCCACATTGCGTTGTGAAGTTTGGGATAATTGTTTGGTGCTTGGGTTGTGCTCATAATTTTGTCCTCTCGAAAACCGTCAGGACGCTAACAGGGGCGCTTTTCCGGTGGCAATGGAAATCTATCGGCCATCGGCCGTTGTGATGTGCTGGCGGTTTTTCAGTGACGGGCGGATCTGGTCTCGAAACCCAATTCATCTGCTGAAGATGATTCCTAAAGCCTCCGCGCTTTTCGCCGATAAGTCAGAAGGAGTCACCAGATGGCAAAAAAGCAAAAACAACGGGAGACCAAGCGCACGGGCAACGGGGTTGCCAACGCCGCTTGGTTATCATCTGCCATCACACGAAATGGCAATGGCCACGCTACGGACCAGTCCGACCGCACGGCGCGCCCGATCAAGAACAAACGCTACAACAAGGAACTCAAGCGGCTGCAGATCGAGTTGGTCAAGCTGCAGGAATGGGTCAGGCATAAGCGCCTTAAGGTCGTGGTCCTCTTCGAAGGACGCGATGCCGCTGGCAAGGGCGGAACCATCAAACGGATCATTCAACGAATGAACCCGCGCGTCTGCCGTGTCGTCGCCTTGGGAACTCCCACCGATCGGGAGAAGACGCAGTGGTATTTCCAGCGTTACGCCGCTCACCTCCCGGCGGCAGGGGAAATGGTCCTTTTCGACCGCAGTTGGTACAATCGCGCCGGCGTTGAGCACGTCATGGGTTTCTGCACCGAAAGCGAATACCAGGAGTTCCTCCACTCCTGCCCGGAGTTCGAGCGGATGTTGATCCGGTCGGGAATCCTCCTCATCAAATACTGGTTCTCCGTCAGCGACGAGGAACAGGAACGGCGTTTCCAGGACCGCATCCACGATCCCACCAAGCGCTGGAAACTCAGTCCCATGGATCTTGAATCCAGACGGCACTGGGAACATTACTCGCGAGCCAAGGATCAGATGATGGCTTATACCGATATCAAGCAATCTCCGTGGTACGCCGTCAATGCGGACAACAAGAAACGGGCGCGTCTCAACTGCATTCGTCACCTGCTGGCGCAAATTCCCTACGAAGACCTCACGCCAAAACCGGCCAAATTACTGCCGCGCGCTCCGGACAAGGGCTATATTCGCCCTCCGTTCAGCGAGCAGACGTTCGTGCCGGAATATTATCCCTGAAACCTTTCGATGCGAGCCGGCGGCGAGCCCACGAGTCACCCGTTTCGTCGCCGGTTCGCCGGATGCCAAGACTTGGATTTTGGAGTTTGGTGTTCGGTTTTTCGCGCACTTGCCCCTCACACCTCATTCCACTCGCCCGGCACGGGCACCGGATAACGTCCTTGCGCGTCCGGCTGAATGGGTGGCGCACTGTCGTCGGTCAGACTGTCAATATTGGGGCAGAACTGGAAATTCGAGGCCATCATTTCGTCCCAAGTGATCACCCGGCCCGTGTGGGCTGCCGCGCGGCCCATAAGGTCAGCCACGTTCGACAACGCTGCGCGCTTCGCTTCGTTGTGCGGTTTGTCCTGGCGGATGGCCTCCAGCAGATTGTTCCACTCCGCCTGCCAGGGCGTTGCCACTTCCTTGGGGGCACGCCAGGCGATGTTGTCCGGTGCGCAGCGTTGATCCTTGTAGCGGTGAACCGTGCCGACGTGGCTCGGACCGGAGAACTGTGCCGCGCACTTGGTCCCGTGAATGTAAGTCGCAAACTCGTTGTGACAATTGGGCAGCCAGCGTACCACGTGCAACGCCTTCGCGCCGTCCGGAAAGGTCCATTCGATGGTGAACGAATCCAGATTCTGGCTGCAATCCTTGCTGTTGGGCGCGCGCCCTGCGATGGCATGGGCCGTCACCGGATACGCATCCTTGATCCAACAAAACTCGTCAATCTGGTGGATGTTCATCTCGGCGAACAACCCGCCCGACACCCACAGGAAATGCACAAAGTTGCGCACCTGCCAGTGCAGTTCCTTCTCCGGCGCGGGCCGCCGGCCCAGGACGCCCACGGGTTGCATGCGGTAACCGCGAATCAGATGCACCTCGCCCAGTTCACCGTCGTGCATCCGGCGCAGCAATTCATGGCGGTTCACCGAGTGCCGGCATTGCAGACCCGCCGCGATCTTCAAGTTCTTCTTTTCCGCCTCGGCCCCGGCCTGGATGACCCGGCGCAAGCCGGGTGCGTCCGCGCCAAAGGATTTTTCCATAAACACATTTACGCCCCTGGCCACGGCGTATTCGAGCTGGCCGGGACGAAAGCCCGCGTAACCGGTCAACATCGCCACGTCGCCTGGCCGCAGGCAGTCAATCGCCCGGCGATACGCGTCGAAGCCAAGGAACCGCCTTTCCTGCGGCACATCCATCTGCGCGGCGTACTTTGCATGCAGCGCTGCGTAAGAGCGCTCCAGCCGCTGCGGAAATAAATCCGCCATCGCCACCAGCTTGACCGGGCCATGGGGGGACTCGAAGGCGTCCGCCGCCGCGCCACTGCCGCGGCCACCGCAACCAATGAGCGCCAGCCGGATGGTGCCATCCTCCGCTGCGTGAACGTGCGGCAGGGCTACGCCGGCCAGCGCCGAGCCGGCCACGGCGGCGCCACTGCGGACTATGAATTCACGACGGGTGAGATTTGGCTTTTGAGCGGGCGAAACAGCGGTGTCTTGGTAATCTGGTTTCATGGCAGTCCCTCGGTTGCGATTCACCCGCACCGTAGGCGCACCTGCCGAAAGTGTCACGCGGAATTCCCAATCCTCCTGTTGCCAGGCATTGGCGAAGCTCCACCTCCCAGACTGCGCTAATCAAACACTAGCTCCGGCAGCCCCTTCACCAGCTTCACCGTCTCAAGACTCACGTTTATGACTTGGCCGATGAGGCGGAGGATGTATTGCTCGTCGTCCAGGCGGTTCGGGTCGCTGGCGATGTTGCCGTTGTCGTCTTTGCTGACGCGGTATTGGTCTATCACCCATTCGAGCGCGCTGCGGTTGCCGAGGCGGTAATCGAACACTTCCGGCGGGATGCCGCTCAAGGTCAGGAAATCGTTGTAGAACAGCGACGCCTTGTCTTTGCTCAACTTCATCGCCTCCACGCGCCAGTCGAGTTTGACGGCTTTGTTTTCCTGCCGCTGGAGCGGAAACTCTTTGGCGGATTCGTAATTCACGTGCAGGTCGGCGAGTTTCTTGCCGGCGGCGGCGAAGGCGTGGAACAGTTTGGCGCTGGCTTTGGGGTCGTGATCAGGTTTGGCGTCGCCCTGCATTTTCTCGACGGCGGAAAGGGGGAAGAACGTAGCGGCGCTCGGCAGAGCGCCGCTACGACCGATGAAGGGGATGCGCGGGAGTTCGCGTTTCAGATTCTCGGCGTAGCGGGTGCGGTAGGCGGGATGATGCAACAGCGCATAGACGTAATGGAAAATGTCGGCCCGCGTGATGTCGTCGTCGCCGTAGAAAATCTGGAACAGCGTCAGCGCCTTGGGCGTGATGTTGTCGCGCCGCTCCTTGCCGTCTATGGAATAGGTGAACAGCGGGAAGCATTGTGCGGAATCAATTGAGACAAAGTTCAAATTGGGAATTTGGCTTGTCGAATAACTCCAGAACGGGCTGCGACCGCCTCCACTCGGACAAAGGATTAAGAGATTCTCCTTTTCAGATTTAACCGTCGGGAAAAATTCGTGGGTTGAACCGAACTCGTCCACAAACATCCGCGCATAATGCAGCTTCAGCCGAGTGAACGGGCGATAAGAGGTAATGCGAACATCCGAAGGTCGAAACTTCAACTCGTCTCCCTGCCTAAACCACCGTTTCAAATTCCGACTCCATTTAATTTTATCGTAACTGACAAAGCCATCAAGGTATCGAATCAGTTCCTTCGGGTCTTTCGGCGGCTTGGCTTTTGTTTTCCACCGGTTTAGTTCGGCATTGTAATCGTCGGCGAATTGTTCAACGCGCTTGGCGAGCCGTTTCGCATCAAAATCATAAACCACGCCGTCGCGATTGGTGGAAACACCAAGCGAGTAGGTGCGGAAAACAGTGTCCACACTCGTGCCCGCCTTGGCATCCTTGCTGCCGATTGGCAGAAACGATGCGAATTCTTCATCGTTTTCGTTCGTGATCCAATTGCCTTTGGCGTCGGGGTCTAGTTTTTTCCATTTCATCCCAGCAATGGAGTAAGCCTTGTCGAGGAAGGCACATTTCTCTTCCCTGCGCCAATCACGCCCGACCTGATGAAGATAAATTCTGGCCTTTCGCACCTTGCCGCCTTTCCGTGGCAGGCGGATGAACAGATTGATGCTCACCCCAACTTGAATGCCAAAGACATTGTGCGTTGTCCCGGACAGCTTCGGGTTCTTCCGCACGTTGCCCCCTAAATCGAGCACATAAATCTCGTCGAAATCTCTGGCCAGTTCTTTGCGCATTCCGTCGAAAGTTCTTTCCTCGACGAAGCTGTTGTTGTTGACGAAGCACACGACGCCGGTGTCGCCAATGCGATCACTGGCGTAACGAATGGCCTTTACATAAGGGTCTGCAAGCTTCCGAAGAAGAGTCGCGCTAGAAGATTCGCCATAGGTGACACTCACCCGCCGGTCGAGTTCAGGATATTTGCGGTTTTTGTTGTTATCGTTTTCATCGGCTTGGCCAGCATTGTATGGAGGATTTGCAATAATCACTCTGATTGGCGCTGCCAATTGGCGGTTGATGCGTTTTGAGTTTTCGGGATTGAAGTATGCCATCAAATTCTGTGTACGCCTTTCCCCCAGCGCGTAGGCCACTTCGACATCAGCCGTCTGGAACGTGTCCACGAGGCAGACGCCCTCAAACGGTTCGTATTTGCTGGTGGCCTCGTAGTAAGCGTGCTCGATGTTCATCGAGGCCACGTAATAAGGCAGGAGCATGATCTCGTTGCAGTGGAGTTCCTGTGCGAACTTGTGCGGCAGCGCGGTCTTCGGGATGTGCCGCATGATGTTGACGATGAAATTGCCGGTGCCGGTGAAGGGGTCGAGGATGTGAACATCGCGGTCGGCGAGGGTCTTGCCGAATTCCGCCTTGAGCACGTGCTCGACGCTGGCGACCATGAAGTTCACGAGCGGTTGCGGCGTATAAACGATGCCGTGCGTGTCGGCCACCTTCACGCAGAAGCCCTGAAAGAAGCGTTCATAGACGGTGTTGAGGAAGGTCTGCTTCTCGTGGAAATCGGTGATGGTGGCGGCGGCGTTTTCAATCGCGCCGTAGAAATGTTCCAGGCTCCTGCTGAAATCGTCGCGGCTGAAGACACGGGAGTTGAGGGCGGTGATGAGTTTTTCAATCTCCTGGGCGATGACGTTGCGCGAGATGAAATCGGCGACGTCGAAGATTTTGCGGAAGATGCGCTCAGTGAGGATGTGCTGGATGATCATCTCCTCGACGGCTTCGATGGAGATGTTGGGATTCAGCGAGCCACGGCAGAGCGAGCAGAAATCTTCAAACGCGGCGATGAATTTCTTGTTGGTCTGGCGTTCCTTTTCGATGAGGGCTTTGAGGCTCGCCCCGATCTGCGGGACTTTGTCGCGGAATTCCTCGACGGCCTTTTCCCATTCCGCGATCGCGGGCGGCGCGAATTCCAGAAACAGCGTGAGGACGTGGACGAGGTCTTCGGGTTTGGTCAGGTCAGCTTCGTAAAACCGTTCGCTGTTCTGGTACAACACGGCGCGATCCGGCTGCCAGAACAGGATGTTCTGTTTTGGGTAACCGACGGAGAACTTGTGTTTGATTTCCTTGTCGAGGTCGTCAGCGGAGTCCTTGGCTTCCCACAGGCCGTGGTTGAGGCCGTAGTGGTCGAGCAAGGCGCCGTCGGCTGACGCGTCGGCTTGGCTTTTGCGTTTGATGCGGTATTCGGGGACGAGTTTCCAATCGAACTGGCGGGCACAGGATTCAAGCAGTTCCTGGAAGGCGGAGCGGACCGCGCCTTCGTGCTTGATGCCGAGTTTGGCAAACTTGGCGAGATTGTCGTAATACACCGCGACAACCTTATGCGTGGGCTTGAGTTCCAGACTCGGCATGGCGGGGTTTTACCGCAAAACGCGCGCGGTGTCATGCTCGTTATCCATCCAGGCGCGTTGCCGGAGAATTCCTCCCGCCGGATTGGCCGGGTGCGCAAGACGCGGTGGCCGCAGGGTGAACCCGCGTGGGAAGCGGCTGCCGTTCAGGTAATGGTTCGACGAATCCAGACAATCGCCTCCACCGGCCCTCACGCCGGCTTCACCTCGACAAACTCGCGCTGAATTACGCCGGCCTGCGCCGTGCAGAGGAAGTAGCCTTTCTCCGTGGTGCCGTCATGGTTGCCGCGGCTGATCGAGCAGCAACGATTTGTCGTGAGCGTGGCCGGGCCGGATCGCCGTTCCGTGAAGCCGTGGAAGTGGCCGTTGAACACCGCTACGAGATTGAAGTCCAGCAGCCGGGCGAGGAGGTCGTCGGCGTTTACTGGCCGATAACGCACGCCAGCCCCCAATGGAAAGTGCGTGAACACCACCGTGGGCGTGGCGCGATCCAATTTCGGCAGCCGGTCATCAAGCCAGCCGAGTGTAGCGGGTTGAATCCGGGTCTGGTTGTACTTGGTGCCTTCGCTCGAATCCAAGCCAATGAACCGCCAGCCGCGATGAACGAATTCATAGTTTAGACTGCGGGGAAACAGTTTATCCCACACTGACCGGTCCGTGTCGGAAACATAATCATGATTGCCGATGATGGCGTGAAAGGGCATTGGCATAGAGCGCAGCACGTCGTGCATGCCACCCAGTTCGGCGGCTGTGCCGTGTTCGGCCAGGTCGCCCACCATCAGGCAAAACTCCGGCCGCGGCTGGTGCGTTCGGAGACTGGCGCGCACGCGCGCGAACCATTCCGGACATTCCGGACTTTGAAAATGCGTGTCGTTGAGGACCACGAAACTGAAGTCGCCGCCCCGGCCATTGCTCGACCAACGGGCGCAGCCGGGCCACGCTCCGAGCGCCAGCAAGGTCCCGGCGCTGCGCCGCAGCCAGTCGCGGCGGGAAGTCTGATGTGCGGGTTGGTTGTTCATTTGTTTGTTCGAAAAGCATACCGCTCCAACGCGCTGTCGCAACGAGCCGATTCGCGATTCTCTTGTCCACCAATCCAGCCTCTCCAACACTCCGCTCGATTCCGCCTCCTCACGGCGGCGGCTACATCATATCCGCGGCCAGCACGCGGACGGTTTCTTCCAACGTGGTTTGACCGGTAAGCGCGCGATGCAGTCCGTTTTGCCAGAGAGTGCGCATGCCTTGTTGAATGGCGATGTCCTCCAGGGCGGAGGTGGGCATTTTTTTGAGCACCGCTTCTCGAAACGGTTCGCTGACGACCAGCAGTTCGGTCACCGGCAATCGGCCGGAGAAGCCGGTGTTATTGCAGTGCTCACAACCGGCGCCGCGACGGAACTGCGCGTCCGGCAACGAGGATTCCGGCACCACCTTCAGTTGACTCGGCTCCGGTTCATAAGGCTGGAGGCAATGCTCGCAGTTGCGGCGCACCAGGCGCAGCCCCAACACACCGAGCACGCTGGACGCCAGCATGAATGGCTCGATTTCCATGTTGATCAGCCGCGTGAACGCACCGGCCGAAACCCCGGAGTGAATCGTGCTGATGACCAGATGGCCGGTCAGACCGGCTTGCACGGCGATGGCCGCCGTTTCCGGGTCGCGAATCTCGCCCACCATGACCACTTCCGGGTCCTGCCGCATCAAACTGCGCAGTGCCTTGGCGTACGTGAAGTCTTGCGCGGGATTGACCTGCGTCTGGCTCACCATCGGCAGGTTGAACTCCACCGGGTCTTCGACGGTGCTAAGGCTGATACTGGTGCCGTCGCGTTGCATGAGATAAGACAGCGATGAATACATCGTGCTGGTCTTGCCGGAACCGGTCGGGCCGGTGAACAAAATCAATCCGCTCGTCCGCTTGAGCAGCCGCAACAGGCCGTGCAATGTCGAGTCATCGAACCCCAGCGTGTTCAGATCAAACCGCCGGTCGCGCGGATCGAACAGGCGCACCACGATCTTTTCGCCGCGGGTGGTGGGAAAAATGGAGATGCGCAACTGCACGTTATCCAGTTCCGGGCCGCCCAGCGCGGCGCCGTCCTGCGGCAGGCCGGCCTGGTAGGTGACGAGGTTGGCCATGACCTTGAAACGCATGGAAATTTTGTCCATGAAATCCAGCGGCAGGTGCGCCACTTCACTGAGCACGCCGTTGACCCGGGCGCGCACCGCGATGGAACTTTCCCACGGCTCGATGTGCAGATCACTCGCGCCAAGCCGGATGGCGTCCTGCACCAGGCAATTGACCAGCACGCTGACCTCGACGCCCTGCGCCGCGCTCTCGGATTCCAGGTAGTGGTGGGTGTAGCTCATGGCTGTCGAAGATTAGCGGCGAAGAAGCCTGTAGATCAAGCGGTCAAACATGAAACAACACTTTCATGACAGAGAACAACTCTCCTCCAATTCATGGAAGAGAGGGAGCGTTTGGTTGCGGCTTCGCCGCGCTGTGTGGTGTCGCCGAATTCCATTCCGCAGAGCGCTGCGATTCGTGGTGTCGGCGGATGGGAAATCCATGATTCGGCAGGATGGAATCCTACGCTACATGTCGAAGAATTCTGTCCAGCAGCCGCCCTGCCGCCGCGTATCTTCCGTCTTTTCTTTCGCGGTAGGGTGGCCTATTTTTCCGGCCACACTCAGTCATCATGCCGAGCGTCTATATCAAAACTTACGGTTGCCAGATGAACGAACGCGACAGCGAGGCCGTCGCCGCGCAACTCGTGGCCAAGGGCTATTCGCTCGCCGCCTCCGAACACGTCGCGGATGTGGTGCTGCTCAACACTTGCAGCGTGCGCGACAACGCCGAGCAGACGGCGATGAACAAGATGACCGCCGTCATCAGCCAGGCGAAAAAGGAACGTCCCGGCCAGATTTACGGCTTCATGGGTTGCATGGCGCAGAGTCGGGGGAAGGAATTGATTGACCGCCTGCCGGACGTGGACCTCGTCCTCGGCACGCAGAAGTTTCATCGCGCGGCGGAATATCTGGATGATTTGCTCGCCGGCAAACGCCAGCGCATTGTGGACACGGCGGAAGAGCAGGGAAGCGAAGGCACGATTCGCGAGCATCTGCTCAACGGTGCGGCGAAAGAAAAGGCGGTCACCGCCTTTGTCAGCATCATGCAAGGCTGCAACCAGTACTGCACCTTCTGCATCGTGCCCTACACGCGCGGTGAAGAGCGAAGTCGCTCGATTGACGATATTGTTGCGGAATGCCGCCAACTCGTGGCGCAGGGTGTGAGGGAGATTACGTTGCTTGGGCAAATCGTGACGAGTTATGGGAGACGTGGGAATGTAGCGGCAGGCATCCTGCCTGCCGTAGAGCCGGGCTTCCAGCCCGGCGGGAAAAACGTCGTTTACGCAACGACCGTTGAAAGTTCGATGGTGGCTGCTTTTTCGGCCACCGATCCGGGCGGCAAGATGCCGCCCTCACTGGCAGGCAGGATGCCCGCCGCCACGACGCCGTTCGTCCAGCTCATTGGAGCCGTCCACGAAATTGAGGGCCTGGAACGCATCCGCTTCACCTCGCCGCATCCGAAGGGTTACGGCGATGATCTGGTGGCGGCTTACGCGCGCTTGCCCAAGCTGGTCGAGAGCGCGCATCTGCCGGTTCAAAGCGGCAGCGACCGCGTGCTCAAACTCATGCACCGCGGCTACACCCGCGCGCGTTACCTTGAGATTATCCGCAAGCTCCGCGCGGCCCGGCCCGGCATCGGCATCACGAGCGACATCATCGTCGGCTTTCCGGGCGAGACGGAGGCGGACTTTGAGGAAACGCTTTCCCTGTGCCGCGAAGTGGAGTTCGACAACGCGTATCTCTTCAAGTATTCGCAACGCAAAGACACGCCCGCAGCGTCAATGCCCGATCAACTCCCCGAGCCGCTCATCGAAGAACGCCACGCGCGCCTGCTCGAACTCATCAACGAAATCGGCAAACGCAAATACGAAACGTTCATCGGGCGCCAGACGCAAATCCTCGTCGAAGGTCCGAGCCGACGGAATGAAGCGCGCCTGGCCGGTCGCACGCGCTGCAACAAGATCGTGGTGTTCGACGGCGCCGAGCGCCACCGCGGCCAGTTGCTGGACGTGAAGATCACGCGCGTCGGCTCGTTCACGCTCTACGGTGATCCGGCGATTGTGAATTTGTAGGAGCAAGCGGCATGACCTTCCACGACTCAACGCTATGATTGATACAGCCGAGAAACTCAATCAGGCCATCGAGCAAATGGGGCGGATGCAGCGCATCCTCGAATCCTATCGCGGTGAAATCCTGGCGAAGAACCCGCGCAACTTCGCCGCGCTGGCGGAAGGGCCGTTGGAACAAATCCGCCAGCTTCGAACCCAGATTGATGAGTACCTGGAAACGCTGGAAACCTCAGAAGCGCCCGCCAAATCGTGAGTTCCCTCAGCCCGTGCAAATCTGCGGGCGGCAGACGCAAATCGTCGTCGAAGGTTCGAGCCGGTGAAATGAAACGCGCATGGCTGGTCGCACGCGCTGCAACAAGATCGTGGTGTTCGATGGCAGCCCGGCGATTGTGGGTTTGTGACCGGAACTGAACGCGCGAGAAAGGCGACGTCTGTCACAGAAACCGCCTCCAATCTGAACCTTCCTTGGAGTAGCAAGCTGGACAAAGTGTGTGCCCGAATGGAGTCGCTGTGCCACACACGAAACACGCACCAACGGCACCGGCAAACTGCTGTTGCGTCCACTGCTCGAGAATCGGATACGGGTGTCCCCAACGCTGGCTCCCTGGCGACACAATGCAGAGGCCGGAACAAGCCATGTAGCCTGTACTGTAACGAGAAATGCCGGAGCCAATAATCTCTGGGACGTAGGCGACGGTGACGGCGTTGGTGTGATCACCTCGAGGCGATGGCACTGTGCTGTGATGTCCGTAGCTGACGGTGTATCGAACCAAATCAGGCAGACTCAAGAGGCCGTAATAGTCGAACGAGGCATTGAATTCTCCGCCGTGTAGCGAAATCGAGCCGACTGTCAGTAGCTCTGTGTGCTTGTCTTGCTTGGGTTGCGTCTCCGGCGACGGCGAGCCGATGAGGTGAGCGAGCGTAAAGCCGCAAGACGGACATGCGAGCGCGAAAGGCGCAGCTAAACTGTTGAGGCATTTCGGGCAAATGGTCTGGTGGCTCATATCACAGGGAGAAGGTAGCAACGACCAACGACCATTGCGGGGGATGGTCCCGGCTGTAATGAGCAGACAGAAACTGTCAGCGGCCAACCGATGGGCAGCGGTTGGAGCGATGGTTAGCAAATCTTACTTGTAACGGACGGCCACGCCAGTTGCCCACTTTTTGCCCCCGCCCCACCCACCAGGAATAATCCCCTCCTCAGTGAGAATAACTGCGTTCGCTCCCAACGCTGCAGACTTGGTCCTAATCGCGTTGTGCATCTTGGCGGTTTCGGCGGGCACAAAGCCTGTCGCTGTGACGGTGCCAAGCTCTTCGTATGAACGCTCGGGGCGCGTCTTGAGTATCTCCACCTCGTTCGGGTCGGTCTTGTCGTGGTACCCCTTGGCGGTCTTGGTAACGTCAACCGAGGCGCAACCAACAACGGATACGGCGACAAGAATTGCTGCGATGTGCTTTAGTTTCATGGTTTGTTTGTGTGTTCTATTTGTATTTGATGGCTGTGCCGGTAATCCGACTGTATGTGTGGCCCTGACTGTCGCTTCCCGCCCACTGCTCGCTGGTATTATAGAGTCCACCCAGAATGGAAATGATGACCGCGTCTGCGCCAATCTGGGCGGCCTTCTTCCGCACTGCCTCTGGACTTTCTCCTCGTGATTGAAAATCGGCAATGACCGTAAACTCGCGTGACGGACGCTCCCATAGCAATTCGACTTCCTTCGGGTCTTTCGCAGGATACTTCTCGGCGCTGTAATAGCGGTTAGCAACATCGGTCGCGCAACCAGCAAGCAACGACGCAAGAACGAGCAAGCAAAGGCTGGAAAGTTTGCGAGTCATCATAAAGTTTAGAATTGTCATGTGACGAGTTCGCTTACAGCAAAGTCGGCGGCTGGGTTTACCGTCTACCGCAGTTCTTGGTGGTGAGACTATCTTGGACGTAATGCGGTGTCCAGCAAACTTCTCAAATGTGATGAACTGCTTCAATGCTTCCAGCGGAACCCCGGACGAATGGTGAAACGCTCGCCCTCACCCCGGCCCTCTCCCCCGGGGAGAGGGAGAATCTTCTGGTGGTTTCTGGCAAGATTGAGGCGCGGATCAGTGCTTCGACCTTTGGCTTCGAACGACCAACTGCGGGAGAGGCGCTTGGATTTCCGAATCACCGGAGGCGGCCATCGCTGTTCCCTCTCCCTGGGGGAGAGGGTCAGGGTGAGGGCGAGCGTCAGTCAAACTTCGCCGTGCTTCCCTATCGGCGGCGAACATTTTGTATCGCATCACGGCGCGCTCACGCGATAGAACCGGTTCGTGGTGTCGGTGGGCAGCGGGTCGGATCTGAAAACCCTGTCAGTCACTTTGGCAACCACTGCACCGCATCAATGATGACGTGTCCGTCCGCCCCTTGATTGGAAACCACTACCGCGGCGGGTTGGTCCGCGCCAAAGTCGAATACGCCGAGCGAGACGAACAGATTGTCAATCGGCGGTTTCAGTTTCTGGTTCACGGAAATAGTTCGTTCGCCACTCAGATGATGAACGGTCACGGTCACGCGTGACGCCCGATTGTCATTCGGCGTGTAAGCCAGACGCAATTCGTAACGGCCGGCGCGCGGCAGGCGCGTTTCAAAACGGGCCGTGGTTTTGCCGTCGGCGGCGTGGCCGTCGTGCCGGTAGCCCACACCAACAAACGGTGAGAGGGCCTTGCTTTCGGTCCATTGCCCTGTGAGCCGGGCTTCCGCATCATCCACCACCACGCCCGGCAGGTTGCGCGGATCAGTGTTCACCTGACGCCGCGGGGCAGTTTCACTCGATTCGAGCACCTGGCCATCTTGAATCAATCGCTCCCGCAGCTTGGGATACGGCACGTCTTGCACGGCGATTCCAGCATCAATCGCCAAGGCCGCTGCCGTTGCTGCCGACTGGCCGAGAATCATGAACACCGGCTCCATGCGGATTGAACCGAAAGCAATGTGCGAACTGGAGACGCACACCGGGACCAACAGATTTTCGCACTGGCTGCGTTTCGGCACGAGCGAACCGTAAGCGATTTGATACGGCCCGTGCGTCGAGACGCCGATGTCGCCCTCGTTCTGGACGTAACCTTCGGGCGTGATGTAGCGCTGGACGTTGTGCGAATCAATCGTGTAACTGCCCATGCCCACCGGTTCGGGGGTGGGACGTTTCTTGAGCAGTTCATTCTCAGTCATCACGTAATGCCCGATCAGACGGCGCGCTTCGCGAACGTAGATTTGATGCGGCCAGTTGCCGTTGTCCTGGAACTCGTCGCGCGCCAATCCCCAGCGTTGCATCGCGCTCTGCACGTCCTTGGGCACGCGCGGGTCATTCGCGATGAAATACAACCAGCCTTTCTGGTAAGCCTCATGTTCCTGGATGATCTCGCGGCGGCGTTCGTAGGACGCTTCCGGGTAATCGTAGTTGTAGCCAATATTGTCGAAGCTCATCGGGCCGTGATTGTTCACGTCGGTCTTGTGGTTGGGGATGGGATCAAACTTTTCGAACGTCTCGCGCCATCCGGCGTTGAAGATGCGCAGGAGCAATTCGTATTGCCCGGGATCGTAGCCATCCGGTTTGGGGAACGGCACGCGATTCTCCGCATGATCCGTCAAGCAGAGGCGGAAGCAATACGCCTGAACTCTCTTGTCGCCCTGGCCGTATTCGCCGGGATGATTGGTGCTGATGCGCGGCAACACACCGCTGCTCGGATCGCCCGGCACGACGTAAGGGCTGATCTTTTCCTTCACCGCGCCGAAGTGATGGCGATGATGCAGCACGCCCGTTTGCACGCCGTTCCATTGTTCGCCATAAAAACTGTTCGCCTCGCGTCCCACATGATAATCCACGCCTGCCGCGGCGAGCAAATCGCCTTCATAGGTCGCGTCCAGAAACATTTTCGCGCGATACGTCCGGCCACTGAGCATGGTGAGGGACTTGATGCGCGCGCCGTCCTTCTTCACGCCGTTCGCGCGATCGAGCCATTCGTCGCGATGCACGGGAATCTTGTGTTCGCGCACCAAATCTTCGAAGACGTGTTCGGCGACGTGTGGTTCGAAAATCCACATCGTGCGTTGCTCCTTGTCAATCGCGGGTGTGCCCTGGCCTTTGTTGCCGTATTCCTCGCGTTTCTGCCATCGCCACGCTTCGGGCTGGTCGTAATGTTTCCAGACGCGATGATAAAACTCGCGCGCCAGTCCGCCGATGACCGCTTTGTTACCGGTGTCGGTAAAGCCGAGTCCGCCGCTGGAAAGGCCGCCGAGATGCTTGTCCGGGCAGACGATGACGACAGATTTGCCCATGCGCGACGCTTGAACTGCCGCCGCGACGCCGGCGGAAGTGCCGCCGTAGATGCAGATGTCAGTTTCAGTAGTCGTGGCCGCGTGGAGTGCGCAACCGACTGTCAGCAATGCGAGAGCGAGGGATCGTTTGTTTAGCGCGACAAATACTCGAATCATAGGCGACATAGGATGCCTGCTGCTATTACACGAAGGTGCAAGCCAAAGCAAACCCGTAGGACAGGCGTCGCGCCTGTCTCCATCTCTTGGAAGTCCACCCGGCGTTTGAAACAATCCCGATGAAGTAGAAGCTGTGTAAGCGCGACAGCGTGGAGTTTGAGACCGGCGCGACGTCTGTCCTACGTCGGCAGCCGCGAACCGCCACATTCTCGCCAGCTCCCGCTTGCCACAACCGCTCATCTGAATCGGAAAGCTCCTTTTGCCTCCCGCTGAGCAAAACATGTGGATTGACGGGAGTTTTCTAAGGGGCAAAATCTACTGGATAAACGAAGAAAGAGTTTATGAACGAGGGAAGAGATTTCA
Source organism: Verrucomicrobiota bacterium (assembly GCA_014860005.1). The sequence goes on along the minus strand of JACZKP010000172.1, from coordinate 10,276 downwards.
CTGATCGTCCCTTGAGTGCTCAATCTCAAGAGATATTCCAGGCTTCAATCCTCAACCACCGGCCGGCTGACTCGCGAAAAATTTTCTGGCCATTGCTGTTGGTCACGCTTGGCTTTCTGCCATTCGAGGCAACCGCGCAGACTCCCGGAACGAAACTCTGGGAAATCACGCTGCCCGGTCAGGTGCATGCCTCGCCCGCCTTGGGTGCGGATGGCACAATTTACGTGGCATGTACGGTTGGCACTTCTGCTGGAGGCTACTTGAAGGCGATTTCGCCCGAGGGCGAAACCAATTGGGTGAGATTCACAGGCGCAGCGGTTGATGTGTCTTCTCCGTGCATCGGGTCTGACGGAACAATCTATCTTGGAAACGCAAAGGGGCAATTGTTGGCATTCAGCCCGGATGGCCAGACGAACTGGATCTTCAGGACGGGAGAGCTTTGGCCGGTTTCCTCGGCGGCACTGGGTGTGGACGGGACGATTTACATCCGAGCCTACGGCATGCGTTACGACCGATTGTATTCGGTCAGCCCCGAAGGTACGACCAACTGGATCATAACGCTCAGCCTGACTGCCGGTGAAACTCCTTCCCAAATGTCATCGCCGACGATTGGCGCGGACGGGACGATCTATGTGACGTCCGGTCGCTCCATGCTGTTCGCCTTCTCGCCGACGGGTGCCACCAACTGGACTTACAGCCTTGGAAGCTCAACTCACGCTTCGCCCGCCGTCGCTCCGGATGGCACGGTGTACCTCGGCGCTGACGACAAATACGTTTACGCCATCAGTCACGACGGCCACTTGAAGTGGCGCTATCTGGCTCCCGGATTTGTGGAGAGTTCAGTCGCAATTGCCGCCGATGGCTCGGTCTATGTGGGTTATTACAAAGTCGGGCAGGGAGGTTTGCTCCCGCTGACTCCATCGGGGGAGAAGCTCTGGTCACTCGATCAAGGCTCTGGCGTGTCGGCCTCTCCCGCCATTGATGAGGCCGGTAATGTGTACGTCTCAGAACTCACGAGCGGCTGGTTTCGCGCCCTGGATTCTACTGGATCCAACATCTGGTCATTCCCAATCACCACGTTAGAAGCTTTTGCGTCCCCAGTAATCAGCACCAACGGGACGATCTACGTTGGGCACGGTTCCAAGTTGCTGGCTTTGGTTGGTGGCAGCCCGCTGCCCCGCTGTGGATGGCCGATGTTTCGGGGTGATTCTCGACACACGGCACGCGTGCCTCAACGGGGTATTCGCTGCTCAACTCCCTTACCGGACGGAACGTTTGACATTTTCCTCCGGACCGAAATTGGCGGTACCTACAACGTGCAAGTTTCCACGAATCTCATTGAATGGGCCGACCAGTCGGAGTTCACGGCCACCAACTGGAATACTTCTTTCAAAAGACCAGTTGGGAATCATCTGCAGGAGTTCTTCCGGCTGCAGGGGCCGTTGAACTAAACTACCTCGCAAGCCATGACCAGACCGCTCCAGGCTTCCAAGTTGCTCGTGGCGATCATCCTGATGATTTGGTCGCTGGTGCTTCCGGCGGGCGCATCATCGCCGTTGGTTGTCTGGGGCAACCCGCCGGATGACACTCCCGCCAACTTGAGTGAACTCCGCGCGATCACGGCGGGCATGGGCCATTGTGTGGCGCTGGGCGTCAACGGTGCAGTAACTGCGTGGGGAGCGAACTGGAGCGGCCAGCTCGATGTCCCGCCATTTCTGGGTCCAGCGGTGGCTGTTGCAGCCGGCGATACTCACACAGTTGCGTTGAGGCCCAACGGAACGGTCGCCGCCTGGGGCGATAACAATTACCTGCAGTGCTGGATTCCCTCGGGCCTTTGGAGCGTCGCTGCCGTTGCCGCCGGTGGTCTGAATAGCATGGCTCTGAAGCGCGACGGGACGGTCGTAGTATGGGGCTATGAGGACTATGGGCAGACGCGCCTGCCGCCGGACCTCCTGAACATTGTAGCGATCTCGGTCGGCGGCACTCACGCGCTGGCGCTCAAGGCTGACGGCACGGTGGCGGCGTGGGGTGCAAACGATCAACGGCAGACGGAAGTACCGGTTTACCTTACGAACGCGGTCGCGATTGCTGCGGGACTCCAGCACAGCCTGGCTTTGACCGCCGAAGGGACCGTGGTGGCTTGGGGTGATAACAGCGGTAACCAGACCAATGTTCCGGCCGGCTTGAGTGAGGTGGTGGGCATAGACGCGGGGGACTTCTTCAGCTTGGCGCTGAAATCGGATGGCACCGTCGTCGCCTGGGGCAGCGGGTCTTCCATGGAAACGAACGTTCCGCCAGGTTTGAGCAATGTGGTCGCCATCGCTGCGGGCGGAAATTATTCGATGGCACTGTTGGCGGGAGCCGCGCCTTACGTTACCTCGCCGCTGCTCGGCCGCACCGTGGCGCAAGGGTTTCCGGTCTATTTCCAGACGACGGCAGTTGGCGCGTGGCCGTTGTCGTTTCAGTGGAAGTTCAACGGAGTGGAATTACCCGGCGCGACCAACTCCATCCTGTCACTCAACCACGCCACCATGGACGACCTGGGTTGGTACTCGGTGGTGGTGAGCAACGCTTTCGGTGTCGTTGAAAGTGAATCGGCCTTGCTCCAGGTCGTGCCGTTGTTCGTCCGCAGTAATCCACGCAGCCAGGCCGGTTACTGGGGGAACACCGTCGCGTTTTCGGTGGAGGTCAACAGCGATTCCCCCGTGACTTATCAATGGCAGTTCAACGGAATCGAATTGCCCGGTGAAACCAACCAGACCCTCGTGTTGACGGATCTCCAACCCAATGATGCCGGCTTCTACGGCGTTGTGGTCAGTAATGCCGAGGGATCAGTTCGCAGTGCCGACGCTGAACTCACGATCTCGCAGATTGCGGTGTGGGGATTCAACCCGTACTTCCCGACCACCAATGTTCCGCCCAACCTCATCAACGTCGTGGCAATCGCCTCCGGCTTTCAACACTGCCTGGCCGTGCGCGCGGATGGCACTGTCCGCGAATGGGGTGATATCGCGAACTGGCCGACTCAAGTGCCGTTCGACCTTTACGACGCGGCCTCCGTCGCGGCCGGCGGTTCGCACAGCCTGGCGGTCAGACGCAACGGCTCAGTGATTGGATGGGGAGTCAACACCTACGGACAGTTGAACATTCCCGCGGGTCTGGCGGACGCGGTTGCCGTGGCCGCGGGGGTCAGACACAGTCTGGCGCTCAAAGCGGACGGCACAGTCGAGGCTTGGGGCGACAACAGCGCACGGCAAACCAATGTGCCGCCTAACTTCAGCAGCATTGTTGGGATTGCCGCGGGGTCGTGGCACAACCTGACGTTGCGCTCGGACGGTTCGGTCGTCGCCTGGGGCAGCAGCTCCTACCACACCAACGTTCCGCCCGACCTTACCAACGCCGTGGCGGTTGCCGCCGGCTCCTCTCACAACCTGGCGCTTACCTCGGACGGCAGGGTCGTCGCGTGGGGTGCCGCCGGTGCTCAAGCCAATGTGCCGGCGGGATTGTCGAATGTGATTACCATTGCCGCCGGCTCGACTCATAGCGTGGCGCTCACGCGGGATGGGACGCTGGCCGTGTGGGGAACCAGTTGGGCGCTGGTGGATCCGCCGGCAGGCTTGTCTGGCATCGCGGCCCTGGCAGCGGGCGATTACACCAGCATGGCTTTGATTGGTGTGGGACCTCCCGTTCTCACGTTGGCCGTGACGAATGTAACGGGCGTGTATGGCCGCAGCGTTTACCTTCGAGCCGAAGCGACTGGAACCCTGCCAATGAGTTACCAATGGCGCTTCAACGGCGTGGACATTCCCGAAGCGACCGAACCAGTGCTTCAGCTTCACGATTTGCAGTTTGAACAGGCGGGCGCGTACGCAGTGGTGGTTTCTAACATACATGGCGTAGTCACTAATTTATCCGTGAACCTTTCGGTGCTGCCCTTCATGATCACCGATCAACCCAAGTCCCAGACCGTCCTGCCCGCGGCCACGGCGCGATTCGACGTGGGTGTTCTGGGCCAATCGCCATTCTGGTATCAGTGGCAGTTCAACGGCGCAGACGTGTCCGATGCCACGAACAGCCATCTGATGTTAACCAACGTCCAAACCGCCGACGCCGGACTGTATAGCGTCATCGTAAGCAATCACGTCGGCTACGCGCGCAGTGCGGACGCTATGTTGTCTGTCAGCGGAGTGGTTGTCTGGGGCACCAACACTTTCGGACAGTTGAACGTGCCGGTGAATCTGTTGGACGTCGTCGCGTTGGCCTCCGGACAGAATCACCTTGTGGCGCTGCGCAGTGACGGCACGGTCGTGGCGTGGGGCGACAACCGTTTCGGGCAAACCGACGTGCCGCCGGGTTTGGGCGATGTGGTGTCCATCGCGGCGGGACCGGGGAATCACACGCTCGCACTGAAATCCGACGGCACGGTCGTGGCTTGGGGAGCGAACACATATCAGCAAACGAACGTACCGCCCGGTGTGCAAAACATTGTCGCGGTCGCTGCCGGTGAGTCACACAGCCTCGCATTGAGAGCGGATGGCGCGGTGCTGGCCTGGGGACGCAATCACAGGGGGCAGACCAATGTTCCAGCGGATCTGACGAGCGTGGTCGGGTTGGCCGGGCTATCCACTTCGAGTGCGGCATTGCGCGCCAACGGCACCGTCAGGTTCTGGGGAACCAACACGGTTTCGGGCCTACCCTCGCCGACGACTTTGACCAACTTGGTTTGGATAGCAGGCGGCGGTTCGCATTTGGTTGGTCTGCGAGCGAATGGAACGGTCGTCGAGCAGGGCGGCCGCCCCGGGGACCTAACCACCACTGTGCTCTCGAACATTGTGGCCGTCAGCGCCGGGGTCAACCACAGCCTCGCCTTGAAAAAGGACTGCACGGTCGTCACTTGGGGGCAGAACACGGCCCCTCGACCCTTTCCGCCAGCGCCATCTCACCTTCAGGTTCCCGCAGGACTGACCAACATGGGCATGATCGCTGCGGGATTGAACCACAGCGCCGCCGCCACGGCCGCAGGCGCACCTTTTCTCACCGCTGGACTACCGGATCGCGTGCTGCTCACTGGCTCGACGGATTATTTCTGGGTTTCGGCCACCGGCGCGCGACCGTTGAGCTATCAATGGCAATGCAACGGCACGAACATCATTGGCGCAACCCAGGCCGTGCTTACCGTCAGCAACGTGCATTCGAACCAAGCAGGGCTTTACTCGGTCATCGTCAGCAACGCCTTCGGAATGGCCACGAGCCGGGAATTCACCGTGAGCCTGGCGCCGTTATGGATCACGAACCCACCGAAGAGTGTTGTGACGTTCCAGGGAGGAAACGCGTTCTTTACCGTGGGTGCGGCCGGGCCAGCACCGTTCTTCTACCAGTGGCAACACAATGATGTGGACCTGCCGGGCGCCACCAGCAGTTCGCTTTGGTTGACGAACGTGCAGTTGAACCAGGCCGGTGACTATTCTGTGAGGGTTGGCAATGCTCATGGCGAAGCGTTCAGTTTCCCGGCGAACTTGTATGTGAACCGCGTGGTTGCTTGGGGCAGCCATTCCGAAGGGTTGACCAACGTGCCGCCCGGGTTAAGCAATGCCGTGGCAATCTCCGTCGGCACTTACGGCTGCACCGCCCTAAAAGCTGACGGCACAGTCATGACGTGGGGCGGTCCCTTTTTGTGGAACCTGCCGGGAATAACAAACGTTCCGCCTGGGCTCAGTAACGTGGTAGCCACCTCCGTCGGCCACAAACATGCGCTGGCACTCTCATCCGACGGTACCGTGACGAGTTGGGGTAGTTCGGATACCGTGCCGCCCGGACTGGATCAGGTCGTCACGATCAACGCCAGAGGTTTGTTCAATGTGGCCTTGCAGGCAGGCGGAACGGTACGGGCGTGGGGCATTAGTTATTCGGGCGAAACCAACGTTCCTCCCGGCCTGACAAATGTCGTATCCGTCGCGGTGGATGGGCACACGCTGGCGCTCCTCGATGACGGGACGGTCGTCGCCTGGGGACCCAATTATGCCGGAGAAACAAGCGTGCCCGCGGGTCTGGCGAATGTCGTGTCGGTGAAAGCTGGAAATTCTCTGGGCCTCGCCTTGAGGAACGATGGCACCGTGGTTGCCTGGGGCGACAACAGCCACGGCTTGACTGATGTTCCGGGAGGGTTGACCGGCGTCGTCAAAATCGAAACTGGTGGATACACGGTGCTAGCGCTGAAGGCTGATGGCACCGTGGTGGCTTGGGGTTCCGGCTCGGCAACCAATGTACCCCCGGGCCTGAGCAACGTAGTGGACGTGGTGGCCTCCAGTACGTGCGTTGCGTTGAAACAGGACGGCACAATCATTACCTGGGGTGCCACGCTCCCGGGCCAGGCGATCGCTTCAACGCTCCGGAATGTCGTCGCGGCGGATTACAGTGGCGGCGCTATTGTCGCACTATTGGGGGACGGCCCGCCAGTGGTGTCGCACCCGGTCGCCGATCCCTTCTGGCGTCCGGAGGAGTTTGGGTTCTCTTTTCCGACGGAACGCGGAAAAGTCTATCTGGTGGAATTCAAGGATGCCTTGACCGACCAAACATGGGAAGCGTTCCCGTTGGTGCGCGGCAACGGCCAAGTTCACACGTGGAGCGACAAATCCGCGTTGGGCCCGAACCGTTTTTACCGGGTGCGGTGTTGGTGAGCGCTCGGGAGCCACTGGGAATGAATCTCCTGTTCGGAGACGGTTTTTGTCTGGCGCTTGGCAAAACGCGGGGATTGACGGGTTACTCTTTGGGCGTGAAAGTGATGTTATGAGCGGTGGCGACGATTCCACTGTTGGCTCGACCGACAGTCAGACCACTTCGCAAACCAAGCGATGGCAGGTTTCAATTCGATTTTCTGTAGCAGGCTTGTTCTTGTTTCCATTGCTGTACGTGATGAATCAGTTGTCACGTTGGCGCAGCGTTGAGAGAGAGGTGTATTTGAGTTTGGCGGAAGGCGCCGTAGCAGCCGTTATCGTGGTGTTGTTATTCCCGGTTTTGAGGAAAGGAGACCTTGGGCAGCGAGTGCTCGCAGTGCCATTGCTGATCTTGCCGATTATCGGTTTGCTTGACGCGCTGATCCGAGCGCTGGGGTGTGTTCTTGGCTTCAGTTTATGATCTGGTCAATCATGGAGCGCCTGCTTGGCTTTCAATCTTTGTGCAAATGAATATCAAATTCGCCGCAACTGTTTTCCTTGCTGCAATTCTTGGGTTCTCCGGGTGTTCGCACCAAAAAACCGTGGTGCATGATATTGCAAACACCGACCACGTAGTCATCTCGAATGTATTTGACGGCTTCAAGATTTCAATCGAGGGAGAGGAAGCGAGGCGAGTTGTTAGGGCTGTGGCCGCGGCCAAAAGAGAGAATGACCCCGGGCTTTCGACTTGTCGCGAGCTTCGGATTCTGTTTTTCCACGGCAACAATTTCCTTGGTAGCGTCGAAGCTTGTCGCGCCATTATTGGAATCAATCGTAAGTCTTACATAGACAAAACCGGAGTGATGGAAACTTTAGCAGACAGGTTGCGGCAGGAACGCTTGAACTCTGAATTGCACGACCGCTGATGACGTGTCCGGAGCGTTGAAGTACCACGCCTATCACGCCGCGGCTGGTCCCGTCGCACACAGCCGCGCTCAGGGTGTGCTAAACCAGCTTCCGCAAATGCTCAACGCTCCGCTCGGCTTGATCCAACGTGCCGCACTCGACGCTCAACACGATGTCTTGGGGCAGCGGGCGCAGGATGGCGATGACCTTTTCCCAATCAATCACGCCGTCGCCGCACGCGCAGCCGACGGGCGTGCCCATCACTTTGCCGCGTTCTTTGTCGGATTGTTCGATGGAGATGTCCTTGGCGTGGATGTGAACGAGGCGATGTTTGATGCGGTCCAGCCAGACCAGCGGGTCAATTCCGCCGAGGTAGGCGTTGCCGGTGTCGAAATTGGCGCCCACGTTCGGTGAATTCACCAGGCTCAAGATGCGATCATACTTATCGGGGATGAGCGAGTAAGTCTGGTGCATCTCCAATCCGAGCTTGATGCCGCGCGGTTCACAGACTTTGGACGCTTCCATGATCGAGTAACGGATCAACACGAAATCCTCCTCCTCGGTGGTCCACGGCTGTTTGTGCCCTTCGTGCGTGTTGATGACCGGCGCCCCGCATTCGGCCGCGTAACGGGCGGCTTGCTTGAGATACTCGACGGCGATTTCCGGTTTGGAAAGCTGGCTGTGCGAGGAAAGCCCGGACAACTTCAAACCGTTCTTCTCACACACGCGGCGGATGCGGAGCGGGTCGTCGAGCATCGAGACGCTGTGAAAATACCGGGCCTCGCTCAAGAGTTCGCGCCCCCAATGCACCATCGGCTCGATGTATTCATAGCCGAGTTGCGCGGCGAACTCCGCGCCCCACTCGAACGATTTGTGCGACGTGCGGACGGCTTCCAGATTCAGACCAATGCCAACTTTTCCCATAGCTCAAATGTATGTTTGACGGTGAATGATGTTTAATTTGATGCCGCTCATTCGACCCGGCTTGTGTGCTTGCGTCAACGGTTTTCTCCCGCTGATCGGGAATTTGCTCTTCGCTTAGTGTTGCGCCCCAGGTTCAACTCGCTTCGGAATTCGGATTTACCTTCCTTCGGCTTTCCGCCATTCTCTGCCCGCTTTGACGAACGAATGATCTGATGAAACTTTCGATGTTGTCCATCTTGCTGGGCCTCGGGCTGGCGGCGCCGCAGATTTACGGCCTGGTCCGGCCCGCGCAGTTTGCCGCCGCCGTGCGCAAGTTTCCGCGCAGTCTGCCTGCGGGCATTTTCCTGATGGCGCTGGCTACCCTCTGGTTCCTGTGGAACGTCAATCAAGAGAGTCTGGCGGACTTTGCCGCGTACAAGAATCACATGATGATCGGCTTTGCAGCGGTGGGCCTGGGCGCGTGCATTTTCGTGCAGGATTTTCTGGCCGTGCGCGGACTGGCGGTGGTGTTCCTGTTGCTGGCGAAGCTAATGGTGGATACGGGAAGGCCGCATCTGGGTGAAACTCCGTGGGTGCTGGTCATTCAGACCTGGGCCTACGTCTTGATTCTCGCGGGCATGTGGTTCACGGTGTCGCCCTGGCGGCTGCGGGACTTGCTGCACTGGGCGACCGAGAATGAAAAGCGGGTAAAAATCGGCAGTGCGGTGCGGCTGGCATTTGCGGGTTTTATTGTGGTGCTGGGACTGACGGCGTTCCGCGCGATGTGAAGGCGGTGAAGCTTGAATAACCCCCTTACTAATGGGAAAACTGAGAGGAGCTTGTTCCGATGGTTAGCTGTTTCGTGCCTGGTGCTTTGTGGTTTTTTTGCGTTATTCATCGTGCTCAGTTTTTCCCCGCCGGGGGCCGAGATCGTCTGCAATAGGGCTATAGATTCGGCGATTCAGCAGTGGCAGCTTGAGAACGCGACAAACGGCTACCCAAACGTCCGAGGAGAAGGTCAGGCGTCCTTGGCAAATATCACAAACTACATTGGCACTCTCGTTGACTATAACTATATCCCTGGGCTGAAAGAGAACGACCCGCAACATCTTGTTCTGCTATACATCAACAAGCCGTGCCGAAGATACAAGCATGGGCATGTTTGGTCACCATTAAGACCCGAGCGCTGGGTGGTTTTGCCAATTGGTGGCGGCGGAGAATTCGAGTTGGCGGAGGCTCTCGAGACTTCAGAGTTCAAACTACGGATGGAGGAAACGCTTGTGTTCGTGGAGACTAATCGGCGTCCACATTGGGAGACGATTCTCAGAGAACATAGGACGTTTTTGAAATCGATTAGAGACTGACCGGCACATGCAATCTCGTGGCAAAATCCTCGTCATCCGCGGCGGGGCGATCGGTGATTTCATTCTGACGCTGCCGGCCATCGCCGCGCTGCGACAGCAGTTTCCCCAGGCGCATCTGGAGGTGCTCGGGTATCCGCATATCGTGCAACTGGCACTTGCCGGTGGTTTGGTGGATCGTGTGCAACCCATCGAGGCACGCGGGTTGGCGGGCTTCTTTGCGCACAACGGAGAATTGGCCGAAGATTTGTGCGATTATTTCTCCGAGTTCGATGTAATCATCTCCTATTTGTACGACCCGGACGACATTTTCAGAACCAATGTCGCGCGCTGTTCGCCCGCGCAATTCATCGTCGGACCTCATCGTCCGAATGAAAAGGAACAGCTCCACGCGACGCACGTCTATCTCAAGCCGCTCGAGCGCCTCGCCATCTTCGACCCCGATCCCGTACC
>JACZKP010000171.1 GCA_014860005.1 Verrucomicrobiota bacterium | reverse complement strand
TCCAGCCAGCGTGAGGCTACGCCTTGCTCGCGTTTCATCCCACAGTCTTCAGCGCCGCTATATTCCCACATTGCTTTGCCTCAATCCACCTTCACCCCCGCTTGTAACCATCCCGCACTTAATCAAAATGAGAACTGCTGGATCACCATCCGCCACGGTTGCGGTCCAGCCCGGAGCTTGCTACATTGCGCGCGTGAACCATTTGACAAAGCAGGAGCAATTGGTTCTCTGTGTCATTCTTGGACTGCTGCTCGCAGGGTGGGCGGTCAAGTCGTGTCGCGCCGCGCATCCGCCGCCGGCCACGGTACAAACGGGCGGAACCTAAATATGCAGGAAATCAGTTTTGAGGAAGCCGTGGAACGGATCCTCGCGAAAGACTCGCGTTACCATCGTGATGCGTACGGGTTTGTACGAGACGCGCTGGACTTTACCCAGAAAGCCGGCGCCAACCGGGAGAAGTCGGGCAAGATTCACCATGTCACGGGCCAGGAATTACTGGAAGGCATCCGCCAGTTTGCCTTGAGTCCCGCGGGCTTCGGTCCCATGACCATAACGGTGCTTGAAGAATGGGGCGTGCAGCGCTGCCGGGATTTTGGCGAGATTGTTTTCAACATGATCGAAATCGGCCTGCTGGCCAAGACCGAGCAAGACCGCCTCGAGGATTTTGAAGCGGGCTACGATTTTCCAGACGCGTTTCGCAAACCGTTCCTGCCGAAGAGCAAACTAAAGACCAGCCCGCCAGTGGTACCGACTGCCAACGATTGAGGCAGTCGCGATTCATAAGTCAAAACTTCACGCGCCGGTCCTCCCCAACTCAATGATCGCACCCGCAATTGTCGCCGCCGAACGCCCGCCGGAAATCCCCGCACTGCCACCCGGGGTGAAATTGACCACGCTCGACAACGGCCTGATGATCATCGTGCGCGAAGACCAAAGCGCGCCGGTGGTTTCGGCCCAGGCCTGGTGCGCGGCGGGGAGCATAAACGAAGGCAAATGGCTCGGTGCCGGCCTGTCTCACGTGCTGGAGCACATGTTGTTCAAAGGCACCACCACCCGGCCGGGCAGCCGCATTGACCAGGAGGTCCAGGAGGCCGGCGGTTACATGAACGCTTACACCTCGTTTGACCGCACGGTGTATCACATTGACGTGCCGAACACCGGCGCCCGCGTGGCCATTGACATCCTATGCGACATCATGCAGCACGCGTCGCTGCCAGAAGATGAACTGGACAAGGAAAAACAGGTCATCGTGCGCGAGATGGACATGAACCAGGATGATCCCGGTCGGCGCGCGGGCCGGCGCCTGTTTGAAGTCGCCTACACCAAAAGCCCCTATCGCTACACGGTGATTGGCTACCCGGATATTTTTCACGAGGTAAAACCGGCGGACATCCGCGCCTACTATCAGGAAAAATATGTGCCCAACAATGTCTTCTTCGTGGTCGCGGGCGACGTGAAGACGGACGAAGTTGTCGGGCAGATTCGCGAGGCCTATGCGAAGACCAAAGCCAGGGCAATGCCACCCATGGTCCTGCCGGAAGAGCCAAGACAAACCGCCCCGCGCGAAATCATCGAGGAAACAGCCATTGAATTAGGTTACTTGCATTTTGCCTGGCACATCCCGGAACTACGTCACCCGGACGTACCCGCGCTGGACGTGCTGGCGGTGCTGCTGGGTAGCGGACGAAGCTCGCGTTTGTACCGCCAAGTGCGCGAAAAACTGGGGGTGGTGAACTACGCCGATGCCTGGACTTACAATCCCGGCAGTGTCGGACTTCTGGGGATGAGCGCCGTGGTGGACGCGGATAAGTTTGAAGCGGCCCGGGTCGCCCTGCTTGCCGAAGTGGAGCAACTCAAGCACGAAGTCATCCCCGCTGAGGAATTGAGCAAGGCGGTCAAGCAATACATCGCCGCCACCCTCGCCACGCGCAAGACCATGCAAGGTCAGGCGCAGGACCTTGGCGGAAACTGGTTGGCGGCCGGGGACCTGAATTTTTCCGAGCGCTATCTCGCAGCGGTCAAGCGTGTGACACCCGCCGAATTACAGCGCGTCGCCCGCCAATATTTGACGACGGAGAAACGAACGCTGTATGCGCTGCTGCCAAATGGGACTGCGCCCAAGTCAACGGCGGCAGCCGAGTTGTCCCACGAGCATGCAATTCAAAAAATCGAATTGCCGAACGGCTTGCGTTTGCTGATCAAGGAAGATCATCGGCTTCCATTCGTGGAGTTCCGCGCGGTCTTTCAAGGCGGCGTGCTTATGGAGAGTGCCGCCAACAACGGGATCACCCAGTTGCTCGCCAAACTGTTGCTCAAAGGCACCGCAACGCGTACTGCGGAGGAAGTCGCCACGGAGATTGAATCGGTGGGCGGCAGCATTGACAGTTACGGCGGGAACAACAGCTTTGGGGTCAACGTCGAGGTGCTCAGTTCGGATTTCGCCACGGGGCTGGATTTGCTCGCCGACGTTGTCCTCCGCCCGGTGTTTCCCGAGCCGGCGCTCGAACGGGAGCGCGAGATTCAGATTGCCGGAATCCGCTCCCAGAAAGACGAGTTGCTCAAGAGCGCCAGCAAAGCAATGCGCCGCGCGCTGTTCGGTGAAACCGGTTATGGCCTGGACCCGCTCGGTTCTGAAGCCAGCGTGGAAAGCATTCGGGTGGAGGACCTGAAAACTATCCATAAGGAACTCACCACACCGGGCAATTGCGTGCTGGCAATTTATGGCGATGTAAACCCCACCGAGGTGAAGTCGACCGCGGAACGGGCGTTTGCGAATTGGAAACCGGCGGCGCTGACGGCGGATCAGTTGATCAAATCTCAAAGCCCGGAGCTCACGACGATCAAGCGGGTCACCGAGACACGCGACAAGAAACAGGCGGTGCTGGTGATTGGTTTTCCGGGCACGACCTTGCGCGCCGAGGATCGTCATGCCATGGACTTGCTCCAGGAGGCGTGCAGCGATCTTGGTTCGCGGCTGTTCTTGCGTGTGCGCGAGAAACTGGGTCTGGCATATTATGTCGGCGCGCAGAATTTTGTCGGATTGGTGCCCGGATTTTTCTCGTTTTATGCCGGCACGGAGCCCGAGAAAGCGGCCTTGGTGGAGAGCGAGATGCTCAAGGAGGCGGCATTGCTGCGCACCGAGGGATTGACGGCCGAGGAGTTGCATCGCGGCAAGGCAAAACTCATCGGCCAAAAAAAGATCGCGCGGCAGGACCTCGGCAGTTTGGCGATGACCACCGCGTTGGATGAACTTTACGGCCTGGGCTTTGGCTACACCGACGCCGAGGACGCGAAACTGGAAGCAGTCACGATCGAAGACGTAAAATGCGTCGCCCAGAAGTACCTCAAGGCCGATGCCGCTGTTATTGCCCTGGTGAAGCCTGAGAAACCGTAGCGGCGGCTGGCGAACCGTCGTTGCTTTCAGTTTTCGGTGGACAACACCGGACCGAGCCGGTATGAGCATTTCCGTCATCAGAGTTGGAAAGCCGTCCCATGAGTCATCGGTTGTTGGTAAATCCTGGAACCTCGCAGGCATGGGAGATTTCGCTCCATGCGGGCATAAACCGCTTGGGCCGCAGCGAGCACAATGACTTCACGATCAACCATCCCTCCGTTTCCAGTTCGCATTGCCAAATCGTCGTGAACGAAACCGGGGTATGGTTCAAGGACCTGGGTTCCACCAATGGCAGTTTCGTGAACGGCGCCCCGCTGAGTGACGGGCGACTGGAAGCCGGCCAACAAATTCGCCTGGGTTCGGTGGACCTGGTGTTGGCGGCGGCTGGGGACACAGCAACACCCGCCCCAGTCACCGCCACGCTGGATTCAGAGTCGCGAATTGTCATCCGGCCATCGGCTCTGCGGCCAACCGGTACTCCTTTACGAATCGCCCAAACCAACGCACCGGAATTGGTGGCTGCTCCCGACGAACCACCCATCGCGCCGCCGCTGAATCCGGAGTCCTCGCCCGGGCCGCGGTTGGTCGGCGCCGCCGTCTGCCGGTATCATCCCAAAACACCGGCCCGGTTTCTGTGCGAACGGTGCCAGAAGTATTTTTGTGATCTTTGTGTGACCACCCGCACGGTGGGAACGGTGCCGGGATACCATTGCCGGAATTGCGGCGAAGTCTGTGTTCACGTGAAGCCGCAGTTGCCGGCCACCAGGGTGTCCAAGGGTTTCTTTGCCTGCCTGCCCGATGCCTTTGCGTATCCCATTCGCGGGAGCGGAATCTTTTTGCTGGTTGGCGGCACGGGGTTGTACCTCCTGCTGCAAGGCGGCATGATTTTGACCGGCCTGGGCGGATGGCGCTTCTTCACCTACGGCTTGATCGTCCAGGTGACGGTGGGTGGCTACCTGTTTGCTTTCCTGCAAAGCATCCTGCACACGACCGCCACCGGCGATAATGAAATGCCATTGATGCCGGGCGTTACGAACATGTGGGAGGACGTTTTCCTGCCGGTGCTGCAACTCCTCGGCATGATCCTGACCGTGTTCAGCCCCGCCTTGTTGCTGTTGATCCTAGCGGTGAGGTATGAACAACCGTTGCTCGGTATCGCTGCCATTCCCGCAATGATCCTGGGCGGGATTTACTTCCCGATGGCGTTTCTCGCCGTCGTCACGCTCGACACCCTCAAAGCCGTGAATCCCCTCGTCATCGTGCCTTCCATCTTCCGCGTGCCCCTGGAGTATTTCGTCACCCTGGTGCTGTTTGCCGTGATCTATGGCTTGCGCGCCCTCGGGGATTTTGTCCTGGACCTGGTGTTTCCGGAGGGACTGCTTACCAAATCCATGGTCCAACTGTTCCTGATGATCACCGTGTGGGCGGTGTGGAGTGTGGTGGGCTTCTACTTGATCACGGTGAACGTGCGCATTCTGGGTCTGCTCTATGTGACCAAGCAGGACAAACTCGGCTGGCTGCATCGCTGATCCGGCGAGCTCGTCCGGCGGCACGAAACAATTGAGCAGCCTCACCGGTCAAAGAATTGTCTCGCGCCGCATGACTCCGGGGCTTACGTTCGCAGGCAGGTAAAACTTCGGTCGTATGAAAGTCCTGCTCGTCAGTCCGCAAACCCCAGACACCTTCTGGAGCTTCAAGCATGTCCTCCGTTTCGTCGCCAAACGCGCCGCGTTTCCGCCGCTGGGTCTGCTCACCGTCGCCGCGATGCTGCCGCGCGACTGGGAATTCCGGGTGGTGGACATGAACGTAACCAAGCTTACGGACGACGACTTGCGCTGGGCCGATCACGTGATGTTGAGCGCCATGATTGTCCACAAGGGGTCCGTTCGCGAGGTGGTGGCGCGTTGCACGGCGTTGGGACGGCAGGTGATTGCCGGCGGACCGCTGTTCACCACCGGACACGAGGCGTTCCCGGAAATTCAACATTTTGTGCTCGGCGAGGCGGAGGAAGTCATGCCCCAACTGGTGGAGGATTTGCGGAACGGCTGCTTGCAGCCTATTTACCGCGCTCCGCGCTGGCCGAGTCTTCACCAGACGCCAGTGCCGCGTTGGGACCTGGTGGATCTGCGCCATTACGTGACGATGGCGGTCCAGTTTTCGCGTGGCTGCCCGTACGATTGCGAGTTCTGCGACATCATCGTGATGAATGGTCGGGTTCCCCGCACCAAGACGCCGGCGCAACTGGTCGCCGAATTGGAGGCCCTGCGATTGCGCGGCTGGAAGGACGTGGTGTTCATCGTGGACGACAATTTCATCGGCGACAAACGGCGCACCCGGTCTTTGTTGCGCGAAATGGTGGCCTGGCGGCAACGCACCCGACCCTCCATGGGCTTCCTGACCGAGGCTTCCGTGAATCTGGCGGACGATCCGGAATTGTGCGCGCTGATGGTCAAGGCGGGTTTCAGCAAGGTATTCGTCGGCATCGAAACGCCGTCCAAGGAGGCCTTGGAGGAATGTCGCAAGTTGCAGAATCAAGGGCGCGACTTGGTGGCTGCTGTGCGGACGTTGCAGAACGCCGGACTCGAAGTCATGGGTGGCTTTATCGTGGGCTTCGACAGCGACAAGACGGACATCTTCAAACGGCAATTCGAGTTCATTCAGAATTCGGGCGTGGTTACGGCGATGGTCGGCTTGCTCACGGCACTGCCGCAGACCCGCCTCTGGCAGCGGCTCAAACAGGAAGGACGACTTGAAACCGAGAGCAGCGGCAACAACACGCAGGCGGAACTGAACTTCCAACCCAAGTTGAGCCGCGATTTCCTGCAATCAGGCTACCGCGAACTGATGAAGAAGCTTTACGAGCCAAAGGTTTATTACCAGCGCGTGTGGACCTTCCTGCAACATCATCATCGTCCCACCGGGCCGCGGTGGCGGCTCTCCTGGTCGGATTTCATGGCGTTTGTGAAATCTTTCTGGCTGTTGGGTATCTGGTACCGGGGGCGCGTGGCCTACTGGCGGTTCTTCTGGAGCACCCTGCTGCGCCGACCACATCAATTCCGGCGCGCCATTGAATTTGCCATTGTGGGCTACCACTTCCGCCGCGTGGCGCGCCAGCTTTGAGTGCGCTTTTCACGATACGAGTTTCATCCAGTTACTCAAAAAGATCTGCAATTATGAAAAATCCGAGACTGCTTCTGCTCACGACCCTGGCGCTCGGCGCCTCGGTGGTCCTCCTCAGCGCCCAACCATCCGATCCACAGCCGCCGCGCCGTGGCGACCGCCCGCCCGGGGCCGGCCCGCGCACGGACAACGCAGGTGCGCTGTTCGCCACGAAGACCGTGCCGAAGTCCGACCGCGAAAAAGCCGTGCTGGCCGTGTTGCACGATATGGACCAAGCCCAGCGGCGCGGCAGCATGAGCGTGCCAGTGGACGATGGCCGATTGCTGCGGACGCTCACGGAAGCGGTTGGAGCGAAACACGTCGTCGAGATCGGCACGTCCATTGGCTATTCGGGCATCTGGTTCTGCCTGGCACTGGAAGCCACCGGCGGCAAGCTGACCACTTACGAAATTGACCCTCAACGCGCCGCCACGGCGCGAGCCAACTTCAAGCGCGCCGGCGTGGACAAATTGGTTACACTGGTGGAAGGCAACGCACATGAAGAAGTGCTCAAGCTCAAGGAAAGCATAGACGTGCTGTTCCTGGACGCCGACAAGGAGGGTTACGTGGATTACCTGGAAAAACTGCTGCCGAAAGTCCGCCCCGGTGGATTGATAATCGCGCACAACATGAGCGAACGTCAGGCCGACCCGCGCTACGTCAAAGCCATCACCACCAATCCGGAATTGGAAACCCTCTTCGTGAACGCCGGCGCTGATGGAATCAGCGTGAGCCTCAAAAAGCGGTGAGCGCTCGCTGGGGCGCCGCTCCAGCCCGATTGGGAAGCTTGGTTACTTCTCTATTTGCGGGTCTGCTTCCTTCGGTACCGAGGGATCAGCGTAATCAATTTCCATGGCCGGCAGTTCGCCGCCGGGGCCTTTGAGGTAATGCTCCATCCACTGCATGGAACGCAGGTGGTAATCGAGACGCGCGGCGGCTTTGCGGTTGCCATGCACTTCGCCGGGATAGAGCACCAACCGCACGGGCGCCTGGTTGTGGAGCTTGAGGTGACGGTAAAGTTCGCGTGATTGCCCGACGTTCACGCGCGGATCATCCTTGCCGTGCAGAATCAGCAGCGGCGTGCGGCCTTGGGCCGCGTGATAAATGGGACTTCGTTCCAGCAGAAATTGCCAGTCTTCCCACGGGCGTTTCAGCGCATGGACGTAGTACTCCTCGTTCGGAATGTCCGTGGTGCCAACTTTGGAAATCTTGTCGCTGATGCCCACAAACATCACTCCGGCAGCGAAGCGTTCCGAATAACGCGTCGAACACCACGCGGTGGCGTAACCGCCATACGAACCGCCGGTGATGCCAACCTTTGCGCGATCCACCAGACCAATGGAGATCAGATGATCCACGGCGTCCACCAGATCATCGAATTCCTTTCCGGCGGCATCGCCCTGACCGAGCTTGGAAAAGGCCACGCCACGTCCGGTGCTACCGCGGTAATTGGGATAAAACACCGCCATGCCCCGCGCTGCCGCAACCTGACCGGGTAGATTGTAACCGGTGAGCCAGCCGTGACTGATGTGCGCCTCGGGGCCGCCATGCACCGAGAGAATCAGCGGGTAACGATTCCCGGTTTCTTCATCGAGCGGTCGAATTAGAACGCCTTCGAGTTCGAGGCCATCGCGGGCTTTGTGCCGAATGACTTCCTGGCGCGCGAAACGAATTTTCTCCAACGACGGATTGCTATCCGTGCGGCGTTTGGGCGCGGCATCACCTTGTTTCCAAGTGAACAATTCTGCCGGATGCGTGGGGGTGCTGGCAACAAACGCGGCCTGTTGGCCGTCGGTGGACAGCGATAGATCGCCGAGAATGGGGCCTGCTGGTTCAAGGATTGGCCGACTCGTGCGAACTCCAGTGCTGGCATTGACGCCCGCGAAGATGGTTTGCACTCCTACCGCAGCAACGTATCGGATGGTATCCTTATCGGCCCATTCAAACTGGCGGACGCTTCCCTCAAGTCCAGGCAACAGATCGCGCAAGTTTCCGTTCGAAACGTCGGCGACCATCAGGCGGCCTGCGTCAGGGTCATGAATATCGGCAGCCGCGATGAGTCCCACGCGCCGACCATCCGGACTCCAAGCCACGCTGCCGAGTTTGCCCGGGTTGTTGATGCGGGTCAGGATTTCGCCGGTCTTCGAATCTACTATCCGAACTTGCTGCCGGGTGAACGAGTCGTCCACAGCCGGCGTGGGGGCGAGGGTAACGAGCAACCGATCATCCACCGGACTCCACTGCACCTGATACACGTGGCCTTCGAGTGCCAGGGGCATGGAATTGGTTTTGATGTCAAACAGGGTCGCCAGCCAAATCTTTGCCGAACGCCAGTCCTCCTCGTAAATCTCCGGCTTGAAGCCTTTGTCCTTCAGTTTTTTTCTCGCCTCTGTCTCGGCTTCGGAGGCCACCAAGGCAACGCGTTGGCCATCCGGTGACAGACTGTAAGTCGAAATATCCGATGCCAGTTCGGCGGCCTTGCGTGCTTCACCGCCGTCAACCGGGATGAGATAAAGTGCTTTATTCTTGTCGTCGCCACGCTTGGCAAGGAACGCGAGCTGACGGCTGTCCGCGGTCCAGCGGATCGTGCTCACGTTGACTTTGCCGGTGATAAAAGGTCGCGCCTCGCCTTCCCGCGAGTCCGTCACCCAAAGCTCGATCCACGGCTCGCCGTCGTCGTCCACGTTGGGTTTGCGCGGAACGCTCAGGGTATAAGCCACGCGGTTGCCGTCAGGTGAGATCACCGCGCTCGTGACGCTCCGCAACTCCGCAACTCGATGCGGTGTGAGAACGTCCTCGGCCGCCTGGCCGGGCAAACGGCCTGACAGCAGGACAATGAAGACACAACACGCGAAGATCCAGCCTGCGTGGGAATGAAAACTCGCAAACACATCTCGCGACAACGAATGAACAGGAATTTGGTTTTTCACGGTGAGCGAGAGGATAAGCGCGCGAAAGCGCAGGTTGCAACGAGGAAACAAGACACGAGGAAACAAAGCAGCCGCTGCTCAACCACACCCAAACTGAGTTGAAGATGCAGTGAACGGTTTACCAAGCCTCGCTCAACAGGTCGGCCGCAGCCGATTGCGACTCGCTGCGATCCCGTTCGCGCAGGAGCTCCGGCTTGGCCGCGAACTTCCCGTGCGCGGGTTGGTGGGAAGCGTTGTGAGTCGCGTCTGCCAACTGGCAGTGGCGAGCAAGGCGTTCGAGCAGAAACAATTGTTCCCCGGCTGACAGTCTGGAGAACTGTTCTTCGAACTGGCTGACTGGCTGAGATGTCATGTTTTGAACCGCCGTTCCCGCCGTTCTCAACCCGGACAACGGCGGCTTGATGCCCACCGACACTTGAATCCAACAACCGGACTTACTTCGCCATCACAATTTCCAGCGTCTCTTCGCGCTTGCGGGCCGCGTCTTCCTCCGCGTCTTCGGGCTTACGCGAGGCACGTTCCGTCGCAATCGGCGTCTGGTCGGGGACGGCTTCGTTGGTCTTGTGAAACTTCACGCTGACGATCTTGCTCACGCCATGTTCCTCCATGGTCACGCCGTAGAGCACGTCGGCCATGCCGATGGTGCGCTTGTTGTGCGTGATGATGATGAACTGTGAGTGTTCGAGGAAGCGCTGGAGGATGCGCACGAAGCGGTTGATATTCGCCTCATCCAGCGGCGCGTCCAACTCGTCGAGAACGCAGAAGGGACTCGGCTTGACCTGATAAATCGAGAAGAGCAGCGCCACGGCAGTCATGGTTTGCTCGCCGCCAGAGAGCAGCGAAATGGTCTGCAACTGTTTGCCGGGCGGACGCGCCATGATGTCAATGCCGCTCTCAAGCACGTCATTCTCGTCGGTCAGAATCAAATCCGCTTTGCCGCCGCCGAAAACCTCCACAAACATCGTGCGGAAGTTGTCACGGATGCGCTGGAACGTCTCGGCGAACATCTGCTTCGTCTGGACGTTGATGCGGTTGATGACTTCGAGCAATTGCACCTTGGCTTGCACCAGATCATCGTGCTGTTTGCTGAGAAACTGGTAACGTTGCTCGGTTTCTTCGTATTCCTCGATGGCTACGAGATTTACCGGCCCAAGTTCATCGAGCCGCTTTTGCAGGGCTTCGACCTGCTGGGCGACGGCGTTCCAATCCGTGCCCGCGCCGCTGGCGGCCATTTCCTCGGGCGTCAGCGTATGCACCTGGGCCGGGCCTTCATCGGCGTAGGTAATGGTGATGCACTCGCTGCGCACGTCGTCGAGATTGAGGTGATATTTCTGCTGGATGCGCTCGCGGAGATTCTGCGCGGCCATGTTCTTCTGCGCGAGTTCGACTTCCATCGTCCCACGCTGTTCCTGCAATTGTGTCAACCGCCGCCGCTGTTCGCGCAGGGACTCATCGCGCCCGGAGATGTCCGCCTCCTGCGAATGTTTGCGGCCCAGCAAATCGGCGGCTTGCGCGTTCACCTGTTCGCGGTCGTGGGTCAGGTGTTCCATCTGGGCGCGCGACTCTTGAATCTCGGATTCCGCCTGGGCCTTGCGGGTGACGAACGAGGAGACTTCCTTGCGTCGCTGCTCAATAACTTGCGTCAGTTCGTGGAGCCGTTGTTCCAAAGCCTGCTGCTGCTGCCGGAACGAACAGCAAAGCTGTTCCTCGGTGGCCAGCGCAATCTTGCTTTCCGTCAGCGCGCTGTTGGCGGCATCGCGCTGCTGGCGGAAACTTTCCAGCGCCGCAGTCAGGTCCGCGACCTGTTGCTGGCAGGTTTGTTCGCGCAAGCCCAGTTCATCGGCGCGGGCAACCAGATCCGCGCGCTTCTGCCGGCCTTCCGCTTCCTGCGCGGCCAGGCTCTGGATTTCGTAAACGACCGTGTCAATCTTCTGGTGCAACAGCCGGCGCGAGTTTTCCAGCGCGTTGAATTCGCCTTCGCGCGTGGCGATGGCGACTTCCTGCTGCCGCAATTCCGTCTGGTCCGCCTGCAAGGTGGCTTGCAGTTCCGTCTGCTCGCTCAACAACGCACCGCGTTTGCGGCTCATCTCGGCGACGCGTTCCTTGATTTGTTCGACCTCGGATTGCAGAGCGGTAATCTGGTTCTTACGACCCAGGATGGAGCCAGGCGCCTTGGGATTGCCATGGCCGTTGAGATAACCGCCGGTGTAAACCCCGTGACGGCTGAGCAGGTCGCCGCTCAGGGTAACAAAATCGCAGCCGGCATGGCCGTTTTGAATCTGGGCCGTGGCGGACAGCAGATCGGACGCGATGAACGTGCGGCCCAGCAGTGATTTGAGGAGTTTGTCCACGGAGGGATCGGCCTGCAAAACGCTCAACGCGGGAATCACTTCGCCCTTGGCGAGATGTTCCTTCACGGTTGCATCACCGCGGCCCGGCGACATGTCGCCCCCGAATCCAAGCTGCTTGTCATCGCCGTATTGAATCGAGAGCGCCGCCACGCTGGCGCGGCCCGCCTTGGTTTCGGCGAGGTCGGACAGAATCTTTTGGGCGGACTCCGCCTGTTCGGTCAGGACGAGCTGCAAGTGATGGCCCAAAGCGTTCTCAATCGCCACCACGTATTCCTCCGGCACCCGAATGCGATCGGCCAGGGAACCCATCACGGATCGCGACTGGCGCAAAGCGGCGAGCGTGCCGGCATCGAACCCTTCGCGCGAGCCTTCCAACTGCTCAAGCACATTGAGATGCGAGCGTTTCTCGGCCTGGACCTGCAGGAACTGGTCCTGCTCGGCGGACGAATTCTGCAATTCGCCCTGCAATTCCTGCAACCGCTTCTGGCGCTGTTCCACGGAGCCGCGCTTGGTCTGCACGCTGAGTTTGTCCGCCTCCACGTTGGTGGCGAATTCGTGCAACCGCGTTTCCAGCCGCGTGCGCTCTTCCTCCAGTTGCAGTTTCTCCGCGGAAAGCTTCTCCAACCGCACGACGTTGCCCTGCTTCTGCAAATCGAGCGCGTTGATCTCATTGCGGATGCGGGTCAAATCCTGAGCGGCGGCAAAGGCATCCGCCTGCGCCTCGCGCAGCGATTCCTGTCCGCGTTTGATCTGCTCCTCGAGGTCCCGCAACGCGCCCTGTTTGCTGTGCAACGATTGCTGGTGCTGCTGGAGCGTGGCTTCGGAAGCCGCCAGACGCTGCCGCACGGCGGCCAATTCCTCCTCCGTCACGTGGCGGCGTTCTTCCGCCTGGCTGATGTCCGTGTTGGCTTTCGAGTTCTGTTCCACCAGTTCCCGCAATCGTTCCTCGTTGAATTGGATGCGGCTTTCGTGGCGATCCAGTTCGCTCTTCAACTCCAGCCCGCGCTGTTGCGTGGCGCTGATTTCATGTTCGAGTTCGGTCAGCCGTTCCCGCAAGTGGCCAAGTTCGTCTTCACAGCGCAGCACGTCCGCCGAGCCGGTTTCAATCTGCGTCCGCAACGAATCGGCGGCGGTCTGTTTCTCGTGGATCTCCGAGAGCAGCACGTCGAGTTGATGACGGGCGAGCTGCGTGTCGAGGTGCTGCAGTTCCACCTGAATCTGTTTGTAACGGCGCGCCTTGCCGGCCTGGCGCTGAAGCGAACCGATCTGGCGTTTCACTTCGCGGATGAGATCGGCCACGCGCAACAGGTTCTGTTCGGTGTATTCGAGTTTGCGGAGCGACTCGCGTTTCTGGCTCTTGTATTTGGTGATGCCGGCGGCTTCCTCAAAAATCAGCCGGCGGTCTTCCGGCTTGCTGGAAAGAATCTGGGTGATGTGGCCCTGCGCCATGATGCTGTAGCTGGTGCGGCCGACTCCCGTGCCCATGAAGAGTTGCTGAATGTCCTTCAGCCGGCAGGGAACCCGATTCACGAAATACTCGCTGCCACCGTCGCGGAAGATACGCCGCGTAACCGTCACTTCGTTGTAGGCCACCTCGACGCCTGCGGCGCGCAAATTGTCTTCATCCACTCCGCCGAGCGTGAGTGAAACCTCGGCCATGCCCATGGGCTTGCGACCATCCGTGCCGGTAAAAATGACGTCGACCATTTCGCCGCCGCGCAACGCTTTGGCGGATTGTTCGCCCAGCACCCAGCGGATGGCGTCCGAGACGTTGGACTTGCCGCAGCCGTTCGGACCAACAATGGCCGTGACGCCCGGCTGAAAATTCAAGGAGGTCTTGTCCGCGAAGGACTTGAACCCCAAAACCGTTAAGTTCTTGAGATACATGACTGTTTGCTGATTAACAAACCAAAGCAGGCTGACCATGTAAAGTGGAAAAACCACAATATACAGGGGCACACTACCCACTCTGACACAACTAATTGGTGAGGAACCGAGATATGCCGTTGTGCCGACTGATGCTGTTTATTTCATACTCTCTACCGACTAACTGACTGTTTTTACGCCTCCGCTTCCGAGAGTTCAACAACAATTCTGAGAAATCTGTGAGCCTCAGTCTTGCCCGGGTTGTGGCGCAGATTGGAAATCTGCGCCACAACCCGAGTAGGACTTATGGCAATGCCCCAAGTCGGTTTTTTCTGGAATGCCCGGTGCGTCTGGCGTTTATTGAGCAGCATGATGTGGTCAACCCTTACCCCACGGACGTGATTGCCCTGCTTGATTACGGTTCCGGCAACCTGCGCAGTGTCCACAAGGCGCTGCTCAAGGTCGGGGCCACGGTGCAACTGGTGCAAAGTCCGGAAGACATGCGGGACGCGGGGGCCGTGGTGCTGCCGGGCGTCGGCGCGTTCGACGACTGCCTCAACGCGCTGCGCCGGCAGGAGTTGCTCGAAGCCGCGCGCGAGTTCATTCAGAGTGGCCGCCCGTTCCTCGGCATCTGCGTGGGCTACCAGGCGTTGTTTGAGAAGAGCGAGGAGTTTAACAGTTGCGCGTCGGGCCTTGGGATTTTTGGCGGCAAGGTGGTGCGCTTCGCCGGCGCGAACGGCCTGAAGATTCCGCAGATCGGCTGGAATCAACTGGTGATCACCCGACCGGACTGTCCGCTGTATCGCGACGTGCCCAACGGCAGCTACGTGTATTTCGTCCACAGTTTCTTTCCCCAGCCCACGGATGATTCCATCGTGGCCACGTGCACGGAATACGGCGAGACGTTCGCGTCGTCAGTCTGGCGCGACAATGTCTTTGCCACCCAGTTTCACCCGGAGAAAAGCCAGAAGGTCGGCCTGCAGTTGTTGCGCAACTTTGTGGAACTCGTGGCAAAGGGGTGAGAATTCCCGAAATCCTTTCCCGCGTTAAATCCGTGAACCGACGGCGGAAATGGAGCGCCGCATTCCGCCCTGGTTGTCCGGTTTTCCACACGTCACATTGGAGGTCGGCGCACCGGCGACTTTTATGGGAGTGGAGTGAAATTTCCTGGCGTGCCGCCAGTCGCTGCCGACTTCGCGCCAAGATTTAATGGCCAGTCGCCCATAGTCAGCCTATGTTGCGCCGGACATGACAAACAACCTTTTGCAACCATGAGCATTTTGCCCCGCCGCCTGCCTAGCTTGGTCTGCCTTGCCGTCTTGATCATCTTCTCCAGACCGGCCATCGCCGCGTCTGGTCTGGAACTCGCCCGACAGTTGAACGAGGCGTTTGTTCAAGTGGCCGAGAAAGTCACGCCCGCCGTGGTCGTCATTACGGTCACCCAAAAAACTCCCACCTACGAACTCGAAGACCTCGAGGATGTTCCCGATGATTTCCTCCCGCCGGAGTTGCGGCGGCGTTATCGCGAGCGGTTCAACGAGACCCCGCGCCCGCGCTCCACTGGCCAGGGTTCCGGCACCATCATCCGCGAGAACGGCTACATTCTATCCAACCGCCACGTCGTCGAGGACGCCGAGCGCATCGAGGTGCGCCTCAAGGACGGTCGAAAATTTGCCGCCACGGTGCGCGGCACGGATGCGCAATCGGACGTGGCAGTGCTCAAAATTGAGGCTGAAGGATTGCCCGCGGCCCGGTGGGCGGATTCAGACAAGACGCGCGTGGGTGAATTCGCCATCGCCATCGGAGCGCCCTACAGTCTCGATTACACGGTCACTTTCGGCCATGTGAGCGCCAAGAGCCGCGCGGACGTTGTGCCGGCGTATGTCGGCGGCGCCATCATGGATCAGGATTTCATTCAGACCGATGCCAACATTAATCCGGGCAACAGCGGTGGTCCCTTGGTGAACATCGAAGGCGAAGTCATCGGCATCAATACGATGATTCGCGGCCTGCAAACCGGCATCGGGTTCGCCATTCCGAGCAACCTCGCCCGCGAGATTTCCGACCAGATCATCGCCGAAGGCAAATTCACCCGTGCCTGGCTGGGCGTGAGCATTCGGGGATTACGGGATGACGCGGAGTTTCGGGAACTGCATCCCGGAGTGCCTGACGGCGTGGTGATTCGTGCCATTCTGCCGGAAGGCCCGGCGGCCAAATCCGATTTGCGCCCCACCGACATCATCACGGCCGTGGATGGCCGCCCCGTCGGCACGCCGCAGGAACTGCGCAATGAAATTCGCGGCAAAAAAGTGGGCCATTCCATCACGCTGGACGTGTCGCGCGCGGGCAAAGCCATTCAGGTAAAAGTTGAACCCGGCGAGTGGGTGGAAGAGAAGACGGTGGCTGCTGCCGCCCCGCCGGAAACAGCCCCCGCAGCCAACCCGGCCGCCGGCCTGGGCGTAACGGTGGCAGCTCTGACGGAGGACCTCGTGAAGAAATACAATGTCAAACAAACTGACGGAGTTGTCATTACTTCGGTTGAGGAAGACAGTATGGCCGCGCGCAAAGGTCTTCAGGCTGGTGACGTGATTACCGCAATCAACCACCGCTCCATCACCAACCTTCGACAGTTTCAAGGCGCACTCAGGCGGGCTGATCTCAAGAAGGGACTGCTGTTGAACCTGGTCCGCGGCGAAACGGCCCACTTTGAAGTCCTCAAAGATACCAGCAAGTAGCCGGCGCGCCGAAATTGTCCCACCCAGCCCGCGGGCAGATTACCAAAGCCGTCATTACTGCACCAAACGGGCACGCCACCCTAGCCAACCAGAGATTGCAGTTTGGCAGGGCGTCGTTACTCTACGGCCATGCGATTCATTGGCAGTGTTATTGAAAAATTGCAGCGACATCCGAAGCGGATTGTCTTTCCGGAAGGCACGGAGCCGCGGGTGCTGCAGGCGGCGCGACAGTTTCATGCGTTGCGGCTGGGCGCTCCCATTTTGCTGGGTGACCGCACCAAGGTTAAGGAAATCGCCGCCGACTTGAACATTTCGTTGGAAGGCATCCGCATCATCAATCCCGCCGAGAGCGAGGACCTGGAGAATTTCACGCGCCGGTTTGTGTCGTTGCGCCGCGAGAAGGGTCTCCAGTCCGCAGAGGCGCAGGAAGCGGTGCGCCAGCCGAATTATTACGGCGCGATGATGGTGGCGATGCATCAGGCCGACGGATTGGTCGCGGGCACGAGTCACAGCACGGGCAGTGTGCTGCGGTCGCTGTTCCAAATCATCAAGGTTGCGCCGCAAGCCACGGTCGCCTCGAGTTGCATGGTGATGGAGGTGGAGGATTCTCGGTTTGGGGAGAACGGCATGTTGTTCATGGCGGACTGCGGCGTGATTGCCGAACCAACGGTGGATCAACTGGCCGAGATTGCCTTGTCCACGGCGCAATTTGCGCGGCATCTGTTGAACACGCGCCCACGCGTGGCGTTGCTGTCGTTTTCCACCAAAGGCACCGCCACGCATCCCTCGATTGGGAAGGTACAGGCGGCCACGGCGCTGGCGCGGCAGCGGGCCGAGCAGCGGCTGCTGGAGGCGGATTTCGACGGTGAACTCCAGGTGGATGCGGCGCTGGTGCCGGAAATCGCCGAACGCAAACTGCCGGACAACCGCGTAGCCGGACGCGCCAACGTACTGATTTTCCCGGACCTGAATTCCGGCAACATCGCCAGCAAACTCGTGCGGCACATTGCCAAGGCCAATGCTTACGGCCAGGTGTTGCTGGGATTGAACCGGCCGGCCGCCGATGTTTCGCGCGGGTCAAATGCGCACGATATCCTCGGCGTGGCGGCCATCGTGGGATTGCAGGCCATCAATTACAATCTGCTCTATCCTGGCGCCGGCCAGGAACTGCCAGGGGAATGAGGTCTGGAAAGCGCAGCCGGGCAGAGTCCGCTGAGGCTGCCTTGCGTTGCTGATGTTGAATTGAAGTGAACACCACCACACCACGCGTCTTCATTGCCGCCACCCGGCAGAACGACGGCAAGACCACGACTTCGCTGGGATTGATTGCGGCGCTCCAGGAGTACTTCCCGCGCATCGGCTACATCAAACCAGTCGGGCAGCGGTTCGTCGAAATTGAAGAGCAGAAGATTGACGAGGATTCGGTGCTGATGGACGCAGTGTATCGGCTCAACTGCCCGTTGGTGGACATGAGTCCCATTGCCGTCGAGCCGGATTTCACACGCAAGTATCTTCTGGCTGCCAACAATGAGGCGCTCGTGCGGCGCATCCAAACCGCGTTCGACCGAGTGGCGTGGGAGAAGGAATTCGTCCTGTGCGAAGGCTCCGGTCATGCGGGTGTTGGCTCGGTCTTCGATTTGTCGAACGCGCAAGTGGCAAAAATCCTAGGCTGCAAAGTGGTCATTGTCACGCAGGGCGGCATTGGGAAACCGATTGATGAAGTGGCACTGAATCAGGCGTTGTTCGAGAAAGAAGGCGTGCAGGTCATCGGCGTAATTCTGAACAAGGTGCATGGGGACAAGGTGGATTACATTTCCGACTTCGCGCGGCGCGGGTTGCGGCGCAAAGGATTGGAACTGCTGGGCGTGATTCCGCATCAACGGGTATTGGCCAATCCCACGGTGGGGTTGGTTTGCGAGGAGTTGCAGGCTGACTTGCTCAATCATCCGCCCACACTGGATGAACTGGTGGATGATGTGGTGGTGGGGGCGATGGGCGCGCAGAATGCGATGCGCTTCTTTAAGCGCGGCGTACTGCTCATCACGCCGGGGGACCGCGAGGACATCGTGCTGGCCGCCTGCACGGGCATTGAAGCGAACAGTCCAGACAAGATGGCGGGCATCGTTTTGACGGGCGGGCTCCGTCCCAGCGAAAGTGTGCTCAAGGTGATTCGCACCATGCCGATCCCGGTGTTGCTGGCACAGGAAGACAGTTACCAGGTTGCATCAAAAGTCCACGATCTGACGGTGAAGACCCGCCCGAACGATGCCCAGAAGATTGCGTTGATCAGAGACATTGTTGCCAAAAACGTGAACGTTAAAAGAATTCTGGAGGCCACCTAAAATGCCAATCCCCCCGCCGGTCAATACCGCTCTGCTCAATCTACCGACTTATCAACCCGGACGTCCCATCGAAGAAGTGGCGCGTGAACTCAATCTGCCAGCGGCTGAAGTCATAAAGCTGGCGTCGAACGAGAACCCGCTCGGGCCTTCGCCGGCGGCACTCGCCGCGATGCAGCGCGTGCTAGCCAACATTCATCTGTACCCGGATGGCAACGCGTTTTACCTGAAGCAGCGACTCGCCGAGAAACTGGAGTTGCCGGTGGCCAATCTGATCCTCGGCAACGGCTCGAACGAAATCATTGAGTTCGTCGGTCACGCTTACCTGTCGCCGGGTGTGGACGTGGTGGTGTCGCAGTATTGCTTCGCCGTCTATCCGCTGGTGACGCAATTGTTCGGAGCGAATCTGGTTACTGTGCCGGCAAAGGATTTCGGCCACGATCTCCCGGCGATGCTGAAAGCCATTACGCCGAGAACACGCGCGGTGTTTGTGGCGAACCCGAACAACCCAACGGGCACGGTGGTGGCCCAGGCGCAATTGGAAGATTTTGTGCGGCAGATTCCGCCCGGAGTGCTGCTTGTATTGGATGAGGCTTACATAGAATTCCTGGAGTCGCCGGCGGATTTTCTTGCCGCAATCCGCGACGGCACACAACTGAATCTGCTGTTGATGCGGACCTTCTCAAAGATTTACGGCCTAGCCGGACTGCGGCTGGGTTATGGTATTGGGCATCCTGATCTTGTCGCAACCCTGGAGAAAGTCCGCCAGCCGTTCAACCTCAACTCGCTGGCCCAAGCCGCAGCGCTGGCGGCCTTGGACGATACCGAACATATGCGCCGCACGCGTGAGAACAACGCCCGGGGACTTCAGTTCTTTGTCGCGGGTTTTCAACGGATGCAACTCACCTTCATTCCCTCGGCGGGCAACTTCATCCTCGTGCGGGTGGGTGACGGTCAGCGCGTATTCGAAGCGCTGCAGGCGCAAGGCGTGATCGTGCGGCCCATGAGTGGTTATCGATTGCCGGAATGGATTCGTATCTCCATCGGCACGCCCGCGGAGAATGAACGGTGTCTGGAGTCACTGGCGCGGGCTTTGGCCTGAAGCACGATTGTCCCCTGCCCGCTCCGAGCGCGCCAACAAAATTGATTTGAAACGCCGGCCAAACCGAATACTTATCTCCCGACGGAAAGAGAAAGCGACGACCAAACGTGAAACCGACTGACCTGCGCGGCATCCTGCAATACATCCCGCAATTTCGGGAGCGCACCTTCATCATCAGCGTGGATGGCGCGATCGTAACGAGCGAGAATTTCGCCAACATACTGCTGGACATCGCAGTGTTGCGCTCGCTGAACATTCGCGTGGTGCTAGTCCACGGCGCCGCGGCCCAGATCAAGGCGCTCGCCGAGGAACAACGAGTTGCCCCGTCAAATCTGGATGGCAGCGGGGTCACCGACGCCGCGACGCTCAAGCTGGCGCTCACCGCCGCCAACCGGCTCACGCACGAGATTCTGGAGGGTTTCTCCGCCAGCGATCTGCGCGCCGCCTGCACCAACGCCATCATCGCGCATCCCATGGGCATCATTCAGGGAGCGGACCGTTTGTTCACCGGCAAGGTTGAGCGGGTGGACGTGGAACTGCTGCAAACGCTGCTGGCTCAGGGCATCATTCCGGTGATTCCACCGCTCGGCTTCGACGGTGACGGGAAGACCTATCGCGTGAATTCCGATGGCGTGGCAGTGGAGGTGGCGGATGCACTCAAAGCCATCAAGCTGCTGTTCATTACCACGACCGACGGGCTATATTACCAGGGCAGACTCATTCGGCAGATGCTCGTGGGCGATCTCGTGGCGTTGCTGGAAAAAGGCAAAGGTGAATTCTCGCCCGAAACCCTCTCCAAGGCCCAACATGCCGCCGCGGCCTGCCGTGCGGGCATACAGCGGGTTCATATCATCAACGGACAGGTGGACGAAGGTTTGCTGGCGGAGGTGTTTTCCAATGAAGGCATCGGCACGCTGATTTACGCCAACGAATATCAGCAGATCCGATTGGCCAAGAAAAAAGACGTGCGGGCGATCCAGTTGTTGACGCAAAAGGGCGTGGAAACGGATGAACTCGTGAAACGCACCCGCGCCGGGATTGAGAAGCACCTCGGCGATTATTACATCTTCGAGATTGATAAGAATCCCGTGGCTTGCGTTGCGCTCCACGCGCATCCAGACCAGAACAAGGGCGAATTGGCCTGTCTCTTTGTGAATCCTTCGCACGAGAATCAGGGAATTGGCCGGAAGCTGATCCAGTTTGTGGAAAGCAAGGCGCGCGAAATGGGCTTGGGCGAATTGCTCACGCTCTCCACCCAGGCGTTTACGTATTTTCAATCCAAAGGCGGTTTCGCGGAAGGCACCCGCGACGATTTGCCCCCGTCCCGCCGCGATAAGTACGATCAGAGCGGACGCAACTCGAAGGTGCTGGTGAAGAAACTAAAATGAACGCCTCCACGCGGCGGCGTCAGCCTTAAAGGAGATTGTTGCGTGTCCAAGCCCGCCGCCCTGCTCACGACGCTGAAGGACGCGGGGCTGGCGTTGCTCTACCCGCCGCTGTGCCAATTGTGTGAGACGGCGCGGGCGACCGCCGCCGAGGGCATGGTCTGCCCAAACTGCTGGCGCAAGGTCCGCTTCATCCGGCCGCCCTACTGTCAGCGTTGCGGCCTGCCGTACGCGGGCGAACTGACCACCCCATTCGAGTGCGCAAATTGCCGGGACCTGGAGTTGCACTTTTGTTTCGCCCGCTCCGCCGTCACGGCCGGCGGCGTGATTCTTGAAGCCATTCACCGCTACAAATACCAGCGCGCCTTGTGGTTTGAGCCTTTTCTCGCGGACGTATTTCTGCGTCAGGCTGTGCCCGAACTGTCGTTGCAACAGTGGGACTTGATTGTGCCCGTACCGCTGCATTCGGCGAAGCAGCGCGAGCGCGAGTTCAATCAAGCCGAGCGTCTGGCCGCGCATCTGAGCGCCGCCACGCGGATTCCCATCGGCAAAACCCTGCTGCGGCGAGTGGTGCCCACGCGGACGCAAACGTTGCTCACCCGGCAACAGCGGGCAGCGAACGTGCAGCGCGCCTTCGCCATGAGGCACGGGCGACGGCTCGCCGGGGAGCGAGTCATTCTGGTGGATGATGTTTTCACCACGGGCGCCACTACGAATACCTGCGCCAAAACGTTGCAGGCGGCGGGCGCGGGTGAAGTTTGCGTCTGGACAGTCGCCCGTGGACTGTGAATACTCCGTTTGAATGATACGTGTTGGTTTGCGCTCAGTTAACCCGGCTATCAACCTGATGGAGACGAAATGATTTCATCGCCACAGCCCAATCCGCCCACGCCGCCAGTTCCGTTTCCGCTTTCGGTTACGACGAACCTCGCGCCCAAACCGCCGGCCCCCGATCCCGGGGAGCCGGCACTCACACCGCCGCCCACTGATAGCACCACCACGTTTGCCAGGAAACCCAAACTGGCGGGGGCCAAATCGCGCAAACGGGACATTCCGGAGGGCTTGTGGACCAAATGCCCCAAGTGCAGCACCATGGTCTTTGACAAGGAACTGGACGAAAACCTGAAAGTCTGCCCGCAGTGCGAGTTTCATTTCCCAATCGGCGCACGCGAGCGGATTCATTCCCTGGTGGAAACCTGCACCTTTGAAGAAATGGACGCCGCGATGGTCAGCGTGGATGTGCTGGGCTTCACCGGCGTGGCCACCTACACCTCCAAGCTGGAGGCTTACTCGAAGTCCACCGGGTTAAAGGACGCCGTGCTTACCGGCATTTGCCTGATTGGCGCGCACCGGGCTGCGTTGGGGGTGATGGATTTTAGTTTCCTTGGCGGCTCCATGGGTTCAGTGGTGGGCGAGAAGCTCACGCGCCTCATCGAGCGGGCCACGGAAAAGGAATTGCCGGTGATCATCATTTCCACCAGCGGTGGGGCGCGCATGTATGAAGGCATGTTCAGCCTCATGCAGATGGCCAAAACTTCTGCGGCACTCGCTTATCACGCCAAAGCCCGGCTGCCGTTCATCAGCGTGCTGACCCATCCGACCACCGCGGGAGTCATGGCCAGTTATGCCAGCCTGGGCGACCTGATCATTGCGGAGCCGGGCGCGATGATCGGTTTTGCCGGTCCGCGCGTGATCAAGGACACCACCCAAGCCGACCTGCCACCGGGATTTCAGACCACCGAATTCCTGCTGGATCACGGGCTGATTGATGCGATCGTGCCGCGCCCGGAGTTGAAGGAACAATTGATCTCGTATCTGGAGTACCTGACCGCGAGTCGCAAGCCAAAGGCGGCCAAGGCATGATGCGCGGCACCTGCAACTGGCGCCCGATGGCCCCCCAACTAACCTGACATTGTGGCTTGGTTCACTGGCCAACACGCTGACCGACACTTTTTCCTGCTCGCCGTGATTGTTTACGGTCTGAGCATGATTTATTCGGTGTTTCTCTGGCGGAAAGATTTCCGCAAGGATGATTACGTCAACTACCTGGCCCTCGTGGTGGGGTTCGCGCTGCACACCACGGCCATGGCGCTGCGCGGCTTTTCCCTCAATCGTTGTCCCGTCAATAATCTTTTTGAGGCGACCATCTTCATTGCCTGGAGCCTCGTGCTCGCCTGCTTGATCATCGGCCTGTTGCCGCGTCTGCGCTTTCTCTCCGCCTTCGCTTCGCCGGTTTTGTTCGGGATTGGCGTTTTTGCGCTGATGCCAGCCTTGGACCCACCGCATGGACCGAAGCCCGAGTTTTCCGGGGGATTGTTGAGCATGCACGCCACCACCATCCTGCTGGCTTATGGCGCGTTCGGGCTGGCGTCGGTGGCGGCGATGATGTTCCTGACTCAGCAACACAACTTGAAGTTCCACAAACTGCGCGCAGTCTTGTCGCTATTGCCGCCGATTCAGCGTCTGGAAATTGTCACCCAACGACTGGTGTTGGTGGGGTTTGTGTTGCTCACCATCGGCCTATTGGCGGGCGGACGGTTGCCGCGACCCGAAGGAGTGTATTACTTCAAAGACGCCAAAGTGGTCTGGTCGGCCATTCTGTGGCTGTTGTATCTGGCGCTGCTCGTGGGGCGCTGGCGGTTGGGACAGACGGGGCGACGCTTCGCCGTCGGGGTGATCAGTGTGTTTACGTTTGTGTTACTGACTTTCTGGGGCACGAACCTGCTCTCCGGCCTGCATAACCCATGAGCACAACCGCCACCTCGCGCTAATGCCCATCGTCGTCATCGGCCTGAGCCACCATTCGTCTCCCGTGCAACTGCGGGAGCGCTTTGCCTTTGCCGAGGCACGGATTCCCGCGGCCCTTGAAGCGTTGCGACACCGCCAGATTGCCGAGGAAGCGGTGATTCTTTCCACCTGCAACCGTGTGGAAATCTACGCCGGCACTTCGCTTGAACCTGACCGGGCATTCGCCGAACTGCGGGAATTTCTTGTCACCATTCATGATTACCGCGATCCGCTCGGTGACGAAATCTATACCCTGAGCGAACCGCGCAGCCTGGAACACTTGTTCCGGGTAGCCTGTGGCATTGACTCGATGGTGCTCGGAGAAACCGAGATTCTGGGTCAGCTCAAACGCGCCTACGAACTCGCCCTCCAACACCGGCACACCGGCGGCAAGCTCAACAAGGCATTTCAGCGCGCGTTCCACGTCGCCAAACACATTCGCACGGAAACCAACATCCAGCGCGGCAGTGTGTCCGTGGCTTCCGTGGCCGTCGAACTCGCCGAAAAAATCTTCAACTCCCTGGCGGACCACGACGTTATGGTGGTGGGGGCCGGCGACACCAGTGAAAAGACTGCCCGCGCCCTGCTTTCCCGCGGGGCGCGCAGCATCATTGTGGCAAACCGTTCTTACGATCGCGCGGTCGCGCTGGCCAGCGAACTTGGCGGACGCGCGGTGCAATTCGCTGACTGGGCAAAGGACTTCGAGCACGTTGACATTGTGATCAGCAGCACCGCCGCTCCGCACCATATCCTTGACCGGCCAACCCTGGAGCAATTCATGAAACAACGCGGCCAGCGTCCGATGCTGCTCATAGACATCGCGGTTCCGCGTGACATTGATCCCGAAGTAAACCTGGTCGAGAATGTTTACCTGTACAACGTGGACGATTTGCACGCGATCGCGGCGGATTACCTGAAACAACGGAAGGAGGAGATTGCCCGGTGCGAGGTGATCATCGCGGATAAAATCAAGCCGCTCCTGAGTTTGCCGACCGCTCCGCACCCGACGCAGTTTACCCCTCCCACCGAATCTCATGCTTGATTCCAAACGACCCATTCTCATTGCCACACGCGGCAGCGCCCTCGCCCTGGCCCAAGCCAACATGATTCTGGCTCAATGCCGCAACGCCTTTCCCAAGCTTTCATTTGAGCTCAAGATCATCAAGACCACCGGGGATAAACTGCAGAAAGCCTCGATGGCCCAATCCAGCGGCAGTCTGCCCAAGGGTCTTTTCACCAAGGAACTCGAAGTGGCCCTGATCAAAGGTCAGGCCGACCTGGCCGTTCACAGCCTCAAGGATTTGCCGACCGATCTGCCCGCCGGCCTGATGCTCGCCGCGACCCCCGAGCGCGCCGACGTGCGGGATGTGTTGATTTACCGCTCAGCGAAATCCATGAAACCGCCCGCCGGAGATTCCAACTCAGCCAACCAGAAATCCGGACAAGATTCGCGGCGCGGTTACGCACCGCACGCGCAGTTGGAAGATTTTGCACAAGGCGCCACCATTGCCACCAGCAGCACCCGCCGCAAAGCACAGATGCTAGCCCAGCGCCCCGACCTGAACGTGGTGGAAATCCGGGGCAACGTGGTGACGCGCATGCAGAAAGTCAGGGAGCGTGCTGAACTGGACGCCACCGTGCTCGCGTTGGCGGGGATCAGCCGCTTGAATTTTCACATCACCCCGGATGGCCGGCTCGAAGGTGACGCGGTACCCGAGGGTCTCCTCGCCAGCGTGCTCGAACTGGAGGTGATGCTGCCGTGCGTCGGCCAGGCTGCCATCGGCATTGAAATTCGCGCGGACGACAAGCGCATCGCGGCGATTTGCCAGCGGTTGAATCACTTCAAAACATTTCAGTGCGTGACAGCGGAACGCGCGTTTCTCCACGGCATGGGCGGTGGTTGTCTCAGTCCTGTGGCCGCCTACGCGGAAGTGATTGGGGAAAACCTCCAAATGCGCGCCATCTCTTATCGCGACGAACAGGTGCGCCGGGGAAAAGCCCGACGCCCCATCAATCAAGCCGTTGAGTTAGGGGAACAACTGGCAGCGGAACTCAAATGAAAGCCCATTTGGGCTGATCATTGATCCCCAGAGGACCGTCAAGCTTGGGGTGGCCCGCAGTGTCCCGTCGGAATCAACCAATCAAAGCTTTCGCTTGCGCTGCGCGATCAGCAATCCGGTGACACCGACAGCGAGCAACGCGAAGATCGAAGGTTCAGGAACAGCAGTGATCTGAACGGAACCGAGCGGAGCTACGTCAGTTACCCACACATTAGGCCCAACGGTCGTAAACCCAAATTGAACATGGCGCGCCGGGTCGGCAATCGTGTCCAGATTGATGCTGAACGCTCCTTCATTCAACGGCGCGGTGATGATATTGAACGAGGAATAGTCAGGAGCAAAATCCTTGATGAAAGCAATGGAGGTGTACGGACTGACTAAGGAGTTATCCAAAACCACGCCGGAGAACGTGACGTTCTGACCATTCCAAGAGCCGGTATTCTCAACATACATGTTGGCTTCCATGGTCTTATTGCCTGGCGCGCCGGGACCGCCACCGCCTTGATACCAAAACTCAGCCGGATCACCGATGGTGTTCGGCGCCAATGTGAGCGTAGCCCCCGAGAACGTGGCGACGAGATCTGCCGTGCCCCAACCGCTGCCAAAAACAAAAGCCCCTCCGTTTGCTGGCAGCTCAAATACATTCATAAATCCCAGCCAACTCGCACCCGGATCAACCGTGAGTTGGACCTGAGCATGACTTGAGGTCAGTGAACCCAAGAACACAGAAATACCAAGGATTGGAAGGAGAAGGCTCTTGCGCAGCTTTTTCATATTGACCAGCGTTTGTTGGTTTTTGTCTTGCCGAGTGTTGCGAGCCAAATCATGGCGCGCACCCTTAATTCGTAATATCTTTTACTACACGCCCGGCGAGAATGTCAAATGCTTTTTCAACAAATGAACCGCCATCCAAGAACTCCGATTCGCACTGACCAATCACCATGCTGAGGTCGGCGAAAGCTTCAGCGTATGATTCCGATTGGGCAACGAATGGCTGACGAAAACTTCGAACTGCTTACTTTGAAGACTCGTCCCGAAACCACTGAATTGCATGGAGCATGACTTCCGTTGAGGATTTCAGGCCAAGCTTTTCTTTGATGCGGTTACGAAAGGAATTCACGGTGGGAATGGTGACCTCCATTTTCTCAGCAATCTGCCGCACGCCCTGCCCCTGCCCCAACAGCCGGAAAACCTCCAATTCCCGGTCGCTCAACATTTCGATGGGCGACTTGGGCTGATCCGACTGGCCACGCATCAGACGGTTGATCACGATGCTGGACATTTTTTCGCTGAGATACATGTTGCCACCGAGAACTTTGTAGATGGCGGCTTTCACCGTCTTGGACGGTTCGTGTTTCATTACGTAGCCCATCGCTCCGGCGCGCAAAGCCCGATCGGCGTACAACGATTCATCATGCATGGACACCACCAGCACCGGCATATCCTCGAACTCCGCCTTGATGTCCTTGATGAGATCAATCCCGCTGGCCCCGGCGAGCGAAATGTCCACCAGCACCACGTCCGGTTTGGTTTCACGGATGGCTGGCAGCGCTTCGGCGGCGTCCGCCGCGTCGCCACATACGGTCAATCCCGGCTCACGATCAATCAACTGCCGCAAGCCTTCGCGAAACATCGTGTGATCATCCACAATAAAAACGCGACTCCGGGTGGCCGCCTGAGTCTCCGCCGCGGGATGACTCGCGTTGGCCGCGCTCGATTTCGTAACTGATTTGATGGGTTCAGCCATGAGTTGTGCCCCGCAATGATTCTCGCAATGACGGGCTAAATACGCACGTGATCTGCGTGCCTTGATTGATCTGACTCTGCAATTCCAACGTCGCTCCGATGACCTTGGCCCGATAGCGCATGATGCGAATGCCCATTCCACTCCGCCCGGAACTCGACGGGTCAAAGCCAGTCCCGTTTTCCTCAACGGTCAGCTTCAAGCGGTCGCCGTCCGCGGCCAGGGTCACGATGACGCTGGTGGCTTTACCATGATTGACGGCGTTCAACAAGGCTTCTTGCACGATGTAATAAAGATGCAACTCCACCTCGTTGTCCACGTTTACGGGCGCCACCTGGCATACGAACCGACAGGTGATGCGGTAGCGGTTGCTGGCACTGGCTGCGAGTTCCTCGAGCGCCAGTACCAGACCGTGCTCCTCCAGTCGCACGGGGAACAAACCGCGGGCAACACCTCGCGCCTGGGCGTTGGTCTCGTTGATAAGACTCCCAATGCGTTCGGCTTCATTTGCCTCGGGGGCTCCCTTCTCCTGCAAACGGTCGCCCAGAATATCCAGAAGATAACTGATGGCGGCGAGTTGTTGACAGACGCCGTCGTGCAAATCGTGCCCGATGCGCCGTTGCTCGCGATTGCTGACTTCAAGAAGTTCCCTTTCCAACCGGCGGCGCTCGGTAATGTCGCGCGCGATGCCTTCGATTTCGACCTGCCGCCCATTCTGCTCGATGATCCTGGCGCTGATCTCCAGCTTCACCCGTTGCCCGGCAGCGTTGATAAAGTCCCATTCGGCCGCCGGCAAATCTGCGCCTGTGACGACCTGCCCGAGCCACTGACGCGCGGCGGATTGCTGGTCCTCCGCCAGAAACTCGATCAGGTTCCGTTTCACCACGGCAGCGCGCGAGCGTTGCAGCAATCGCTCGCCGGTCTTGTTGATGGACGTGATGACTCCGTCCAAGTCGTGCGTAAAGACCATGTCATTGGCGTTCTCAAACAAGTCCACGTAACGTTCCTTCAGCGCGGCTTCCACTTGCAACTGTTTCCGGATGATGTCCGTTTGCTGCCGTACCCGGCGGCGCAGGATGCCCACCCAGCCAAGCGCCGCCAGGGCTGCCAAGCCCAGCGCCCCGGCCATCCATAACACTCTCTGTAATGTCCACCACGGTGGCGCCTGCAGCACGGTCACGTCCTGTGAAGAACGCAGCAGCAGCCGGAACGATTTCGCGCGCCAAGTCTCGCCCGCCTGCCACTCCCCAGGCTCAATCAGGCACACGCCCGAGACGGCAACGCGGCTGCCGTTTTGGAGTTCGGCAAAGGCGTCCTTCCCACCGCTCGGTTGAAGGTAGGCGCGGAAAATGAAGCCTTCAGCTTCGAGCACGAGGAACTGTTCGCGACTGTGCTGTGCGCGATCCAGCAGCTTGGCCTCCAGTCGCACCAACTGGCAGTCGTACGTTCCTTTCAAGGCTTCGTCCGTGGAAATGGCCGTCGGTGCCGGTGGAGGGCCAGCATCCACGCGCCGATAGACGGCATCTTGCAGCACCGGCGTGTATTCACCCTGCGCGGGAAACCCGAGCACCTCGACGCGGTCGCCCAGTTGCAGTGGGTCGCTTTGCTGGGTGTGGGCCTGCAATCCCTCGGCCCCATCTTGCAGAAACAGCATTCCGCCCGGCATTTGATAAATCACTGTGCCTGCCACCTTGACCCGATGGCCGTAGGTTTCACGCGGGGTGAACTGAAGCAAACTGCCGATGGCACGCGCCGGCACTGCAAACGGATCGTCCGCTGCGGGAATTTCAATCACCATGTCCTCTGGCCGTGGCACCATCAAGCGGATGGCAAACAACTGGCGTTGCCGGTTGAACTGG
This sequence comes from Verrucomicrobiota bacterium, assembly GCA_014860005.1. The sequence continues at coordinate 23,137 of JACZKP010000171.1, read as the reverse complement.
GTGGAACAAACGCCACGCACCCGGATTGTGCTGTCCACCAAGTTTTCGGGTTCTGCCACTGGCAGTTCCTTCGCGTAAACGGAAAGCCGCCCGCCGTCGGTGGCAATCTGGAGGAGATGATGTTGCGAGGGTTCGTCCAACTGCACGGAGCGCACGATGCCAGCGATTTCGACGAACTGACTGTCGTGCTTGCCGCTGGCGAGTTCGTCGTAGCTCACTGGTCTGGCGGCGGGCAACGGAGCCACGCCAATCACGCGCACGCGCTCCGGCTCGACGATGGGTGCGTATTCACCAGGGCTGGTCACGCCTTCCACCTCGACCCACTGACCGGGCGTGAGCCAGGGGGTATTCGTAGATTCCCGCAGGTAAATGCCGGCGGTTTCATCCTGAATAAAGCGGGAGAAAAGTGTTTCGTCGAAGAACGTCACTACGCCCTGCAGCTTCACCCGGGTCTGGCGTTGCGCTTCCGCGACCGTCAGGCCACGCACTTCTGCCGCCGTGCGTAGTTCCTGCCCAGTGAGAGCAATTGGGGAGATCAACAACAGAACGATAGCTGTAGCACGTAGAACGGGCCTCGCGCCGATTTCCATTCCTGATAAAGTCGGGATCCGCTCCAGCAGCCGGAAGACAGAGGTCGAACAACACCTCCGCATCAGTAGTGCGAGCCGTCGCGTCCATGCGTTCCGAACGGGCGCAGCGCACGGCCTTAACGAACTGCGCTTCGAGCCAAGGTTCAGAGGAATTGCCCGAAGTAGATTTGGAGAAAGGCGCAACGCCTGTTTTGAAGCTACTGGCTTGTTCGGGCACGGATTCACGGTGTCGCAAGATGTCACCCCGCTGGGCAATCACCAGCCAAAAGGCGCTGCTGCGCGGGCGTTCAGTTGCAGACGCGCACGACGTGGTAAAAGCGCTGCTCGCCAGCCAATTCATCCGCAATCGTCCGCGTCGCGCCATCTCCGGTCACGTTCGTCAATACCAGCCACTGGCCAACGTTGAGTTCATTGGTGTAACGAACCTGATATGCCAGACCGGTCACCGTGGGAAATGAGATTCGCAATTGGGTGCCGTCGTGCGCCGCCACCGCCGAGATTCGCACTTCGGATGCCACCGGCACAGACAGGTTCAGATCATCAAACAGAACCGCACCCGCCGCGGTTGCCGGTTGTCGAAATACAGTTTGAAAACGAACGACTGCCGCGCCAGTGGGGGCGGTGAGGTTTGTGACCGATCCGATAATCTGATAAGTGGTGGGATTGACCTTGTTGGTCACCGCCAGCTTGTGCCAGATGCCGTCGGGCGTGTTAGCCGTGAAGATCGCGGTCCGATAGAAACTCAGGATGTTCAAGCCCGCATCGCGAAAGGTGACTTCCATCCATGCCGAGTTCGCCCCAGCGATTCGGTCGTTTGATGGCGTGTAGGCCCAGCCGTTGGCTGCGTAAATCATGCCGGGCGCTGTCGGCAGGACTTGATAAACACCAGAGTAGTTCTCGCCGCCGGTGAATTGGCCGAAGACTTTGAAAACATTTGTGCCGGAATGAACGGGCACGCTACTGACGTTTTGAAGCACGGTGTTGAGGCCGTTTCCATAAGTCTGCCAATTCGCCAGGCCGCCTTGCTCGAAGCCGGGATTCAACAGTGCGTTGCCATCGCAGCCGGACGGCGGCTCCGGTTCTGCGGAGTTCGTGGCGGCGTAAACCCGTACGTAATCCACGGTCAAACGTTGTGGAAAAACGGTCGAGGCATTCGGACTGCCCGGCCAGTTGCCGCCCACCGCCAGATTCAGCAGGATAAACTGCGGTTGCGTGAAAACCCATTGACTGCCATCTGGCAGACTCGCAGGTGTGGCGGTGAAATATTGCTGGCCGTCCATGAACCAGCGAATGCGGTTCGTCTCCCACTCGACGGCGAACACATGGAAATCGTCCGCGAAAGCTGTGCCGCCACCCAGCGTGATGCTCCCGCCGATGCCGTTGCCACCGGAATATCCGGGACCATGAATTGTTCCATGCACCCGATTGGTCACCGAACCGATGTTCTCCATGACATCAATCTCGCCGCATGTCGGCCAGCCGACGGAAGTGATATTCGTGCCGAGCATCCAGAAAGCGGGCCAGATGCCCTGGCCGCGCGGAAGCTTGAGGCGCGCCTCAATCCGACCGTAGGTCCAGGATGCCTTGCCCTGCGTCTTGAGGCGTGCTGAAGTGTAGTTCCGCCCGCCAAAACTTTCCTGGAGGGCCTCGATCACAAGATGTCCATCCTCAATGCGGGCATTGTTCGTCCGCGAGGTGTAATACTGAAGCTCGTTGTTACCCCAGCCGTTGTTGCCGGTGCCGATGTCGAAGACCCACTTGTTAGTATCAGGCGAACTACCGTCGGATTGATCGAACTCGTCCGCCAAGACGAGTTGCCAGCCAGGGAGGTTTTGCGCCGACGCCGTCAGTACTCCGGCAGCACACATGAAGAGGATTCTGAGATGAGTATATAGTCTTTTCAAAAATGTTTTCTCCGATTGACGAGCGTGGCGATGCGCGCTTTTAGCATCATTCTTAAACAGCCCCAGACTCAAGTCTATAAGGAGTTGACCGCGAACACATCGTTTCTGTTCGTGCGCAGGTCAGACCATTTCCAGTTCTCAACGTGACCATCACCAAACGAGAACGCCGCCCGGCTGTTGTGACGCGCGGCCGGCTGTTTGTAAGGGGCAAACGTCCATCCCACGGCCGGCGAAGGTTGTTTGGTGGTTATCTCGGTGTAGTAAGCGGGCGGCATTTTATCCGTTGTCGTTCCGGTTTTGGGATAGCCCACGTCGCCGATCAACCAGATCTGGCTGGGGCGTTGAATGTGCGTCAACTTGCGGCTGCCCAGATTCGAGCCATCCGGATTACGGCCGTACCGAATGATTCCCGTCGTGATCGTATTGCCTTCGAGCGGTCCATAACCCTCGCAAGGCGACCTGAAGAACGCCACCACGGCTGGGTTGATATCCGCATCCTTCACGGTCGGACAACGCCAGACGTTGTTGGAAGCTGCACTGCTGGTGATGTACTTGCCATTGTCGAGAATCTTGAACCACCAATCGCTGGTGACTCCCGGCCAGGTGCCCGTGTTTAGCGGGGGCAGATAGTCATTGCTGTCACCGGCATACATCATGAAGGCGAGGGCAATCTGCTTGTTATTGTTGACGCACGCAATCCCCTTGGCCTTGTCCTTCGCTCTGCTCAAGGCGGGCAACAGCATCGCCGCAAGAATCGCGATGATCGCAATCACGACCAGCAGCTCAATGAGGGTGAAGCCCGTGCGCCGGCGAGCAATTGATCCGGGAATTGGGGCGACCTCGCCTTGCCTCATTATGGGATTTGCCAAATCGTTTGATGCTTTAATCATTGCTTCAACCAAGCGACGCCTGAAAAACGGTATTCGCCGCTCTTCAGGGCGCCGTTCAACCGTGCCTATTTCGTCAGCACCTGATAGTAACGCTGGCTGCCAGCGGTGGTGTAAGACGCCGTTTTCACCGTGCCATCGCCGGCGATCAATTCGCCCAACGGCATCCAGTCCGGATCGCTCAGACTGTCCTTGTAAACCACCTGGTAATCCGTGTCGCCTTGCGACAGCCATGAAAGCTCGATGTTGCCGCCGCTGACCGACGAGTCCACCGTGACCGGGAGTTTCCTCATCAGTCGCGTGGCGTCCACATACACACTGCCCGGGCCGCCACCCACGGCGTGCAAAGTGATTTGAAAGCGAACAAACTCCGTGCCGGGAGGCGCCACCAAGTATTGAGCATCCGTGGTGGTGGTCTGTGCGTAACCCTCAGCCACACCATTGGTCGCTTGAAGGAACAGCCAGATGTCGTGCAATTCTGTGGCATTGGTCACGTAGGCAGAATTGTAAATGGCGATGGGATTGGCTGCGCCCGCCCGAAACTGCACCTCGAGAAAGGCTTCATTGACCGGCGCGGTCAACGGATCGAAACTCGATTGCCAGAGCCAGCAATCACCCGTGAAAATATCGCCCGGAGCTGCCGGCACATCCTGGTAGATTCCGTTCCACTCCCCACCGTTGTACACCTGCACCACGTTGGTGCCTTGGATCGTTTTCACATTCTGCTCCGAAGGCCAGGCGTAGAGGTTGTTGGTATTCTGCAAGGCTGACCCGGTGAAGTTAACCCACGGTTCAGGCACCGTGGTGGGCGTTACGACATCCAGTTCAAAGCTGGGATTGTCGAGAGCGTTTGCGAATTCCGCCGGCGTCAACACCCGCAGCCGAACCGACTGTGAGTCAATTGAACCCGCTGTGCTGCTCACCGTGACGTTGTAGGAAGTCGCATCGTCTGCCTGTGCGTTGCTGACCGTGAGCGTGGCACTGGTGGCGCCAGAGATGTTGCCACCATTCACAAGGTTGGTTTCGTACCGCTGCCACTGGTAGCTCAGGGCCGATGAGCCAGAAGCGACCACGCTAAAAGTTGCCGTCTCACCAAAGACCACTCGCTGGTTTGCCGGCTGTCCGGTGATGGCGGGATCCGCGTTGTCCACCAGCACGCTAACTCCCTCGAACGCCACGGCGGAATCCGGTGCCGTATTCCCCCCAAAAGTAATCATGAAGCCGTATTGTACGATGTTCCCAGCACCGATGGAGCGGGTCACTGAGAACGGACTACCACCCACCAGCGGGTCGTCGGTGAGACCAATCCATGCATACCCGGGGCCAAACTCTTTGATGACCGCAAAACACGTCCAGCCGGCCGGTATGGAGTTGGATTCCACCATTCCGGTGAAGGTCAACTCATTGCCGCCCAACGCGCTGACCTCCTCGACATAGAAGTTCGCCTCCAAGTGTCTGGTGGGGGTGCCGTCCGGCAGATTCCATGCGGGGTCGGCTGGATTGTACGAGTTCGTGTTCACGCGGAGCACCAACCGCGAGGCATTGGCCTGGTCGGGAACAAAGCTGGCCCGGAGATCGGCTGTCCCCCATGCCTGACCACCAAACCAAGCATTGTCGGTGGTGAGGTAATTCATCCAGCCCACCCAGTTCTTGGTGGAATCCACTTTGACCGTTATTTGCGAAAGGCCCGAAGAAGTGACGCCCAAAAGGGCTGCGAAGGTCAGCAGAATCGTAACCAGTCGTTTGAACGGGCCGCGCCTCGGCGGGTGCTGTCCAGGAACAAACACGGCGAACGATTCGCTAGGATTAGGTTTGGAGGATTTCGTGGGTTTCATAATGGTTTGTATCATTTCTCGATGTACTTACAGCTAATCTGCGATATTGGTTGACATCGGTTGTAATCTTTTATATTACACATCACTGAATGAGTCAACTAGTATTTTACGCCTCTGCCGATGCTGGTCGAAAAGGAATCCCATCAGACTGAGGCAATGTCCTATGAAGCACCAACAAGCATACACTATTCGCGTAGCTCTTATCGTGGCCTTTGGCGGTTTTCTCATGGGCTTCGATGCCTCAGTGATCTCAGGGGTGGTGGGGTTCATTGAGCCTCAATTCGGCCTCTCGAAGCTGCAACTGGGCTGGGCGGTCAGTTGCCTGACCCTCACCGCCACGCTCGGCATGATGATCTCAGGGCCATTGAGCGACGCCATCGGGCGCAAGAAGGTGCTCATGCTGGCCGCCATCGTTTACACTATCTCGGCTATCCTGTCCGCCATTGCACCCACGTATTCGCTTCTGGTGATTGCCCGGATGATTGGCGGGTTCGGCGTGGGTGCATCGTTGATCGTCGCACCCATGTATATTGCGGAAATGGCCCCGGCCAGGCGGCGCGGCCAGATGGTGTCCTTCAACCAGTTGAACATCGTCATCGGTATCTCGGCGGCGTTCTTCTCCAATTACCTCGTCCTGAAACTCGGCAAATCCGACGCCGCCTGGGCGCAGGCACTGCAATTTGGGCCGCACAACTGGCGCTGGATGCTCGGGTTGGAAACGTTGCCCGCAGTGTTTTACTTCTTCAGTCTGTTAGTCGTACCAGAAAGTCCGCGCTGGTTGATTATGCGTGGTCGTCAGTCGGAGGCGCTTACTGTGATGACGCGCACCAATGGTGAAACCGAAGCGCGCCAGCAGATCGAGACGGTACAAACCAGCCTCGCCGCCGAAAGCGGCCAGGAACGCACGCCGCTCTCCGAGCTTTTCATGCCCGCGCTGCGCAAGGTGCTGGTCATCGGGCTGGTCATCGCCGTCATCCAGCAGATCACTGGCATCAACGCCGTGTTCTTCTACGCGCCCATGATCTTCGAGCAATCCGGCATCGGCACGGACGCCGCGTTTTCGCAGGCGGTGCTCGTCGGGTTGATCAATCTCGTGTTCACCGTCGTGGCCATTAGTCTGGTGGACCGATTGGGCCGCAAGCCGCTGCTCGCCTTTGGTCTCGCCGGTATCACGATTTCCATGCTGGTTTTGGGCGGTAGTTTCGCTTCCGCTAGCTATCAACTCACCCCGGCGTCAATGGCCAACCTCCCGGAAGCGCTGGATGCCGCCCGCCTCGAACCGATGCTGGACAAGACCTACGATAACGATGTGGCCTTCAAACGCGCCTTGCAGGAGGCATTGGGCACGGAAAAAGCCCAGCAGTTTGAATCGGCCCTCATCGCCCAAGCCATCCGGGTCAACGCCACGCTCATCCTGTTCGGCATTCTTGGCTTCGTGGCCTCCTTCGCGGTGTCGGTCGGTCCGGTGATGTGGGTGCTGTTTTCCGAGTTGTTCCCGAATCGTGTACGCGGTCTGGCGATTTCGTTCGTAGGCTTCGTGAATTCCGCCGTCAGTTTTCTCGTGCAACTGATCTTCCCGTGGGAACTCGCCAACTGGGGCAGCGCCACCACGTTCCTGATTTACGGCGGCTTTGCCGCCATCGGCTTTTTCTTCGTCCTCGCCTTGCTGCCGGAAACCAAGGGCCGTTCCCTGGAAGAACTGGCCGCCGAGCTTGTCGGCAAATCCACAGCCAAGTCCAAGCTTGCTTAAATTATGAAACTGCATTGTGAACCTGCTTCTTCACCGCGTGCCAACCGGCCGATACCAGCCCAAACACCCCCCATTCAGCCAGTGTGCTGTGTGATACCTGGCTTGCCCCTCGTTGCGGCATTGATCACCACTCTATTCCTTGGCGCGTCATGCACCCGCACCACCTCGCCCGGTTCCGTCAAAGTTGAAGTCCGGCAGGTGGATGGAACATGGCAACTGTATCGCGGCGGCGAACCGTATTACATCAAAGGCGCGGGACTCGAATTCGGCGACATCGCCTCCCTTGCCGCACAAGGCGGCAATTCCTTTCGCACCTGGCGCACGGAAAATGGCCGCGTCTCCGGCCAGGTAGTGTTGGATCGCGCCCACCAACACGGCCTCACCGTGGCCATGGGACTTGAAGTTGCACGCGAGCGCCACGGATTCGATTACAATGATCCCGACGCCGTTGCGCGGCAGTTGGCGGAGGTCAAAACGGAGGTGTTGAAATACAAAGATCATCCCGCCCTGTTGGTCTGGATCATTGGCAACGAACTAAATCTAAATTCCACCAATCCCAAAGTCTGGGACGCCGTGAATGATATCTCGAAAATGATTCACGCCGTGGACCCGAATCATCCCACGATGACCGCGCTGGCCGGCATCGGACCGGAATTGGTTCGCGAAATCCAGCAGCGTGCGCCCGATCTCGATTTGATCGGGATTCAGATGTACGCCGACATCATCAACCTGCCGCGCCGCCTGCGTGACAGCGGCTGGACCGGCCCCTACATCGTCACCGAATGGGGCGCCACAGGGCATTGGGAAGTGCCCAAGACCGCCTGGGGCGCGCCCCTCGAAAATGACAGCACCACCAAGGCGGAGTTTTACCACAAACGCTATGAAACCGTCATCCGCACCGACCAGACGCAGTGCCTTGGCTCTTACGTTTTCCTGTGGGAACAAAAGCAGGAGCGCACCCCGACGTGGTATGGCGTCTTCCTTGAATCAGGCGAGAAAACCGCCGCCGTGGACGTGATGCACTACATCTGGAAAGGCGCCTGGCCGGCCAATCGCAGCCCGCGGATCGAGAGCATTACCTTGAATTCGCACACCGCTGAGCAAAACATCAAGTTGCAGCCCGATAACAATTATCCCGCTGTTTTCAAAGTGCATGACGAGGACAACGACCTGTTGACCTATTCGTGGGTGCTGCTGGAAGAGAGCAAAGCCACAAGCACCGGCGGCGATCACGAAGAAAGACCGCGTGCGTTGCCGAACCTGATCACCAACCCCAACGCCAGCCAGATCACGTTGCGCACACCAGCCGAACCGGGCGCGTACCGCCTGTTTGCCTATGCCTTCGACGGCCAGGGCCACGCTGCGCATGCCAATATCCCTTTCTACGTTGAGCGTGCTTCTGTAGGCAACTCCGCCCCATCGGGCAACCCTTGACCCATGCACTTCAGAGGACGATGCACGGTCATTTACTCGCACCGAGCTTGCTCATTCCTGGTTAACCTGAACAATCCTGTCGCGGGATGAAACGCCCTATCTCTGCCGGTCGTCAACCGCTGCAACCGTCCACCGCGCCCGTCCGCGGCGAGATCGTTTGCTTAAACGGAGAGGATTTCTACCGCATCGCCAACTACGACCGGATGCGTCCGTTCTTTCTGAGTATCGTCAGCGATTCCGACCACTGGATGTTCCTCTCCAGCACCGGCGCACTTACGGCGGGCCGCCGCGACCCCGACCTGGCGCTGTTCCCCTACTACACCGACGACAAGGTCCACGACTCCGCCGAAATCACCGGCGGCAAGACCATCATACGCGTTCGACTGAACGATCACGCATATCTGTGGGAACCGTTCTCGGAACGTTATCGCGGCGTTTATCGCGTGCGCCGCAACCTCTACAAAAACCTGATCGGCAACCAGCTCATCTTCGAGGAAATCAACGACCACCTTGGCCTGACGTTTCGTTACGGCTGGTGCAATAGCTATCGCTTCGGTTTCGTGCGCAAGGCGTGGCTCGTCAATCACGGCGACACCACGACGAAGGCATCGCTGCTCGACGGCCTGCAGAATCTGCTGCCCTGCGGGGTCGGCAGTCAGTTTCAACTCGAAAAAAGCACGCTTGTTGACGCCTACAAGAAGAACGAACTGCTCCCCGCCACGGGCGTGGGTTTGTTCACGCTCAGTTCGATTCCGATTGACCGGCCCGAGCCCGCCGAATCGCTCCGCGCCACCACCGTCTGGTCGGCCGGTTTGCCGCGCCATGCCACGCTGCTGTGTTCTCGGCAACTCGACCGCTTTCGCGACGGCCTGCCACTCGCCACAGAGACCGACATCCGCGCCGAACGCGGCGCTTACTTCATCCAATCCGACATCACCCTGCGCGCCGGACAGAGCATCGAATGGTTCTTCGTCGCCGAAGTAAACCGCGGCCCGTCGGACGTGGCCGAACTCAATCACTTACTCCGCGCACCCGCGCGCCTGACCAAACTCGTCCATGAGGACGTCGCCCGCGGCACGCGCGAGTTGCGCCGCATCATCGCCAGCGCCGATGGTTTGCAGCAGAGCGCGTGTACCATCAGCGACGCGCGCCACTCCAGCAACGTGCTGTTCAACGTCATGCGGGGCGGCGTTTTCGCCGATGGTTACAGCGTTGACCCGCAAGACCTGCGGCAGTTCATCACGCACGCCAACAAAGCGGTCGCCGCCCGTCACGCTGCATTCTTCCGCCAGCTTTTCCTCGGAGCGCGAACCGCCGAGTCCGCGTGTTCCAAAAGTCCGGGACGCGCGGACTCAGCGGTCCGCGCTCCAGGTGAATCGCGCGGCGTTCCCTATTCCCACGTCGTCGGCCTCGCCGTGGCCACCGGCGATTCGCAACTCGAACGGCTCTGCCGCGAGTATCTGCCACTCACCTTCAGCCGTCGTCACGGCGATCCCAGCCGCCCGTGGAATCGGTTCTCCATCGCAGGCCGCCAGGCCGATGGCCGGCGCGCGATCTGGTATGAAGGCAACTGGCGCGACATCTTCCAGAATTGGGAAGCGCTGGCCATTTCATTTCCCGGTTTTCTGCCGGGCATGATTTGCCGCTTCGTGAACGCTTCGACCGCCGACGGCTACAATCCCTACCGCATCACCCGCAACGGCATTGATTGGGAAGTCGCCGACCCGCATGACCCGTGGTCATTCATCGGCTACTGGGGCGATCACCAGGTCATTTATCTTCTCAAACTGCTCGAGTCACTTGAAGCTCGCGAGCCCGACACATTGCGCGCGTTGCTCAGCCGGAGAATTTTTTGCTTCGCAAATGTTCCCTATCGCATCAAACCTTACGCCGCCTTGGTGGCGAATCCCAAGGACACCGTGGTCTTTGATCAGAAATCGGAGGAACTCGTCCGTCGCCGCGTGCGGGCGGTTGGCGCGGACGGCAAATTGGTCTGGAATGAATCAAGCCAGGTGCGTCTCGCAAATCTCACCGAGAAACTGCTCGTGTCCCTGCTCGCCAAGCTGACGAACTTTGTCGCCGGCGCCGGCCTCTGGCTCAACACTCAACGTCCGGAGTGGAACGACGCCAACAACGCTCTCGTCGGCCACGGCGCGTCCGTGGTCACGCTCTGCTACCTGCGGCGGATGCTGACATTCTGCCTGGAACTTTTTCACAAAGTGGATGAGGTGGAATTTTCCATCGCCGAGGAAGTCGCCGCGCACTTGCAGGCCGTAGCACGAATCCTCCGACGTGAACCCGCTTTCACGGCAAAGTCAGTCAACGTTCGCGACCGCAAACGTCTGCTCGACGCGCTCGGTCAGGCCGGCAGCCGCTATCGAGAACGAATTTACGGGAAAAGCTTTTCGGGACGCCAACGGCGCGTTGGCAAGAAAGCGTTGATTGATTTTTTCGCCGCCGCCCAGGCCGCCGCCGATCAAACGATCCGCGCCAATCGCCGCCCGGACGGTTTGTATCACAGCTACAACCTGCTTGGCTTCGGCAAGCACAATGAAGCTTCCATTCGGCGGCTCTACGAAATGCTCGAAGGCCAGGTCGCCTTGCTCAGTTCCGGTTTGCTCTCGCCCGAGGAATCGCTTGCGGTACTCACCGCGCTCCGGCACAGCACCATGTATCGCGCCGATCAACACAGCTATCTGCTCTACCCGGATCGCCGATTGCCGCGCTTTGTCGAAAAGAACAACCTCCCTCGCCAGGAGATCAACCGCTCCCCGCTGCTACGTAAACTGCTGGCCGATGGCAACCGTCAACTCATCGAACGCGACGTCACCGGCCAAGTGCATTTTCAGGGCGACATCAAGAACGCGCGCGATGTCCGCCTCATTCTCGACACCCTCGCAACTGTTGGTTACGCGCGCTTGGTGAAGCGGGACACACCGCTTGTGTTGGAAATCTTCGAGCGCCTGTTCGACCACCAATCGTTCACTGGCCGCTCGGGCACGTTTTTCGGCTACGAGGGGCTTGGCTGCATCTACTGGCACATGGTTTCCAAGCTCCTGCTGGCCGCGCAGGAGAATTTCCTCCGCGCAGAGGAAACTGGCAGACCGGCCTCAGTGCGCGCGAAACTGGCTGCCTGTTACCACGACATTCGCGCCGGCATCGGTGATCGCAAATTACCCGCGGAATACGGCGCGTTTCCCACTGATCCCTACTCGCACACGCCGGCACACACTGGCGCGCGGCAACCCGGTCTGACCGGACAAGTTAAGGAAGACATCCTCTGCCGTTTCGGCGAACTCGGCGTGTCAGTAGTCAACGGACAAATCCACTTCCGCCCGAAGCTATTGCGGCAGGAAGTATTTTTGCGCGTCCCTGCCGATTTTCATTACTTTGATTATTCGGGACGCGAGCGTCTCCATCGCCTGCCGGCGAACTCACTCGCATTTACGCTTTGCCAGGTTCCGATTATTTATCGCTGCACCGGGGAGAACTCCTTGCGAATCGTTCGGCGGAGCGGACTGAAAACTCACTTCAGTGGGTTGAACTTGAATGTCAGCATCAGCCGCCTGATCTTTGAGCGCACCGGCGACATCGCCCGCGTAGAGGTGTCAGTCAATCTCGAATGACGCACCGGTGGCTGTTCAGATTTGATATTCCGCGCCGGGCGTTGCCGCCTGCAAGATAGGTTGCTTCGTCATGGTTTCCTCGATGGCCGACACCAGATCGTCGTGCTAAATCGGTTTATGGAAAAAGGCCATCGCTCCGGCCGTCAGTGTCCGGCCCTTGAAACACGCGGGGTCACCAATGAATGACCCGATGGCGCAGCGTCGCCGGTTTTCCAGCTTTATCGTCCGAGGAGATTGCTTGACGCAGTTGCCCTCAACTCCCCTGGCGCAGAATTTCCGCCGCTGTTTTCCGCAGCAGTCCGCGCGTTGGCAAATACGCCGCCACGGCGCCCGCCACCACGCTGATCGTAAACGTCGCGAGGAAGGTCAAATACGGCATCGTGAACACGACGGGGATTTCCGCCAGACTCCCCGCCTCCAGCACGAACAGCCACGCGAGCGTAAAACCAATCGCGCCGCCCGCCACGCCCGCGGACAACGTCAGCCCCAGTGCTTCGCCGAGGAACATGCGGAACAATTGTGAACGCCGCAAACCCAGCGCACGCAGCATCCCCATCTCCCAGCGCCGCTCGATCACCGCCGTCGCCATGGAGGCGATCAGCGCGAACACGGAGATGGCCACCGCCACGGTCAACAGCAGCCCGAAGAACACCTGCGTCGCCCAGTAAACCACCTGCGCCTCGCGCTTTTGTTCAGCGGCCGAGCGCACCCCGAAACGGAACTCCAGATCAAACCGGTCTCGAATCTCCGTGGCAGCCGCCCGCTGCGCCGCGTCGTCGCCATTTACCTTGAGGAAATAGCGGACCATCTTGGCCTCGTAGGGCGCGTTGCGGGTCAAGTCACGGAAGCTCGACATGGGTATCAACATTCCGGACCCAATGGCGTTGGCCACGCGCGAGCGGAAGTTGTCGAAGCCGGCCAATGTTTCGCAAATTGCCGCGACCTGAAACCGTCCCGTCCGCCGGTCCGGTCCGAGATGAAATGCAAGTTGCACCAGGTCACCGGCGCGAACATCCAAGAACCGCGCCGCCGCGAGGCTCAGAACGACCGGCGGGGTTTCGTTGGTGCTGCCGGTGTCAGTCGGGGCAGGTTGATAATTCGCCACGCGCAGCAAACCCTCCAGTCCACCTTCGGCATACCGGATATGAGTGGTGTAGAGGACATGCGGCAGTTCCGCGTCCACGCCGAATGGCACCAGCCACAGGTGCTTCATGCCCACGAGATCGCTGAGGACCACATCGTACGCCGTGCCTTGTTCGGTCCGGCTGCGCAGGACACGCACCTCCGAAACCCGCTCGACACCCTTCACCGCTGCAAGCTCGGTTTTCAATCCGATCGCATCGGGATCGTCCGATTGCAGCCGGAGATCCGCGCCGTTGAAATGTTCCACCATGGTCATGGACATGCGGCTGAACAGCACCACGAGGCTCGCCACGAAAATCACGAGCGACACGGACAAGATGAACATCAGCGCGGTCGTCGTGTTGCGGCGGCGATGCCGCTCAAGGTTGCGGCGCGCCAGTTCAGCGGAGGGCCCAAGGACAACGGCCAACAGCCGCATGATCACGCCTTCAAGCAACGGCAGCGCTCCCGCTGCCACGAGCGTGAAACCCAGCAGAATGGTGAGCAATAGGCACAACACCACCGTTCCGATTAACGAGCTGTTCCCCGAGAGAAACGCGGTTGGTAGCACGAAGAACACGACTACCGAGAGCGCTGACAGGGCGATGCCGGTGAACAGCAACGGACGGTTGGTTCCGCCTTCAGTGCGCTGCTCAACGCGGATCTGGCCGCGCCGCAACGGATCCAGCGCATCTACGATGTGCCAGCGCGTTGCCTGCATCGCGGGAATCAACGCGCTGCCGATGGACAACACCGTGCCCGCAACCAGCGCCAGCAACAGGTTCGACCAAGAGAACGCAAGGGTCACCGACCCGACCTGTGCGTGCATCGCAAGTTCAACGAGGGTCACCACAATTTTCGCGACGACCGTGCCTGCGAGCACGCCGGGTAGTACGCCGATGAAACAGAGGAAAACGGATTCGCCCAGCACAAGACGGAAGATGTCGGCGCGCCGCGCACCGACTGTCCGCAGAATCGCATACTCGCGGATGCGTTCTTCAACCGCCACCGAGACGATGGAATAAATGAGCAGGCCGGTCACCGAAAGAGCGAGCACAGCGAAGACTCCGAAGATGGCGCGGAGTGGCGAGGCGACATTTTGGAACGCCGTGATTGCAGTCGCCTTGGGCAGCCGCACGTCGAAGTCCATGCCGAGGTCGGCAGCGATGGATTCGCCGGCGCGCTTCAGCCGCAGCACACTCGCATGAAGATCGCGGCTGTCGTAATAGGAGGCAGGTTCCTTGAACGTTCCCGCCAGAAAATGCACGCGATCCGTCTCTCCGAGAATTGCCCGCGCGGTGGCATCGTTCACGACGATGAACTCGCGCACTTCCTGTGGCAGGATCAACTGACGATCCACAATCGTTTCCAGTTCCAGTTCGGTCGCGCTGCCGAAAACCGGGGACAAAACCGACAACCGGCTGCCGGGTGTGGCATTCAGACGTTTGGCGAGCGCCTGAGAAATCGCGCACGCCTTGCCGTCGAGCTTCGGTTCCGGACTTAGTCCCCAGAGATCGAACTCGTGCTCGGCCGTGGGATCAACGCCGATCACCAGTGCGTCCTGGAAGCCAACGTCGGATTGAATTTGCACAACGCCCATCCAGCGCGGCGCCAATCCACGCAATTCGGGATTTTGCGCCAGCTTCGCGCGCACCACTGCCGGGTCGAACGGCTCTGGCTTGAACAAGTGTCCGCCTTTCGCCGTGATCAGCAGATCGGCCTTGCCTGCTTGCAGGGCGACGAGATCGGTGTACGAAGTGGAAACCGAGTCGAGGCCAATCTGGATGGCGACCAGCAGCGCGATGGTCAGAAAAATGCCGAGTGCGCCGGCAGCGGTGCGAAGCCGGCGCCGGCCGAAATTCCGGAAGACGTAACGCAGCGAGGCGTTCATGAGGCGACCGTTGTTTCAATTTTGCCGTCACGCAATTTCACAATTCGCGAACTTTGTTCCGCGATGAAGTGGTCGTGCGTGGCGATCACCAGCGTCACTTGTTCCCGCTGGTTCAAATCCCGCAACAGCGCGATCACCTCGGCGCCCGTGCCGCTGTCGAGATCGCCGGTCGGCTCGTCGAGCAGCACCAGCGCGGGTTCATTGGCGAGCGCGCGGGCGATGGACACCCGCTGCTGTTCGCCACCGGAAAGCTCGGAGGGTTTGTGCTCCGCGCGATCTTTCAGCCCGACGCGTTCGAGCAATTCCAGCGCGCGACTTCGGCGAGCCGCAGCCTTCGCGCCTTTGAATTGCATCGGGATCTCGACATTCTCGCGGGCCGTGAGGGTGGGAATGAGATTGTAAAACTGGAACACCATTCCCAGCCGGTCGCGCCGCAGGTCCGCGAGGTGATCGTCCGAAAGCGACTGCAAATCCACGCCTTCAATTTTCACCGTGCCGCGCGAGGGGAGATCAATGGCGCCGATGACATTCAGCAACGTGGTCTTGCCGCAGCCGGACGGCCCCATGAGCGCAACGAATTCGCCGCGCCGCACCGACAGGTCCACGCCCCGAAGCGCGCCGACCGCCGTGGCGCCGAGCAGGTAGCTCTTGTGAACGTTCACGGCTTCGACAGTGATGTCATTCATTCGTTCCTCCGGGTGTTCGTTGGGGATGGCAGTGGTCGCAAAGGAAGTCGGCGCTTTGCCAGGTGGAATTCGATGGCTTGGGATGGCTGGCCATTGGGGAGCAGCGTAAGGTGACTGCATTGGGTTTCCAACCTCAATTACGGAATACTTTGGCGGCCGGGCGCATCTGGACGGAACCTCCATCAAGCGGGCGGTGACTTGTCGTAGCGCAGGTTTCCAAACCTGCTGGATCGCCGATTTCCAATCGGCAGGCCTTGCGATGTCGTGCGGGCTGCAGGTTGGAAACCCGCGATACGGCTGACTGGAAGTCCGCGCTACGGTGGCTCCGTCAAGGTGCGGCCTTGGCGGCTTCAATTGTGTTTCATTGATTGAAACCGTCGTGCAAAGTTGGTGTGAGGGTCACAAGCCGCGACAACAATGGATTCCGAATCAAAGCTTGGAAACGAACCGGCGAAACGCAGGCGCGGTCGCTGCCTGTTGTTGGGCTGCGGGATCGGTTGCGCGGGTGTCGCCTTGTTGTTTGTTGCGGTCATTGTTCTCGTCGTCTTGTTGCTTGGCAAAGTGCCGAAGTCTTATCCGTTGGCCGCGAATCCGCTTCCTGCGCCGGCAACCACCTCGAATCTCGGCGGCGGATTGGATGGATTCGAATCGCCTTATCTCGGACACACGGGAAGCTGGAATGGCAAAGGCGGAGCGATGCTGGGCGGCTCGAAGCTTCCAGACCTGGACAAGGAGCGGGCCATGGGATTGCGCTGGACCTTCATGCCGGTTTATTGGCGCGCGATGGAACCGGATGGCCCGGTGGATTTGAGCCGCGAAACCCCACCCGCCTGGCAGGCGCTCGATGCGTTCGTCATCGCTGCGAAGGAACGAGAATTGAACGTGCTGATGCAAGCGCCGGTGGTGGGCGGGAATGCGGGCGGGCCGCCCGATTGGGCTGGACGCCGGGAAAAGGGTAAATCCGCCCCGGCGAACATGGACGCGCTGGTGGAGTTTGCCGGGAAGCTCACGGAGCGTTACCGCCCCGGCGGCACGCTGGCGCAGCGTGAAGGCTGGGGGGAGCGTTTCGGTGTTCGCGCCTGGGAACTCGACAACGAGCCGGAGAGTTATCGCACAAATTGGAAAGGTCAGGCGGCGGATTACGCCGAGTTCGTCACGCTCGCGGCGGCGCAGATTAAAGCCGCCGATCCGCTGGCCGTCATCGTGGCGCCGGGTATGGCGGGTGGAACGCATGGGTTGAAATGGCTTGAAGCGACACTGGACGCTCCGGCGCTGGGCGGTTCACCCTCCTTCCGGGCGCAGCGCCAGCCGTATTCCCTCGGCCCGGTCATTGATGTCGTGAGTATCCACAATTATGAAGGACTGGATTCCTTTTTCTCTGGAGGTTCACGCACGATTGGCCAAGTGCTCGACGACGTGATCGCTGTCTTTGAGAAATGGGAGCAGCGTTCTCCCGGTTTCACCTACGCGCGGAAGCAGGATTACTGGCACACGGAAGGGAACTTTGATTTTGTCGGCATTCTTTCCGCCGAACGCCGGGCGGCGTGGCGATTCCAATTTTTCACGCGCGGCTTTGCCGCCGGCATTCGCAAAGTAATCGTGATGGATGCTTCGCCTTTGGAGCAAAAAGCCGTGCGCGCTTATGTGGACGCTCTGCCGAATCCATTCCCGATGCTGGAGGCCGCCAACGAAGTCACGGTGGTTCAGGGACAAATCGCCGCCTTTCGGCATCCGGAAGCTGAAGAACCGAACGCCAGCCAGGTCTGGGTCATCTGGCCGCTGGCTAATACCGGGGACGCGACGGTGGAAGTTCCGGTGCGGCGACCGCAGGCGCAAGTCGTGTCAGTGAACGGAGAATCCCGGAGCGTCACCGCAAGGGATGGCCGCGTGCGGCTGGATTTGAGGGGCGATTCCAAAATGGCGCCGGCGCTGTTGGTGATTGACCGTTCTGATTAAGCGGAAAATCAATCGCTCTGGGCACAGGAGAACAGCCACCGGAAGCTCGAAGTCATTCGATGATTCAATCGGAGTGAGTCCACGTTTTTACAGGGTAACTCTGCTGCGGTGGTGATGAGGGCAAGCCGGAGATCACGCGGTTCAAAGTTCTGGGCGAAATCAGCCCGAAAGAATTCGTGCAATTCATCGCAAGGAAATGCGATTGAGCAAAGTGGAATATGCGCCGCGCGCCGAGTCCACGCAGCAGAGGATGCAGAGCATCTTGCGGGATTGCGACTAGTGTTGCCGAATCATACGACGTCTCAGGGCGAGAGCATGCCAGCCTGACGCAAGTAGTACAGCGGTCAAGGCTGCCAGGGGCAGCTCGAGAAATCCGGCAAGGCAGCAGTCAGCAAAGTTTCCCGCAATAATCGCCGCACAGGAGAGCGACAATACTCCAACCGTCAGCCGGACTCCGCAAGCGTAGGGAAACCTCACCGCGAGACAGAACATGACTCCCCACCCAATGACAACCCAACAAAAGGCAGCGGAGGTGCAGAAGAACTGCTCGGAATTCAAGATGGAGATCAGGCCCGCCAAGCCCGCTACACCAGCACCAATGAATGAGACACCCAAAATTCCAATGCCGAGTTGTCGGGCTGTTCTCATGCCCCGATATAGAACAACCGATCTCCATGAGGTCAACCATGAAAACTGGTTGCGGGAAGACCTTGCCGGAGCGCATCTGGTCGCAGGACGGGAACAACGCTACCACCAGCGCAATTGTCAGGTGTCAGAAAGCATCTGAACCGACCGGATGCGATGGGGGTTGTTCGGCGCGGCGAAGAACGACGGTGAAGTCACCCATGTGGCCGCTTTCTTAACATAGCGACCAAGAAAAGGAAGCCGGAAGCGAAGGATCCGGAATCGCCTCGCGAAATCAAGCCAACTTGTTTACGCAATTCATCGGCAAGGAAATGCAGTTGAGCAAAGTGGAATCCGCGCCGCGCGCCGAGTCCAGCCCGATCTTCAACTTCTACATGGGCAAGAACACGCCCGAGCGCAAAGACTACATCATGGACAAGCTCGTCGTGCCGGTGGAGGCGTGAAAAGCCCTGTCGTGGTGCGCTCATAAGCGGACAGGGGCGTGCGATCAAAACCGGAATCCTACGTTGGCCCGGTTGCCAAGCGGGCCGACTCCTGTAGCGTTGCCCTGTTGCAGCGGAGGAAGGGCTCTGCGGGGACGCAACCAGTTTCGCTTGTCAATTCCGTGTCCGCCATGTTCCCTGTGGGCAGATATGGATGCCACTTCGCTACTTCACGGTCGGACGGCTTCGCGCAAACTGCTTTTGCACTTCATTCCCCTGCTCTGCTTCGGCGGGATGCTGATGGCGGCAACCGAACCTCAGCCCATCTTCAATGGCCATTCCCTCGCCGGCTGGGTGCAACGGGGCGGTCAGGCGGATTACCGGGTGGAAGACGGCTGTATTGTCGGCACCACGGTGGTCGGCACCCCCAACAGCTTTCTTTGCACCGAAAAAGATTACGGTGATTTCGTGCTGGAACTGGAGGTGAAGTCCGATCCGCGGCTCAATTCCGGCATCCAGTTTCGCAGCCAGTACTTCGCCCGCCCGACAACGTTTCAACACGGCACAAAAACCCTCAACATCCCCGGCGGTCGTGTGCATGGCTATCAGGCCGAAGTGGACAGCAATCCGAATCGCCGATGGAGCGGCGGAATCTATGATGAAGGCCGCCGCGCGTGGTTGCAGAATCTCACCAACAAGCCTGCTGCGCAGGCCGCCTTCAAGTTCGGCGAATGGAACCAATATCGCATCGCCTGCGATGGCGGCTCGTTGCGGACCTGGGTCAACGGTGTGCCAGCAGCCGATTATCTGGATGCCACCACGTTGAGCGGAATCATCGGTCTGCAGGTTCATTCCAGCAAGCAGGCGGACATGCAGGTGCGCTTCCGCAACATCAAGGTCCAGGACCTGGGTCGTAGTGAATGGAAACCGTTGTGGGATGGCAAAACGCTCAACGGCTGGCGTGCCATTGGCAAAGGTAATTGGAAGATCGCCGACGGCATGATTCACGCGACTCAATCGAAGGAGGAAAAGGAGTTTGGGCATTTGGTAACGGACAAGATTTATTCGGACTTCGTGGTGCGCCTGAAATACAAGGCGATCAAGGGCAACAGCGGACTGTACTTTCGCATCGAGGAAAAGGGATTCAGTGGCGTATCCGGCTTTCAGGCGGAAATTGACGCGGAGAAGGATGCCGGCGGATTATACGAAACCAACGGTCGCGCGTGGGTCAGCCAGCCCAAACCCGAGGACGTGCAGAAATGGTTTCGCCCGCAGGAATGGAATGGAATGACCGTCTTCGCTCAGGGCCGGCGCATTGCGGTGGACGTGAACGGCTATCGCACGGCGGAACTGCTCGACGATCCAGGCCGCACCGAAGGCCGGCTGGCGTTGCAGGTCCACGGCAGCCAGGACTGCGAATTGTTTTTCAAAGATATTGAGATTCTGGAGAAAGTCCGTTAATGAACTTGCATAAGCCATGAACCACCCAATCTTCAAACTCACCCACGCGCCGCTGCTTTGTTCGGCCCTGCTGTTGAGCGCCTGCGCCCAACCGACCGCGAACTCCGGCGGCAATGCCGGTGTGCAAATCACCAAATTGGACGACCGGCTGCGTGTCGAAATCAACGGCCAACTATTCACCGAATACCGGTTCAAAGATGTGCCGCGGCCATTTTGTTACCCGGTCCTGGGACCGGGCGCCGCACCGCTGACCCGCAACTGGCCAATGAAGGAAGCGCCCGCCGAAGACCGCGATCATCCGCATCATCGCTCGCTGTGGTTCACACATGGCGCGGTGAACGGACATGATTTCTGGAGCGAGGCCAGGGATTTCGGGAAGATTGTCCATGACGATTTTATTGAGATCAAATCCGGCCGGGACGCGGGCGTGATCCGCTCGAAGAACAAATGGGTGGCGAAGAATGGCGATGTGATCTGCACGGACGAATTGACGATACGCATCTACAACCGGCCCGCCAACGAACGCGTGCTCGATTACGAGATCACCATTCACGCTTCCAACGGCAAGGTGACGCTGGGCGATACCAAGGAAGGTTCCATGGCCATCCGGCTCAACGAAACCATGCGCCTCAAGCACAACAAGGAAAATAGCGGCAAACCCACGGGCACCATCGTCAACAGCGAAGGCGTCCGTGATGGCGCCACCTGGGGCAAGCGCGCCGCGTGGTGCGATTATTACGGCCCGGTGGAGGGTCGCATCCTCGGGGTCGCCATTTTTGATCATCCGCAAAACCCGCGGCATCCCACCTGGTGGCACGTGCGCGACTACGGTTTGTTCGCCGCCAATCCATTTGGGCGGCATGATTTCGAGCGGTTGCCCGACAAGAACGCCGGCGATCTCATCGTGCCCGCCGGCCAGAGCGTCACATTCCGCTACCGTTTCTACCTGCACGAAGGCGACGAGAAACAGGCCCAAGTCGCCGCCCGCTACGCCGATTACGTCAAATCCGTTCCGCAAAAATCCAAATAAACTGCGCCCCGTTCACGTCAACCACCCAACATTATGAAAAGCATGGATCGCCGAACCTTCCTCAAAACCTCCATTCTCACCGCTGCCTCCCTGAGCACAGCGGCGTCCTGGAGCCGCGTCACCGCTCAATCCGCGAATGTGCGAGTGCGCGGAGCCAACGAAGACATCCGCGTCGCTGTGGCGGGCTTTGGCGGACGCGGCAAGAGCCACATCAGCGGCTTTCGCGAACTCAAAGGCGTGCGGGTCGTAGCGCTGTGCGATGCGGACCAAAACGTGTTGGACAAAGGCGTAAAGGAGTTTAAGGACCGCGGCGAAAATATCCAGGGCTACACCGACATCCGCAAACTCTTGGAGAATCCGGACATTGACGCGGTGGGTTTCGCCACGCCAAATCACTGGCACGCGCTGGGCGCCATCTGGGCGGCGCAGGCGGGCAAGGATTCCTACGTCGAGAAACCGCTGTCGCACAACGTGTGGGAGGGTCGTCAAACCGTTGAGGCCGCGCGCAAATACAACCGCATCATCCAGACCGGCTCGCAATGCCGCTCCAGCCGCGGCCTGCAGGAAGCCATCGCGTGGATTCAAGCCGGCAACCTCGGCAAGATCCTCCGCGCCCGCGGGCTTTGTTACAAACGCCGCGCCAGCATCGGCAAGGCGGACAAACCCCTGGAGATTCCATCCTCGATTGACTACGACCTGTGGTGCGGTCCGGCGCCGAAAGAACCAATGATGCGCAAACGGCTGCATTACGATTGGCACTGGGTCTGGCCCACTGGCAACGGCGATCTCGGCAACCAGGGCGTCCATCAGGTGGACATCGCCCGCTGGGTGCTGGGCGAAAACGCATTGGCGCCAGTGACGTTGAGCATTGGCGGTAGACTCGGTTATGAAGACGACGGCACCACGCCCAACACGCAAATCGTTTATCATGGCTACGCGAAAGCCCCGTTGTTGTTCGAGGTGCGCGGACTGCCCATCAGCAACTCCAACGAGAAAATGGACAACTACCGCGGCGCGGGCGTGGGCGTGGTCATTGACTGCGAAGGTGGCTATGTCGTCAATCCGAGCTACACGCGGGCCATCGCTTACGACAAGGACGGCAACGAAATCAAGCGCTGGGACGGCGGTGGCGACCACTATGAGAATTTCATCAATGCCGTGCGCAGCCGCAAGCGCACCGACCTGACGGCGGAAGCCGAGGAAGGCCATCTCTCAGCCGCGCTTTGCCACACGGCGAATCTCTCTTATCAACTCGGCAAACAGCTTCCGCCCGAAGGCATTCGCGACGCGGTGAAGAACAATTCCGAACTGGGCGAGGCTTTGGGCCGGATGGAAGAGCATCTGGCGGCCAACAATGTGGACACCAAAATGACGCCGGCAACCCTTGGTGCGCTCCTGAACATGAATCCCAAGACCGAACGCTTCACCGGCAATCGCGCCGCGAACCGCATGCTCACGCGCGATTACCGCAAACCGTTTGTGGTGCCGGCGAGGGTGTAGCCGTAGTTGGGCGGCTTCGCCCATGTCACGGCCCCAGTCATATCAGAGTCTCAGCAGCAGCCATGACGTCTGCCGCTATGGTTGGCATTCTCAGCAAACGTTTTGAGTGCGCTTATCACCGTCCAGTTTTACTGGGTGCCTCCGGGTGCTCATATTCGACCGGTGGCATGGGCGTACTGGACCCTTTGCATTGCGGCTGTGGGGTTTATTGCCATTCCTATTGGCAGACCAATGTTTCGTCAGCACCCACGACGGCTGTTAACCCGACTTCCGCTATTCAGGGTGGAATGATGACGCAAGTGGTTGGCATCCAATCCAGCGATCAAAAAGGTCTGCACTACAGAGGCTCATTCGACCAGTTTGCCTGATGTGGTAATCCTCGGCGGTGGCTGTTCCGG
>JACZKP010000170.1 GCA_014860005.1 Verrucomicrobiota bacterium | reverse complement strand
GCTTCGGCCCGCCGGCCACGCGGAATCATTGAAGCCCGGATTCGCCCAACTATCGCCAGGCCGAGTAGTCGTGTAGCGCCACGTTGCGGGCGATTGATCCGCAGCGGGAACAATCATGGTCACTTTCGGGAGTTTCGGAATTGGGGCCCAGTTGGCGGCCTTCGTCTTGTCGCGGCTGGCCCACTTCTGCCACACAGCTTTGTCGTAGAGCAATTGCGCGAACACGCCACCCACGACGGGCCGCGCGGTGAAACCGACTTTCTTCGCCGTCTTGGTTTCGTACCAATCCGTCATCGGGGAGCGATCCGGCGTGGCGTTCAGGAACGTGTAGATCGGATCAATCAACGCCTCGAAGTCCGCACGGTTCTGCGTGAGCGTGGCCGTCCAGGTGATCCAATCGAGCTTCGTGTAGTCGCGACGATTGTCCAGCGGCAGGCCGTATTTGTTCTGGGTCTTGAGATAGAAATCCATTTCCTTGCGCGCGACTTCGGCGGGGAACAGGTTCAAACCGAGAATGCGATCCCAGATCAAATTGTATTTCTGGCTCCACGTGCCGGGCTTGTCGAAAGCCAATCGGAAATGATCGCCGTCATCGGCTTCCTTCACCCAGCGTTGGGCAAATTCACGCGCAAGCTTCCAGTATTCGGCGGCTTTCGCCTTTTCGCCGCGCAGATCGCACAGCTTGGCGAACGAGCCGAGGCCCATGATCGCCTTCGCGCTCAGGTTCACGTTGTGCGCCAGGTGGCCGGCGAAGTCGTCCGTGCAAAGCTGGTTCTCGGGATCAAATCCCTTGGCCTTCAGATACTCGGCCCATTGTTCGAGTTGTTTCCACCAGAGGCCGGCGAAATCCGCGTGGCCTTCCATCTCGGCGATGGCCGCCATGAGAATGAGCAGGTTGCCGCTTTCCTCGACGGGCATTTGATTTTCCTCACTGCGCTCGCCGCCGCCATAGATCTGGCCGTTGGCGTGCGGATAAGTGCCGAGGTCGTGCGGCGCGAAGGGAAACTTCCAACGCTCGCTCGCTGCGTAATTCATGAACGGCACGAGGAACGACTTGGCCAGCGACGGCCCGAACAAGAGGAACTGCGGCGCCATCGGATAAAACACGTCCGACGTGCCGATGCAACCGTTGGAATGATTCTCTTTGCTGAACTGAAGTGGCTGGCCGTGGTCGTCGGCGACGAACTTGCCCGCGGCGAAACATTGGCGATACGCGAGCGCGGCGAGCCGGGCGTATTTCTCGCCGCCGGCTTTGCGCAAATCCGCCATCAACTCGGCGTCGAACTTCTCACAACGCTTCTTGAGCGATTCGTAATCCGCCGCCGCCTTCTTCAACAACGCCGACGCGTCATCGCCATCGCGCCGCCAATACGGGCGCAGGTTCTTCTTCATGTATTGAATCGAGAACTCGTCGTCGTAGGCGAGCATGAGCCAGCGGGAGACGGGTTGAGCAGAGATTTCGCCAGCCGGGGCAACGCAAAGAACCAGCAAGGAGGCAGCGTCACTCGATGTTAGCTTTTCTTCCGGCCGAATATCAGGCAGTTGGTTTTGCGCAAGGAGCCTGTGTGCGGCATTGCGATCCCAAAATCCAGCGTATTGCCCATCTGTGCTCAATGCAGCCATGTACAAATTTCCCCAATCGATTCGGATGTCGTCCCCCTTCTTCGCTAGAACTGGTTGGTCTTGCGAGCCA
Organism: Verrucomicrobiota bacterium; assembly: GCA_014860005.1. Next base: position 16,834 of record JACZKP010000170.1, on the reverse strand, counting down.
ACCTTCAAGACCATCGCGTCACGCTCGTTGGCCCAAGATTCGATTGACCAAGCGTGATTGACTTGTTGCCTTCCTTCGTTCGCAGCGAGTTCAGCAGAAGCATCAAGATAAAGCTGCGCGTCGTGCCTCTTTCCATCCGTCGCCCAAAACTCGTATGTCACATAGGTCACCGGCCTCGCCAGCACCTCCAAATCATCCGGCAACGCCGGCGTCATGAACGTGAGGGTCAGCCGCACACCTTCCCCCTCGAAAGTGTAAATCGTCCGTGTCGGCAGCACTTCGAGATTCGTCTGCGGCAGCGCGGGCACGTTGGCGGGTTCTTTGCCCATCAAGCGGAATGCCTTGCCGTCAATCCGCACCATACTCGTGAGCCGATGCGGCTTGCCCGTCCAGTGCGTGGTGTCCACGTCCGTGAGTTTGTCGCCCTGCGACCAGATGCTGAAATACGGGTCGTGCGCGACCAGCGGCACCGCGGGCGGGCGCAGCGGCGGAAGGTTTTGTTCAGCCGCCGCGAGGTGGTTTAAGTTCAGAGCATTCAGCGCGATGCCTAGCAGCAGCGCCGTGACTGCGGTTGTCCATTCCTTCATAATCAGAAACCCTTTTCTTCTTTCTTTCTTTCACGCCATGTCCCAACGAATACCCATCCTGTCCCGCCGCGCGCCAGCCTTGGAGTGCGCGGACTTGTCCGCGCTTTCCGCAGGCAACTTGTCGCCGCCAAATGCAAACGGACGTCCCGTTTTCCACGAGCCGCTAAACGCGGCTCTGCCGAACCGACAAGTCGGCCCGGCGCTAAAAGCGGTGACGAGTCACCGCACTCCAAATCCGCTTCCTGACGTCCGCAGCGGCAACTTACGGATCAATCCTCGCCTCGAGCGCGGGATTCACGGTCCAGTTGATTTCCAGATGCGGCAGGTTGTCGTTGTTCCAGCGCCGGCGCCACGAATGGTTGGCGGGATCAATGACATCTTTTCTCCGGGCCGACTCCGCGTGACCGTCGCAGAACATCAGAACGGTCCGGCGATTGTGGCGGTTGGAGGGCCATTCCAGTGGATTGCGCGGATCAATGTTGCCGTCAAAACTGCCAACCGGCTTGCTGTCGCCGAGCATGATCATGTCCGCAGGGTTCTTGACCTGCGCATCCTTGACCTCGCCCACTACATTAACGTCGCCGCCCAAGCCGAGTTGCTGCGGGCCGGGATCGCGCAAACCCCAATCATTGTAACCAAGCGAGAAACGGGAGGAGGAACTGATACCGAAGGGATCAAACGTTCCATTAGGCGTGGTGGCGCCGAGCGAGTTGTTCGCGTTGGTATCCCACGCGGAGTTCGGTTTGGCCGCCGGACAATGGAAAACGGCGCGATTAGTGCCCATGACAGAGAAGAGCCGCACGGGCCAGACGTAATAGAATGAGGCGTTGAGCCACAAAGCGCCAGGGTAGGCCTTGTGATCATCCACGTACATCCGCGTCGCAATGCCGATCTGGCGGAGGTTGTTCAAACAAGCGGTCTGGTGGGCCTTGGACTTCGCCTTGGCCAGCGCGGGCAGCAGCATGGCGGCGAGAATGCCGATGATCGCGATGACCACCAGCAGTTCAATCAAGGTGAACGCCGGAACGAAACGCCGGGGTGAAACGGGCTGTGGCCTTTTCATTTTGCTAATCTCAAGTTACGCGCGTCAAATCACTCCGTCATGTGGCATGAAGTGGCCACAATGGGGAAGCACCAAATACCAAACCTCCAACTCCGAATAACCAAATAACCAAGTCCACATCCGCAAAACGTCAGGAACACAGGATAGGATTCGGAGAGCTGAGGGTTGCCGCCCTGCCCGCCACCCGCCTGAAGCTTGATGTTTTCCTGGTGTTTGGATTTTGATGTTTGGTGTTTTCCAGGTTGCGCTGAGTGTTCGGATGACATGGCCATAAAAAGGGCGCCCCCGAAGGGACGCCCCTTGATATTACCCCACAGGAGTCAAATTACGGCGTCTTCATCTGGAAGAACCGCGCCGGCTCGCCGGTATTGATCGGAATGGCATTCGAGAAACTGCCGCTGCCGTCAAACGCGCCGGTAAGGTTCGTGGTCCAGTTGGCCAGCGGCGCCGCGACGTCGGTTGAGGTCAGCCAGTGATAGCTGCCTGCCGGGGTGCCGCCGGTGCCTTGCAGGATCAGATTGCCGCCCGTCACGGTGGGCGCATCAATCACCGGCGTCGTCACCACGGCAGTGACACTAATGGTGCCATCCACGGTCAACTGTGTGATGTCCCAACTGTAACCCTCGGGCAGATTGACGGTCGTGAATTCACCCGACCGCGTGCCCCAGTCAAACAGGTTGAACGAGTCGTTGACGGCCAGCGCGTTGGTGCCCGTGAGCACCACGTTGAGGATGCCCCCGAACGCAAGGTTGCCCGTGACCGCTGCGAGGTCGCTGGCAAGCACGTCGTCGTCCTTGCTGATTTCCATGACAGTGGTGCCGTTGAGCGTCAGGCTGTTGTTGATCGTCAGTGTGCCGATGCTGGTGCCGGGAGCAAGCGTGCCCGCCGCCGAGACGGTCACTGGACCGCTGATGACGCCCGAACCGCCCAGCGTGCCGGCGTTGACCAGCGTCGTGCCCAAGTAGGTGTTCGCGCCGTTGAGATAGAGCGCGCCCAAGCCTTGCTTGGTCAATCCACCATTGCCGCCGCCATCCAGCAGCGCCTGCGCGATGCCGATGTTTTGGTCAGCAGTGTCAATGACCGCGCCGCCAGCCAGCACGTTGGCGGTGGTCAGGCTCGTCATGAAGTTGACATTCGCATTCGGGCCGGCGCGCAATACGCCGCCGTTGAAGTTGAACGTACTGAGGCCGGCGCCGCCGATGATACGGCGGGCCTGGAAGGAGCCGCCGTTGAGGTTCAACGTGCCGTCGCCCGTGGCGTTCCAACCGATGGTGACTTCGTTACAGTGGGTCGCAACCGCCCCGGCGCCGCTCAGGTTTAGAACGCCCGCACCGTCTTCGCCGATGCGGAAGAGGCGGCCGGTATCGTTAGTGCCGTGGATAACGGCGCCGCCCGTGACATTGAACTCGCCCGGACCCGTGGCCCAACGTCCGACGATGAACCAATGATTGGGCGCCACAATGCTTCCGGCGATCAGGTTGTAAGTACCCTGGCCACGAAAACCGATGTGAATCTCATTTCCAGAAGTGCGCCCGAGGGCCGTGCCGCCGGATTGGTTCATAATGCCAATGCTGCCCTCGCCTTTGCCAACAAAGAGATTGTTGAACGAAGCTTGCGCGGTGTTTTGGAGGTTCAACGTGCCTTCGCCGGTGCTGACGTCGGTGACATTCAGATCTGAGCCAACCCAGAGGCGGCTGTCATCCTTCAGGTTAACGATGCCCACGCCGCCTTCGTTACCGATGGGGAACCACGCGTTGATGGTCATGCTGCTGGCGTCGGCAAGCGTCAATATGCCCGTGGCGCCGGCATGCCAGCCCAATTGGACGCGCCCACCTGAATACAGCGTGGCATTGTCGTTCAACAGGATGGTCGCGGTGGACCCGCCGCTTTCCCCGAGGTTCATATCACCGTTGTTCGTTAAAGTGGAACTCCCGTTCAGGGTCAGGGTGGAATGACCCAGATTGCCAGCGATGTTGTTATCGTATCCCATCGAGAAGGACCCGGAGCGGAGTTGCGAGTCATACAAGGTGGCCGTGGAAACATTGCCCACGGCGCCATTGCCGCGACCGACGGCGAGCCAACTGTCCACGTTGAGCACGGTGTTGCTCAGGATCAGGTGCGCGCCGGTATCAATGGTGCTGCCCACCCAGAATTCATTCTGGCTGTGGTTGGTTTGGCCCACGCCGGTGCCGTCAAGTATGAGCGTGCCAGCCAGGACATTGTAGCCCGGGTTGGCGCCGCCAGAGAATTCCTTCACGCCGGCTCCTTTGTAGGTGAGTTGACCCGCACCCGCTTTGCGGGTGCCGCTTCCGACCCCCGCCGTGACCGGACCACTGAGCCGGAGATCACTGATGGTTTCAATCGTTGAAGCCGCGCCTTGCACTGAGTATCCGCGGTCAAGCTCAACGGCCGGCCCGGCGTAACTGAGCGTGCCGCCGACGAGCACGAGATTGTCCACCGCGGAGGATGCACTGCCGATCGCGCTGGGCTGACCGCCGTTGGCCAGGTTGGTGACGTTCAACGTGCCGCCCTCGATACGCGTTACGCCGGTGTAATCGTTGACGGTGTTCAACGCCAGACTGCCCGAGCCTTGTTTGGTCAAACTGGCCGTGCCACTGATATTGCCGCTGCCGCTCAAAGTGTAGTTCAGCGCGCTGTTGTTGACTGTGACTTTGGCGGGATTGACTGTCCCGGCCAGGTCCACGCTCGTGGTGCCCAAGGCCGTGTCATCAAAGGTCACCGCGTTACCTTCCGCATAGTAAGCCGGGAGGCTGGTGCTGAGTTCAATCCAGTTGGCGGTAAGACCAATGTCCCAGACGCCACCGGCTACGTTGCCTTCCCAACGCGGCGCGGCAACCGCCGTGATGTTGAGATCAATCGAACCGCCCGCGTTGGTCACGATCGTGGCCGCTACTCCAGTGGGCAACGAACCGATGACGAAGCTGCCCGCACCACTCCGGCTGGCATATTGAATCAGCGGGAATTGACCCAATTGCGGCAATGCGGTGGCGATATGGACCGTGATGACGCCATTGGCAGTGAGGTTGCCTATCACCGCCAGCGGAGCGCTGAACGGATTGCCGAACGCACCCAGATTCAAATCCAGCACCGCACCGGTGGTACTACCCACGATGAGGTCGGTGATGGCGAGTTGTGCCCCGCCAAACGACAGATTAACCCCCAAGCCCGCGTTATCGGCGACCGTGTAGGAACCTGCGCCAGTGGAATCGGTGGTGGTGATCAACGTGCCGCCATTGACGATTGTCGCCCCGGTGTAGGAATTGCCACCGGACAAGGTGAGCGTGCCCGCGCCGTTCTTCACCACACCGCCACCCGCCACGGCACCCACCACGGCTCCATCCAACTGCGCCTCGGTGGAGGGCGCACCGCCCACCAGGATCGCTGAAGCGGAAGTGTAATTGTAGCCCGGACAGGTAATGAGAATGTTTGTCACCGTACCGGCTGCCGGATCAATCTGGGCGACCGCCAGCGCGCCAAAACCGTCGCCGAAAATCTGCACGACCGGCGGTGCCTGGTAGCCTTCGCCACCGCTGACGATGGGAACGTTGAGTACGCCCTGCCCTGCGCCGTCCATGAGCGCCTGGCCGACGTTGATATCGTGCCCGGCGGTGTCAATAATGGCATTGCCTGCATAAACGCGCACCTCGGTCAAGCCGGCCATGAAAGCGGGTTGATCCGCAGCGGCCTGGAGCGTTCCGCCATTGAAGTTGAGATAACCCGAGCCGTTCCATCGGACGATTTGAGGCACCTGGAGCGTTCCGCCATTCAAATTGAAGAAACCATTTCCGCCATTCCCAATGACCAACCGGTTGGCGCAACTCACCAGCCCCGTGCCCGCCAGCGTCAGCTCGCCCTGGCTGGGTTGTTCGGCAATCATAAAAGCCGGTCCGCTGGAGTTGGTGTGATGAAATTCACCGCCGGTGATATAAACCACGCCGATGCCATTAGCCTCCCGGCCAACCGCAGACCAACTGCCCAAAGTAACGAGGCCGCCCGATTGATAAAACACTCCCTTCCCCCAGCGACCAATATGCAAGTTGAACGGATTCGCAAACACACCACCGGAAATCTGGTAGAAACCAAAAACATTAGCGGCCGCAGAGTTGTCGCCCCCAATGCACCATTCGTTCGCGTTGCCGCCAGTCCCCAGAATCGTTCCTCCGCTCTGCCAGACCGCACCGAAACTGGACTCACCTTTGCCGATCCAAAAACGGGAGACGTTAAGTGTGGCATTATCCTTGATGAAGGCGTGGCCGCGGCCAGTGCCCCAGTCACCGATGTTCCAATCCTGGCCCGACACATTGTAAACGGCATTGTCCTGCAGTGTCAGCCAGCCCTCGCCGGTGCCATTGCCGATGCCATTCCAGCCGCCTGTCACATTCACGATGCCGGTGCCGGTGACGATCATCTCACCCGTGCCGTTATTCCCATCGCCGAGCAGAAAGCCGTCACCGCTTTTGTTGATCACTCCGCCGCTGCTGACAATGAGCGTGGACAAGGGTGTGTTTCCCAGATCCCCGTTGCGCCCCACCACCAGCCAGTTTTGAACCGTTAGCGTGCCGCCGTTGGTCACAATGATTGTACCCGCGATGCCATTGTTCCCCGCCCATGCCTCGCTGACGCTGGGTACAGATGTGCTTACAATGGCGGTGCCGTCATTGCCAATGTTGCCGATGGCCCAACCGCCGGCGCTGTCAGGCACGCCGCCAATCCAGTTTGCGGGGTCGCTCCAGTCGCCGACACCCGCGTTCCAGTCGTTTGCCTGCACACCTGGCGCGATGGCCAGGCACGCACCGGCCAGAAGGGCGGTGGCAAGGTGATTACGGAATTTCAATGCTTGTGGGATTTTCATTTTGCTTGGATTGGATGCTGGTTGTTTCCGGTCATAACACGCGCGAACCTGTCCTCGCGCACCAAGGTCGCACTCTTGCACATGGCAGTAACTCCTCCCGGATAAACCAAGAAGCCCTTGCCCGACATCTGAAACACTCCCCAATTATAGGCCCACCCCCGCGCCTGTCATGTGGCATGAAGTGGCCACACAAACTGAGAACCGCTGTGAATGCTTGGCGCCGCTTGTTGGTGGTGGTGGCGCGCTGTCGCTTGCCATCGCCCGTCCCTGGCCGGGGTCACTGATTGTTCTCAGGTGGCTTTGCGGCTTTCGTCACCAGAATCCCCACGTCAATCCCCTGCCCTCCCGTGGTTTGCCGGCAATGCACCGCCACCGTGTTCCGGCCTGGCCGCAACGCCACCAGTGCTTCTTCCGAGACTTCCACCTCGATATATTCAACGACGTGACCGGGCAGCTTTGCTGCAAGCACGCCGTTAAGATAAATCATCGCGTCTTCGTCGTGATAGACGCGCAGCTTCAAGCCGGCGCGCTCGCCGGCCTCCAGCCCGAATTCACGCCGCAGCCAGATGTCGGCGGTTTCCCAGACGGTATTGGCCCGCGCGCCCGGCGTGCCGGCCACGCCAAAGCCGCCTGGTGCTTCCTTCCAGGTTGAGTCGTCAAACCCGGGTTTGAACCAGTCGTCACCGGGAGGCTGGATGGTGTATTTCCAGACTGCGTGGCCCAGCATGGCATCAGGTAGCACCAGCCGCCGTGGCTCCCCGCGCGGTTCACGGCGATTCGCCGCGCGGATGATGGCGGGGGACAGCTTCATGACACGGTCGTAGGTCAGCAGCCCGTTGCACTCGGTCTCCACATCGGAGGTTTGGGTATAAACCGCCGCGCTCAAGCCGCGCCATTCCTGCAAATCCCACACCTGCCTGAGCAGCCGCGTATAGCGCGCCGCCAGTTCCGGCTCATCCTTCAACATGAGGTAACCCCAACTGCGCGCCGACCACGCGTGCCCCGCCAGCGCCAAGCCCAGGCCGCCGAATTCGCCGAGCACAGAGGCGCGCCGCGATTCGGGGTCGGGCGAATCCGGTCCCGGATAGCTGTGAACGTCCACCACGTCCCCCACCCGCATATCCGTCCAACCGCTGGCATTGATCACCAGACGCGACGGATCAAGAGTCTTGAGCAATTGCGTGAGACGTTCGGTTTCGTATTGACCCCAGCCTTCGTTGAACAACACCCACAGGATGATCGAAGGATGGTGGTGCAGCCCCTGGACCATGTGCAGCAACTCGGCCTCGAAATGGCGCCGGCCCTCCACGCTGGCGTTGTCGCCGCTGGGCATGTCCTGCCAGACCAGCAGGCCGAGTTTGTCGCACCAGTAATACCAGCGTTCCGGCTCCACCTTCACGTGCTTCCGGGTAAGGTTGAATCCCGCTTGCTTGAGAAACTCGATGTCCGAGCGCAACGCCGCATCAGTTGGCGCCGTGTAAAGGCCGTCCGGCCAGAAGCCCTGATCGAGCGTGCCGACCTGGAAAACAAATTGATCGTTCAGCGTGATGCGCGTGAAGCCTTCGCTATCTTTGCTTAACGCAACCTTCCGCATGCCGAAGTAACTTGTCACGCGATCCTGCACGCGGTTCGATTGCACGAGCGAAACTCGCAAGTCATACAAGAACGGCTCGTCCGGCGACCAGGGCCGGATCGTCCGAAGCGGCAAGACCAGTTCTGCGTTGGGCAAACCGGTGACGCGGCCCATTTCCGAACCGTCCGCGAAAGCCACTGCTTCGATCCGCAAATTCTCCGCCAGGCTGTTGACGCTGGCGCGCACCCGTACCGCGCTGCTGTCCAGGTCGGGTGTGATGCGCAGCGCGTCAAGGCCGGGCGCCGGCACGGGTTCGAGCCAGACTGTCCGCCAGATGCCGGACGATGGCGTGTAGAAAATCCCCTCGGGTCTGCGCGATTGTTTGCCACGCGGTTGATCGCCCTCGGTCGGATCGGAAACCGCCACGAGAATCTCTTCCGCACCGTTCCAGCGCAAGCGATCGGTGATGTCAAAACTGAACCGGTCGTAACCTCCGCGATGCTCGCCCACGTAACTGCCGTTGACGAATACGCGCGTGTGCCAGTCCGCCGCGTCGAAATGCAACCGCACCCGCCGCCCGCGCCAATCCGACGGAATCCCAACGGCGCGCCGATACCACAACGCCTGATCCTGATTCAGCCGCCGCATGACGCCGGACAACGCGGACTCGATGGGGAACGGCACGAGAATTTGACCCTCGAACACCGGTGGACGATTGGAGTTCAACGGCACAATCGCGTAATCCCACAGCCCGTTGAGATTCTGCCAATCGGGTCGCACCAGTTGCGGTCGCGGATATTCGGGCAGGGCGTTGGTGGGGCCGACCTCCTCCGCCCAGCGCGTCATCAATGGCCCCTGCGCCGCGCGCCATGGTGGGCTGTCCGCCGCCGCCACGACGCAACCTGCCAGAATCACGCCGAGCCAGCCGGTCAACTTTGCGCGCCGCCTTGAACAGGTCTTCATCATTGCGAGTGTGACTGGAAACCGCTGTGTGTCATGTGGCATGAAGTGGCCACCGCCGTCGCTGCCGCCGCCGCAAGCAGGCGGATTCCTTCGGCCATCCGTTTGTTTCACCGCTTCACGCAGGCCGTTAAAATCCTCAAAGCTTCTCCGGGATGATTTCATTTCCGAAGAAACTTCGCCACCGCCTCGGTGCGGGTGCACACGTGCAGTTTCTCGTAGATGCGCCGGATGTAATTGCGCACGGTGTGAATGCTCACCCCAAGTTGATCGGCAATCTGTTTGTAGGCGAGGCCCTCCGCCAGGCCGTTGAGGACTTCCCGTTCGCGCTGGGAGAGATCCAGCGTTTCATCACCGTGGGCGGGCGCGCCTTGAAATGATTGCACCACCTTGCGGGCAATGGGGGCGGACATCGGCGAACCGCCCTCGAGCACTTCACGGATGGCTTCGAGCAGTTTCTTCGGGGACAACCGCTTGAGCAGATAACCGCTCGCGCCCGCAGCCAGGGCGCGGAAGATTTTTTCCGTGTCCTCGAATACTGTAAGCATCAGCACTTGAGCCTCGGGCATGACCGCCTTCAATCGTCGCACGCACTCGATCCCGTCCATGCCGCCGAGGTTGACGTCCATCAACACCACATCGGGCGGGTCCTGGGGCAGATGCGCGAGGGCTTCCTCGGCGCTGGCGTAGGCGCTCTTGCAACGGAAACCGCCCGCCGCCGTCAGATAACCCGCGATGTGTTCGCGCAGATCGGGCTCGTCGTCCACGATGGATACGGTGATCGTCTTGCTCATGAATCAGGAAGGGGATTGCCATTCATCGGAATGTGCAACCGCACGGTCGTGCCTTCGCCGGAACGGCTTTCGACGAGACACCGCCCGCCAATGGCTGCGAGGCGCTGGCGCATGTTCAACAGGCCGTTGCCGACGCGCTGTCCGCGCGGGCCGGGCACCGGGGGATTCAGCGCCGCCGCCGCGGCAAAGCCTCGGCCATTGTCGGTGAGATTGATCTCGAACCGCGCCGGCGCCAGGGTCATCTCCACTTTTACCTTCGACGCGCCGGAATGTTTGAGCACGTTGTTCAACGCCTCCTCGAACGTCAGGAACAGATTGTGCCGCAATTCGGCGGACAAAGGATGATGCGGCAGTTTGCGCGGCAGGCGCAGTTCGCACTCCACGCTCGTGCTTTGAAAATACTCGAGCGCGTACTGACCCAGGTAATCGGCAAGCTGCTCCAGATTATCGTTGCGCGGATTCACGGCCCACACGATCTCATCGAGGGTTTGCAGCAGTTCGCGCGAGGTGCTGGCAATGGACTCGATCTTGTCCGCCAACGGACCGCTGGGCGCCACGTCCACCTTCAAATGCTCGCTCACGAACGAAATCTTGGACAGCTTCGAGCCAATCTCGTCGTGCATGTCCTGCGCAATGCGCATGCGCTCGCGCTCCAAGGATTGCTGCTGCTCCAGCCGCGCCAGAGCGTGCCGGAATCGGCGATGCGACACCACCCGGATCGCTCCCACCATCAACCCGGCCACGAGCACGACGTACAACCCGATTGCCCACGAGGTGAGATACAACGGCGTCGGCACAATGAACGCAAACGGCGCGGCGGCTTCGGTCCAGACGCCGTCGGCTTTGCGGGCGGCGACGCGGAATTGATATTGCCCGTACGGCAACCGGCTGTAATGCACGCGACGTTCCGGGCCGGCCTCCACCCAATCCGAGTCGAAACCCTCCAGTTTGTGCCGGAAGCTGAGTTCCTCCGGCGCCGCAAGGCTCAACGCGGTGAATTCGATGTCCAACACTCGCAGTTCCAACGGCAACCGTACCGGCAGTTTGTCCACTCCTGAAGCGCGCGGCAAGGCGGACAGCGGTTGCCCGTTCACGGAGACTGTTTCCACATGCACCGGCAGTGGCGCGGCCTCGGATGCCGCCCCGCGCGGATTGAGTGTCAGCACCCCTTGCGGCGTGGCGAACCAGAGCTTGCCGTCCGGCGAGCGCACGACGCGCGGCCAGCCGAAGGTGGGCAGCGGGCCGAACGCCAGTTTGCTGTCCAACGCCCGCCGCGCCGGCAGCGGAATGTCCGTCACCATCGCCTCGCGAATGGCGGTTCGCACCACGCGAGAAATCCCCGCGCCGGTGGCAAGCCAGATATTGCCGTCCGAATCCTCCGACACCCCGGCCACAACGTCGTGCGGCAGGCCGCTGAGTCCGTTCCATACTCGCCACCGCTGACCCAACCGGCACGCCACGCCCGCGCCATCGCTTCCAACCCACAGGCTCGCGCGACCACTTTCATGCAGACTCAGGATCGGGCGATGGGCGACGGGCCAGTCCATCGGCACGACTTCGAAACGCTCCGCCTCGCCGCGCAACAGCAATCCATCCTGCGTGCCGAGCCAGAGTCCGCCATCCCACGCGGGGAGCAGCGCCGTGATGGGCGAGCCGGGCAGACCGTGTTCCCGATCGTAATTATGAAGCGCCGTGTCGGTGAACTGATGCACGGTGCCGGCACGGGTGCCGAGCCACACATTTCCGTTGGTGGTGGTGCAAACCGTCAGCACGGTGTTGTCGCCCAGCCCGTGGGCGGTGGTGAGGTGCATCGCGCGCCCCTGACGCACCCCGTAAAGCCCGTCACCCAGCGTGCCGATCCAAAGCGTGTCATCCGGGCCGGCCCATAGCGTCGTGACGACACTTTGCAGTTCAAAACCCCCGCCGGGATTGAATCGCTCGAAGCGACCGGCTTCCCCCACGAACACGCCGCCCGTGGCGGGTGCGACGTACACCCGGCCACTGGCATCCACCGCGAAGCACGTCGCCGCGCCGGGCGGCAAACCCTGTTCCGCCCGAACCGTGTGAATGGTTTGCGGACGCAATTGAATCAATCCGCCGCCCGAAGTGCCCAGCCACAGGTTGCCCTCGCGATCCTCGTAAATTACCCGTACGTCGTACGGCCAGCGCAATTCACTCAGCGTGACCGGTTGAAATTTGTTGTCGTCGAAACAGAACAACCCGCGCCCGCTGGTGCCGATCCATAACCGGCCATCGCGCCCCTCGCACAAACTCCAGATTCGGACAGCGGCGGCTTCTGCGCCGCGGAAATAATTGAAGCGTTTGCCTTCCGCGAGATTGATGAGGTACGTGTCGCCGAACGCCCAGAGATTTCCCCGCCGATCCTCGTAAGCGCCGAGAAACTCCGGTCGGCGTCCCTGGCTGTCCGTCTGGAATTCGTATGGCTGAAGCCGGCCCTCAAGAAAGCGATACATCCCGCTGCGCGTGGTAATCCACACGGCGCCCGACCGCGCAACGTGAACCCCGGAGATGTTTTGATCGGCCAAGCCATCACGACTAGTGAACGAAGTGAAAGCGTGTCCATCCCAGCGATTCAGCCCGGAGCGCGTGCCGATCCAGAGATTGCCCGCAGCGTCGGCGGCCAGACTGGTGACGCCGTCTTCGTGCAATCCGTCGTGGCGGGAAAATTGCCGCGACCAGGCCGCCTCGCGCCGAAACAAACCCTCCTGCTGCGTGCCCACCCACAAACTTCCGGCAGCATCCTCACACAGGGCGGTCACGCGAACAGCGGTGTTTTCGCCCACGCCCGGCAAGGGAAACGCCGTGAAGCGCACCCCGTCAAAGCGGACCAACCCGGCACTGGTGCCGACCCACAGATAGCCGTCGCGCGTTTGAATGATCGCCGTGACTGAATCCGCCGGCAAACCTTCGGCCACACTCCAACTGCGAATTGCGCCTTCGGCCGAGGCCACACCGGTTTCCGCTTCACCGCGCAGCGCGACCAGACCGGCAAGCCCCAGGAAGACCACGAAGCCAATAGCCTGCCGCCGACGAAATGACAATGTGCAGCCGCCAGGCGGGGAGGGGGAAGGTGCATGCGGAATTCCATTCTCACAATCCGCCTCGTTACCGTGACGGCTGCCAGCTCGCGGGCTTTCAAACAGGCTTTTGGAATTCAAGCTGGTGCCGATGGTACGTGAGAATGTCCGGGCGTAAAGCCTGCGGTGCCGGTGCGCGGAATCAGCGGCCGCGCCCGGCAGTTACCGCGGCGGCGGCCAGAGGCGGAACTTACGGAAGGCCTTTTTACGCTTGACCGCTCACGCGTGCAAGCTTTGGCGACGACCAATCCTGATTTGCCGCCGGTGCCGGGAAGACATCCAAAGTGCGGCACGACTGCGAGAATAATCGCCCGGGCACGGCCTCGCTTCTGGCGGCTTGGAATTTGCAGGAGGGGCAGGTGACGGCACGGGTGGAACGGCGGCAGCGCAGCGTCGCGCTCGTCGGATTGCTGCAAGACCTGGATGAGTATTATCCTGCGGAGGTGACGAGGAAGTTCCAAGGGCCGACCAGTCCGGGAGTGTAGATTTCATGGGATCAGTAAGCTGCGCGTCGGGCCTCAAGTTTAGGCAGCACGGTGTTGACGGGGTAATACGGTCCGCCAGGCAGGTGCAGGGCCAGCATGGAGCGTAGCCCCATGCTGGACGCGCCGGGTTTCCCGAGTACCGGTTGCCGGATCGGTGAAGTTGAGCCGGGCGTAATAGTTCCCATTGCGTATCCACAGGCCTCGAATTGGCTGCTTGCGTCCGTCAAGGGCCTTTTTCCCCAGTTTCTTGCGGCGAGGCGGATGAGGCACGGTCTCGAAAAGGACACGCCTGCTAAGGCGTTGCATTTCTCTGAGAGTATCCTGTAGTTGGCGCCACTGAAGGATGGCCGCATGAAGCCACTCAAACTGCTCCTTGGATAGGGCGACGCTCACCGTCTTGCCTTTGACTTTACGCGTCCATTGGTAACACGGGCCCCCAGCACCCGGCCCTCGGTTCTGCACGGATCCCTCACTGATCCATCCGGTCGTGGCCATCTGTGCGCGCAGGCGGGCATACGCTTGTTCGTATTGGGCCAGCGTCCTGTTGTGTTTTTCTGACGTCATGCAAAAACTCTAGCAAGGCTGTCAATCCGATTTAAATGAATCACACTCCCTTCTTTGGCCCCTGGATTCACCGTCTCTCGCCCATGGGTGCCCGCACCGCCCAAACCGTCGAGCGCGTGCGCGCCCACACCCTCTGCCAGTTGGAAAACTGCTTCGCTCGATGGCTGCCCGAAGATCTCTTTCCAAAAGCTTCCGCCAAGGCCAACAGCCGGGATCGCCACTACACGCGCTGGCGCACGTTCTGGTGTTCGCTCTGGCAAAATCTCAATCCAGAAGCTTCCTGCCGCGAAGTGGTGCGTCAGCTTCAGGCCCTTTTTGGCTTGGAAAGCGGACCTCAAATCTCTGAGGAAGACGGCGCCTATTGCCGTGCCAAGGCGCGCCTGCCCTTGGCTCAATTTCCCAAGGCCTTGGCCGCCACCGCCACGTTTGCCAACCGACTGGTCTCCGCGGTGAGTTTCTTGAAAGGTCGTCCGGTCAAGGTCGCGGACGGTTCGGCGCTCACGCTTTTAGCCGACACCAGGAAAAATCGGGCGGCTTATCCTCCCCTCCAATGCCAGCCCGGCCAGCCGAGTTTTCCCATGTTGCGTTTGGTCGTCTTCTTTAGTCTGTTGAGCGGGGCTATCCTGGAGGCGGCTCAAGGCAGTCTGGCCGTTTCGGAACTCTCGCTCTTGTCGCAACTGTTCAGCCAGTTGGCCAAAGGAGATATATTCATCGGGGACCGTGGCTTCGGTGCCTATCCGCTTGTCGCTCTGCTGCGGCACACTTTGGACGTCGATTTCATCGGCCGGACCACTCGTCGAATCGATGGCCGGCGACGAATCAAGCGCCTGGGTCGCAACGATTGGCTGGTTCAATGGGAAAAAGGCCCCGGCGCTTCGCCCTGGATGACTCTCGAGAAATGGCAGGCGCTGCCGGCCACCTTGACCCTGCGCGCGGTCAAAGGCGCCCTTTATCAAAAGGGCTTCCGGGTTCGCCAAGTCATGGTCATCACCACCTTGCTTGATCCCGAAGCATATCCGGCTGAGGAAATTCTTCAGGCCTACTTGCGCCGGTGGCGTTTGGAAATGTGTCTGGACGACCTCAAAACCACACTGCACCTGGAAAGCCTGCGCAGTCGCTCGCCCGACATGGCCCGGAAAGAGTTTTATATGCGACTCATTGCGCATGGCGCGCGTCAGTCTGCCGACCGAGGAGCATGTTGAGGCGGCCATCAAAGAGCTGGCGACGAACAAAACGCGCAAGACTCAAAATTCGGCTTTTGCAGTTTTCACAGGTTGCCATTGCCCGCCGTTAGGATGCAGAATGTGATTGTCCGTGGGGATGCGCTTACATACCAACAGGGCGATACTAATGACAGAACAAGAGTTTCGAGCGATTTATCCGCTGGTCGCTGACTGGATTCAGCCGCACGACCTGTGGCTTCGTTCAGCCTCAGCCGCCTGCCGCAGTATTACAGCCAGGACATTCTGACCAAGGAAAAGGTCGTGGTCGTTCCCAAGGTGCCCGTGCCGCCGCTATCAACGATGGGCCTCGACCGGTTCAGCGACTTCGAGCGCATGGGCGCTGGCGGGATCACTTATCTGGACACGTATTTCGTTCGTGCGGATCACGCCCACATTGAGGCCCTGCATTTCCACGAGTTGGTTCACGTCATCCAGTGGCGGCTGCTCGGCCCCGAACGGTTTCTGGCGATCTACGCAGATGGCTTGGAACGCTGTGTAGTCCACTGGAGAAGACGGCTTACGGCCTCCAGGAGAAATTCGAGTCCGAGTCTCAACCATTCAACGTGGAGACCATTTGCCCATCGCTGCACGCCGCCCCTCACAACGACCCTCGCTAAACCACCAACCATTCAAACACCATGCCCGTGCGAAAAACTCCCACGACCGATGGCGTAGCCAAAGCCATGAGGAATTGCTCCTATGAAAGTCTGTGTGCCACCTGGTTTTTGCAGGACGGCTGGCAGGTATTTTTGCCACTGCTTGATCACGGGCATAAAACCGACTTGCTCGTCTCCGATGGCCCCAATTACCACCGAATCCAAATCAAGTCCATCGAAGCCCAGGATGAACACACGGAAATCGAGAACCGGTGGGAGGGTAGTAACGTACAGTTCGTCGTGTATTTCGCCAAGAACTCAAACCTGGGACACATCATCCCGGCCTTCAAAACGAATCGGAAGAAACTCGATGCTGCGGGTGGATAGAAGTTCCAGCAGCACAAGGATTCATTTCTCAAGGCGTTCCATTCGCTCTGACCGGCGAGTCGGCCAACAGGCAACATGAAGCGCCGGACGCTCAAGCAGCTTCGCCCCAAAGGGCAGGCAGCAGATCACCACAGGCCACGCAATCCGTCGCACACGAACCGGTCAAGACTTTCGGTGGCCGTGGTTCATGTTGCAGGAAGAACACGTTCCCAGTCCCGTTAGGCCGTGATTTGCTCAACGATTTGCTCACGGAGGTTCATTTTTGAGCAAATCCCCAGCAGTTCACATTTTGGCAGAGCGGAACGGTGAGGTTTGGGAAGGTCTGCGAGTTTTAACGGGCGGGCGAGCGCCGATGGCGGCTTGTTCCGTGTTCCGGGATCGTAAACGGCAATGCGCGGCCCGCACACCCGTGCGGCGTGTCTGCTCCCGGCTCTTCCGGCCTTAGCTTTTTTGAAGCGCGTAGGGACCAATTCCCAGCGTTGTTGCTTTGGTTCTCGATCTTCCAGCGCGCCCGCCCGGCGGCCACCAACCCGGCGACGTTACCAGCGCTGATCTTCCAGTCGGTGATGAAGGAGTTGCGGTAAGAGACGGCTCCCTGGCCATCAGTGATCGTCAGTTCGCACCAGTTGAC
>JACZKP010000020.1 GCA_014860005.1 Verrucomicrobiota bacterium | reverse complement strand
CACGGCCTGACATTGGCGCAGGGACTCGACCGAGGTTGAGGTCGCGGCGGTCAGTTGCGCCCGTTTCACCATCTGAGGATCCATCCGGCGTGGTCTTGCCATGCCGAGACGCTACCACGTTTAGTCTCATCTTGAAAGCGAATTAGAATCAGGAATATGGCGACGCTGTCTATAGAGAGTGGTCAATATGGCGTTACAATTACAACCACGTTGGAATATTTGCGGGTCTCAACAGCAGCGGTTTGGGCAGGGCAATGCAGGCTTCCCAAGCAGGCGTTCCGACTTCCGAAGTGTCCTTTTCTGACTTCTTTACTAGCCACGGTGCGAATTACTATGGAGCTTACACACTAAACAACAAAACACTTACGTTCACTCAGCGCAGAAGCATCGTGAAAACTGCTCGGGATTTGGTTGATGCGCAAATTCCATATCCTCCGCATTCTTTTGATGGCCAAGGAACCAGTTTATTGTATGGCCCTCCATATTGCCTCCTTTATTACGGGAACACGTTTGATGGGTCTGACGAGGACATATCCAACATCCGTTGCGATGGTTTTGTGGAATATGCCTACGAATACAATGGTCATCGCGTGTGGCGCAATCAGAATTATCCTGACAGCCAGTGGAGTATTGTCTCCTATCCCGACCTTCACAATGACCGGCCTGACAACACCAGAAATCCAGAAAGAGAAGCGTCTCCTTGGGCGCAACGAGGTGCCCCATGTGGGACGGGTCCCGATTTATTTGGTTGTTCCTATTCTGCGCCCGACACAAAGATGAATCGGTCAGCGGTAATAACCCTGCCGACATACCAAGTGACACCGGTCTCCGGCATTGGCTACGTTGACGTTACGATTCGGGCTACGGATGAATCTGGTATTCATTACATTGGTTATAGAAAGCCTGGTGATGCGACCTGGTACTACAGCGCCAAGCAACCGCAACACCCCACGAGCGATTCTTTTTCGTTTGCGCCAGTTCGGATTACAACCAGCGGAACGTTATACGTCTTTGCGGTGGATAACGGCGGCAATTTCCCCGACGACGCCACAGGCTACACGATTACCGTCACAAGCGTCGCCCTGCCATCCGTCGAAACACGAACCGTTGTTGATGCCGACATTGGGACTACGACAGCAACGATCCGCGGGCGAGTGTTCAGCGACGGCGGCTCTGCGATTAGTGACCGACGTTTTGATTGGGGCTTGAGCACGCCACTGACGCAGGCGGTCCGCAGTGAGGCGATTACAGTTAACGGAAATGATTTTTCCACCACGTTGACTGGGCTATCGCCCAACACGACGTATTTCTTTCGGGCTTGGGCAAGAAACGGAAGTTCACAGGTTGGATCATGCACGCCAGTTTCAGGTTGGGGCTGCGGTGACATTCTTTCGTTTAAGACCAAGACCGTCCCGCCGCCGGACATGACGCCTCCCACGGTGAACATCAACAGTCCGACTAGCGGGCAGGTGTTCAGCAGTTCGCCGATTACCGTCAACGGAATGGCCACCGATTCGGGGCGGGGCAACAGCGGGATCACGTCAGTCACGGTGAATGGGGTGCGGGCCAGCAACGATAGTGCGGCGGGCAGCGGGACAGCCAACTGGTCGCGTACGATCAGCCTCGCGACTGGGGTCAACACGATAACAGTGGTGGCGACTGACGGAGCCGGCAACCCAACCAGCAGCAGCATTAGTGTGACCTATACCCCGCCAGACACGATCCCGCCAACGGTGAGCATCACCAGTCCGACCAGCGGGCAGGTGTTCAGCAGTTCGCCGATTACCGTCAGCGGAACGGCTACCGACAGCGGGCACGGTAACAATGGTGTTTCCTCAGTCACTGTCAACGGGGACACTGCCAGTGGCGGCACGGCGAGCGGTGCCAACACAGCCCACTGGAGTGCAACCATCACGTTAAACCCGGGCGTGAACACAATTACGGTGGTTGCCAAAGATGCGTTCAACAATTCCAGCCAAGAGCAGGTCACCGTCAACTTACCGACGTTCGTCAACCTTGATTTTGAGGCTGCAACGATCCCGCCGCCGCCGGTATTTTACGAATTACCTATTGGCTCTGCGCTGCCGGGATGGACTGCATACTTCGATACAAGCCAACTCAGCAGTATTTGGTACAACAACCGAGCGCTAGGCGGTGTCGCCATCTCAATCCATGACCTTAACCCCTACGCGGTTTTGGAGGGATCATATAGTCTGATGCTACAAGCCGGACTTAGCAGCGGTTTCGAGTGGTCAAGCGTATCTGTTGCCCAGACGGGCTTCATTCCAGTCGGAGTCAAGTCTTTGCGTTTCTTTGTCAATGGAGGGGGCTTTGAAGTCAAAATGGGCGGGCAGAGTCTGCCGTATGCCCAAATTGCCATCGGCGCAAATTATCGTGTTTGCGGTGTTGATGTCTCTGCATTCGCAGGTACGACATCGGAGCTCAGATTCGAAGTGCTACCGTACCTAGGCACGAGTTTCCCGTTTAATGATGTCTATTTGGATAATTTCCAATTCTCTTCCATACCGCTCCCCCCAATCGGCGTGATCAGTACGAGCGTCTTGCCTACGGTTGGCGGCGAGGCCAGCAGTGGTGGCCGCTATGCTATTGGGCAAATAGTGAACCTCAGTGCATTTGCCGATATGGGGTATAGTTTTGTGAGTTGGACGGAAAACGGCAACGTGGTAAGCATAACCAACGTCTATAGTTTTGAAGTCACCGGGAATCGCCATTTGACAGCCAACTTCGTGGCGAACCCAGTGTTAACGTACGGCCCGTCAGCCTTGACGATTGCGGTTGCCCAAGGCCAGAGCGCCACAAACCAATCCTTCGAGGTTTGGAACGCTGGCGGCGGGACGTTGTATTACACCAACACAGTCAATCAGCCCTGGCTTTCCGTGTCGCCCACCACCGGCAGCAGCGCTGGTGAACATGACTCGATTCAAGTGAGCTTTACCACGGCAACGCTGAATGTTGGAACGCACGACGCGTTGATCACCATCAGTTCTCCAGTGGGCACACAGCAGATTCCCGTGACACTGATAGTGAGCGCCCCGGCGTTACCGCCGGAGGTTGTCAGTTGGGGGGATAACGGCTATGGGCAGACGGACGTTCCGCCGCAGGCAACCAATGTAGCAGCCATCTCCGCCGGCGGCTTTCACAATCTGGTGCTCAAGGCTGATGGCACGGTCCTGGCCTGGGGAAGAGACACGTTTGGTCAGGTGAAGGTTCCTGCGGCAGCGGTCAACGTGGTGGCCCTTTCTGCCGGCTTCTTCCACAACCTGGCCCTCAAGGCGGACCGCAGCGTCTTTGGCTGGGGCGAGCGCACTCTTGGCCAGACGAATGTGCCACCAGAAGCAACCGATGTGGTGGCCCTTGCCGCGGGGGGTAATTTCAATCTGGCGCTGAGAGCGGATGGGCGCGTGGTGAGTTGGGGTGAAAGCAACTTTGGCAAGACGAACGTGCCGCCGCACGCAACCAACATGGTGGCGATCGCTGCCGGGACGGATCACAGCCTGGCTCTGAGAATGGATGGCAAAGTGGTCAGTTGGGGGTGGAACGTTTCCGGCCAGACCAGTGTTCCTTCGTCGGCAACCAATGTGGTGGCCATTGCGGCGGGGGCGG
>JACZKP010000019.1 GCA_014860005.1 Verrucomicrobiota bacterium | reverse complement strand
CGCCCGCACGTCGCGCGAGATGCCGATCAGCCCGATGACCTTGCCCGCGGCGTCACGAAGCGGCAGCTTGGTGGTCAGGCACCACACGGGCTTCCGCGGCAGATACCATTGCTGTTCGAGGTGATCGAGGAGCGGTTCTCCCGTACGCAACACCTGGGCATCTTGCTCGGCGGGAAGCCGGCCAAAATCGCCCGGGCAGATGTCGCAGGGACGCCGGCCCAGCACCTGCGATTTGTACCGGTAACCGTGGCGCTTGATCAGTGATTCATTCACCGCCACGTACCGTCCCGCGCTGTCCTTGACGAAGAAGGCCAGGTCGGGAGCGTGATCGAAAAGCTCCGCCAGCACGCCGGCCGCCACCGACAGGTTGCTGGCCCGCAGCCTGGCATTCACTGCGTTCATTGTGCTGAATTTCACAATACTTCGATAAAACGAACCAAGACAGGACGGCAGGCAAAGCTAGACTAGACGGGGAACTCATCTGCGGTTCGCCGCAGTCACCGGTCTTGACGTTGACCGTTCGAGACAATCGGAAGACACCTGACATGCTGGCAAGCATATTCAACGACGTGATCGGCCCGGTAATGCGCGGGCCGTCGAGTTCGCATTGCGCGGCCGCACTGCGAATCGGGCGGCTGGCGCGCGATCTGACGGGCGGCGCCTTCGAGGAGGTTCTGATCGAGTTCGACCGCAACGGATCGTTGCCCACGACGCACGACAGCCAAGGCTCGGACATGGGATTGGGCGGTGGGTTAATGGGTTGGGAAGCCGACGACGAGCGACTGCCCGACTCGATGCAGACCCTGCGGGAAACCGGGGTGCGCATCCGCATCGAGACCGTGGACGCGGGTGATCCGCATCCGAACACCTACCGGCTCACGTTGCGCAACGGACACGAAACCCGGTTTCTGCGCGCCATCTCCACCGGCGGCGGCATGATCGAAGTGCTGAACGTGGATGCATTCGACGTCTCCGTGTCCGGCGATTGCTTTGAAACGCTGCTGTGGGTGCGCAGTCAGGGCCCGGAACTGGCGCGCCGGCTGGCCGCGTTGATGCACGCCAACGCCGTGTCGAGCGCGCGGCT
Source organism: Verrucomicrobiota bacterium (assembly GCA_014860005.1). Next base: position 1,446 of record JACZKP010000019.1, on the reverse strand, counting down.
GATGAGTGAGCCAGTGGATGTGGGCGAGGGCGGTTCGGTCGGCGGTGCCATCGTCGGCAACAGTCGCGTGATGCAGGAGGTCTGCAAAGAGATTGGCCGCGTGGCTGCCAAACCGGTCGCGGTCCTCATTCGCGGCGCGACCGGCACCGGCAAGGAACTGGTTGCCCGCGCGCTCTACCAGCACAGCACGCGGGCAGACAAACCGTTCATCGCCGTGAATTGCGCGGCGATTCCCGAAACGTTGCTCGAGAGCGAATTGTTCGGCCACGAACGCGGCGCGTTCACGGGCGCGGAATCCCGGCGCGTTGGCCGCTTCGAGCAGGCGGATGGCGGCACGCTGTTCCTGGATGAAATCGGCGACATGACCGCGTTCACCCAGGCCAAGCTCTTGCGTGTGCTGCAGGAGAAATGCATCCAGCGCGTCGGCGGCAAGGACAACATTCCGGTGGACGTTCGCATCATCGCCGCCACACATCGCGACCTGGAAACCGCCATCCGCGAGAACCACTTTCGCGAGGACCTGTTCTACCGCCTCAGTTCATTCGTCATCCACCTGCCGCCGTTGCGCAGCCGGTTGGAAGACATTCCCGATCTGGCAACATATTTCCTGCGCCGCTTTGCCGTCGAGTTGCAGTTGAATTCTGCGGCGATCCAACCTGAAGCCGTTGGCTGGCTTCAGCAGCAAAACTGGCCTGGCAATGTCCGGCAACTCGCCAATGTGCTGCGACAGGCCCTGCTGCTGACCCGCGACTTTCCCATCAGCGTGGACCATCTCAAAGCCGTGCTGCTGAAACGGAGCGATCCGCTCGCGGCGTCCCAACAAACGCTGTCCGCCTTCATCGAGGAATTCCTGGACGCCGCCCGCCAAGGGACGATCGCCGACGCCCATGCTGCCATCCTTGAAGCCGTGGAACGGCAGCTCTCACGCACGCCATCGAACTGGCCCAGGGCAACCAGGCCAAGGCCGCCCGCTGGCTGAACGTCTCCCGCCAGACCATGCGCGAGAAGCTGACCCATTTCGGTCTGCGCACTCCCTGAGGAAGCGCATCACTCCTCGATGCGTAAGATTTTTGATGACGGTTGGAGCGTTACTCCGTCAAGCCGGTGTTCGGGGAGTTGCACGGAGTAAAGGCGGACGCTGCCGACTTGGTTGCTTTGACGCTGCATGGACACGTAAAGCCAATACTGCTGCTTCACAGCGTCGCTTTTGTCCTTGTCGTGGCCGGTGGCGTAAGCCTTCTCGGACTGTTTCCTCGCGGCGTAGTGGAACGTTTCGATCACGATGTTCTATCTGGTGCGCACCGGGTGGCGCAACCTGCCCAAAGACTTTGGGCCGTGGGGCACGGTCTATGATTACTACCGCCTGTGGAAACGCACCAAACTGTGGGAAGAAATTCATACGCATCTGCGGGAGCATGTGCGCCTGATCACAGCCCGCAAGCGCCA
>JACZKP010000169.1 GCA_014860005.1 Verrucomicrobiota bacterium | reverse complement strand
GAGTTACAGGAAATCCTGCGCCGCATGCAGGCGCTTTCCCGACAGGTCATCTTTGAAACATTGCCAAACCCGCCACGCCGCAAACGCCTCGGCAAGAAAGTTTTGGGCCTTATCTAACCGCCATTCGGGACTGACACCTTTACGATTTGTGGGCGGTTACCGAAAAGTGGTTTATCTCCAAGGGATTTACAATACCTCCCCGCGCACCATAGGATTGCACTCAGACATGAGAAGTACGATCCAACTCGCTGTCGGATGCTTGGAGTTAAGCGGAGGGCGACCTCTTGGGGAGGTGGCATTGAGGCGAGAATCCAATTTTCGGAGATTAATCCAAATAACGGGTGTGGGTCCGCGCCACAATCCGGCGTTTCTCCGTTTGGAATTGCCATTGGAACACCCCGCGCTTACAGACGTGCTGAGGATCATAAAGGAACAAACAGGACGAATTCCGATCTCGCACCGCATCATGCGTCGCAATGGCGAGCACTTGAGGTATTTTTACGTGCGAGTCTTCCGCGAATATGATGAGAAGGACGTGCGCGATTTGCATTTCGTGGGGGTCCACTGTAGCCGCGAGATTGCCGACACTCAGCATCCAATTCAGACGGATGACGAGAGATACCTTGCAAAGGCCGACAAGCGCCTGAAAGCCCGCTGGGATTATGGCAATTTGGGGACGCTCCCTGCGTACGCCATGACCACGAGGCTGAAGGAGTTGCTTGAGCGGGAGGGCATGAAGGGCTTTCGTCCGCGCCCGGTGCTGTTCGACAAGCCGGGAAAAGCCGCCAAAGAGCTCTGGCAGCCGTGGAGTGATGTAGTGATGCCGCGTTGCCTGCTACCGCTCGTGGACAATTTGGGCGAGCCGACCACGCAGGATGGCTTGGAGGACCCTATTGAATATAAAGATCGTCCACGCTATGCCGGAAGGGCCGTTCACTACGATGCGGGACCCTACATTCCTGAAGAGCTCTGCTACAGTGCGGCGGAGGTTGCAGCGTTTGGTGAATTCGACATTGCCATTGCTCGCGAGCGGGTCGGAAACGCCAAGGGGGTCGCGTTTCGTCCACTGATCATCTCGCAACGATTTCGGCAGGTGCTCAAACGGGAGAAGCTGCCGGGAATGCAGTATAAACCGGTGCGCCTGCTCAAGCCGGGCGAGCCGCTGTGGGAGAATCCGTTTGAAGCCATGGTCGGGCCGTACGGCGAAAAACCACCGGTGGCCGACCGTTAGGAGATGGAGAAAAAACGTGTCGCCGGCCATTGTAGAATTTCGGCATGATGTTCGTCCCTTCCGCTTGGAGGATCGTCCGCGTGGCGTGCAAACTCCGAGTGCAATATCCCGGCGCGGTTTACCCCGCGAGATGATGGACAAACTGTCTGGTTGGGCCTACCGAACCGTCCAACGTTAGCACCTGAGCGTGCGGACGCCTGCTTATCTCACGGGGGTGAATCACGTCATGAACCTGGGCGACCGGCGCGAGCTGCGTCGTCGCCACGGGAGGTTCCTGGGCAGCGAGAGTTGCACAGGTGTTTCTGACTGCCGATTCAGTGTCCTTTGTTCGGTATCTTTGATTCTCCGCTCATTTGCCAAGAAAATGCAGTGCGTTGCGCCGTGCCAGGGCCATGATCGAGCCTTGCGGATTCACGCCGGGCGCGGTGCAAAGCAGGCTCGCGTCGTTGACGAATAGATTTTTGAAACCATGCACGCGTCCAAACGAATCCGTGGCGCATCGGGCTTTGTCCTCGCCCATGGGACAGGAGGAAAAAAGATGGATGGTCATCAAGCTGGCCAATCCGTCTGGCAATATTTCCGGCAGTTTGCTCAGGCAACCGCCGCAACGCAGCACCGGGCCGCGCGTCAGACTTGGATAAAGTTCAGCGGCGCCGGCCTCGAACAGGAGCTGCGCCAGCTTCCGCAAACCGTCGGCGAGATTGCGGCGGTCCGTTTCCGTGAGCGAGTAACGAACGAGCGGATCGCGAAAGCCCGGCAGTTTGCGCACGGTGCCGCGGCCTTCACTGGTGATCATCGCGTAGTAAATTGCCATCTGTTGCCAGGTGCTCGTGGTCTGGGGCGCGGCGTCGGGATGATCAATCAAACCCAGCGCGAGATAGGCGGGCGAACTGATCGAGCAACCAAAGCTCAGTCGTGGGGAAAATTCCTTCACTTGATGCACCGGCACGCCCATGTCGGCGGCATTAACCGGCTCAGGAAAGCGCGCGACCATTTTAACCGTCGGATGCACTTGGAGCGAGTTGCCGATGTTGCGCGTAATCCCGCTGCGCAACAGCAGGGATGGAGTGTGAACTGCCCCGGCACATAGGAACAATGCATCGGCGGCGATGCGAAGGTTGCTCGACGTGCGGTGTCGGGCTTCAATCACCCAACCGTCGCCGTATTGTCGGAGGCGATGGGCGCGCGTGTCCGGCAACAGGCGGCCGCCGGCGCGCAGAAATCGCGGCACGTAGGTTTCGGTCATGGACTGGCGCTTGCCGGCGTTGCTCGTAGCCGCCGACGTGAGGAGGCGGTCCATTGGCGCATCCGATGAATCCGCTTTCTCACGTCGGCGGCTACCTGCTTCATGGCGAAACCAGCGCGGCACCTCCATGGACTTCCATCCGAGTTTAGTAGCGCCCTCGTGAAGCCTTAATGAAGCCGACGGGGCAGAGCAGGGGAGCAGGGAGACTGAAACATCGCGTTCACACGTTTCAAAATGCGGTTGCAGTTCTTTTTCTGTCAGTGCCTCGACCTGAAACTCCTTTCGCCAGCGTTCGAGGACCTCCGGCGGAGTGCGATGGTATAGACCGCTGTTGATTTCACTGCCGCCGCCGACGCAGCGGCCTTCGACGTAGGAGATTTTATTCCTGCCCATCGCCACGGTTTGTCCGCCGTTGCGGTATTTCTGTTCCATCTCGGCTTGAGAGAAAGGCACGCAGGATTCCAGTGGAAGAAATGGACCTTCCTCGATCAGCAACACATCGCGTCCCGCTTCCGCCAGCAGGCAGGCGGTAATCGCGCCACCAGGTCCGCTGCCGATTACCACAACTTCGGCGCGCAGTTCGTCAGGCGGAGAGCCAACCTCTGGTCCGGCGCGTTGCGGGGATTCAGATTGCCGCGTTCCTGCCTGGTGTCCCGCGCGATTGTAGAGCGCGAGCGTCGCCAGGCTCTCAAAATACCGGATCAAATCGTGCTGGAAACCGATGCTCGAATTCTTCCAGGCAAGAACCTGACGCTGACGCTGCCCGGGTGTCTGACGATGAAACCGCCTGCCGCCTCTGGTCATTCCGAACAAGTCAAATCCCAGTGTCGCCAATTGCATCGGCGCGCGAAGGTAATCCGGCATCTGCGCGTGCTGCCGGAGAATGAATCGCGTGAGGTCGTTGTGCGGCGGTGAGCGTTCAGGCCCCGTTTCATGCGGTTGCGCCAGCGAATACGCCAGGGCGGAGACGGAGTCGTGAAACCATCTGTTGCCCGGTGTTTCCATCGCGTCAATCACCGTCCCGTGGCAAACCACATCACCACCAGCGTCAGGATGGCGACGAGGTAGCTGGGCCAGTCTTTCAGGGCGAACACAACGGGGTCCGTGTGCATCTGACCGCGATGAGCCAGCAGCCACACGCGGCTGATCCAATAAAGCAGCAGCGGACAGATCAACAGCAGCAGCAGCGGGTGTTGATAGAGGCCGATCACTTGCGGACTGTTTACATACAGCGCCAGCACCAACACGGCCAGAAAACCACTGACCAATCCGACCGTGGCAACGAGTTCCAGATCGTCCACCGTGTAACCCCGGCCTTTGGCGTCCATTTGGTTTTGTTGCCGCAGGCCGTGCAGTTCACGGAATCGTTTCAGCAAGGCGAGACTCAGGAAAATGAACATCGCAAACACCAGCAACCAGGCTGAGTAAGCGATTCCGGTAACGACATGTCCCGCGATCAGCCGCAGCGTGTACAGTCCGGCCAGCAGAAACACATCGAGCAGCGGCACGCGCTTGAGCTGCCACGAGTAAGCGGTCGTGGCAACGAAGTACAGAGCCAACACGCCGGCCAAGGGCACAGACAGCAAGAGGGCAATGGCGAGGCTTAACAGCAACAAGAGTGGGGACAACGCCAAGCCCACCGGCAGGGGCAGGTCGCCGGCTGCAAAGGGTCGGGTGCGTTTCGTCGGGTGATGGCGATCCGCCTCCAGGTCCATGAGGTCGTTCAACACATAAACGCTCGAGGAACACAGACAAAACGCCACGAAGGTCCAGATCGCGGCAAGCAACTCGGAAGCCTGGCTGATGTGGTGCGAAGTGATTAGCGGGACGAACACGATGAGGTTCTTAATCCACTGATGAGGCCGGAGGCATTGCAGCAACGCTGGCAGTTTGGAGGCAGTGATCAGAAATGTTGGTCCCAGTTTGGCCCGTTGCTCCGCGCGCCGCGCCAGACCGGCGCCCGCATTCACGACAATGGCTTCGCGAACGCCTTCCCAAACTGCGAGGTCCACCGAGGAATTTCCGGCGTAGTCAAATTGCCGTTCACCAAAGCGCTCGGTCAGGGTTTTCAGCTTGGCGCTGCCGCGCAAATTGATCTTGCCGTCGCTGGCCAGTACTTCTTCAAACAGCGGCACGTGCCGGGCTACCGGTTGGGCCATCGCAACATCGGCGGCCGTGGCCAGAATGAGGTGCCGGCCTTGGTGCTTCGCCGCGCGCAGGAATTCGAGAAATGGCTCGTGGTAAGGAAGAACTGTCACATCCACTTGAACGCGCGCGGCAAGCTGCTGTTTGAGATGAGCGCGTCCGCGCGCCCACCAGAAGGGGACCGCCAGCAGCCAAAGCGGGTTCTTGCGGAGCAGGCCGACCAGGGATTCCCACACCATGTCGGTTTTAATGAGGGTGCCATCCAGGTCCACGCAAAGCGGCACCTGGTTTTCACGCGCGGTGGTTGTGACGTGCGGCATGAGCAATCTTTCGCGCAGAGTAGCCGAGGGCGTTGGCCGTTGACAAGGCGCGGTGATTTGAAAAGCTTGCGTCCCAATGATGCGGCGGCTGGCAGAACGTTCCGGGCTGGTGCTCGCGCTGGTGTTTGCGTGGAAACTCGGGCTGCTGGTTTTCACCGCGCAACCGGTGCCGGCCAACGACGCCTTTTTTTATGATGGGCCAGTCGTCAACTATTTGCTTCACGGGGAATTCATCAATCCATCACTGGCGATGGTTCTGCCGATTTCAAGTAGCGAAGTGTTCTCTGCCTACCCGCCCTTGTATCACTTGGTGTTGCTCGGTTGGATGAGTGTGTTTGGCACAAGTGCGCTTTCAGCGATGTGGCTGCACGTGATGCTGTTCGGCGTTTATGCGCTTGTTCTGCTGGGCATTTTCCGTGAACTGCAAGTTCCTGCGATTGGCGCAAATCTAGCCAGCTTGTTTCTGCTTTCGATTACCTTTCACGACCGCCCGGACAGTCTGGCGCACGTGTTGGGCATGGCTGCCGTGTATGCGTGTGTGCGGGGCTGGCGTGGGGCGGGAAGGCAATTGCCGATCACCGCACCGGGAGTTTGGTCCTGGACTGCTGCCGTGTGCGTGGTGCTCACGCTGGCCTCCAGCCTGCAAATCGGTGCGTTCTACGGGTTGCTCATCTGGCTGATTTGGTTGGGGAGGCGCATGTTGGCGGGCGAGTCGCTGCCGCTCGCGGCGATGGCTGCTACGGTGATAATCCCCGTCGGCTTGATCATTTTCGTCAAGCTGGCATGTCCGCAATTGTGGGCGGGTTTCCTGGAACACGCACAATTGACACCGTCGGCCACGGGATTGCGACTGCCCCAGTTTGTGGACGTGCTGAAAGTCGTCCGCACAGTTCCAGGCGTGCTCGCGGTGGCAGGCGGATTGATTTGGTTGGGGATGCGAGGCCGCAGTTTCCTTCATCGGAGCGACGCCGTTACGATTTTGTTGATCGCTGCATTGGCAACGGCGCTGGCGGTGATCGCCGCCAGCTTGTTTGCCGTTACCGCGAACATGGTGCAAATCGCCAACTACCTCCAACCCCTCGTCGTGGGAGTTTTTCTGACCGTCCTCGCCCGGACAACCCATGGCCTCCGTAGCCGCCAACGTGAGGAGGCGGAAGTAAAGAGCAGCGATTCAGGTCCGCCTCCTCACGTCGGCGGCTACAGCTTGTCGCCGTTTCCTGCTGCTGTGTTTAGCAGCCGCCCGTTGGGGGGACTTCCGGGCGGGATCGTAGCCGGGTTTCTAATGCTGGCCTTGCTGGTGTCAGTCCGCATGGTGGGCATGAGCACTTGGGGCGTGGCGTGCGCGGCGGACATGAGTTACGCGGCCACAATGCAACGCGTGCGCGAGGAACTGGACGCGATTCCGGCCGGCAGCGCCGTCGTGGTTTCGTCCGCCTATCTTTACGACACGGCGCGGCGCGACGACCTGCGTTGGATTCACTCCGACTGGCCGGGTGAGACCGCCGGTTTTCAGGCTGATTGGGAATTGAACGCGTTGGTTGCCCTTAAGCCCGCCAGACTGATCATCACGCAATTCGATTATTATCGGCGGTATCACGGCGTGCTGGCGGGCTTGCAGCGCGAATCCGGGCGGGTGGAAATAAAACTCCAAAACACGGCAGGGGTCGCGCCGCCCGACGCCAGCCGATTGATGCAAAAAGTCGTGCAGCACGTTTCGTGGGCGCCGGTAGTGGTGGAATTTACGTGGCCGTAAACGTGGGGTGGAGATTGCGCTTCTCCGCGACGCTGGCATCCTTGCCGCCATGCAAACGGTAAAACTCGGAAACAGTTCACTGGTAAGCAGCCGGCTGGCGTACGGCTGTTGGCGCAGCGCGGGCACGATGAATCCCGCCGAGGTATCGCCGGAGAGCGAAACCGCCGGCGTGCAGGGGATCATCACCGCTTACGAATGCGGCTACACGCTGTTCGATAACGCGGACATCTATTGCCGCGGTGTCTGCGAAAAAATCCTGGGGCGGGCATTGCGCGAGGTTGCGGGCCTGAGAGACCGCGTGCTGATCGCCACCAAGTGCGGCATCCGCTTTGCCGGCGATCCACAACCCAATGCCCCCAAGCGCTACGACTTTTCGGGCCAACATATCGTGCAGGCCTGCGAAGGCTCCCTCCAACGCCTCGGGATTGAGACCATTGACCTTTACCTGTTGCACCGACCGGATTACCTCGCCGATCCGCACGAAATCGCCGGGGCGTTTCTGCAATTGCACGATGCCGGCAAGGTGCGTTGTTTCGGCGTCAGCAATTTCCGGCCGTCGCTCGTTTCGGCGCTGCAAGCCGCCTGCCCGTTGCCGCTGGTGGTCAACCAGGTCGAGATCAGTCTCCTGCAACGCGCCACGCTGGAGGACGGCACGCTGGATCAATGTCTGGAGCGTCGCATCACCCCAATGGCGTGGAGTCCACTGGGCGCGGGATTGCTGGGGAATGGCGCGAAAAGTTTGCTGCCGGCGCAGGAGAGCTATCGCAGTGCCGCCACGGTGAAGGCGTTGGACGAAATCGCTGCTGCGCGGGGCGTGAGCCGGACGGTCATCGCGCTGGCGTGGTTATTGAAACATCCCAGCCGGATCATGCCGATTATCGGCTCGACCAATCCTCAGCGAATTCAGGAAGCGGCGACCGCGGACACGTTGGAACTTACGCGCGAGGAGTGGTATCAACTCCTGATCGCCGCGCGCGGCGCGGAGTTGCCGTGACTCGCCATGCCGACGGACAGCCAGACCACAGAGCTTCGGCTGTTCATCGCGCTCCCGATCCCGGACCCGGTGAAGGACGAGATCGAACGCGTGCAGGACGAGTTGTGTGCTGTCTTGCCGCCGAAAGCTGTGCGCTGGACCAAGCGCGAGCAGTTTCATTTGACCCTCAGATTCCTCGGCCAGGTTTCTTCGCAGCGATTGCCGGCATTGACTGAGGCAGTGCGCGTCGCATGCTCGGAATTTGCGGCGTTGAAGTTGCGCGCCGAGCGGATCGGCTGTTTTCCCAGCCTGCGCTTTCCGCGTGTGGTGTGGGTGTGGGTGCATGACGAAGCGGAGCAACTGCCATTGCTACAGGAGCGCATTGAGGTGGCGGTTGGAAGTTTCGCCGCAGCAGCAGATGAGAAGGATTTTACCGGCCACGTGACTATCGCGCGGTTCAATGGGATCAAGCGGGCGCTGGCGGAAGCCCTGTCCAAGCGAGCGCATGAGTTCGTGGATCGGCGATTCGGCGAATGGACCGCGCATGAAGTGCGGTTGATGCAGAGTGAATTGTTCCAATCCGGCGCGAGGCACACGGTTCTGGGGAGGTTTGTCTTGGCGGGTTGATGGCCTGTCTTTTCAAATCAGATATGCGTACGGTCACACTTGCGCTCAAAGCCGGACATTCAAGCGCACGTCGCGAAATCCCGGCAGGCAATCCGACCTTGCGGAATTCACTTAACGCCGCTGTTCGCGCCAATCATCCACCGTGATCAGTTTCGCCTGCTTTAATGCGGAATGGCCGTCGAAGAACAGGAGATTCGGGCCGCGCCCATGACGCGCGAACGCGACTCTCCTTTGGGGCCTCAGGGTGACGCCGCCCGGTGCGTATGGAAGATGATTGGAACTCCAGACATCGTTCAGATTGTCTGAGCCGCCTATGATGGCCAGATCGGTGATGATGGGGCGCCACGAGCCGTGCTCGTTGTCCGCCAGATAGATTGTATCCGCCGGTCGTTGAAACCGGTTCAACTTGGAAACCCCAACCTGCTCCGAGCCGACCGGGTCAACCGGGCTGGCAAATCGCCAAGCGTTAACCACGTAACAGATCAACTGCCGTTTCTCGGGATAACTAGGGCAGGTGTAAATTCGGACCTTGCGGAAATCATTGGTCGTGCGTCCGCCGAGATTGGGCGAAAGCACCTGCCACCAGATCGGGCGATTGCCGCGCGGGACGTTGCCATCGTTGTCGTCCGCATACATCAGCAGGGCGATGCCCATTTGATGCAAATTGCTGAGGCAGTTCGTCCGTTTCCCAGCCGCCTTGGCTTTGCCCAACGCAGGCAACAACATCGCCGCAAGGATCGCGATGATGGCAATGACCACCAACAATTCTATCAAGGTAAACGCCGCGGTTCTGCCGCACTTCGGTTGGGGTTCAACGGTGAAATTGCCCTTGCCCGGGTTACCTTGGCCGACCCGCCTGCAACATAACCATCGGAAACCCGACGCGGTTTCGTTCGAGTATCGTGAATCAAAGCGGGGCTTTTTCATTTGGGAACGTCAGGCTGTGTTTCGCGGGCAGGCTAATGCGTTGCGATGACTAAACAAGTGCCATTTCCCCATTTCGTTTTCGGCTTCTCTTGTGGTGGTTTCGTTGGGATGACGGCCAGTGGCAGGTCACCATTCGGCGGTTCAAAATTCTTCTGAAACTTTGACGCCCGTTGCCGGGTATTCTTCGTGACAGGAACAATGCGTTCCTGAAAACACAACAACTCAAAGAACCGATATGAAACGATTGATGATTCTTCCCCTCGTGCTCGCCGCCCTCGCCGCCGGTTTCAGTGTCCGTGCGGAGACATCCGGCGGCGAAGTGGATTTCGGCAAATTCTCCGCGCCGGGCAAGGGCGGTGAATTCGTGGAAGTCCAAATCAGGAGCAACTTGCTTTCCCTCGCCGCCACATTGGTCGAGAAAGAACAGCCGGAAGCCGCCAAACTGTTGCGCAGCGTCCGGATGGTGCGCGTCAACGTGGTTGGATTGACCGACGAGAACCGCGGTGAAATGGAGAAACGCATCGCGGCGATTGGCCGCGAACTTGCCCAACAGGGTTGGGAGCGCAACGTGAACGTGCAAGGCAAGGAAGGCGAAGCGGTCGGCGTTTATACCAAGACGCGCGGCGGCGAATCCCTGGAGGGTGTGGCCATTACGGTCCTTGAACCAAAAAACTTGGTGCTGGTCAACGTCGTGGGCGACATTCGTCCCGATCAGGTCGCAGCCTTGGGCGAAAGTCTGAATATCAAGCCGCTGAAGGATGTCGGCACCGCCATCAAGAAGAATGATTGAGTAGAAGTGGCCGTGAACGACTGGTCTGGAATCCCCAACCCCGCCACGCGCACAGCATGAACCCGCCCTCTGCCCAACCGGTGAACTGTTCCTGAAGCGAGTATCGCTGGCTCGGAGTGCTGCTGGCGCTGTTCTTGATCACCCCGGTGCTGCTCGTGGTTGGGGTGACCAGCTACTTTCGGCTGAGTTCAGATACGCAGGCGTTGCGTGGCACTTTAGTTGAAGCCAGTCAGGCCAAATGGCAGCCACAGTTCTCCTTGAACCTTGGCAGCCTGACCTGCGGCGCGATTCGCTCCGGCCTGTCCTGCCTCCCGCTCGAAGCCGAGGCGCGCGCCGTCGTGCAAGCAGTCCGCCGCGCCGAGGTCAGCCTCCTGCGGCTTGCCCCCGGGGCGAAACCGGCGGATCGTGCCGCCATGCTCGAAGCCGCCGACGCCGCAATGAGCCGGCGCGGCTGGGATCGCGTGGTGGGCGTGCGGGAGGGCGATGAACTGGTTGCCGTCTATGTCCCGGCCAAAACGACTTCATTCCGCCGGATGGAGAGTTGTGTGGTGGTCCTGGCGGGCGAACAGTTGATCGTGGTTTCCGCCCGCGCGAACCTGCAACCACTCCTCGAGTGCGTGCTGGAAGAACCCGGGTTGCGCGCGCAGTTCCGATTGCCCGCCGACATCGTTCGCGCTGAGGTAAAACACTCTGAGTCCGCGAGGAATTAAGTCACTCCGCTGAATTGCCGCAGGTTGAAACGGGCTGAAGCCTGCCCGCCGCAACTGGATGAGAATTGTGACTCGACCGTCAAGATTTTGGACGAACTGAGTGCGGGTCAATGTCGCTGGCGGTGACGAGTGCGAAAAGCGTGAGGGCCGCCATTCCCTCGAGGGCGGGATTTACTTGGGTTTCCGGCGGTCAAGCGCCACGGCGCCGGGGCCGGTGAGCTGTTTTTTCCGGCAACGAGTTGATGGGAAAGATTGGTTTGAGTCTTGCGTATTCGGCGTTGCCGATGAGGACTTTTCTTTAAGGAGTATGGCCAAACTGGTTGTTCTTACCCAGGAATTGGCTGGCTTGTCTCACGAGTTGGGTGCGGGCTGGACGACGATAGGGCGTGCGGAGGGAAACACCTTCAAAATCGCCGACGAATCGGTTTCAGGCCAACATTGTGAGGTCCAGGCGCGGGGTGATGAACTGGCCGTTCGCGACCTGTGTTCAACCAACGGCACGTTTGTGCGAGGCCAGCGAGTCACCGAGGCGGTCCTGCAAGTCGGACAGACGCTGCGGGTTGGCGAAATCGAGTTGCGTTTTGATGCTTCCGCCGTGGGGCTGCCGCCGGTAGCGCCGTTTGTGAATACGATGTTGGTGGGAGTGACGGTTCGCGAACCCGCACCTGCCGTGGTTCCCCAGCCGGAAGAAACCCCAAAGTCGAAGGAAACATCGGAGTCCGAGGAAACACCAGCGAAGCAGTATCACGTGCTTTTCGTGGACGATAGCCTGGCGTTTGTCGAAACCTTCAGCGAGTTATGCTCCGTTTGGGCCAATCAGACTTGGGAAATCCACTCCGCCACAACCGCAGATCAGGCGCTCGCCGAACTGCAACAAGGTTCGATGGATTTGGTGGTGCTGGATATCGGCATGCCGATGGTGGATGGGATTCAATTGCTGGGCATCATCAAACGACGTTATCCCAGCGTGAGAATCGCCGTGCTGACCGGCAAGGCAACGGAGAGTAACCGGGAGTCATGTCTGGCCGGTGGGGCGGAACTGTTTGTGGAGAAACCGGTTTCTGCCGACGGGAGCAAAGTTGTCTTCAACCTGTTCCAGGAACTCATGGCGTGGGAGAATCGCGAAGGTTTTAGCGGAGCATTGCACCAGGTTGGCTTGCAGGAAGTCATCCAGATGGAGTGTATTGGTCGCCGCTCCCTGATTCTCGAGATTCGTAACCAGCAAACCGTCGGGGAAATCTACATTGAGACCGGTGCGATAATCCACGTGGCCATCGGTGACTTGATCGGCGTGAAGGCATTTAACCGGTTGTTGTCCTTGCCCGGCGGTGAATTCCGGTTGAAGCCGTTCCAAGCTCCGGCGCAACGCACGGTGGAGCAACCGTGGGAATACCTGATCATGGAGGCGGCGCGTTGTCGTGATGAAGAAACCGAATTGCTTGCCAAGAACGCGATTGAAACACCGCCCGAAGTCTCCGCGCCAAAACCACCCCCGGCGACCGAACAGGAAACAACGTGCCCCGATGATGAGTTTGTCGTGGTGGCCACCTACGATGGCACGTGGAATCAGGTGGAGGCTGACAAGGATTAGTGCGCGAAGTTGCGCCCGGTACAAAGCCGAAAGCTCTTCGCTGCCAGTGTGACGCGATGGATGTCGCTACGCAGCCGGCAGGTTCAACGTCTCGTTTCAGCGACGCTTCGTGTAGTTCACCAGTTTTTCCTTGCCACCCATTTCCAACGCCGGTCAAGCTCGCCTCCGCCGGGAATTAAACCGCCGCACACACTAACAGAACTTTGGCATGAGCGACACTTCACGACGAAGAGCTGAGGAATTCCTCCGGATTTGCGATCAGTTCAAGCTGGGGGTGCTGACCACCGAGTCGTCACACCCGGTCACGGCCAACTTGAGCGAGTTGGCGCGGCAGGACATTGGGGCAGGGTTGAAGCTCCTCTTCGACGTGGACGATGACGTGGTGCGCAAATATCGCGAATTCGCCGACTCTGGTCGCGCTGCGCGGATGGCCAATACGGTTCGTGATGCGCTGTTGAGCGGCGGGAACATTTTCTTTACCGGCTGCGGCTCCACCGGGCGGCTTAGTATTCAATTGGTTTCCATCTGGCAGGACTTCTGGCAACGGAGCAATGACCACCGCGCAAAAGATTGGGAGAAACGGGCCTTTCCGGTCATGGCTGGCGGCGATTTTGCGCTCATCAAGGCGGTGGAAGGCTTCGAGGATTTCACTGAGTTCGGCAAGAAACAGATTGGCGACCTGGGCGTGTGCGGCAAGGACATCGTTTTTGCCATCACGGAAGGCGGCGAAACTTCTTTCGTCATTGGCACGGCGTGGAAGGGCGTCGAAGTCGGGGCAAAAGTTTACTTCGTCTATAACAACCCGGATGATGTTTTGTGCCAGCACGTCCAACGCAGTCGCGAGGTAATTCAAGACGCGCGCATCGAGAAACTCAATCTCACCACCGGGCCGATGGGCATTACCGGCTCGACGCGGATGCAGGCCACCAGCATCCAACTGGCCGTTCTGCTGACAGTGCTGGAATTGGTGGTGCGGGAGTTGACCTGGCCGCCGGACAAACCTTTGCGGGACGGCCCAAGCGGTGACAGCGTGTCCGCGGAGGAAAAGCGCGAGTTGTTTTCGTTGGTCAATGACGTCTCCACCACCAGTGATTTCCACCGTCAACTGGCCGAACTTCACGCAACCCTGAAATCTCCCGCCATCATCGCGCAATTGGCCAGACTCGTGGCGCGCGAGGAATCCGTCTATCGCGCCGGGCGCAAGGTCAATTACTTTGCCAATCAACTGGGCATTGACATGCTGACGGACACGACCGAGCGCTCGCCGACGTATTGCACGCCGCCGTTCCGCAAGTTCGACGACACCACCGCAACGGAATCCTGGGCTTTTCTGTATGTGCCCTATCCCGATTCACCGTCCGCGTGGGAACGCCTCTGCAAACGCACGCCCCGCTGTGTGGAGTGGCAACCGGACGACGTGCGCGGGCTGGTGCCGGACGACAAATTTGCCCGCACCGTGGAAGTCATCAGCAAGATCACTTACGCGGAGTTGATGCGCTTTCGCATCGGGCTGGACGGCATCAGGAATCGTCCGCTCCAGGGCGGCGACTGCGCGGTGGCTTTGGTGCGGCAGGATGAGATGGAGTCGTTGTTCTCTCCCCAGGGTTTCTTCCGTCAGCAACTGGAAGCCGCCCGCGAAGCTGGCGCCAAAACCGGGGTGATCTTTCTCGGCAGCACGGAGGCTTGTGCCCGGGTCGGCGATTTCATTGCGCAATGGAATCCGGATTGCGCCGCGGTGCTCCTGCCGGTGCCCAATTCCGGCTTGCTGAACGGCGTGATGCGCGTCGGCTTGAAGATGCTGCTCAATACGATCTCCACCTGCACCATGGTGCGCTTGGGCCGGGTGATGGGCAACACCATGATCTGGGTGGTGCCGAGCAATCTGAAGCTGATTGACCGCGCCACGCGTTACATTCAGAAGCTCACTGGTCTGGATTACGTCCAGGCGAATCATCTGCTGTTTGAAGTCATCGAATACGTTGAACCGCGCATGAAGGCGGATCAGGCGTATCCGCCGGTGGTGGGCGTGAGTGTGATGCGGCATCGCCACGGCCTGAGCAACGAGGCGGCGGAGCGGCGTCTGAAGGAAGAAATGGGGTAACGGAGGCTGCGGGGAATGTCGTAGAGGCACGGCGCACCGCACGGGCGATTTGCCGTTGTGATTTGCCGTTGTTGACCACGCGAAATGCCCTCGCTAACTTCCTGCGATGGCGAATGCAGGCGGCAAGAAGAGACGCAAGGCGATCATGCTCGGGGTGGGGCTTGATTCCGATGGGCACAAACGTGTCACCACCGGGCCTAACTTCGCGCTCATGGGCGGCTCTGCCGATACGCACGAGCAGATGACCGAGAAGGCCATAAAGATCAACGAGAAGTTGAAAGCCCGCGGCAAGGAACTCCATCAAGTTGACCACGAGGAGTTCGATGACATCGCCCACGAAGTCGGCTTGAAGCGGGTGAAACCGGAATAGCCTCCTTCATTTGCTTCTTTTGCCTGCGTTGACTTTCCCTGTCTTGAGCTGCGAAAGTCAGCTTGCCGTGTAAGACCAAGGGGCAACCTGTATCGTTGTTCCGAGATTATGAATCAGTCCAAAGCCCAATCCATTTGGTTCGGCATAATTGCCACGTGCCTGTTTCTTGTCGGATGCCGCAATGCCCGCGAATCTGTTGCCGGCGGTGCGACGGCGACGACCTTGAGCCCGGTTATGGCCTCCTACGGCGCAGCGCCCGGGCTGAACAATTCAGGCCAGAGTTCGTTAATCGCGGTGGATGCAGAAGCCGGGACTTTTTCTGAAGAGATTACTTACCAGGAGATGGTGGCGCTTTCGCGGGTTCATGATGTCAGTGGGCTGAGGACGACTCCGCGCTGGAGATACATGGGCACGAAACAGGAGTATCATTTTCTGGCTTACGATCCCCCTCATGCTGGCCTGCGAAAAGTGTATCGCATTCACCAGTCGCAATACGAAATTGCGGAAACTTTCGATCTGCGGGCCGACTCCTCCGCTTGGTGGCCCCTGAATCCGGCTGCGAGTGACGCTCAGGACAAGGACCAACCGTTTGAATTGCGTCCTTGGCTTACCCCGTTCTATCTCAGGACGAATGACTTCTCGATTGATCTGGAACCGCACGACCATTGAGGAACCAGGTGCGCAGTCACATCCAGCAATTGCCGCTGCCTCGGGCTCAAACTTGCTCCCCATCCACTGCCACGGCTACAGTGGGTCATGCAGAAGACATTGCTGGCGTTCCTGGACGACAATTATGAAGACCTCGAATTGTGGTATCCCAAGCTGCGCCTGGAAGAGGCGGGTTACGGGATGCGCCTTGCTGCACCGGAAATCAAGACCTACCTGGGCAAGCATGGTTATCCGGCCCAAGCGGATCTGCGCTTGAGCGACGCGCGCAGCCAGGATTTCTGCGGGCTGCTTATCCCCGGCGGATTCATGCCCGACAAATTGCGGCGCGACCCCAAGGTGCTTTCGCTCACACGCGAGTTCTTTGAACAGGGCAAGCTGGTGGCGTTCATCTGTCACGGCGGCTGGATTCCCATTTCAGCAAAAATCCTCAAGGGCTGGCGCGCCACTGGTTCACTCGGCATCAAGGATGATCTGGAAAACGCGGGCGCGATCTGGGTGGACGAACCGGTGGTGGTGGACGGCAATTTGATTTCCAGCCGCACGCCCAAGGACCTCGCGCCGTTCGGCCGCGCGCTGGTGGAGTTTCTTGCGGCCAAGTCGTAATGAGCGCGCACCATCACCCCATCCAAAGCAGCGATCCTTCGTTCAAATCCGGGCCGCGCCCCGCCGGCGAAATCATCCGGCGCGTGGCAGTTTATCTGAAACCCTACAAGTTTCTGGCGTTTTCCACGGTGGCCTGTGCGGTGGCGTCGCTGGCGGCGGGCTTGGCGTATCCGATGTTGACCAAGATCATCATCAATCATGTTGTGCAGGCCAATCAGGAAGGGCTGCTGACGCTGGCGGCGGCGGCATTGCTGGCGGCGTTCCTGGTGCGCGAGGGCTTCAACAGCATCCGCATCCGCATCAACAACCGGCTCGAACAAAACGTCATTTACGACATGCGGCGGGAGGTGTACGCGAGGCTGCAACGGTTGCCGGTGGCGTGGTTCGATCAACGCGCCTCGGGCGATCTGATGACGCGCGTGATCGAGGATGTGAATTCCGTGGAGCGGTTTCTGATTGATGGCACGGAACAGGGAACGGTGGCGGTGTTGAGTGTCGTCGGCGCGCTGGTGTTCATGTTCTGGTTCAATCCCGTGCTGGCGTGGGTGGCGTTGATCCCCGTGCCGTTCCTCATTGCCGGAGCGTTATGGTACACGCTGACGGCGCATCGGCGTTACCGCGTGCAACGCGAGGCGGCCAGCGCGATGAACGCGCTGTTGATGGATAATCTTCAGGGTGTGCGCCAGATCAAGGCGTTTGGCCGGCAGGCGCACGAGGACTCACGGTTTGAACGACGCGCGGACGATTTGCGTGAAGGAACGCTGGTGGTCATGCGGGTGTGGGCGTGGTATGGACCGGCGATGCAGTTCTTCGGTTCGGCGGGCATCGGACTGGTGTTGTGGGTGGGCGGGCTCCAGGTTTTGCGCGGCAACATGGACGTGGGTCAACTCGTGGCGTTCATGCTCTACGCCGGGATGTTCTTCTACGAACCGCTCGGGCGATTGCACGCTTTGAATCAAATGTTGCAGGCCGCCCGTGCCGCCGGCGCCCGCGTGTTCGACATTCTGGACGCCGAACCGGAGCGGGCGGATCGTCGGGAAATGCTGCGTCCGCCGGTGCGCGGCGAGGTGGTGTACGAGAGCGTCGGGTTCAGTTACGGGGAAGGCCGTTCCGTTTTGCGCCACATCAATCTGCACGCGCAGCCCGGCGAGATGATCGCGTTGGTCGGCCCGACGGGCGCGGGTAAATCCACCCTCGTGAACCTGCTGCCCGCATTCTACGAGGCGACGGTGGGTCGGATCACGATTGACGGTCAGGACATCCGTCAGGTGGCGTTGGAATCCTTGCGCACGCACATCAGTGTCGTCAGCCAGGAACCGTTTTTGTTCAACGGCACCATTCGGGAAAACATCCTTTACGGCAAACTGGAGGCCACGGACGAGGAACTGATTGCGGCCTCACGCGCGGCGAATTGTCACGAGTTTATCGTGCGCCTGGCGCAAGGCTACGACGCCCGCGTGGGGGAACGCGGCGTCAAACTCAGCGTGGGCGAGAAGCAGCGAGTGAGCATCGCGCGGGCGTTGCTTAAGAATTCACCGATTCTCATTCTTGACGAGGCCACGGCCAGCGTGGACACAGCCACGGAGAAGTTGATTCAAGAGGCGTTGGAACGGCTGATGGCCAACCGCACGAGCTTCGTCATCGCGCACCGCCTGAGCACGATCCGGCAGGCCGACCAGATTCTGGTTTTACGTCACGGCGAAATCATCGAGCGCGGAACGCACGATGAGTTGCTGGCTCGCGACGGTTTGTATGCCCGGCTGGCGCGGATCCAGGGCACGACTTTCATTGAGGAGAGTTTTGAAAAGCTGGAGGTCGCAACGTAGACTTTGCCTGATGAGTGAACTTGGCAAATGGCTGGTGGTCGCGGGATCGCTGACGGCGGTCGTCGGGGCGTTGCTCTGGTCCGGCGTGGGCAAGGGCTGGCTGGGCCGTCTGCCCGGTGACCTCCATTACACGAAAGGCGAATTCAGCTTCCACTTTCCGTTGGTGACTTGCCTGATCATCAGCGTGGTGCTGACGCTGTTATTGTGGTTGTTTCGGAAATGATCGCGCGTGCCGCCATGCCCTGTTTTCCCACAGTAACTTTTTGCTTTTTGGCCTGAAGTCTGGGACGTTGACGCGGGTAAAGCATGATCGCCAAGAGAATTTCCCAAGTCTTATGGTTCACCCGCGGTTTGCACTCCTTGCGGTGTCATCTCTCAAGATTGTCGCGTCCAGCAAAGATCTCTGAGGAGCGCGGACAGCCTTGTCCGCGGGTTAATTACAACGCAGAGAATGTGGAGAATCTTGCAAGGGACGCCGCACAGCAGCACCGCAGCCAAAAAGACGGCCGACCGAAACCGCAGAGACGCGATCAGCGCAGAGATTTTCGGAAGCGGTCTTTTCTCCGCGTCCGTCGCGTCTCGGCGGTTGAAGTGGTTTGCAAAGAAGCTATGCAGAAGGGCACCAGGGTGGGAGAAGGCACGACAAAGCCTCGGCTGCTTGCTGCGTTGGGCGGCATGTGTGTTCTGCTATTACTTGTCTTCAGCGCCGCACCCCAGGTTTCCGGCGCGCTGCTGATCAGTGAATTCATGGCGGTCAACAACGGCTTCTTGCAGGACGAAGACGGCCAGAGTCCTGACTGGATTGAGATTCACAACACTTCCGGCACGGAGGTGAATCTCGGGGGCTGGCATCTGACGGACAATTCCAACGATCCAGCCAAATGGACGTTTCCGGCGACAAATCTGCCACCATTTAGCCATTTGATTGTGTTCGCCTCCGGCAAGAACCGGGCGGTGGCCGGTCGCGAACTGCACACCAATTTCGAACTGACCAGCGAGGGCGAATATCTGGCGCTGGTCGAACCGGATGGGGTCACGGTCGCGCATGAGTATGCGCCCGCATTTCCACCGCAACGGGGCAACGTCTCATACGGGGTGTCCATTGCGTCATTCGTCACGCCACTCATTACCACCGGCGCCGTCGCTCGGGTGTGGGTGCCGTCCGACGGCGCGTTGGGGCTGAACTGGACCGCACGAGTGTTCGACGACTCGGCGTGGTGGAACACAAATACACCCGTGGGTTTCGCCGTCGGCACTGTGCCGACTCAGGTGCTGGCGCTGGACGTCAACGAGCGCGGAGCGAACGCCTCCACAACCACCCAGCCCGGGTTTACCTCCTTCGTCATCAACTCAAACATCTCCACCAGTGCCATCGAGACGCAGGCCGTCACACGGGCCTATGGCAACATCACCGTCACGGTTTCCAACACGGCGCCGTACGGATACGACGACCGTTTGCGCGATACACCCGTCAATAGCGGTGCGCTCACCGAATCGCTGCTCCTGCGCGACTTTATTTTCTCCCGCGATGACACCGGCTCGGGCGGATTGGATATTACGCTCACCGGCTTGACCCCCAATCTGGCGCATCGGTTTACGGTTTGGTCGTTTGACACCGGCAGCGGCGGCGACCGGGTGGCTGACTGGTTTGCGAATGGGGTTTTGGTCGCAGATGCCTACACGTTCAACGGGAACAACTGGCCGACATCGAACGATCAATATCGCTTCAGTTTCGAGTCGCTGACTGACAACACCGGAGTCGTGGTGCTTTCCGGCCGTCGGGTGCCACCCAGCAATGGTTCGTTCGGGGTGTTCCTCAACGCCCTGCAAGTTGAGACGCTGGCGTCCGTCCCGGCGGCCAATGGCCTCGCCGCACTCATGTTGAGCAACAACGCCTCGGCCTATATCCGCATTCCGTTCGCGGTGGCGAATCCCGGCGAGCTTGACCTGCTTCGGTTGCACATTCGCTACAACGACGGTTTTGTCGCTTATCTCAACGGGCAACTCGTGGCAACGCGCAACGCGCCAGCAACACCGCAGTGGAATTCCGCCGCGACCGTTGGGCGTTCCGATGTGGAAACGTTGGTGCCGGAGGAAATCAATATTCCCAACTCACCGGGCCTGCTCGTAGTTGGCGAGAACGTGCTGGCGGTTCATGGGATGAACGACAACGCAAACGACGCCAATTTTCTGATCGCCCCGGAGTTGGAGGGAGTCGTCAGCGGTGCGCGACTGCTGCGCTACTTCACCCCGGCAACGCCTGGCGAACTCAATGATTCAGGCTATCTCGGTTTGGTGTCGGACACGGACTTCAGCGTGGCGCGTGGCTTTTACGACATGCCGTTCACCGTGGCGATCACTTCGGCCACAGCCAGCGCCTCGATTTATTGGACCACCAACGGCAGTCTGCCTTCGCCCACGAACGGCACACTCTATACCACGCCTGTTTCCGTGACGGGCAACACATTTCTGCGGGCTGCGGCGTTTCTGGCCGGTCATGTGCCCAGCGTGCCGGTAACGCACACATACTTGTTTCTGAACCAGGTGCTCCAGCAACCAAACAACCCACCCGGCTACCCGACCGTCTGGCAGGCCAGTTATCCCGCCGATTACGAAATGGATCCGAACGTGGTGAATCATCCGAATTACGGGATGACCGTCTCGAACGATCTGCGCGCGATTCCCACGCTCTCGATCGTCAGCGATCACAACACGTTCTGGCATCCTTCCACCGGCATTTATGTGGACGCGACGCGGTCGGGGATTCTTTGGGAACGCGCCGCTTCGGTGGAGTTGTTCAACGGCGACAACACTTCCGAGTTTCAAGTCAACTGTGGTGTGCGGATGCAGGGCAACGCCAGCCGCGACAACAATCGCCTGGCTAAACACGCGTTCCGGCTGTTGTTCAAGTCGGCCTACGGACCCTCGAAACTTGATTACGACTGGTTCGCTGGCGGCGTGAGCCGGTTCGACAACATTGTCCTTCGCGCGTGTTTCACCGATGCGTGGGGGACGCGTTATTCGGACCAGACCTTGATTCCCGGCGGAAGGGGAACGCGCTACCGGCCCGAGGATTCACTCTACTTGCGCGATGTGTGGGCGAAGAATTCATTGCGCGACATGGGGAATTTATCGGGCCGCGGTGACTTCGTGCATCTCTACGTCAATGGTATGTATTGGGGACTCTACAATCCCACCGAGCGACTTGACGCCTCTTTCTTCAGCGAACACCTCGGCGGACTGGAATCCGACTGGGACGTTATGCGCGATTTCTCCGAATTGCTGGATGGGACGCAAGACAACTGGGACGAGATGATGGCGCTGGTCAATGCCGGCATCACTTCTGAAGCCGCGTATCAAGCCGTCGCACAACTCGTGGACGTGGAGAACCTGATAGATTATATGCTGCTGCACTTTCTCATCGAAGCGGAGGACTGGCCGTCGCACAACTGGTATGCCGCGCATCGCCGCGCCAATCCGCTCACGGGTCTGCCCGCCACGAAATGGATTTTCCTGGCGTGGGACCAGGAAGTCGCCTTGGACCAATTGGTGACCCGCAACCGCGTGGGCGTGAACAACAACAACACCCCGGCGCGGATTTACTCGCAACTGCGCGCCTTGCCGGAGTTCCGCCGCCTGTTTGGGGATCGCGTGCAGAAACATCTCTTTAACACTGGCGCGCTCGCGGTCAGCAACAACATCGCCCGGATGCAGTCGCTGGCCGCGCGGATTGACCGCGCCATCGTGGGTGAATCCGCCCGCTGGGGCGACGCCCGCGAATTCACGATTGGGGTGAATCCCGGCCACGGCCAGACCTTTACCCGTGATGAATGGTGGGTGCCGGAATTGCACAAACTTTATACGAACTTCTTTCCCGGCCTCAACGCGCTCACGATATCGCGCCTGCGTTCAGCCAGTTTGTATCCTGGATTGGAAGCGCCGCAGTTCTCCCAGTTCGGCGGTGAAGTTCCGGCGGGATTCAATCTCGGCATGACGCACGCCAGCGGGGTGATTTATTTTTCGCTCGATGGTTCCGATCCGCGCGTTTATGGCTCCGGTGAAATCACGCCCATCGCGCAGGCCTACGAGACTCCAATCCCGATCAACCAGCCGGTGCTTGTCCGCGCGCGGGTATTGTCGGGCACGAACTGGAGTGCGCTGGTCGAAGCGACCTTCACGCCGCCCCAGGACCTGAGCAAACTGGCACTCACGGAGATCATGTACAACCCGCCCGATCTGGACGCGATTCCGGGCAATGAATTGGAGTTTTTGGAGTTAAAGAACGTTGGTGCCAACACACTCAATCTGTCCGGCCTGACCTTCAGTGCGGGGATTACGTTCACGTTCCCCGACCCCACGCTGTTGCTGCCGGGTCAATTCATTGTGCTTGCGCGCAACGCCGCCGCGTTCGCGGTCAAATATCCCGGCGTGCCTGTGCATGGCACTTACACCGGCCAGTTGGACAATAGCGGGGAAACGCTCACGTTGTCGTTCCCGCTTGGTGGCAATGTTTTTTCGATCACCTACGACGAGACAGCGCCGTGGCCGGTGACGCCGGATGGCCACGGTTTCTCGCTGGTGCCGAAGCAGCCCGGCTTGACGCAAGCGCCGGACAACGGCGCCAAGTGGCGGGCGAGCGCCTTGCCCGGCGGTTCGCCCGGTGCGGATGATCCCGAGCCGGTCATCCCGCCAATTCTGGTGAATGAAGTCCTCACTCACACTGACCTGCCGCAACGCGATGCGGTGGAGTTGCACAACCCAACCGGCGCGGACGTGGACTTGAGCGGATGGTTTCTCACGGATGACGCCACGATGCCGACGAAATATCGCATCCCCAATGGCACCGTATTGCCCGCGGGCGGTTATGTATTCTTCGACGACAGCCAGTTCAATACGGGGACGGACGGCAATGTGCCGTTCGCGTTCAGTTCCCTTGGCGAGGCGGTTTATGTGTTCTCGGCCACAAACGGACAACTGACCGGCTACAGTCACGGCTTCGTGTTTGGCGGCGCCTTCAACGGCGTGAGCTTCGGTCGGCATATCAACAGCGCGGGCGACGAATTGTTCCCCGCCCAATCGGCGGTGACTCTGGGCGCGCCCAACATCGGTCCACGCGTTGGGCCGATTGTGCTGAACGAGATTCACTATCACCCGTCCGAGTCAGAGGACGATGAATTCGTCGAACTGCTCAACATCAGCGACGAATCGGTGGCGTTTTTCGATCTCGAATACCCAACCAACACTTGGATTTTCCGGGGAATCGGCTACACCTTCCCGGCCGGGATCACGCTGGATCCGGCGGAATTGTTATTGCTTGTGCCGATTGAGCCAGTCGTGTTCCGCGCGAAATACAGTGTACCCGCGGACGTGCAAATCCTTGGTCCATATTCCGGACGCCTTGCCAACGACGGTGAGCGCCTGGCATTGGACGCGCCTGACGGGCTTACGGATGGCGTCGTGCCGTACGTCACCGTCGAAGAAGTGCGTTACAACGACGACGCACCTTGGCCGCCAGCGGCTGACGGCAGTGGGCCTTCGCTGCAACGCGTATCCGCCTTGGCCTTCGGCAATGACCCCATCAACTGGCTGGCCGCTACGCCGACGCCAGGTCACTTCTCGCCAACCGCCGACAGTGATGGCGACGGCCTGCCCAACGGGTGGGAATTCACGCACGGCACGAATTGGAAAGTGCCCGACGCCGATGCTGATCCGGATGCGGACGGCATGACCAATTGGCAGGAATTACTAGCAGGCACGCATCCCAACGATCCGGAAAGTTACCTGCGACTGGATGCTTTTCGCGATCAACCCAACTTGGTGGCGCTTCAGTTCTTCGCCGTCTCGAACCGCACTTACAGCATTTTGTACTCGGACAGTCTAAGCGCCCCGGTGTGGTTCAAGCTGACTGATGCGCCCGCTCAGGAAACCAATCGTGTCGAAGCGGTGATGGATTCAACCGCGCTGCTCACCAACCGATTTTACCGGCTGGTTACACCCATGCAGCCGTGACTCTGGTGAAACGATGATGAACTGGCTGAAATCCTTCGTGGCGTGGGCGGTTTGGTCCGGTCAGCTTGCGCTGATGCTTCTGGCGACAACCGCTCTCGCCCAGCGGCAGATGGAATTTCTGGATCGTGGAGTGGTTGCCCTACGTCAGGAGAATGAGAGCGTGTTCGTCAGTTGGCGGTTGTTGGCCACAGACCCGGAGGATACGGCCTTCAATATCTATCGCTCGGCTAACGATCAGCCAGCGCGAAAACTCAACGAGCAGCCCATCCGCAACGTTACGTATTTCGTGGACGCGCAGTCCAAAGTGAATCAAACCAATTCCTATCAGGTGCGTCCGCTTGTGAATGGGAAAGAGCTTGCGGCGGGCAGAGCCTTCGTAATTCCGGCGAACTCGCTCGCGCGGCCTTATCTTTCCGTTCCGCTGCAAACGCCGGCGAATACCACACCCAATGACATCTCCGTGGGCGACCTGGATGGCGACGGCGAGTATGAACTGGTCATCCACATGGCCGGGCGTGGATGGGACAATTCGCAAAGCGGCTTCACGGGCGCACCGGTGCTTCAGGCCTATAAACTGGATGGCACATTACTCTGGACCATCAACCTGGGCCGGAACATCCGCGAAGGCGCGCATTACACGCAGTTCATGGTTTATGATCTCGACGGCGATGGCCGCGCGGAGGTCGCGTGCAAAACCGCCGACGGGACAGTTGATGGAACGGGGAAAGTGATCGGGAATCCCGAAGCGAACTGGGTCAATGACGCCGGCCATATCCTGGACGGGCCGGAGTATCTCAGCGTGTTTGACGGACTGACCGGCGCGGCGCTGGCCACCACGAATTACATTCCCCCGCGTCATCCCACGAAACCGAACCCGACCCGCGCCGAACTGCGCGAACTCTGGGGCGACGAGTATGGCAACCGTTCGGAACGTTACCTCGCGTGCATCGCCTATCTGGATGGAAAACGTCCCAGCCTCGTGATGTGCCGCGGTTACTACACGCGCAGCGTGCTCGCCGCGTGGAATTGGCGCGACGGCAAGCTCAGTCATGTCTGGACCTTCGACAGCGACGACGGCACACCGGGCAACCGCGCTTATCGCGGCCAGGGGAATCACAACCTCAGTGTCGCCGACGTGGATGGCGACGGTCGGGATGAAATCATTTACGGCGCATGTGTGATTGACGATGACGGCACCGGCCTGCACAAGACCGGCCTTGGTCACGGTGATGCGTTGCACGTTTCCGATTTCGATCCCGGACGACCCGGCCTGGAAATTCTCAACATTCAAGAGCGCGTGGATGACGCGGGGGCGTATTTGCGCGATGCGCACACGGGAGAAATTCTTTGGCAGAAACCCACCGCGCCGGGCCAGCGGGAAGGACCGGGACGCGCACTCGCGGCGGACATTGATCTGCGGCACCGGGGCGCGGAGATGTGGGTGGCAGGCGGCGGTATCCGCGGCTTGTTCAACGCCAAAGGCGAATTGATTTCCGAACGCCCGCCGCGCTCGTGCAACTTTATCGTGTGGTGGGATGGCGACCTGCTGCGCGAATTGCTGGATGGCAACCGCATCATGAAATGGGATTGGGAGGCCGGACGGGAGCGCACCTTGCTCGAAGCGATTGATTGCGTCGCGAACAACGGCACCAAGTCCACGCCCGGCTTGAGTGCGGACCTCTTCGGCGACTGGCGCGAGGAGGTGATCTGGCGTACGCGCGACAACCGCGAACTTCGCATCTACACAACCACGCTCCCGACGGAACATCGGTTCGTTACCTTGATGCATGATCCGCAATATCGGCTGGCCGTTGCGTGGCAGAACGTGGCGTACAACCAACCTCCGCATCCGGGCTTTTATCTGGGTGTGGGAATGAGTCCGCCGCCAAAGCCGGCGATTACCACGGAACGGTATCGTCGCGCTGCGACACTGTGGAAGGAATGATACCTTCGCCTGATGGCTTGGTTCATTGCCGCATCAGCTTGAACTGAAGGCCGGGTTTGCACCCATTGGATGTCCATACCGCTGGGCAGCGGAATGTTCAGGAAAGGCCTCTCGCGCAAGCTGCGCCGGTTTCTTCGCCAGGGCCTACAAACCGTTTCGCAAAAATTCCTCCAAAAAATTATCTTGCCTCCGGGGTGACGGTTGTTCTAGAAGTGCTTCGAGCCCAGTCAAATTCTCTGCGAACGCAGAACCAAATGTTGCTTTTGAAAAATCTGTTCGGATTGATGGCGTTGGCCCAGTTGACCAACTTTAGCATTTGTTCCCGCGTTCTGGACTCATGCAGTACCCAAGGACCTCAAACGTTCCCACCCAACCAAATACCCTAAATAAAAAACCCTAGTTCACTATTATGAAAAACCACCTAACCCTCGTGGCAATTGGGATGGCTGCCTGTGCCATCTCAGCGTCGGGGCAGACGCTTCCCGTCGCGCCGGAGACGGCCGGTTTGATGCCGAAGACGGCGACGGGCTGGATCAACGGCACGAACGGGATCAACAACTTCAGCAGCGAGGCATTGTCCATGGACATGGCCAACAACGGGCACGTGATTATCGGCTGGGAGGATGACGCCGAAGGCACGATCAACCACTTTTTGGGCGTATGGACGATGGTGGACGGCAACGGGAACATGATTACGCCGATGACGGTGCAAACC
>JACZKP010000168.1 GCA_014860005.1 Verrucomicrobiota bacterium | reverse complement strand
GAGTTACAGGAAATCCTGCGCCGCATGCAGGCGCTTTCCCGACAGGTCATCTTTGAAACATTGCCAAACCCGCCACGCCGCAAACGCCTCGGCAAGAAAGTTTTGGGCCTTATCTAACCGCCATTCGGGACTGACACCTTTTTGTTAGCCGTTCGTCTGGTCGTGATCTGCAAACAGCTTGAGGAGAAGGCGCGTCTTAACATCTCCTGCTTGCCACTTACTCAAAGTAAAGCCGAACCAGCCCCAACCAAGAATCAAGCCGCCCCACAACAGCGGAGATATAGATCCCAATATCGCCGCTCGCACTGGGCCTGTATCGTCGGTGATGTCTTGAAACACAAAAGAATGAAACCACAAAACCGCACCTGTGTAAAAAAGGCTCAGAACTCCACTGGCAATGAGGTGCCGCCAACGAACTGTCGGCCAACGCTGCTCCTTTGTCTTCCAGTGAGCAACGAGGCGGCGTTCTGAATCGGAGAGTTGCATATCCGGCTAACTATGTATGTGGAGGGAAAGATTTCCTTGATGATGGGTATTAGGGGCGTAACAAGGAAAGCGGTTTGGATGAACTTTTGTGTCCATGGAGCGACTTTATGACTGAGCATCCGGCGGGTCAATCGCCAAAATTGCTGGATCAGATGCGGGCCGTGTTGCGGGTGCAGCGGTATGCGTAAACGGGTCATTCTTGATTTTGACATATCACTTCCCTTTCAGCTTTCGCCGACGATAGAGCAAAGGTGTAAGTCCCGGCCATTGTCGAGAATTGTCGCATGGTCACCCTTTCAGGCAATTGGCCACCGTGTGCCGACACCCCATCCGCAAGCGCTCCGCTATCCAATCCAACGTCATCACCGTTTCCGCCCGCAGCCGCGCCGCCAGCTTCACCTTTGGCGCATCCGGCTTGCGCCGCCTGCCCAAATCCTGCTCCGTCCACCGGCGTTGGCGCAATTCCGCTTGCAATTTGCCCACTTCGCACTCCGCACTTGTTGGGATGAATCCGCAATACCGTGGCGCAGAATTCCTTGGTAGCTCCGGGGGTTGCAATGGTAGCGGCAAAGCAGCGGCAGAAAATAGCCCACGGCGTGAGCCGTGGGAGAGTGGTAGGGAATCCCAAGCCCCGGAGGGGCGCCAGAACCTGACTTTCGAGCACACTCTTTCGCCCCTCCGGGGCTGCTGATTTGCGATGCCTCGATTACCCACGGCTCACGCCGGGGGCTATTTCTCGCGCACCTCCGGTGCTGGGGCTGGCCGTGCAGCGTTGAGCCGACATCGAATGTAAACGGTGTCCTGAGGGTTGTGCCGCCATCGTGTGATGGCAGCAGGTTTATTTTGTCCCCCCTCAGGATGCCTTTCTTCCGTCCCCCGCTGTCCACAACTTTTGGAAATTTCTCAGTAGGGCTTAGCGTGACGCTTACCGATGGTGGCGTGTTGAGTTCATTTGAGTTTAAATCCCGTTACGACATCCATAGTAGTTTGACTCGCGTAACACACCAGACTCCATTTTGCTGGGTTAAGTAGTAAGTGTTACCGGAGGCACTAAGCCCATGTTTGTAGAAACCGCCAGACACTTCCGCTTGAGTGTCTCCAATCCATTTGACGGATCCAACATCGAATCTCAAGCCTCTTTGATCAGTCTTTACATCGCGTACCCCTTCGCGAGCATCTATTATGCACAAAGATGCCTTCTTCACCGGTGGGATGTGGCCCGCAAAGCGCTGAATAAACTCATCCGTTGGATCGCGACCTTTGATTGCTATATAGTAAGCTACCGCATTGTTCAGCAATGCGGATCCGTCATGCTGAAACTGGTAACGGAAGACCGCTTCGCGAATATCGCTTTCTACTTTTGCGCGTTCATCGTGCCTCGGTGAAACGCAAGAAGTACTGAGTAACGCCAACAGACTTAAGGCAATACAACGTATCAAAAAGGAAAAGGTGCCAGTCCCGGCCATTGTAGAGAATTGCCGCATCGTCACCCTTTCAGGCAATTGGCCACCGTGTGCCGACACCCCATCCGCAAGCGCTCCGCTATCCAATCCTGGTTGTGGAGGGCAGCCCAGCGTGCTGAGAGCAACCGCTGGCGATCCTCGTCATCCCGGAAAATCGGCTCGCCCCGGTCGCCCCGGTTCAGGACGTGATAAATCGCGCCGGGATATTGCACTCGCAGTTTGCGCGCCATGCGAACGAGCCTCCGAGCGGCAGGGTCGAACGTCAAGCCGAAATTCCACAATGGCCGGGACTGAAACCTTTTTGCCGGAAAACTCACAACCCTCTTGACTCCCCTCATAGGCGCTGCAGCGCCCTGGTGAGGCGGCGTGATCAATCTCATGCTCTTTGTGCTCTGCGTGCGCTGACAAATGATAGCAGCAGAGAAACTGGTAACAGTGCTACCAACAAAGTAGCGATGATCAGACCGGTAGCCAGCCACATCTTGTAGCCCGGCGACTCCATGCCAACCGACTTCATGGTGAAGATCATGTAGGCCAGGCGGAGCAGCGGCAGAAACGAAATCGCTAAGACGACTATAAATACAATGCGTGACCGCAGGAGTAAGCTGTGGGGAGTCAATGACAACGCGAGCAATCCAACCATCGGTAATACGCCGATCTGGAATCCATCGAGAACAAGACCGCCTAAAATAAGCAAAGCCCACCCTGCGACAGAGACTAAGCGAAGCACTAGTGCAAGGGTGGTCATATTGCGCAGCCGCCTAACGAGATCAGCGACCCGGCCCACGGGACACGTGGATCGCAACCGAAACGCGATGGCCGGGTTAGAGAGAATTGTCGCATCGTCACCCTTTCAGGCAATTGGCCACCGGGTGCCGACACCCCATCCGCAAGCGCTCCGCTATCCAATCCAACGTCATCAGGGTTTCCGCCCGCAGCCGCGCCGCCAGCTTCACTTTTTGCGCATCCGGCTACAGATCGCTGGTGGTGGACGGCAGCCCGCGTGGTGAGCAACCGCTGGCGATCCTCGTCATCCCGGAAAATCGGCTCGCGCCGGTCACCCCGGTTCAGGACGTGGTAATTCGCGCCAGGATATTGCGCTCGCAGTTTGCGCGCCATGCGAACGAGCCTCCGAGCGGCAGGGTCGAACGTCAAGCCGAATTTCTACAATGGCCGGGACTGAAACCTTTTCGGCAGTGTGGCGCGCAAACCGCCGTGAACGTGAGTTGAAGGTTGAAGGTTGAGAGAGAGAAACGGGTGCCCGGCGCGAGTGATCCGGGCACGCGAACCGGTGGGGTGCGGGCGCAACGGGTGAAAGCGGGTTTCCGCACGCGGCGGCGGGCGGGATTGGGGTCGCGGCGCGAGCGCGGAACGGCGCCGGGGGCGCAAAGTCCGTGCGCGGTGACCGAACGGCGATGACGCAGAGCGCGCCGGCACCGTGGAGCGGCGCCGGAAACCAAAAGCAAAAGGCAAAGGAGACGCAGGCGGAGCAGACCCTGGCCGCAAATGCGACTGGCGGGTTCAGCACCGGATGGAAAGGACGCTCGGCGCGATTACCCCACAGGTCAAAGCGGACGACTCACACGCGCCTCGGTCCTTTTCAATCCTTTGGTGGTTAGGCCGACGGTTTCTCATGTGGTCCAAGGAAAAGTCATCAGTCTCAGACGCTCCGGCGTGTAGCCTCGACTCCGCGCCCACTCCGTCTCACACAACATCCCCATGCTCCGCCGCCGCATCGCTCGAATGCGCGGGAAACCGGAGATGGCAAAGTAAATGATGAACAGCCCCAACAAGACCAACCCAACCTGCCACGACCAAAACAACAACCCGACCGTGACTCCGAAGGGAATGGCGATCCATCGCCCAATGTCCGTGCCACGCTCGCGGGCATCGGCAATAAGCTGTGCGTGCTCGGCAGGCGTGAGGTGCGCGCAAATCTCGCGAACCTCCGGTGACTGGAACGGTGACCAAGTGGATTGCGTAATTTTCATAGCGTGTGCGTAGTCGGCCAATGATAGAACTGAGTGAAGTGGCGGTCAACGCCGCTTCGGCAACCCGGAAACTGTGAAAAACCCAGCGCATGAAACTGAAAACGGGTCAGAGATGACTAATGGTATTTCATCGTGTCAGGCCGGCCCGCACCGCATCGGACGCCGTGCGCCAATGCCCCATGGCTAACCGGTTTGCTATCCAATGCCAACTCATGGCCGTCTCGGCTCGCAATCGCCCCGCCCTGCGCGCCTTTCGCCTGTCCCCTGGCCGAATTGTACGCATACGCGGAGATGGAAACAGGCGCGACGCCTGGCCTACTGTCCATCGCCCTCAGCCGATTCAACGCAGCGTAACCTTTGCTCGTCGTCATGCGCAACGTGGTGTTCGTTCTGAACGTCACTGTACTCACCAGCGGCGCGTTGGCAAGACAGCCGTAACCTGCGTTGTATACACAACGTCGTAAGTCCGATCCGCCGGCTGAGGGCAGCCGGCCTACAAAACCTTGTAGGCCGCGTGCCCTCACGCGGCGTTACTTCTGGCGTTGTGTATAGAACCCGTTCGTCACCCCCGCCAGCCGCCCGGCTTGGTCATAAAATGATTTTTCGTGATTTTCCGTTGTGCAAAACCCGGCACTGGTATCAACTGCCGCCGTGGCCGGAACCAGCGTAGTTTGCATGGTGATTTGGACACCTTGGTGGCGCCGAGGTGACGAGGCCGCTTGGTCAAAAATTCCAGAGACGCCGCGTGTCGTCACCGACAGTATTGGAGGTTGTTCAGAGTTTTCGGCGAGGCCTGATGGTGACGCTGCGGGATTCGGCCAGTCAGGGAAATTGTGTGACGCTCGCCCTCACCCTCACGCTGAACCGCCGGGTCAAAGCGGTGCTAAAGCCACCGCACTCCAAACGCTGGCGCGACCACCCGGCATCGTCAGACTTCGCGGAGCGTCTGGAGTGCGGCGTGTTCACCGCCGCTTTTCGCATGGTGGGGACCGTCCCGCTTGGCCGGTGCATGGAAGGGGAATAGCAAGCAACTGCGCCTGGTCATCCGTAGCTCGCTTTATCTGTCGCCAGCCATTGATCATTCGGCGCGAAGAAATAACGAACGGAACAATCGCCTCGTCAGACGTGAGCGCGGGGCAAGATTCTCCCTCTCCTGAGGGAGAGGGCCGGGGTGAGCGCGAGCCTCAAATCCATCTCGATCTGCCTTCCTCTGCTGTGCGCCCATCCGCAGTTCCAAACCCAGCGAAGCGCGGTTTTGGAACAGGCATTGGCCCGGCGCAGCGATACGGGCGAACCGACATTCAAACTCCCGGCGCTTTGCCCGGCGGAGAACGTTGCGCGCAACCGTGTTGATTTTCTTCCAACCGGTTTGGCTGTTGCTACTGATTCCACTGGCGGTGGCGTGGTGGGTGTGGCCGTTGCCGAACCGCGGGCTGCGTGCGCTGCGGGCATTGGTGTTCGTGCTCGTGGCGCTGGCGATGGCGCAACTGGCGATCAAACTGCCGGATCGCGCCGGCACGGTGGTGGTCGTGGCGGATCGCAGCGAATCCATGCCGCCCAAAGCTGCCGCCGCACAGAAGGAGACGATTGATCTGCTCCTGAAGTCCATGGGTCCGCGCGATCTTCTGGGCGTGGTTTCGTTCGGTCGGCTGGCGGTGGTGGAACGCTCGCCGCAGCGTGGCGAGTTCAGCGGCTTCACGGCGGCGGTCGGCCCGGAACACTCGAGCCTGAATGAGGCCCTCGAAGCCGCCCTCACCGTGATTCCTCCTGATGCCGGTGGGCGGATTCTGGTGTTGTCCGACGGCAAATGGACCGGCAAGGACCCCGCCGCCGCCGCCGCGCGGGCCGCCGGTCGCAGCGTTGCGATTGATCATCGGCTGTTGTCGCGTCCGCAGGTCAACGAGATCGCGATTCAATCGTTCCTCACGCCGGAATCCGCGTTGCCCGGCCAGGCGTACGTGCTGAGCGCGTGGGTGCAATCGCCGGTGGACCAGGAAATCCAGTATCAACTACGGCGCGGGGCGGCGATTCTGGCCTCGGGTGCGCGGCCGGTTTCCGCCGGACTCACGCGCCTGATGTTTCGCGACCGCGCGACGGAAGCGGGCGTTTATGATTACATGCTGACGATCCAGGGACCGGGTGAAGATCCCGTGCCCGAAAA
Organism: Verrucomicrobiota bacterium; assembly: GCA_014860005.1. The sequence continues at coordinate 55,569 of JACZKP010000168.1, read as the reverse complement.
CAATCAGGCCCGCGCGCTGGTAGGCATTGAAGGCGACCGTCCAATGCTGGTGGTGTCGTCCGCAGGCGAGGATTCCGGGCTGGTCAAATTACTGCGCGGCGGCGGCATGTCAGTGATTGGCAAGACGCCCGGACGATGCAATTGGTCGCTGGAGGAACTGTCGCAACACGCGGCGGTGTTGATCGAAAATGTTTCCGCCAATCAAATCGGTGGCAGCGGCATGGAAGTCCTCGCCGCCTGGGTGGAAGGCACGGGCAGCGGATTGATGCTGACGGGCGGCCAAAAAGCCTACGGGCCGGGCGGCTATTTCAAATCGCCGCTGGACCGCATCCTGCCGCTCTCGATGGAAATGCGCCGTGAGCATCGCAAGTTGTCGCTGGCCATCGTGGTGACGTTGGACCGCTCCGGCAGCATGGCCGCGCCCGTGGGCGGAGGCCGCGTGAAAATGGACCTCGCCAACATCGGCACGGCGCAGGTGCTCGACTTGCTCTCGCCCACCGATGAATTCGGCGTAATCGCGGTGGATAGTTCGCCGCATGTCATCGTGCCGATTGACACGGTGGACAAGAACCGCGGACAGCGCGGGAAGATTCTGAGCATTGACTCGATGGGCGGCGGTATTTTTGTTTACGAAGCACTGGTGGCGGCGGCGCGCATGTTGATGGACGCCCAGGCGCAGACGAAACACATCATTTTGTTCGCCGATGCTGCCGATGCCGAGGAGCCGGGCCGCTACCAGGAGTTGCTGGAGAAATGCCGCGAAGCGGGCGTGAGCGTGAGCGTGGTCGGCCTGGGCACGGAAGCGGACGTGGACGCGGACCTGTTGAAAGACATCGCGCAACTGGGCGGCGGCACCGCGTACTTCACACAAAACCCGGACGAAATTCCCCGGCTATTCGCGCAGGACACATTCACTGTGGCGCGCAGCACGTTTGTGGACGAACCGAGTCCGTTTCAGTTCACCGCAGGGTTCACCTTGCTCGGCTCGCCATGGACCGACCCGCCACCGCAACTCGGTGGCTATAACCTATGTTACCTCCGGCCCGAGGCGAATCTTGCGGCCGTGACCACGGATGAATATGCCGCACCGGTCGTCGCGTCGTGGAACGCCGGCAACGGGCGGGTGCTGTGTTTCACCGGGGAAGCGGACGGGAACTTCAGCGGCGACCTCGCAACGTGGGAGCAGGTTGGTGAATTCTACAACACACTGGCGCGTTGGACCTCGGGCAAGCGCCAGCCGCTGCCGGATGATTTACTGATCACGCAACAGGTGCGTGATGGCGTGTGTTTCGTGCAACTGCATCTGGATCCAGAACGCCAGGGCGAACGCTTCACCACCCTGCCACGCGTGACCGTGTTGCACGGCCTGCCGGGCGCGGCGCCGGGCAAGAAAACTGTGCCGCTGCAATGGAAGCACGCCGACCTGTTGGAAGCGGCCATTCCGATCACGGGCCGCGAGACGGTTTTGAACACCGTCGAGATTGGCGGGTTCGATCCGGTGGCGCTCGCACCTGCCTGCCTGCCGTACTCACCGGAGTTCACGCCCGATCAGCCCGATCGCGGTGCGTCCACCCTCGCGCAACTGGCCGTCACCACCGGCGGCAAAGAGCGGGTTGAGTTGACGAACATCTGGGCCGACCTGCCGACCAAGTCGCGTTACGTGGAGTTGAGTCCGTGGCTGCTGGTGCTGGGTGTAATTCTGTTTCTGCTGGAGGTCTTTGAACGCCGCACTGGTTGGGTGACGCGTCTGTTTCAACCCACACCGGCGCTGGCCACAGGGACTGCCGATGAACAACCCAGCCTGGCGACACCGCCCTCACGCGCCGCGTGGCTGCGTATGCTTCGCCTGCCGCTGCGCAGGCGCACGGCGCCAACGGGGAAGCGTATGCCAGCGGAACCGAAGATGGCCACGGCACAGAAAACTTCCACTGCGCCCGTTGCGAGCAAGCCGTCGGCTCCGTCAATTCCAGATCCCACTTTGAATGCGTTGCGGGAAGCCCGCGAACGCGCTGAACGCCGCACCCGCAAGGAAGGTTAAATTGGAAACTCCATCTGACAACTGCTCCGCCGCTCCGGGCTAACAGCCCGTCATAAATGTACTAGACGACGTCAGGAGTCTTTGGCAGACCTTCACGAAATCCCCAGAATTGCAGACTCGTTACCTCGTCTCCTACAAAAGAATGGGTTCTTTGACGGGCCGCTAAGGGTTCGCCACCTTCTTCCGCCGGGCGGATTTGCGGGCCGGCTTGGCGGGTGCCGGCTCTGTAACCGGGGGCGTCGCCGCTTCTGGCGCGAGATACAAGTAACGCCCGCAGTTGTCGCACAACTGGATGTCCTGGTCGTGTTTCAGTGTCATGATTACCCCCAGCGGCAGGCGCATGTGGCATCCGGTGCAGACCTGGTTTTGCACCGCCGCCAGCCCCTTCTTGCCCCGCACGCGCAGGCGGTCATAGTGAGCAAGAATTTGCGGGGGGATTTTTTCGCGCATTTCCGCGATCAATGCCGCGGTGGATTTGTCCTTCGTCTGGCTGAACTCCAGCGTTTGGAGTTTCAGCAGGTTCTGCATCAGTTCATTCATAATCCCAAAAATCCTCACGGCTGCTTCAGCCGGCCCAGCATGCGCAGCAATCCGTCCAGAATCGTCAATGGATGCGGCGGACATCCCGGAATGAAAACATCCACGGGTACCACTGACGCTGCGCCATCACGGACCTGAGCATGCCCGACAAATGGTCCGCCTGCAATGGCGCAGGCGCCCACGGCAATGACCAGCTTTGGCGGCGGCACCGCCTCGTAGGTTTTCCTGAGCGCCAGTTCCATATTGCGGCTGACCGGGCCGGTTATCAATAATCCATCCGCGTGACGCGGCGAGGCGACAAATTGAATCCCAAAACGGCTCAAATCCCAGCCAATTGTGCCCAATACATTGGTATCCGCTTCGCAGGCATTGCAGCCGCCCGCGCTTACCTGGCGCAACCTTAACGAACGACCGAACAGCTTGCGCAACTTCTCATCCAATGCCGCGACCAGCCGCACTTCCTCCTCGCCAGTTTGACCGAGCACAAGGTCAGCGCGCTGCCGCGCCGCCATCCGGTAATCGCCCGTTTGAGTGATGGCGTGCGGCGGGCACACCTCCACACACGCCGCGCAAAAGATGCACCGGCCCAGATCGAGCGCCACCGGCTGGCCAGTGGGCCGGGCAATGGCCTGGGTCGGACACACGGGAACACAGGCGGAGCAGCCTGCGATGCACTTCGCTGCGTCCACGCGCAACGCGCCACCGTGCCGCTCCGGCAACGCGGGCGGAGGGCCGTCGGGATACGACATCGTCTGGCAACCGTGCCGCAAGCGATGCAGGATGGTTTCGTGAGCAAACATGGTCAGAGGTCGAAGCCGCAGTAACTGAGGTTGAAGCTCTTGTTGCAGAGCGGAAAATCCGAGATCGCCTGCCCGCGCAACGCCAGCGCCAGTCCGGTCCAGTTGTGAAATGACGGGTCAACAATCTTGTAACGACGGAAGCGCCCGTCAGCGTCCGTAAGCGCGACATGACAAACTTCTCCCCGCCAGCCCTCCACCAACGCGACTGCCAGCGTGTCAGCAGCAGGTGGGGCGGCATCACCGTGATTTTCGCCATCGGGAGGAGCGGCCAGTTGTTCCTCGATGAATTTGGCGGAACGCTGAATCTCCAGCCAGCGCACGCGGGCCCGCGCGAAGACATCACCGTCCGGCCACACGGCCACCGGAATTTGCGCGAACCGATGCCACCCCGCTGGGTGATCGTAACGCACGTCGCGCACCAGGCCGGACGCGCGGGCGGCGGGGCCGACCAAGCCCAGTTCGGTCGCCTGTTCGGCGGTGACGACACCGGTGGCCTCAAAACGCGCGCGTACCGAATTCGCGTCCCACAGCCACGCGGCGGCTTCCTCGACTTCGGCCAGCGCGCCGCGCAATCCGACCAGTAATCGTTCTCCACGTTCAGCCTCCAATTCCTGCCGGCATCCGCCCGGTCGAACCAACCCGCGCCCAAAGCGATTGCCACAAATCAGCGCGGTCAGATTTAGAAAGTCACCGCGAATCTTTCCGCACGCGGCTGACGTGGGCAGAAACGCCACATCGTTGGCCAGCGCACCGAGATCGCCCGTGTGATTGGCCAACCGCTCGAGTTCGAGTGCGATGGCGCGCAGCCATTGCGCCCGCAGCGGTGCTTCATTGCCGGCCAGCGCTTCGACCGCCATCGCATAAGCCGTCGCATGGCCGATGCTGGTATCGCCCGCGACGGTTTCCATCTGGCTCATCGTCGCGCGGTGCGGACCGCCCGCCATTGCCTCCTCCACGCCGCGATGCTGGTAGCCCAGCGCAATTTCGAGATGCAGAACGTCTTCGCCATTGCATTGAAACCGAAAATGTCCCGGTTCAATGATCCCCGCGTGAACCGGACCGACGGCTACTTCATGAATCTCGCGGCCTTCAACCTGAAAGAATTCGCCCATCATCGGACGGTCGCCATTCTGTCGCCGCACGGGCTTCAACCAGGGATGGCCCTCCGGCAGCAAGCCATGTTGCTCCCACACTTCGCGCTCGAACAGATGTGCCTGCGGATGCCGAACCGTAAGCGCGGGATAATGTTGATTGATTGCTTCGCTTCTTCCGACGGCGAGGGTGTTATCCGCGTCAAACGCAATCACGGCGACAAGCCGTGTTCTCGCGCCTTCCGACACGCCGAACCACGCCACCAACCGCCCGGCGCGATCCAGTTCCGCAGCGGTCGCGGCAACAAAGTCGCCGGCCGCCCACTCCGGAACTTCTGCCCACGGCAGGCTCGTGCCGTTGGCCAGTAGAGTAAATTCGCGCGGCGGGTTCATGGTGCGGGAGCCAGCAAACTTGCCGCCGCGTTCCAGGTTTCGCGCAGCAGCGAGGGCGTGGCGAGTCCAAGCCATAGAGAGAATCCGAGAAACACCAGCGGCGGCACGATTGTTCCCGCCGTCTCGCGCAAGCGGTCGCCGGTTGCGCGCGTGGCGGTGCGTGGACGTCCATCCACGATGGCGAACACCAGCCGGGTCATGCCAAAGAAGGCCAGCAACAGGCAGCCAAGAAACACCACTGCCGCTGCGCTGTGAGAGGTTTCCAGCGCGGTTCGCACGATGTGCAATTCGCTGAAGAACGGACCGAAAGGCGGGCACGCGGTGATCGCCAGCAGGCCGACCACCAGAATGCGCGACGACATCGGAGCGCGCCAAGCCATGCCGGCAACTTCATTCACCGTGCGCCCACCCGCCGCGCGACGGAGATTCCCGGCGCTGAGAAACAACGCCCCTTTAGTGAGGCTGTTGTTCCAAACGTGGAACAGTGCCGCAGCAATCCCTGCCCCGCCCAATGCGGCACCAACCGCGAGGATGCCCATGTGTTCCACGCTTGAGTACGCCAGCATGCGTTTGAAGTCAGGGGTGCCGAGCAGGAACAACGCAGCCACGACCATGGAAAAAAGGCCCAGCACGAGCAGCGTACGCGAGGTTGTTTCGCTGCCGCCCGCGGCATCCACTACTTGCTTGACCCGCAGCAGTGCTACGAAAGCCATTGTGGTCATCCCGCCCGCGAGCACTGCGCCGACAATGGCCGGGGCTTCACCGTAAGCGTCCGGTTTCCATGTATGCAACGGTGCCAGGCCCATCTTTGTGCCGTAGCCCGTGAGTAATAGCACCCACGCCGCGAGCAGCCAGGGACGCGTCAGCGCCGCGCCTTGCGCCGCCAACGCGGCAAAGGTCAAGTCCCCGGCTCCGCCACCGTGCAACGACGCATAGCCCAGGCAGAACGATCCCAGCAAAGACAGTGCAATGCCCGTGCCGCCAATGAGCAAGTATTTCCAGGTGGCCTCGAACGCGCGGGCCGTGCCGTTGAAATGCAACAAAGGTACTGTCGTGAGCGTGGCCGCCTCGGCGGCAACCCACAGCAAGCCGAGATGCTGGCTTTGCATCGCCAGACTCAACAACCCGAGCATTGCCAGCAACGACGCCACAAACACCCGATTGGGTCGCTCTGCCCTCAGTTTTAAGTAAGCCACCGCGTAGGTCGCACAAACCAGGAAGAGCAGCGACACCGCCGGCAACGTCGCGCGAGCCAACGGGTCAAAACCGAACCACGCGCCGGGTTCAAGCGGTGGCGGATTCACCAGCATGACCAGCGAAAGCACCGCATGCACCGCGCCCACCGCCGGGAGCAGCCATGGACGCGTCCGTTCCGTCGGCCACGCGAATGCCACCCCGGACGCGGCGAGCGGAATAAGAATGAGCGCCAGTTCCTTCATTCGCGCAGGGTGTTTAGTTTGCGCGTGTCCAGCGTGTCGAATTCGCGCTGGATGCGGTCCACGATGATGCCGATCACGAACACCGCCACGGTGAGGTCAAGCAGGATGCCCGCTTCGACCACGAGCGGGGTGGTGTTGATGAGTAGCAGGCCGAAGAGATAAATGCCGTTCTCCAGAATCAAGTAGCCACAGACTTGCGCGATTGCCTTGGCGCGGCCCATTAACAGCAAGAAGCCGCTCACCACCGTGGCGAACGCACCTGGCACCAGGAGCAGGTTGGTGTGTTCGGGTCGCAAGGGCAACGCGTTGCCCAAGGCCACGGCACCAATGGTCGCCCCCGCCCCAAGCAGCAACGACGGGATGAAGCCCACCAAAGGATCAACTTCGCGGTCAATGCTCGCCGCGCGGAGTGCCCGCCGCAGCAAACCGGGGATCACAAAACCCTTAACGACCACGGTGCCCACCGACACCAGCCCCACCATCCAATGAAATTCGTTCTCCATCAGCAACGGCAGCACTCCAAGCACCATTCCCTGCACCGCCGCCGCCCGGATCACTGACGGCAATCGGCTGCTGCCCAGCGCGAGCAGGTTCAGTCCCATCGCCAACCCGATCAGAAGATTCAACGTGTTGCTCACGCGCCGCCTCCTTTCCACGCCACCAACAGCGCGAACAGGCAGAGCAAGAACGCCGTGGTCAGCAGCATCGGCACGCGGCGGAACGCAAAGCGCGCCAGCAGCGACTCCACCAGACCCACGCCCACCGCAATGACCAGCACCGAACCAACCAAGGTTCCCACCGCCGCCAGCGCGGGCAGTTTGCCAAGTGGCAGCACCGCCTCGGCCAACAGCACGGCGAACAGCAGCAGCTTGAGGGACGCGCCGTGCAAAATCACCGCCAGCGGCGGCCCGCTGTGGTCGAGCACCATGACTTCATGTATCATCGTCAACTCCAGGTGCGTGCTGGGATCGTCGAACGGCACGCGGCAATTCTCTGCCAGCAATACAGTGAACAATCCAGCCGCGAGCAGTGCCGCCCCGGCGCCTGCCGCCGGCGCGAGCATCGTTCCCAACGAAATACTGTCGCTCTGCAACGCCAGCGTGAGTAGTGCAGTAATAATGGCCGCTTCCGAAAGGATGGCGTAGCTGACTTCGCGCGCCGCCCCCATGCCTTCAAAGGCCGAACCCGTGTCGAGCGCGGCCACCGCAGTACAGAAGCGCGCGAGCGCCAGCAAATAGACAAACAGTAACGCGTCACCCCGAAAGGCCATCACCGTGCCACCCGGCCCGACCGGCAACAGCATCGCCGCGCCCAATAACGCGATCCACGCGACCGCCGGACCCGCGATGTGTGCTGGTGAAACGGCGGTGCTCAACACCACTCCTTTGCGCCATAGCTTTGCCAGATCGTAGTAGAGTTGCAGCACCGGTGGCCCGCGCCTGCCGGCGACCCACGCCTTGACCTTGTTGACGAGGCCAGGCATTAGCGGCGCCAGGAGCAACCAGAGGACGAGCCGTAATAGAATGTCCAGCGCGACGGTCATCGGCAGTCCTGGGTAGCAATTAAAAATCCAACCCTCAAGTGTCGGCGCACTGATGATCCCAGCCTATTGGATGTAGGGTGTTCGCTTTCGGAGGTTCGGTGTTTCCAATTTGATTGTGGGCCGGGCGATGTTCTCATCTCGCACCTCCCAGAAACGTCAACAGTGCGAGCGCAGCCAAACCGATCAGCAGGTAAAGGATGTAAGCTTGCAGCCGCCCGTGTTGCAGCCGCCGAACCGTGGTCGAGATGCGCATCACTACCGAGCCTGCGGGTTCAACCACGTGTTCCAGTACTGTCTCCGGCGTATGTTCGGCAAACTTCGCGCGCGACGGAAACAGACCTTGCGGCGGACGCCAATGTCGTTGCGGGCGGAGTATCCAACCGAACCAGCCGGTGATGAGGCCGGCAAACGAACCGGCAGTGTATTGCATGCGTGGCGTCGGTGCGGCGTAACCGCAATCCCACGTCACGGCGCGGCTCAGGCCGTTCTGTTTTACACGACGCCAGAGTGCGACCGCCGCGAAAGTCCCCAGCGCCGCCAGCGCCAGATGACACGCGCCCAATGTGGCGAGCGGTGCGGGCGGGGAGTTCCCGACCCAAGCCGGCTGCCAGGAAGTGGAGGCTCTTGCAACGGCTGGCCAAAAAAGAATTGGAACCAAGCCGATCGCGGCGCAGGCCGCGCCCAGAACCGCCATCGGCCCCAGCATCAGCCAACCACTCTCGTGCGCTCGCGCCGCGGATTCTGTGCGCGGCAAACCGAGAAACACAATCCCGCATACCTTGACGAAACACGCCAGCGCCAGCGCCCCCGTCACGCCCAGCAACACTATTGCTGGAATCACCGCCCAGGCCGCCGCGCCACGCGTTGCCATCGCGTCGAACAGCCCGAGATAAACCAGCCATTCGCTGACAAAACCGTTTAACGGCGGCAGACCGGAAATCGCCACTGCACCCAACGTGAACAGACCCGCCGTCCACGGCATCGCGCGCCATAGCCCACCGAGCCGGCTCATTTCGCGCGTGCCCGTCGCGTGGAGCACCGAACCCGCACCGAGAAACAGCAACGCCTTGAACAGTCCGTGATTCCAGACATGCAATAAGCCACCGGCGAACGCGAGTTGACCCCAAGCCGCGTTGCCGTGCGCCGTGGCCACCATCGCAAAGCCCAGCCCGATGAGAATGATGCCAATGTTCTCCACGCTGTGGTAAGCCAGCAGGCGCTTGAGGTCATGTTGCCCGAGGGCGAACGCCACCCCCAACCCCGCGCTCACCACGCCGAGCGCAGCCACCACCCAGCCTGCGGCATCCGGCATCGGCAGCCAGCCCGTAAATCGCATAAGACCGTAGATCCCCATCTTGATTGCCACTCCGGAGAGAATGGCGGAAACATGACTCGGCGCATTCGCATGAGCAGACGGCAGCCAGATGTGCAGCGGGAACAAGCCGGCTTTCAACCCGAAGCCAGCGAGAGCGAGCCAGAACAAGGGCGCAAGGTCGGTGTGTTCATGCATCGGGCCGAGTTCCCAACTTCCGGTGCGCGCCGCGAGGCTGGCAAAGAAGGCAAACAGGCAAAGCGTACCCGCGTGCGATGCGGCAAAGTAGAGCCAACCAGCCGCGCGCACTTCGCGTCGGTGACGTTCCAGCGTGATGAGAAAATAGCCGCTGACCGCGAACAATTCCCACGCGATGAGAAAATGCAGCCCGTTCGCACACAGCAGCACCAACGCCATGTTCAGCAGCAGCGCGTTCCACCAAATTCGGCCCCATGGCGCCGAGGTCGGATGTTGCCGATCATTCCAATACTCCTGCGCGTAAAGCCCGCCCGCGCCACCGAGCAACGCAAGCAAAGCGAGAAAGAACGCGCCAAGGGCGTCAAGTCGCAGATGAACCGGTTCACCCCCAAGCGGAAACGAAGATCGCCAGTCCCAAATGTCACCGGTGACCAGAATCCACCCGGCGGCAGCCAGCGCAGCCAGCGCACCACCGAGCAAGGCGCCGAGCCAGAGTCGCGGCGCACGGAAGGCGCTGAACAGGCCGACGACCAGTCCGGTGACGCCAACGAGCAGAAGCCATCCAGGAGTCATGTCCTCGCCCCTCTCTTATACCAAACGTCACCTCGGCGGCGAGGCTTATGAGCGCAAGTTTGGCTGGAGTTCATGGCGTAGATTTGGCTGGTGATTCCGCGGTCGCCAGCGCGGCAAAGATTCGTTCATCCGGCGCGCCGTCATTCACGAGCTGGCGCAAACCGCCGCGTGTAAGCACGGTGCTGAGTTGGGCCAACATTTCCAGGTGCGCCCTCGGCGACGGCGCGATGAAAAACCAAAGACGCGTGACGGGGAGATTGTCCGGCGGCGGTTCCTTCAACGGTAGCGCGTCGGACAAGAGCAGCAGTGTCAAGGTGCCGGCGTTCCGCCCCAGCGCAACGGGAGTGCGTAAATGCGGTAGCGCGAAACCGCCGCCCACCGGCGCCCACGTCACGCCATCGCGTGAGCGGATCCGCTGTCCGAGAAGCTCGCGCACGGCAGGTGTTGCGCCGGGCAGTTGGTGGACGACACGCTCCAATACGCTCAGCACCTCGGCGCCGCGAACATTGCGCCAGATGCCGCCAGCACGCAGCAGCGGTTCAAGGCAACCCGACGAGCGGGAAGCAGCGCGTTCCGGCGCCAGGAAGCCCGCTTTGGCAGCCAGCCCGCGCGTCGCCGCCCAGGACACAACCTGCGCACGATCGAAGAGCAGCCGCCCACGGTCCGCCACGGACGGCAATCCATCGTTGCGCACCCAGCCTTCAATGACGCTTTCTTCGACGCCAAACGATTCCGCGAGTTGAATCACGTTAAGGTACATGGCTAGCAGGGTGAGCCGCCAACGCCGCCGAAGAGCGGAGTCTTCAGGGGATTGCGCGCGACCCTCTGTTGACGGCAGTTACGTGGTCTCAGCTTTGTTTTCATCATTTCCTCTCGCTGCCATTCCCGGGCGGGTTCAAGACCTTTCCCGCGCGTTCGAGCGCACCCGCCAGTTCTTGCCGGGCAGTCTCGAGCTTCCGGCGTTCCGCTTCCAGTGGATCGCGAGTTAGGGCAGGCGGCAGGCCAAGGATTTCCCGCGAACGGGCCAGCGCAAGTTCGATATTCGCACAGACATTCTCCCGTCCCAGCCGGTCGAGAAAACCGGCCTTGTCCATCATGAACAGCGGTTGCGTGTGCGGTCCGCTGAGAATGACGTGTTTGCCCCGCCGATGCAGCCGTTCATAAAGGTCCTCCAGCGCATTCAGCCCGGTTGCATCAATGGCCAGGACCTTTCTCATGCGCAAAATGAGAACCTCCGGCTCTTCCTTGAGCCGTTTGAGCGCGCTTTCCAGCTTGTCGGCCGCGCCGAAAAAGAAAGAACCAAAGATGCGATAAATCATGACTCCTTTGGGGATATCCCTGCCGACCAGGGAATGTTGCGAGCCTTCCGTCTCGGTGCTTTCGTCCACGGCGGTGATCTGAGTCGTCTCGGAAACACGTTTAATGAACAGCACGGCGGCCAGCACCATGCCAATTTCAACCGCGATCGTCAGGTCAATGATCACGGTCAGGCTGAAGGCAGTCAGGAATACGAGCGCATCGCTGCGCGGCCATTTGCGCAGGCGGCCAAAGTTGTGCCACTCGCCCATGTTGAGCGCCACGTTGACGAGCACGGCGCTCAAGGTGGCCAGCGGAATGAATCTGGCCAGCGGCGCGGCGGCGAGAATGATGCCCAACAGCGTCACGGCGTGAACGATCCCGGCCACAGGACTGCGTGCGCCGCATTTGACGTTGGTGGCCGTGCGCGCAATCGCGCCCGTGGCGGCAATGCCGCCAAACAGCGGGCTGACGATGTTGGCGATGCCTTGCGCCATCAACTCCTGGTTTGAATCGTGCCGGTCGTCAATCATGCCGTCAGCGACAACACAACAGAGCAACGATTCAATGGCCGCGAGCAACGCGATGGTGGTGGCCGGCTGAAAAAGATGCCGGATGTTTTCCCACGACAGCGTCGGAAACTGGGGCGTGGGCAACGACTGCGGAATACCACCGAACGTTGTGCCGATGGTGGCGACGTTGGCCGTAACATCCAGATGGAAAACGGCGACCGTCACGGTACCCAATATGAGCGCAACGATTGAACCCGGTACCCGACGTTGCCAGCTCTTTGGCCAGAACAAAATGATGGCGAGCGACACTGCCGCCAGCAGAAGCGTCGGCCATTGAAAACTGAGCGCGTTCGCCGCCAGCAGCCTCATTTTTTCAATGAATTCGGACGGCACCGGCCCCACCTGCAGGCCGAAGAAGTCCTTGATTTGCGTCGTGAAAATGAGCACCGCGATGCCTGACGTGAAACCCATCGTCACCGGGTAGGGAATGTATTTGATCATCGTGCCCAAGCGGGCCGCGCCCATCAGCAGGAGGATGACCCCGGCCATCATGGTACAGATCGCGAGATTCTCGGCGCCGTATTTAGCGTGAATGCCGTAGAGGATGACAATGAACGCGCCGGTGGGGCCGCCAATGGCCACCCGTGAACCGCCCAGCGCTGAAATCAGGAAGCCCGCGATGACCGCCGTGAAAATGCCGGCCTCGGGTTTTACGCCCGAAGCAATGGCAAACGCCATGGCCAGCGGCAAGGCGACGATGCCGACGGTCAGGCCGGCAATGAGGTCGGCTCGGAGGTCCCGTCCGGAGTAATTCTTCAGCGTGTCGAGCAGTTTAGGCCGAAACGGAATGGCAAAGTTCATGTCAATCTGTCGGGATCGCTGGAGGTCTTAAGGTTTGGCGCATTTAGATCACGCAGTTTTGCGCGTGGCAGTCACCGAACTGGTCCGCAATTTGATTTGCTGAAGTACCGTGAGGATCTCAACCGTATCTTGGGCGCCCCGCAATTTTTCCACCAGGCTGCCTTCCTTGGCCAGACGCGCCAGGCCGGAGATGAGCCAGAGACACTGCGTTGCGTCAGTCGCGGGCACCGCCATCAGAAAGACCAACCGCACCGAGCGGGCGGCTTTCACGCCCCAACCCAGCGGTTCATCACTGCGCCCGAATGCGAAGCAAAGCTCCCGCAAACCGGGCAACCGCGCGTGGGGAAACGCCATACCCGCCTCCATGTCAGTGCTGACAAGGAACTCCCGATTCAGGGCCGCGTGGTAAAACGGCAGCACGTCTGGCACGCGCTTGGCGCGTTGCATGGCCTGACTGAGTTCCTGAATCACTCCGGGCGCATCCTGACCGCGCAGGTGAGGAATGATCAATCCGGGACTGGTGAAATCGGCCAATGTCATTGCCGTGATCGGGTTCTTGACAGCATTGGCGCAAGCAACTGCTCCATGTTTTCTCTCATGGCCCGCCTGAATGCAGGGGCCGTACCGAGGAACTGTTGCGCTGCGTTAAGCTGTTGATTCAACAAGGATTAGGCTGTGCAAACAATCCACTACCCGCCAAGGAGCCCGAACCCGTTCGCCGAATTGTGCAGTCTTTGCACCCGGTCTTAAGAGCTTGTGCAAGCCAGCGCCAAGCGGTTGACGACGATGTAACGAACCGTCAAACAGAGCTTCGCAACCTCCTTGCACAAGAGGTCTGGTACACGCGCAAAAACTGCACAAACGAGCGAAGTGACGTTCGCGCCGCCGCCGCATCATTCCTCAATACCTTGCTAAACACCTGGAGCACACCGGATTGTCTGATGGATGGCACTCGCGGCATCGCCGCTGCTTAGTTTGGCTTTGCCATAGAACTCGTGGCGCATATATGACTCTGGCCCAATTCACCGAACCGAGACTACTCGTGCCCCGCCTGCTCAGCGAGCGGCAGGCGGATGTGATTGTCGAACTGGCCAAGCGGCTTCAGAGCGCAGAACGCATCATAAATGCCGGGCGGTTCGCCCAAGCTTTGATGGCGGACGAATCGCTGCCGGTGGCGGTGTTGGACGGCGTGGCTTTTCCAAACCTGCGCGGCGGGGCCGTTAAGAAGCTGTCGTTGGCCATCGGTTTGTCCCAACCAGGCATTCGCTGGGGCCGGGGTCGGTCACCCATCGTTCACATGGTGGCGTTGTTCGCCGTGCCCTTGTCGGAGGAACAGACCTACCTGTCGCTGGTGGTGGCCTTTCCAAGTTTCATAAAGGACGAGTCGGCATTTTCGGAACTGCGGCAATGCGTCCGACCCGAGGCGATGTCAAGCGTACTTGAGCGAGTCCGAGTCGTGCGGATGGACCACCACCCTGCGAATGGCAATCTCGCAACCGCCGGACCACGGGAATAAAATATGAGTGGCACGTCACATCTCCCGGCGCACCAGGATGAAGATGTCGCGCGGGCGTGCTTGTCGCCGGACGACAACTACTTCGACCTTGCCCGTCTTTTGAACCGGCTCGCGCTGCACAAATGCTTCCGGGTTTCGCTTGATGTCAGCACCGTGTCGCACCTGGGCACGGTGGAGTTTCGCGTGCTGCGCAAGTTCGCCGAGTCATTCAAGCAGCAGGGTGGCTTTCTGAAACTGGAAAACGCCAGTCCCAGTGTGGCGGCAATGGTGCGCGATTTCGGTCTCACCGACTTGCTCGCAACCTGCGCCAGCCACCCTCCATCTGACATAATTCTACCGAAGAACCGCGAAGGCCGGGACCGATGAGAACCCGGGTGCGTGCCCATTGTGAAAGGCTGTTGCTCATCCGCGACACGCCGCAATCCATCGCCCTCGGTGCGGCCATTGGAATCCTGTTCAGCTTCACGCCGTTGTTTGGACTCAAGACGCTGCTGGCGCTCCTGCTGGCCGCGCTACTTCGCGTGAACAAGATCTCCGCCGTCGTAGCCGTGAGCCTGTACGATTTGTTCTTCCCCCTCTGGCCCCTGCTGTTCCGCCTCGAATTCGCCCTCGGCTACTGGCTGATGCATGACCCGCACCGGTGGCCGCCTCGCCTCGACATTCGGCATCTGGATTACCACTCGTGGTTGCATTGGAAACAATTCGCCACGGTCGGCACCCCCATGTTGCTTGGCTCGGTCATTTTGGGCGTGCCGGCAGGTTTGGTGGTGTATTCGCTGCTAAAGGGGGTGTTGGGGCGCAGGCAGCAGCGCTGTGCCCAAGCCCAGTTCAATAAGTAGCCACGTTAACAATATCCGCTGGACGAAACCTCAGATTCTTTTCCCAAACAACCGACCTGCCCGCATCATTTACGATCTCGCCCGACTCATCCACGAACACGTCATAAACGGTTCGGCCATGCTTAAGAAACAGCTTCACACGCGCCGGCGCAGAAGCCGCTTAGCAGAACTGGCTGGCCTTGGCCAACCAATGATCAAGGAGGTGCGGTTGCATTGTTCTTGGGCAATATATGATCCAGGCAAGCTTCTCGAGTCCTGTCACCTCGGTCAAACGCGCGACCGGGCCCAACTGCGGGCGGTTTGAATTTCTGCGGTCTTCCATGCCATGATTTCATTCCCGGTGGGTGGTTGTCGTTTCGGGCTGCGGCCCTGGCCCGGCAACGTTTCGGGCGGCGATGCTCATATTCAGTTTGCCTCGTGTGGACTGCAACCGTTGCATCATCACTTCAGAAATGCGCTTGAAGATTTCGTATCCGAGGTCGTGGTCGGCTTCGCACGCACTGAGCAGGCGCGTGCCGTAGAAAAAAATGGCTTCGGTCGGTTCAATCGCTCGCGCGTGCAAGTGCCAGACGTAGGGCGAGAACAGCCAGGACCACCCGAGCAGGTCGCCCGGACCGAGCGTTAGGAGAAGCACGGTCTGGCTGTTAGTAACGGAGGATTCCAACGTCACCTTGCCTTCGACGATGAGATAAAACCGATTGGCAACGTCCCCTTCACGAAAGATCAACTCGTCGGCCTCGAACCAGGTTTGCATGGCGTTGTCGGCCAGGTGGCGGAGGTGTTCGGCGCTCAGGCCGCGAAAGAAAGTCTGCTTGGCAACGATGTCGTAGAGCGTTTTCATAACGATACTCTCACCGGGATTTCGTTGCGCATTCCAACAGGAGTTGGCTGGCCGCTTCGATCCCTCTGAACGTTTCGCCCCCGGTTCGCGCGAGCGGGCTGCCTCAGATTTCCCTGACTTGCGGACTTGAGGTCGGATGCAATTCGAGAGTGAATGTGCGCTCATGATGAAGCTGGAACCACCAGCACGGAGTTGTAGCCGCCGAACGGATTGGATGCGTAATCCCGCGCTTCCGGGTCGGATGTCCAATAATTTCCGTTCACCAAGTACAGGTACTCATAGCGACCGGGGGGCAACGACAGGTCCGCAACCCACTTGCCGTTGCCTGACCGAACCATGGCGGTGGCCGAGGGATTCCATTGGTTGAATGATCCCGCCAGAAAAACACTGCAAGCGTCTGTGGCCACAAGTTCGAAGTGCGTCGGGTGTGGACTTGCTGAGGCTGTGGCAGATTCAGAGCGCGCCGCACCCGGGGCAGGCAAGCTGGCTGGTAATGGTTGCGCGTGATCGAGTTTCCCCCGCGCAGCCAGCAAAGGGTGAATCTTCGCGGCTGGCGCGCGGCCTTTCGGGTTCGTCTGCCGGGCGGAAGTTCCCAACCTTGCTCCGCTATATTCAGGCCGTGGATTTCTCGACTTTAATCGCCGTTCCGACGCACTTGTGTGCTTTGACGCTTTCATATCTTTCCTTCAGTTATTGTTGGTTGCTAGTAGCAAATTGACTTGTCGTTATCGTCGTTAAGGCTCCGTTCGGGCTTGAACGGCGAAGGGTATCCCTTCACACGGCTCGGCGTCCGGGGAGTTAACGGAGCAGGCGTGGTGCTGTCCAGGAGTGTGGAACTCCTGGCAGGATTCAGAACCTTTTCCGGGGCGGCCACGCTTCGTCGAACTTGCGGAGTCACAGCCGATGTTTCACCGCCAACGGATTTCAGGCATCTGATATCCGGCTTTGGAAAAATCTTTTGCTTCCCATTCGCACGCAACGGCGGAGACGATGTGGTTGCGTTGATCCTGGCTGCCATTTGATCCTCGCTGCTTTTAGTGATTGCTTGTTTCATGTTCCAGTTCTTGACCGCATGGGCCATGCCGCAGCACGAACACGCTACCTGAGCTTTTCTGGTCGTGAGACTTGTGAAGATGTCCTGGCTAAAGACTTTGGCCGGGGGATAAGTCAAAGCGGGCTTCAGCGCAATTCTTGCACCGCGGAGGTTCTCGCTGTGCAACCCCGCCCTTTTTGACCTGCACAAAACCTCTGAACAAAATGCAAATTCTGCACAAAGCGACCATCATCATGAACGTCAGCTTGCCGCACATAAACTGCCGCCAATTCTACAATTAAATCATCCGCAACCAGTTACCGCCAGCGAGGCAGCTTGTGGCACTAAAGATGCCCTGCAAACAGGCAATGAAAAGCCATACCCACGACCTCGTCAGCCGCCTGCTGGAACTGCATGTTCTGGAGGAACGCTTGGCAGCCGCGCTCCGTAATCAGAACGAGCGAACCAAGGTTGAAGCCCTGTTGGCATCTCTGCGCGCAAGTCTGCCCGTGGGCGTGCTGACGGTGCATGACCAGATGAAAACCAGAGGCAAACGCAGCGTGGCCGAAGTGCGCCATGGCGTTTGCTCCGGGTGTCACCTGGAGTTGGCCATCGGCAACGTGAATGAGGTGAAGGCCGGCATCCTTCGCCGCTGTGGCAACTGTGGCCGCTTTTTACTCGCCGTGGAAGAAGCCGCCTCGAACGAGTCGCCACTCGCGCAAGTGCCGACGAAGCCGCGCCGTAAAGCCGGCGAAAAATCCGTTGCCAAGGGAGCTAGGTGAGATGAACAGCCAGAAGCTCCTCACGCAAGTGCCTCAAGCGTACGTCGCAAGTTGCCGGCGGGGAATGCGCCGTCGGGCTTTATGAATCTGCGCCGTGCGCGCGGCGAGGTGACTGGGACAGTGACAGGCCGGACCCGTCGGTATGGCAAAATGCATCACGAGCTTTTTCCGTTTGTGTGCTGAGAGTTCACGATAAGACGCCACCAGCACGGCCATGGCGAACACCTCAGGGCACTTGAGCAGTTCGGGCTCGGCTTCTTTCAACTGGTCGTAATGGACCAGCACTTCCGCCGGCAGACACTCGCGCACAAGGTTCTTGAAGCAGCGAATTGAATACTTCTCGGCGGCGGTGAGCTGTTTGTTATGGGCAGTTCGCAAACTCGAGCGCCGGAGTTGCTGAAGGCGGATGAGAATCTCCATCATGGTTTTCATAAGGCGTATTGGTGGTTGGTGAGGTTTGGTTATCGGGTTGTCTTCATGGGACAGTCACGGTGACTCCTGGCGCGTAAGCATCTTCAAACTGCGTGTCAAAAAGCCGCTGCACGGCGGCCATCGCCCGGGCCGCTTCCCGACCACTGATGGTGAACGTCAGTTTCGACTCGAAACCGACGGCAAGGGACATCAGTCCCAGGATGCTGTTTCCGCTGGCGAGCGCGCCGTTGGCTTCAACCTTTACCGCGCAGGCGAAGGGCCGCAACGTTTTGGCCAGCAGCGCGCAAGGGCGGGCGTGCAGACCGTTGCGGTTGGTCATGGCGAAAGTCTGGCGCAGGGTTGGTTGGGGCGGAACGTCAGGAGCGATTTTCTCGAGGGCGGCGGATTGTGTTGTTTTGTTCATTGAAATTGTCACGTGGCGTAATCGGGAGCGTGTTGCCCGGCGAAAAGAATTCGTCCGCAATGCTCGCACTGAGAAATCCGGCGGGGATGATCGTTGAACGCCACGACCGCCTTGGCGGCCTTCCGGTGACAGCCCTGACAAACGCCGTCGTTGACCATGGAAAGCGGGTCGGCGTATCGCCGGGCCAGCCGGTCGTAAACCGAGAGAATCGAGCCGGGCAACTGCCGCCGCAGTTTTTTGATTTCCTCGTCGAGGTCGTCAAAGCGCGGCGCGGCCGTATCGTGGCTGGCGAGTTCGAGTCCCTTGCGCGTCAATCCCAAGCCCTCAAGCCGCAAGAGTGCGGGCAGAATTTGGCTCATGGCCCACCACCTTTTGCCGACGCGTGCGTGAGGTTCGTCTGCGGCAACGTCTGCTTTTCACTGACGGTGGGAATGCGCAACACCTGGCCGACTCTCAGCTTTGTCGGCTCAACACCGGGATTGGCCTTGGCCAGCGCATTCACGGAAACGCCGTTGGCCTTGGCGATCTTGTAATAGTTGTCGCCTTTGAGGACGGAATAATTCTTCGCCGGTGCTCCTGCGAGCACTGGAGCAGACTTTGGCGTGGCGGCAGGCGACCCCATAAGCGGGACATGGGGTTCGGCGTTCGATATTGTGACCGGCGAACGAGCAACGACAGGCGCACAAGCCGTCACAACGGATGCCAGTGCATTGGTCGCGGCTGTGCTTGCGGCGGTCGCGCCGTGGTGCGCGTGGATGCAACCCTGGATCAGCAGCGCGGTCAGGACCAGGACGCTCACTGCCACGACGATGGAAACCACTAACCGCACACGTGATCGGCTTTGCGCCGACACTCGGGCAAGCGGCGAACCCGGAGCAAGAATGGTTGAGAATGGATTCATGGAATTCACCTCCGCCCGTGGCCTCCCATGAGTTGGTGTGACTGGCCAGAGGGTGCGCAATTATGACCGCCAGCCAGGTAAATAAATCGTCCGCAATGCTCGCAGCGGCTGACTTCCCTCTCCGCGCTCAATCGCTCCAGCGTGGTCCTGGACAGCGGCCTGTGACAGCCGCCACACTTGTCATTGAAGACGCCGACCACTACTTCTTTGTGTCTGGCTTTGACCTCGTTATAGGCCACGAAGGTGTGCGGCGGCAGTTCCTGCCGCAACGCGTTCGCCTGGTTGCTGACGGCCTCATGCGAGCCAGCCCGCCAACCGCGAGTCATGAAATCCTCGATCCTTTCCAGCGTGATCAATTTATCGGTCGTGGGGTGCATGGCCTACTTCTTCTCCAGTGCGCTGTCCGCTTTCACTTCGGATGTCTGAGACATGGCTTTCAACGCCGTCGCCACATCCGGCGCAAAATCTTTTCTGCGGTCGAACCCCGCCAATTCAGCCAGGTGCTTCAGCGAAGTGGCCAGTCCTGCCAGCTTCAATTCGCCGCCGTGCCGCCGAAATTCGCGCGCGCAAACCAGCAGGCGCGCCAAACTCATGGTCGAGGCCGACGAGAGCAGGGACAGATCGAGGATTACCCGACGATGTTTCTGCTCCAGCAGATGCACAAGCTCTTTATCCACGCGGCAGGACGCGTCGTTGTCCATGCCGCCGCTGACGGAGAGAATCTGCACCTCTCCGTGATTCAATCGTTGAAGGTTGAACGCGCTCATTTGGGTGTGTGTTGACACGGCGAATGAACATTTAGCACCGCCGATGCCATGAGCGCCGCCGAACCTCCAATGCTGCATCCAGCAAAGGCTTGCGCGCGTGATTGACCAGATGAAGCCATGCTGTGAGCCGAGGCATTGATGCGCTGGTGCAAGATTTGCACAAGATGGCTGTCGCCCGTGCAAGCCAGCGTCAACAGGGCTCAAAGCGAACAAAAACCAGAGACCAGCAAAAGGAAAACACTTTCAAAGCGTGACTCGGACCGAAGCGGCGACTCCCATTCATGATTTCTTGCAGCCCGACCCGCCGGTTTCCGGCGACTCGATCAACAAATCGTATTGCTTGAGCTTGTATTGCAGCGTGCGCCGGCTGATGCCCAGCGCCTTCGCGGCTTCATCGCGGTTGCTGGTGATGTGAGTGAGCGTCTGGCGGATGAGCAGTTTCTCCACTTCGGCCAAAGACATGCCCGGACGCACGGAAAAAGTAGTCGCGCTTTGGTCATGGGTGCGCAGGAAGTCCGGCAGGTCCGTCACTTCGATGGTCGCATTGCGATGCGTGATGACCAACCGCTCAATCATGTTCCGCAACTGCCGTACGTTGCCCGGCCAGGGAAACCGCTGGCAAAGCTGCATCGCTTCCCCCGACATTTCCTTGCGCCGGCGCTTGTGCTTGGCCACGAAATGTTCGAGGAAATCTTCGATCAGCACCGGAATATCCTCCGCACGGTCGCGCAGCGGCGGAATTTGAATGGGCAGGATTTGAAGGCGGTAGAACAGGTCCTCACGAAATTTGCCCAGCTTCATGGCTTCCTGAAGCTGCTTGTTCGTGGCCGCGATGACGCGCACGTTCACCCGCACCATCGCCGTGCCGCCCACCATCCGAAACCCGCCATCCTCCAGCACGCGCAACAAATCGCCCTGGCCTTTGGGCGAAAGATCGCCGATTTCGTCGAGGAAGAGCGTGCCGCCATCGGCGAGTTGAAAACGTCCCGGCTTGTTGGCAATGGCGCCGGTAAACGCGCCTTTGACGTGACCAAACAACTCCGCCTCCAGCAACTGCTCCGGCAGCGCGGCGCAATTCACCGAGATATACGGGCGCTCCTTGCGCCGGCTTTTCAAGTGAATCGAACGCGCGACCAGTTCCTTGCCCGTGCCGCTCTCGCCTTCAATGAGCACGGTCACGTCGCTTTGCGCTACTTCGTCAATCGAGCGCACGATGGCATGAATGCTTTCACTTACGCCGAGCATCGGGCTGGGCTCAGACCGCTTTTGGAGCCGCAGGCGCAACTCGTGGTTCTCCGCGATCACGACTTGGAACTCCAGTGCCTTCATCACGAGCGTCCGCAGGCGTTGCATGTCGAGCGGCTTGGACAAATAATCGTAGGCGCCTTCCTTCATGGCTTGCACGGCGCTTTCCACCGTGCCGAAAGCGGTCATCAGAATAAACAGCGTGTCGCGGCTTTTCTCCTTCGCCTCCTTGAGCAATTGCAGGCCGCTCATCCCCGGCATCTTCACGTCGGTGAGTACGACGTTGTAGAGCCGCTCGCTCATAAACTTCAAAGCCGCGGGCGCGTCGTTGGCCGCGTCCACGGCGTAGCCTTCACGCTTGAGCGCCTCTTGCACGCCGGCGCAAAGACCGCGCTCGTCGTCCACCACCAGGATGTTGATCTTCGATTTATCCATTCTCGTTTTCTTTCTTCCCCAGCGGCAGATGCACGGCAAACACGGCGCCGCCATTCGGAGCGTTGGACGCCACCACCACGCCACCGTGCGCCGTGACAATCTGCTGAACAATCCAAAGTCCAAGACCGCTGCCTTCGGTCTTGGTCGTGAAGAAGGGCTCAAAGATGGCCGATCGCCTTTCCAATGGAATTCCCGGACCCGTGTCGTGAATCTCGATGGCCAGGAAGTTTTTCTCCACATCAATGCGCACACTGACTTCCACGCGACCTTTGCCCTCCACCGCTTGAATCGCATTGATGACCAGATTCACCAGCGCCTGCGTGAGTTGAACAGGGTCAGCGGTCAACGGCGGCATAACGTCAGGGATTTTCATCACGACCTCGACTCCGCGCGCGGCAGCTTCAGGATGGAGCAATTCGCACACGTGCCCAACCACCTCGGTCACTTCGACTTGCTGCAAGGCAAGCGACGACGGTCCGGCCAGACTGAGAAAGTGCTTCACCATACTTTCGAGGCGATGCAATTCACCGTGAATGATTTCAAATCGGCCCGCGGCCTTATCCCTCACTTGGGCGGGCGCTTGTGCCAGGTCTTCCTCCAGCAATTGCACGTGAATGTCCAGCGAACTGAGCGGATTGCGGATCTCGTGCGCCAGTCGCGCCAGCAGGCGTGACAGCAAACGCTGTTTCTCCTGCGTCGCCAGCTTGCTCACGTCTTGGCCAAGCGCCGTTGCCAGAATTTTTTCCACTTGCGACCCACACAATGTCAGATACGTGGCCCTGAATCCAGAGCCGTTCGCATGGACATTACTTTCCCTCAGCAGAAGCCGATGATTCACGCCAGGCGGCATCTATTTGAGCTTGCCAGCCTCGGCACCCTCACCCAACTTGCCGGCGTGAAAATGAATGTTGTATCAAGCACTCTCACCGCAGCGATGCTCCTGACTGTGGGCTTGTCCCCGGTCGTCACTCCTATGAAAACCTCCGCCCAGGATGCGCCCGCGTTAAGGCTGTTCAATGCCAACCGACCGCTCATCATCGCCCACCGCGGCTACATGCAATTCGCACCGGAAAACACTTTGCCCGCTTTCAAACTCGCGATTGAAGCCGGGGCCGACCTCGTTGAACTGGATTACTATCACAGCAAAGACGGCGTGCCGATTGTGTTCCATGACTCCACCCTCGACCGGACCACAGACGCACTCAAACGCTGGGGCGGCCAGAAAATCCGCGTGGACAGCAAAACCGCCGCGGAAATTCAAAGCCTCGATGCGGGAAGCTGGTTCGACCCGAAGTACGCCGGAACACGAATGCCGCTGTTGACCGAGGCGTTGGATGCGATTCAAGGTGCCGGCGGCGTCACGCTCATCGAGCGCAAACAAGGTGACGCGGCCACGTGCGTCAAGATTCTGCGCGACAAGAATCTCATTAACCAACTCGTCGTCCAGTCGTTCGACTGGAAGTATCTGAAGGATTTCAACAGTCTGGAACCCCGGCAGGTCTTGGGCGCGCTGGGGCCACCCGGGACGCTGGCAGACGGCACCAAGCCAGGCGACAGACCCAAGCCGTTGGATGCCGCCTGGCTGGATGATTTGATGAAGTCAGGCGCCAAGTTGGCGGTCTGGAACGACCAGGTCAGCGCGGAAGCGGTCAAGGAAGCGCACAAACGCGGATTGAAGGTCTGGGTGTACACCATCAACGATCCTGCGGCGGCCAATAAACTGCTCGATATGGGCGTGGACGGCATCATCACCAACAACACCGGTTTGTTGTGGAAGACGCTGGCGTTGCGCGCCATCAAATAGCGAAAGGATGCTCGCGGAATATCCTGGAATCGGATGGGTATTGGGCCGGTGACGTCGCGCTGGCCATAAAGTGTTCGACACGCGACCCGTATTAAGCCATTTAAAGGCATCATGGACGCGGACGAACGAGAGATTTATTACTATTTGAAGTCGTGGAAGAATGAATTCATCGCCGCCCGTGATATCTGTAGGCGCGCTGGAGGAAAACATCGTTATCGGCAGTCACCGGAATGGGCCAAACCAGTGCTGACCCGCATGGAGGAGCGAGGAATTCTCGAAAGTGACAATGCCGGTTACTACCGGCTTAAGCCACCTCCGGAGAAGAACAAAAAACGCCACTGGGTATCGCCCCAGGTTGCAAAAATCCTTCAACAAAGCGGAAAGGATTTCAGCGCTTCCATCAGGATTGATGACGATGTGGATGCTTACTACGAAGGCCTGTAACACCTCATTCATTTCTCCGACTTAACGCATCGCCCGCAATTCTCAGCCCGCGCGCCACTGGAGATCCACCAATTGACCGTGGTCCTTGTGCGCTGAGTCCACGCAACGCAACTCCAGCCGCATCCCGTCGCGCCGCGCCGTGGCATGAACCCAACCGCTCGGATCTCCTTCGCGAAAGACATAAGCCACCGGCGGCAGGTTCACGAGATGCAGCCCGTTCGGATCCTCCACAATGCTCCATTTGTGGGTGTGTCCGAATATCCAGGCCTTCACCTGCCGGCGCGGACGAATGATCTCAAGCAGCGCCCCGGTGTCTTTGAGCGCTCCTTGGCTCCCTTCCGCCGCCGGGTTGTGATGGATCAGCACCATCGCCGGAGTGCGGCGATTGGCGTCCAGTGATTTCGCCAGCCAGTCGAGTTGTGCGGCTCCGATCAAGCCGGGTGTCTGAAGCGTTTTCTCCAGCGAGTCCAGCATGAACCAGTTCACTTTCGGCGTGCGCAACAGTGCCACGTGCCGATCCGCAACCGGACGTTTGACGGAGGCGCGCTCCTGGAGCGCGTCCCAGAAATTGTCCCGGTGGTCGTGGTTGCCCAGCGCGAGATGGATTGGCAGTTTTCCGCGGCGCAACGGCGTCAACAGTTCGGTCAAAGTGGCGTAGTCCCCTTTCTCGCCGCTGTTAAGCGCGCAATCGCCCACCACGAAGACCCCGGCGGGCGACTTGGGCAAGGCCAGCAGTTCCGTGGAAACGGTTTGCAGGTGCTCCGCCATGTTGACGCCCCGTAACACGCGCTGGGGATCGGCGGCAATGTGGGGGTCCGCCAGCAACGCCCAGGAGTTTGCATCCGTGCGCCGGCCCGCCGCCTGCAAAGCAGGACTGAGCGCGAGGCCCGCCCCGGCGAGCAACGAACGATTCAGGAACTCCCGCCTCGAAATGGATGGAAGATGAATCGGCATGGGTGCTTCCTACGCCCATGGCACGGGCTCCACAAGCGATTTTCCCCGGCGAGTCTGCGCTTGCGCGCCGGGAATTCTCCGCCGAAACTTTCAGCGCTTCGCAGAGGTTGACCTGCGGCGCAGATGGAAAGCGAAACACAAAAGCCCGTACCGCATTCATGGCTGTGGACGATTCTTATCGGCCGCAAGCCCGCGTTTACGCTCATCCGGATCGTCGTGCTGGTGGTGGCGACTTTCGTCGTGTTCCGGTTCATTCTGCTGCCCCCCATCCGCATTACCGGCCCCAGCATGTCACCCACGTATCGCGAGAACAGCATTCACTTCGTGAACCGCCTCGCTTATTCTTGGCGGGAGCCGCGCCGGGGGGATGTCGTTTCCATCCGCTTGGCCGGCAAGAGCATCATGTATATGAAACGCATTGTTGGGTTGCCGGGCGAAACGGTCGAGTTTCGTGGAGGGCGACTGGTCGTGAACGGCGAGCCATTGGACGAACCCTATATGAAGTCCCGATGCCGCTGGGAGATGCCCCCGCGCCGACTGGGTGTGGGGGAATACTTCGTTGTCGGCGACAATCGCTCGATGCCGATTGAAGATCATGTACACGGCGTCGCCACCCGCAACCGCATCGTGGGGAAGATTCTCCTATGAAGATCGTCATTCGCCTTGTGCTGTTCGCGGTCGTGCTGGCGCTGGGGGTCTGGCTTTGGATGCTTTTCTTTCCCAGCCCGGAGAAGTTGATCCGCCAACGACTCGCCGAGGTTGCCCGGCTGGCATCATTCGCCCCAAACGAGGGCCTGCTCCCCCGCGCCGCCAACATCCAGAAACTGGCCAGCCAGTTCGATTCGGAAGTTGCCATCACGGTGGATTGGCGCCGCGGCACGCAACAAATCGTGGCCGACCGGGAGGAACTCACCCAACTGGCCCTCGCGATCCGCTCAAACCTCCGCTCGCTCAAAGTACAGTTGCTGGACTTGAATGTCATTCTGGCGGCGGACAAAGAATCCGCCGTGGTGGAATTGACGGCCCGGGCAAGCTCACCGGAGGAACCGGATTTCCTGATTCAGGAGATGAAGTTCACCCTGAAGAAAGTGGACAATGTATGGCTGATTTCCAAAATCGAAACCGTGCGCACGCTCACCCGCGCAATCCAGCCCAGCCCACGTTCTGAGCTGGCGCGGATTGATCGAATTCCTGTTCGCCGCGCCCACACGCGAGCAGTCCGCGCACTCTAGCCGCCAGGCGAGGAGCCGTTCACCCATGTCGCCCGAAGCCGTTGAATACCTCATGCGCGCGGACAAAACTCTGGCGCGCGTCATCAAGAAAGTCGGCCCCTGCCGACTCACACCGGCGAACCATCGAAGTCCGTTTCAGGCGCTTGTCTCGGCCGTGGCACATCAGCAACTCAACGGCACGGCGGCGGTCACGATTCTCCGCCGCGTGCGGGCGCTTTACCCGGCTCGCCGTTTTCCCAGGCCAGATGATTTGCTCGAAACCCCGGATGAACAATTGCGCGGCGCTGGGTTGTCCCGCGCCAAAACTGCTTCCGTCAAAGACATCGCCGCCAAGACCCTCTCCGGCGTAGTGCCCACATCTCGCGCAATCAGGAAGCTGTCCAATGAAGAAATCCTCGAACGACTGACCCGCATCCGCGGCGTCGGCCCGTGGACGGTTGAGATGCTGCTCATGTTCACGCTGGGCCGGCCCGACGTGTTGCCCGTGACCGATTACGGCGTCCGCTGTGGCTTTGCACGGGTGTACGGCCTGGCCGAATTGCCATCGCCCAAGGAATTGCTTGCACACGGCGAACGCTGGCGACCGTATCGCTCCGTGGCGTCGTGGTATCTCTGGCGCGCGTTGGAACTGCCCGATTGACCCGGCATGTTCGCGGCGTTTCTAGCTACGTTCTTCTTTTCGATCTCCGTCGTGTGTGGTCATCGCACGGCCAAGCTCATCGGTGGCATCGAGGCGAATTTCTGGAGGCTCGCGCTCGCGACGCTTTTCCTGGGCATCTGGGCGTTTACCGGCGGCAACGGACTCAGCGGCAGGGCGCTGCCCATTTTCCTGTTGAGCGGTTTGATTGGCATCGGCATCGGCGACGCCGGTTTGTTTGAAGCGTTGCCCCGGCTTGGCTCGCGGCTTTCCGTGCTGCTGATTCAATGTGGCACTGCGCCGATTGCCGCGCTCGTCGAATGGCTGTGGCTCGGCACCACTCTGGGTGCAGTTCAAATCCTCTGCGTGGGGGTCATCTTGACGGGTGTCGCGTCGGCTTTGTCGCCGAGCGAACACCTGCACATTCCGCGAGCGAAGCTGTGGGCAGGAATTCTCTTTGCCCTCATTGGCGCGGCGGGCAACGGGATCGGCGCGGTGATGAGCCGGAAAGGATACGCCATCGCCTTCGCGAACAACGAATCCATGGACGGCGCGACGGCCGCGTTTCAACGGTTGCTTGGCGGCTTGCTCATTGCCGGGATTCTGTTGCTCGTCGCCAAACGTCACTTTGTGCGTCTGCCAGAAGACATGGGTGAGGTTGTGGACACAACGGGCGCCCGCGACAAATGGCGACGCATCTGGCCCTGGGTGCTGACCAACAGCCTGGCCGGCCAGACCGTGGGCATGAGCCTGATGTTGTGGGCGCTCAAAACCACGCCCACCGGGATCGTCACCGCCATCACTGCCCTCACGCCGCTGGTGGTAATTCCATTTGTGCGAGTGATGGAAAACGAGAAAATCACACCGCGAGCGCTCATCGGCGGCGCGATTGCTGTGGCCGGGGTGGTGGGATTGGCACTGGCGAAGTGATTTCTGACTTTGGATGTCCAGCTCTGCGCCGCTGCGATAAATCGCAGCACCGGAGGTGCGAAGGAAAATAGCCCACGGCATAAGCCGTGGGGGTCGGCAGAGCGAACCTCAAGCCCCGGAGGGGCGATAGCAAATCCGCGACCACGATGATTCTGTCGCCCCTCCGGGGCTTGGCACTCCCGCAAGTCCACTCACGGCTTGCGCCGTGGGCTATTTTCTGCCGCTGCTCCGCAGCTAAAAACCAAGGGTTGGTCTAATGAGGGACGAGCATCTTTACCAGTCTCTGGCGACTCGGCGACGCCATACGCTTTTTCTTTCCGAAATCTTCGAGATCAGATCGCATCTCGACTTTTCCGGTCACCACCAAGCGTGGAACTTATTCAACCCTCCCGCTTCAAATGAATTGCCTTGAGCCGAATCGTTCCGAATGCTCAGTCGTGACGATGCGGGCAACAACCATGACTCTGATTCTAGTAATGACAGCTTTGGCAAAATCTGCTCTGGCACTGGACGCGAACACCGCGGCCCAGATCGAATCCATGTTTCGCAATTACAGCCAGGTCAACGCGCCCGGTGGCAGCGTAATGGTCATTCACCAGGGCAAAGCCGTCTTCACCAAGGGATTTGGACTGGCGGACCTGGAGCGAAAAGTCCACTGCACCACCAATACCAACTTCCGCCTCGCCTCCGTCACCAAGCAATTCACCGCAATGGCGGTCCTGATGCTGGTCGAGCGCCGACAATTGACGCTCGACGAGCGGCTCACGGATTTCTTCCCGGAGTTTCCCGCGTACGGAAAGGAAGTCACCGTGCGGCATTTGCTCACGCACACCTCCGGTCTGCCGGATTATGAGGTTCTGATTCCGCCCGGCACGACGATTCCCGTGCTTGATCAGGATGTGCTGCGCCTGCTCGTCGCCGCCGACATGAGGAGGCGGACAGAGGCCACGCATGGCGACGACCGCCTCCTCACGTCGGCGGCTGCTTACTTCGCGCCTGGCACGCAGTATCGCTACAGCAACTCGGGTTACGCGCTGTTGGCGCTGATTGTGGAAGTGCGCTCGGGTCAGACGTTCGCCTGGTTTCTGCGCGAGAACATTTTTGAGCCGTTGAAAATGAGCAACACCCTCGCCTACGAAGAAGGCTATGCCGTCATTCCCAATCGCGCCTACGGCCACACGCCCAAGCGCGATTCCCTCTCCCCATCGGATGGGGGGGAGAGGGTCAGGGAGAGAATTCGCCGAAAGGATGATTCGCGCTTTGAGCCCCCGAACTCAGAGCACCTCCTCTCCCGGCCTTCGGCCACCCTCTCCTCCATTCCGAATGGAGGAGAGGGACGGGGAGAGGAGGCGCTCGGGTTCATGGGGAGGGGCGTGCCCTTTGAGCGAACCGATCAGAGTCTCACCAGTTCCGTGCTGGGCGACGGCGGCATTTACTCCTCCGTCACCGACCTGTTCAAGTGGGATCAGGCGCTCTACAAATCAAAACTGGTGAGCGAATCCACCCTGCGCGTGGCGTTCTCACCCGCGACGCCCACGGACAAACCCGGACGCAGCTACGGCTTCGGGTGGTACCTCAGCGAATATCGCGGGCTGAAGGCAATCTGGCACAGTGGTGAAACTATTGGCTTCCGCACCCGCATCGTCCGGTTCCCGGAGAAGAAGTTTACCGTGATCATTCTGGCGAATCGGGCTGACGCCAAGCTTGAGGAACTGCCGGACCAGATTGCGGACCTGGTTTTGTTCAAGGATCGTTGAGCCCGAACTCCGAAGATGGCAATTGGTGGCTGCGACGCCCCGTCGCAGAATGGTGCAGGCGACGCCCTCGTGGCCAGTTGAGTGGCAGTTTTCCGGGTTGTCCGAAACAATGCGACGCGGGCGTCGCAACCACTCTGTGGCGACGGGGCGTCGCCGCTACGCGCGCGGGACTGCTTCGGAATTCGGGTTGAGTTCACCTGCGAGCAGCGGTGGATTATACACAACGTCATAAATCCGTACCGCCGGCTGAGGGCAGCCGGCCTACAGAACCGTGTAGGCGCGT
Source organism: Verrucomicrobiota bacterium (assembly GCA_014860005.1). The sequence goes on along the minus strand of JACZKP010000168.1, from coordinate 25,738 downwards.
GCCCCCACGCGGCGTTACTTCCGTCGTTGCGTATAACTCGCTGATCGAACCTGAGAATTTCAACTTGCCACGCTTCAATTCCGCCAAGCTGCGCGTTGGCCTTGATTCCGCGCCGGGGGTTCTTTGATCAACGCCCGCTCAAGGACGGTTTTCAATTCCAACTTTCCCGTGAATGTCAGTGTGCAGTATTGAGCCGTTGCTGCGATCACTGGCTTCTCAGCGTTGGCGAAGGTCGGGATGACCAGCCGTCGGTCACTGCAAAACATGCTTGCGAGAGACGATGGGTTGAGGATGCTGGCACGAATTGATGCCATTCGAGTGGAAGCCGACAATCAAGCGTCGTCGCGGCGAGTTCATCCTGCTGCTTGCGGCGATGGCGGCTGCGTGGTGGTGGTTGGATCACTTGGGCGACGGGGCCAAATGGTTGAGGGTTGAAGTGGCGCGCCACGCGGTTGTTGGCGAGCCGCTGCCAGTTCGCATTCACCTGGCCGGGTTGACGGAAGCCACCTACCTGTGCGCCGACCTTCACTGGACAAACATGCGTGATGCATCCAATGGTTATCTTGCATCGGGAGGAGCAAAGCCGGTGGGCAGGGAAGGCGGCAGTTTCGATTTCGAGATTATGGTTCATGCCACAAATGGGCTCCGGTTTGTGAACGTGATAATCTTTCTCAGCCCCACCGGAGCTTGGCACGACCACACCTTCGCGGCGGCGACTGGTTTAATCCCTGTGGCTAGCAGCCATGCCGATGGCACGCCCAAAATGTCGCGGGTGCCGGTCCATTTGCTCGAAGACCACGGACGCGAGAATGTTCGCCCGACGGCGATTCCAGGATTGATAAGGGGCCTGCTTTTATTGGCTTCAGCGATGATCGCTTGGGTGACTTGCCGTTCACTTTCCCGCGCCCCCACGAGTTCACACCACAGACTTCGTCGGTGGCAAGCCTTGGCTGCGGCATTGACTCTGGCTTGTGTTTGGGAATTGTTGGCACTGGAGAATTGGGTGGGGATGCACCTGCGGGCGCTGGCACATGCGGGAGATGTTTACCACGCGCGTTCGTTTTTTCAGAGGGCAATAATCAGCGTCACCCTCGCCGCCACCATGGTGCTTTTGTGCTTCGGGTGGCGCAAACAAAGGTCGGAGCAAGTCATGTTGAACTTCTTTGGACTCTATCTCGTCATCTCTGCCATCAACCTCCTTTCCTTCCATTCGTTGGATAAATACGCCGGGATTTCCTGGCTGGGTGTTACCTTGATCGAGGCGTTGAAGTTCGTGTGCGCAGGGGCGACACTCAGAGCTGTGTGGCAGGCGCGGCGATGAAGCGATGTTAGCCAGAAAGATGAGCACAGTTCGTGTTTTTCGAAGGCGCGCGTATTCACGTGTCCAGCAATGCCGGTACGCGTGCCAAAAGTACAGTGACAATTTTGTGACAAACGGTGACGGGGAGGTAACGCTCACCCTCATCCCCCGCATCCGCCCCTCACGCCACCCGCCCACCCGCCTCACCAGCTTTCAAAAGAATGGCTGCTTCATTGCACAGCCATCCGATACAACTTAGAATTCGCCCATGCCAGCTTCCGTCAACCTCAGCCGAACCACGCTTGTGCTCATTTGTGGAATCGGGATTGTCGCGCACGTCGCATGTTCCGCCGAATCCAGCGCACCCTCCCCTGCCCCACGCTACGAAACTCGCGCGGAGCACGATCCGAACGGGATCGGCAAGTTCTTCATGGGGCGCGAGATTGCGCACGTCATGGGACATCAGGCCGCCGATTGGCTCGAACGCCCGGAACGGGAGCGGGAGGAGCGCACGGATTTGCTGATTCCGGCGCTAAAACTAAAACACGGAGACAGCGTCGCGGACATCGGTTGCGGCAGTGGTTATCACACGCGCCGGCTGGCAAAAGCCGTCGGCACTAATGGGATGGTGTTCGCGGTGGATATTCAATCGGAGATGCTCGCCCTGCTCACGAACCGACTGGCGGCGGAAAAAGTCTTCAACGTCCGCCCGGTGCTCGGCACGAACACGGACCCGGAACTACCGCGCGCGTCCGTTGACTTGATCCTGATGGTGGATGTGTATCACGAGTTCGATCATCCCTTTGAAATGGTGGCGGCGATGTGCGCTGCCCTGAAACCGGGTGGACGGATCGTGTTCGTGGAATTCCGCGCAGAAGACCCGAACGTGCCCATCAAGGTCGTCCACAAAATGTCGGAGATCCAGGTGCGCAAGGAAATGAGCGTGCAGCCACTCGAATGGGTGGAAACCATCGGCGTCCTGCCGCAGCAGCATATCATCGTGTTCCGCAAATCGCAGTGAACGTCAATGCTGCCCCCTCTGCTGAAGATCACCGTGGTCAAAACCGCGCGTATCTGTCAGCCAGTAAACTGTCCGACTGAATCAGCGGGTATCGTTCAGATGCTTCGCTGCGCGCGGAATCGAGGATTGTGATTGATCCGGGAAAATGTTCTGTGCCGGCAAACCGAAATCTTCCAGCAACAGTTTCGAGGAAATGCGGGCCGACTCGAAGATCACCGGCAACCCGCTGCCGGGATGAGTGCCGCCGCCGACCAAATAAATGCCATCGAGGTCCTCAAAACGATTGCGCGGACGCAGGTGCAGCATCTGATCCAGCGTGTGGGCCAGATTGAAGGTGGCGCCGCGATAAATCTCGTAAGTACCATCCCAGTCAGCCGGTGTAATGACGCGCTCGTAGCGAATGCGTTTTTCAAGGTCGCCGTAACCGGCTTTGGCGATCTGGCGCAGCAGCAAGCCGCGAAAACGGTCGCGTTCGCGCGACCAATCCACGTTGGAATGCTGGTGCGTCACCGGCGCGAGCACATAGAGCGCGCTATGACCGCGCGGCGCCAGCGTGGAATCCGTGACACAGGCATTCTGAACATAACAACTCGGATCGGCGCTGAGCACGTGCTGGTTTTCAATCTCGTCCAGGTTCTTGGTGTAATTCTCGGCGATGTGGATGGTGTGGTGCGGGAGGTTGAACTCCCCTTCCACTCCGAGATACAGCATGAAGGTCGAACAGGAATACTTCTTTTTCGCGAGCTTCTGATCGGTCCAGTTGCGGCGCAATTCGTTGGGAACGAGCCGCTCCATTGCCCGGGCGAAATCGGCATTCACCACCACGGCATCGGCGCGATGGGTACCGTTCGCAGTGCGGACGCCCACCGCACGACGGCCGGCAAACAACATCTCCTCCACGGGTTCATTCAGGTGAATTTCAACTCCCAACCGTTCCGCAACCCGCGCCATCGCTTTGGTCACCGCGCCGCAACCGCCCATGGGATGCCACACGCCGTGTTCGTATTCCAGAAAAGAGAGGATCGAAAAAAGACTCGGACAGCGGAACGGTGACATGCCGAGATATTTTGACTGGAAACAAAACGCGAGGCGCACGCGCTCATCCTTGAAGAACCGATTCAGGTAGGTGTCCACAGATTGATGCGGACGGAGCATGGGCAGCATCTTAAGCAACCGTTTATTGAAGAGGCTGGTCCAGCCATTGAATGAGGTCTCCAAACATGGTTCCATGAGCGCCAGTTTGGTGCGGTTCTCAACCAGAAACCGCTTAAAATTCGGCGCATCTGCGGGTGAGAGCGCGGCAATTTGCCGCTCCATTTCAGCGACATTGGGAGTGCAGTCCAGTTTGCCGCCGGCGCCAAACTGGATGCGATAATGCGGATCCAGCCGCACCATCTCCACTTCGCGTTCCAGACTTGTTCCAGCGTATTTAAGGATTTCACCCAGCACGCGAGGGTACAGGAAGAAGGTCGGGCCGAGGTCAAACTTGTAGCCCTGCGCTTCAATGGTTGAAGTGCGCCCTCCGATGATGGGCAGCCGCTCGATGATTTTGACACTCAGCCCGGCGGCGGCGAGTTGAATGGCTGCGGCCAGTCCACCCGGACCGGCACCGATGACGATTACTTGCTTACTCATGGGTTGCTTGAATTTCTACTTTAATTCCTCATGACCCGAATCATTCAGGCAGCCAAGGGCTGCGGATTTTCTTCGAGCATCTCCCGAAGTCTGGTGAGGGCGAGGTTCTGCAATTGGCGAATGCGCTCGCGTGTAAGTTTGAACCGTCGCCCCACGTCTTCGAGTGTACGCTCCGTGCCATCGTCAAGTCCAAAGCGAAATCGAATAATTCGGGCTTCGCGCTCGGGCAGTTTTTCCACCAGTTCGCGAATCAACTTCACCTCGGTTTGATCGCGCAAATGCTCAAAGGGTGAGCGCGCGTTTTCATCCGCGACCACCTCCGCAATGGTGCTGCTCTTTTCATCCCCCAGTGGGGCATCAAGCGAAGAGGGACGGGCTGCGGCACGGCGCAGCTTGGCAATGCGGACCACTTTGATGCCCAGTTCCGCGGCCAGTTCATCGTCTGTCGCTTCGCGACCCAGCAAATGACGCAAGCGCACTTCCGCCTGGCTGAGTTGATAAATCTTGTCCGCGACGTGGACGGGCAGGCGAATGGTCTTTCCCTGGCTGGCCAGCGCGCGACGGATCTGCTGTTTTATCCACAAGGAACTATAGGTCGAAAGTTTGCCCCCTTTGGCGGGATCAAATTTTTCCACTGCTTTCATCAGGCCAATGTTGCCCTCATTGATCAAATCGAGCAGTGGCATGCCGAGGTGCTCGTACTCACGGGCAATCTTGATTACGAAGCGCAGGTTGGCGCGAATCATCCGCTCTCGTGCCGCCGCGTCGCCCTGACGAATGCGCGCCGCCAGCTCGACCTCCTGCTGCGGCGTCAGCAATGCCACTTCACCCGCCTCACGGATGTAAATGCTGAGTATGGAAGCCGATTCTGATGGCGCAGGCACGCTGGAGACTGTCGCCTGCAAGGGACTCCCCTGAGTCACTTCCGGTCGGGTAAACCCGTCGGTTGGCAGAAAGCTCGCATAGGAATCGTTTCCCGGATTTGCCAGCGACAGGCTTCTGGGCCGGGGTGGAAGAACCGGTGAAGTTTTTGGCCGAGCGGCTGGATTGGAACGTGGTCGCCTTGGAGTTGAGAGCTTCAAGGCCCGCGGAGCAGCGAAAAAGTTTCCGTTAAACATGTCTATATTCTGTCTATGTTAAACAACTATGTCAACAATTTGTTTAACTTTTTTCCATGCACCATATCTTCCATCTTTTGAAAGCTTTTCTTTCGATTAGGGAGTCATTTGCGCTTTGTGCATTCTCTGTCTATCATTTGTCAAATGGAAGAAATCCAACATACAATCAGAGTCGCAGCGAGGCGGTGTGGCCTGAGTGCTCACGTCATTCGCATTTGGGAAAAGCGTTACGATGCGGTTTCGCCTGATCGGACGGATACAAATCGGCGGCTTTATTCGGAAGATGAAATTGAACGTTTGTCGCTGTTGCGGATCGCAACACATGCAGGCCACAGCATCGGGAATATTGCGCGGTTGCCGACGGAGCGGTTGCGTAAACTGGTGACGGAAACCGCGGCTTTGCCCGCTCCTCCTACGCCGGCAAAGACCACTGCCGCTGCCACGCTAATTGAGTCGGCAATTGCCGCGATTCAAGGACTCGACGCGCCGGAACTGGAACAAATCCTGGGTCGGGGGGCGGTCACATTCGGTCAACATGGGTTGCTGGAAAAGGTAATCGGACCGTTGGCAGTGAAGGTTGGTGATCTCTGGCGCGACGGCACGCTCACCGCCGCCCACGAGCATTTTGCCAGCGCGCTCATCCGGAGTTTTCTGGCACGGCACTCGAAGCCATTTGCGGTGAACGGCAACGCGCCGGTGATCCTCGTCGCCACCCCTGCCGGACAACTCCACGAGGTGGGAGCTGTCATGGTGGCCGCTGCGGCGAACGACTTGGGCTGGCGGGTCGTGTACTTGGGCGTGAGCCTGCCCGCCGTGGAAATCGCCAGCGCGGCCCAGCAACATCAGGCCCGCGCAGTGGCCCTGAGCATTGTCTATCCCGAGGACGATCCGAACCTGCCGCTCGAACTCGAGACGTTACGAAAACATCTGCCAGCGAAAACGCGAATCATTCTTGGCGGACGGGCAGCGGGAGCTTACCGGCAGGCGGGTGACCAAATTGGTGCCATTCAAGTGAAGGAACTGCGCGACTTTTATAAAATCCTGGAGAGCATCCGGCGAACCGACTGAAACTGCCCGCAGCACAGCACTCTTGCGTCAAAATTTCGTTTTGATTCCGCAGGCGCGCATGACGCACCAACCGCGCACAGCTTCGTAAAGCATAAATCCTCCCGCCACCACGAAGGCGGCACAAAGCCAAACGCTGTAGCTACAGGCAAGAAGTCCGCCAGCTACCAATGCCAGCCCCCCGATTCCGCGAAACAATCGGCCACGCCTGTCCAGGTTGCGCGAGAAGAATTTGCTCATGGCAAATGATTAGCACAGGCGGAAGCAGATTCCAAACTGGCAATGCGGGGTGCAGACTGCCCATTAACCGCGGTGGGAGACAACAGTGCTTGACGGCAAATGACTTGCCAAACGTGCATCCCGTTTTTAACGTCGCCACATGGAAGAACCGACGCAGTTCTCGCAATACCTCGCCGTATTGATGCTTTTCATCCTGGCGGTAGCCGCCACGGGCGGAATGATTGGGCTTTCCACCCTGCTGGGTAAGCGCGGCTCGCGCAATCGCGTCAAGGACACCGCTTGGGAATGTGGCATGATTCCCGTCGGCGAAGGCAACCCGCGGTTATCGGTGAAGTTTTATCTCGTGGCCATGCTTTTCATCCTGTTCGATATCGAGGTTGTGTTCCTTTACCCGTGGTCGGTGGTGTATCGCGAGATGCTTGCCGATCCCGCCATGCGGAACGTCATTCTCATGGCCATGCTCTCCTTTCTCGGGATTCTTTTCGTCGGCTACATTTACGCCGTCAAAAAACGGGCGTTTGACTGGAAGTCTTAGCCCGTAACTCGTGATGCTTAATGCGCGAGCGGCAAGTCTTATCACGCATCACGTATCACGCATCACGCATCACTTTATGATCAAATTCGGCACCTCCGGCTGGCGCGGCATCATCGCCCGCGATTTCACCTTCGACAATGTGCGCATTGCCGCCCAGGGCATTGCGGAATATCTCACCTCCGAAATCAGTAATCCGAAATCCGAGATCGCCGGGCGCAAACCCGTTGTCATTATCGGTTACGATACCCGCTTTCTCGGACGCGAGTTCTCCCTGGCCGTCGCGGAAGTGCTCGCGCACAACCGGCTTGAACCCCTGCTCTGCAACCGCGACACGCCCACGCCGGTCATCGCGCACAACATTCGCATCCGCAAAGCCATTGGCGGCATCAATATGACGGCCAGTCACAACCCGGCCGAGTATCAGGGCTTGAAATTCTCGACCAGCAACGGCGCGCCGGCGCACCCCGAAGTCACCAAACAGATCGAAGCCAACTGCGCGCGATTGCTGGCGGAAGGCTGGTCGTTCAAAGGTGCGGTCATTGGCACGTTCAAGTGCAAGACCTTTGACCCGCAGCCGGCTTACTTCAAACAGATCAACCGTCTGGTGGATTTCGCCACGATCAAGAAAGCGAAGCTCAAGCTCGCGGTCACGGTGCGTTACGGCACGGGCCGCGGCTACCTCGACACTCTGCTTGAAAAGGCCGGCGCGAAGGTCACCGTGTTCGACAACGAAGTGAATCCGTTGTTTGGCGGTCATCATCCTGAAGCGGACGCGCATGGCATGGCGGACGTGATCAAGCTCGTTCGCAGTGGCAAAGCCCAACTCGGTCTCGGCGTGGACGGCGATGCGGACCGCTTCGGCATTGTGGACAAGGATGGAACGTGGCTGGCACCGAATCAAATTCTCGCGCTGACCCTGTATCACCTGAAGAAGAATCGCGGCTGGACGGGCGCGGTTGTGCGCACCGTGCCCACAAGCCATCAGGTGGATGCGGTGGCGGAACTGCTCGGTGTGAAGCTTCACGAGACACCCGTTGGCTTCAAATACATCGGCGCGTTGATGGAGACTGAGCCGGTCATTGTGGGCGGTGAGGAATCCGGCGGACTAAGCGTGAAAGGCCACGTTCCCGAGAAAGACGGAATCCTGGCGTGCTTGCTCATGGCCGAACTGGTCGCCACCGAGCGAAAATCCCTGGGCCAGATTCTCAAAGCATTGGCGAAGCAGACGGGCGAGTTTCACACCGAACGCATCAACATTCCCATTCAGCCGGAAAGCAAGGACGCCATCAGGGCCAAGCTGGGCGCGGGTCTGACCAAGATTGGCCCATTCCCGGTGGAGAAATTCATCACCACTGACGGCTTCAAATTTCTCCTGCCGAATCACGAATGGGTGGCTTTCCGCGCGAGTGGCACCGAACCGCTGTTCCGCTGCTACATCGAGGCGAAGTCCGAGGCCAGTCTTGCGAAGTTGCGAAAAGCCTGTCGCCAGTTGTTGGCAGCCTGAATTTCCTTACACACCTCAATGAACTCGGGCAGGTGTGAATGGGAACGAAGCAGTTCCTGATGCACGGCGCGTGGAGTCAAAACCGATCCGTAGAGGTCGCGCAACAAAGCCAGCCGAGCGATCTGGATCAGCGAGGTGAGTACCGAAGTGTCACTGACGACGATCATGATTCCGAAGTGACGCATGCGTATGCCGCGCTGACTGCAAAAACTACCTTGAGCTTTTCTCCAAGTGCCCGACCCGACGTTTGGTTTATCGATCTTGCCAAGCTGACGGTTCAAGCGTGAACTTCTGAAAGACATAAACGGCAAGTCGCTCCAGCCAAAAGACAATGCAATATCCCGCACAGACAAGTGAGGCCAAGAACGCCAAGCCGTAAAAAGCATAAAGCACAAAGCTTTTTACAAAAACAGCACCTGCCAAGCAGCTCCACAAAACCACAGGAACAATAAGGGGCAAAACCCATACCCAGAACCTCCACTTTTGCGCAAGCTCGTCAACAAACCGGGCCGCCGGCAAAGGCACAGTCACTGTGAAGCCAACTGAAAGTCCGAAAGCAACAAGGTGGTAAGCAACCACATCGAAAGTGCTAACCTCGCTTGAAAACAAAAACGCAAACACTTCCTCTAATTGACCTTCAGCCAGGTAAAACAAGACTGCGATCGTCAATCCACTTGGCACCAGATGTTGGAATGGGCGTGACATTGGCTTACCGGGTGTTCCAGGAGCCATTTGCGCTCAATCTCCCTTCGCATGATGCGTTTCTATTTCAGGCAGTCGCGGCTGTCAACAAGCGCCTACAGATACGGCGAAAACAACCTAGCCGTCGCATCGCGCAGTTTGGCCAGCACCGGTCGTCCGTCCGCCTCGGCGATCGTCACCTCGCGCGCAATGCGGATTTTGCCCTGCGCCAGCGCCGACATGGCTTGCGCCAGATCGCGATCGTAACATTCCACGTTCAACTCGAAATTCAGTCGCAGACTGCGCGGGTCCCAGTTGGCCGACCCAAGGAATACCCAATGGCCGTCCACCACCATCAACTTCGAGTGATCAAAGGGCGGCGGCGTAAGCCAGAGGCGGCAGCCGCGCTCCAACACCTGCCACCACAGCGCCCGCGACGCCCAGTCCACGAACGGCAGGTTGCTGTTCGCCGGCAGAATGACGTCCACGCGCACCCCGCGCAAGGCCGCCAGATTCAGTGCCGTGATCAGCGCGGGATCGGGCAGAAAATAGGGCGTGACGATTTGCACGGACGATTGCGCCTCCGCCAGCGCCGCCAGCAACGTCCAGCGCAGCTTGTCATAATCCTCGTCCGGTCCGTCCGTCACGACGCGCGCCGCAACCTTGCCGCAATCTGACAATTCCGGAAACCAGACGTGGCCTTCGAGAATCTCGTCGGTGCAAAACGCCCAGTCATTGGCAAACGCCTCCTGCATCTGCGTTACCACCGGCCCCTCCAACCGGAAATGCAGGTCCTGCACCGGACGACGAGGTTGAGCCGCCAGCACGTTCCCCTGCCGGATATTGATTCCACCGGTGAAACCAACATTGCCATCCACCACCAGTAGTTTCCGATGGTTGCGCAGATTCATCGTCATGAAGTGCCAGAGCGGAAACGACGGCAGAAAGCGGCCCACGGGAACGCGGGCGCGCTTCAACTCACGGAAAATGGTCGGCCAGGAATACCGCGCACCGGCATCATCAATCAATACCCGGACCGCCACACCCCGCGCCACCGCGCGGGCCAGGGCGGCAACGAATTGCCGCCCGCTCGGGTCACGGTCGAAAATATAGGTGAGCAGCGCAACAGACTTCTTCGCGCCATCAATCGCGGCGAGCATGGCCGGAAATGCTTCATCCCCGTTGACCAGCACTTGAACGCAATTACCGCCCGCCAGCGGGCGCGTGGCCACGCGCTCCACCAAACGCGCCAGCGATCTCAGGTGCTCGGCCACGGGCGCGTCCGATTCACCAAGGTCAGGCGGCAAGGTAGGAGGAATGACTTCAGGATTCTCCGCCCGCAACGAAAGCGCCTTACGGCGAATGCGGTTGACTCCGAGCGAGAGGTAAAGGATCGGGCCAAGCAGCGGCATGAACCAGATGAAGCCCAACCACAACACCGCGGCTCGTGAATCGCGTTTGTTCAACAAAGCGTGGGCAGATGCCAGCACCGCGGCGACAAAACTCAACGCCGCCACCAAGTGCGGCCACAGGAGGACAAGCTGATCGAGCCAGGGCATGTTGCGTCTTCTTTATGGCGCAAGTCCCGCGCGTTGCAAGCTTCATGTCAGGGGTCAAACCGCACGTGCATTGATGTTGGCTGCCACAGGCCACAAGGCGTGTGGAGTTGAGCGTGCCGGCAACTGCGTTTGCCGATTTGAGAACATTAGCGCTGCGGTGCGTAAGCCGCCACCAAGCTGGGTGCATTCAATGATGACTTACCTGCGTAATGGCTCTTGAGGACTGGAGGCCCTGAACACCGAGCGCAATATCTGCAAAGCAATTGCCAATTGAGGTGTGGCAATTCCTGGAAGTCATTTAATGATTGCAGGCATGGCTGGAAAAGCCATTCACCCAGCGACCGCCATACAGCAAGTCACCATCGGGCCGGAAATGTGTGGACGTCATCAGTCGTGTCAGCCCAGCGGATGGCGTGAGTGTTCTGCCGAGCGGCCTCAAGATCCATGCCGCCAACTGGTCGTTTGCACCCTGCCAGTCTGAAGCGATGCGAAATGGACCCGCCTTATGAAAAAGCCATCTGCGCTCAGCCACAGCCGTAAGCACGCATCCCAGTCGGGAAACTCCGGATGGTCAGTGGTTGGATGCCGCACAGCCGGGAAAATGAGTTCAACTTTATGAAAACAAAGACCTCAAACCTCAACTGGATACTCACGGCACTCCTGTTCACTGCAACGGCTGTCTCGAACGGTCAGATTGTCAGCCCCTGCCATTCGGTGGCAAACACCTCGCAACCGGAATTCGCGCTCTCCTCGGCCTTTGACGGGACGAATTTCCTGATCGGCATTCGCGGGAATGCCAGCAGCCCGAACACCGTGGGTGCGCAGTTGCTTTCACCCACGGGAACCAGGGTTGGTGCTTTCATAAACATCGGACGCCTCATGGACGGCTTTCTGGATGGCCCGCGTGTGGTGTTTGGGGCGACCAACTACCTGGTCGTCTGGACCGATGCCGCTTCGCAGCACTCGGCCAGAGGCAATGATGTTTATGCACGATTCATCAGCCCGGCTGGCACCCTGGTTGGCAGCGCTTTTCCTGTGTCCACGGCTTCGGGGGATCAATACGCCCGTGGCGTGGCGTTTGACGAGGCCAACTTTCTCGTCATCTGGGCCGATCAGAATGGCCTGCACGCCCGGCGGATTTCGTCGGCCGGACAGTTGTTGGATGAGGAATTGTTGCTCACGACCGAGGAAGTTGAAGAGGCGGCGGCTGTCGCCTACGGAGGCGGCCAATATCTCGTTGTTTGGGTGGAAGGCTCGGACGGCGCGCACGCCGCCAAGGGCCGGTTGGTTTCACCTGCCGGAGTGCTGGGTGGGGTTCTCTCCCTCAGTCAGAACGACTCGCACTTTTACAATCCCATCAGCGTAGCCTACGGCGAGGAGCGCTTCATGGTGGTCTGGCATCACAATACCGACGAAGATGCGGATTGGAATTTGCGCGGTCGGATGGTCTTGCCCAATGGCACCCTGGCTGGCGGTGAATTATTCCTGGTGGACGGTGACATTGACGAGTTTGCCTGGGCCAACAACGTCGCCTTCGATGGCGCCTATTTTCTCCTGTCCTGGACGCAAGCCAACGGCAACCCGACGGTGACCGACAGTGTGGTTTGGGGACAGTATTGGTCGCCCAGCGGCGCGGCCCACGGTTTGCCCTTCATCGTGGACAACACGGTGCGCTCCAAACTCGGCGTGGGTTTGAGTGGCGCGAACGGCAAAATCCTGGCCGTCATCAACACCGGAATTATGGCGTCCACGGCTAACGTTTGCGCGAGGATCATCAGCCGCCCGTTTGTGCAGATGACGTCCTTTGGGGCTCAAAGCATTACGATCACATTCAACGGGGTTCTCCAATCGAGCACGAATCTCCAGACGTGGACGGATTATACCCCGCAACCTGCGAGTCCGTGGGTTCCCCAAATTGGTGAAGGCAGCCTGTTCTTCCGCGTCCGTTCGGACATATCACCGAATCCCCTCCCATAAAGTTATGAACACGAACCGAAAGCCATCCCCGCGCGGCGAAAGCACATCAAGCACTTGGCGAAATGTGAGGACAAGGATACGTCAATCGCGCTGCCTTCCCGGGGAGTCAATAAATCCAATCCGTGGTTTCAGAGTCTTCGTTGAATTTGCACCGCTCGGCCCGGAGTAACCGCCAATGAACGCGAATGCACACGAATCAACCGACGGAGCGCGGACACCACTACGCTCAACCCTCAACTCTCAACCCTCAACCATGTTTATGCGCCTCCTGTGCCTCCTTGCGGCGATCCTCACCCAACTCCCAATCCTCAACGCTCAACCAACCCCCAACTGCGTCCAGTGCCCTTCCGGCCTGATCGCCTGGTGGCCGGGCGATGGCAGCACCACCAACCTCGCCGGAACCGGCGATGGCTCGCTTCAAAACGGGGCGACTACAACGGGTGGTCTGATCGCGGAAACGTTTAGCCTCGACGGCATCAACGACCGTGTCGCCATCGGAGAAACCCCCGGCTCCGACTTGAGCCGCCAAGCGGCATGGACCATTCAAGCGTGGATCAGGCCCAGCACCTTTTCCAACAAGAGCTACCCCACGATTTACAGCGAAGGTTACTGGGGCATCTCGTTGGGGCTGAACAACGGCACGGGCCGGCCTGAAAGCTGGATCAACAACGCTAACCGGCTCATTGCCACACAGGCTGTGGTGCTGAATGAGTGGAGTCACGTTGGTCTCACCAGTGACGGCACCAACCGCATCTTCTACGTCAACGGTGTCGTGGCCGGCAGCGGTTCCGCCCCGGCTGCCAACGCGGACAACAGCGGCGCGGCGATCGGCGATGTAGCTCCGACGCACAACGCGGCCCAATTCCAGGGCCTCATTGACGAAGTCGCTATCTTCAACCGCACGCTGTCCGCCGAAGAAATCGCCGCCATTTACGCCGCCGGCACGAACGGGATGTGCAAGGACGCCCTGCAGCCGACGCTGCTGACCTGGCCCACCAACCAGTTCGCAGCCTTGGGCAGCAACGTCACACTCGCCGTCACCGCCTCCGGCACCGAACCGCTCCATTACCAATGGCGCTTCCAGGGCACCAATCTCCCCGGTGCCACGCTCTCAACCCTCAATCTTCACCCCTCAACCGTTTCCGACAGCGGCCCCTATTCCTGTTTGGTCAGCAATGCGTATGGAACGGCCACCAGTCCGATCGCCGTGCTCACGGTCAAATCCATCCTCGATTGCGGTCTCCTGACAAACAGGACCTTGGTCTTGAGGGATTCCCCTTATCTGCTCGTCTGTAATCTGGATTTGCAGGACGTGGCCATCGAACCCGGGGTGCGTATCGAAGCAACTGGGAACTTCGAGATCAAAGTGCGCGGAGGTTTGAGGGCAGTCGGAACGGACAGCCAGCCAATCGTCTTCACCACCACGAATGCTTCCACCACGAAATGGCAAGGGATTCTTTTTGACGGCAGTACGGCGGACAGCGAGCTGGCATATTGCATCGTTGAGAATTCCATCAACAGTGGCCTGCGAATCAATGAGGCGAGCCCAGTTATTCGCCATTGTCAGATTCGGCGCAATCAGGCGGTCTACGGCGCCGGAATCAGAATTACGGGATCGATGCCAGTTACTCTGGAAGACTGCAGGATATTTGAAAACACGTACTCAGGGGCCAATCCAAGGGGTGGAGGTATCCACACGACCAGCCGCCTCACATTGATTGCGTGCAAGGTCCGATGTAATTCGATCTCAGACGGCAGGAGCTGCTGGGGAAGCAGTGCGACCACGTATGGTGGCGCGATCTACTCTTCGACTGATGTTTTTCTTCAGGACGTCGAGGTTATCGGCAACACGGCGTCATCCAGTGGAGGAGCCGAGAACAGTCGGGGCGGGGGAGTGTACACTTCGGGACGCCTTTTTGCACAAAACTCCATTTTTGCGAACAATTACGCAGGTGCAGGCGGATGTAATATCGGCGACGGCGCCAGGGGCTACGGAGGAGGGATTTACTGTGGTTCGATGTTGGGACTGACCAACTGCATCATCGCGAACAACAGTACCCGGATCAGCAATGGAGCGGGAGGAGGCGTTTACGCTGCCAACGGCGCCATCGTGAATTGCACGGTTGCCCACAACAACGCGCCGGGCGGGGTGTATTTCAGCGGGAGCGGGAGCATCGTAAACAGCATTCTGTGGGGAAACTCTTCCTATCAGTTCGGCGGTGGAGCAACAGTGAACTTCAGTTGTGTTCAAGGTATAGTCGCCGCCAATGGGAATATCGCTGCCGACCCATTGCTGCCGCCCTACGATCCCGCAACGCCGGAGAACGTGAGAATTCCATGCGGCTCTCCCTGTGTTGACGCCGGCAATCCAGCCCCCGAGTACCAAGACGCCGCTGGCCCTCTGTGTGTCACCTGCGGTACGGCGCGCAACGACATGGGGGCAAATGGCGGGCCAGGCGCATGTATGATTGGAACCGCGCCTGAAGTCCTCAACAATCCCGAAACATTCGAGTTCGTCTCCAGCGTTTGGGACACAGACAGTTGTGGGACTTGGCAGATTGGCTTGCCCACCAGCGGACCGCCTGTGAACAGTATGACGGGCAGCCGCGCCTACTCGCCCTTCAACGTCGCCGCCACGTTGCTCGGTGGCAATTACTCCGCCAATTCCAGCGGACGGCTCATCACGCCGTCGTTCACCGTGCCTGCCGTCAATCCGGGCGATCTCTTGGTCTTCCGATTCTGGCAATGGTATCAATACGGCACGGGCGATTCCGGCAGGCTGCAAATCTCCGTCGGCGCGGGTACGGAGTGGTTCCCGTGGGAGACCATCGCCATCGCCGCGCCCACCAACGGCAGCAGCGGCACCTGGCAGCAATTCGTCGCGGACCTCACACCGTATCAGGGTCAGCACGTCCGGCTCGGTTTCCTGCACACGGCCAATTCCGACGGCTCCGTCGGCGCAGGCTGGTACATTGACGAGGTCGAACTGTCCGGGTTCATCCCCAATCCCATGCAACTCAGCCAGGACGTCACCGGCACGTTCAACGCCGTCGGCGACCGCGCTTACTACGTCCTGAACGCGCCGCCAGGCGGACATTTAATGCTCAACCTCACCGGCCCGCCCGGCAGCCGGCTCGCGCTCTATGTGCGACGCGGCGCGTTGCCCTCCGCCGGCGCGTACGATTATCGCCTCACCAATCCGGGCGACCTCAACCAGCTCTTCGTGCCCGACGCCCAGGCTGGACCGTGGTATGTGATGATTTATGCGGACGGCCTGCCCGCGCCCGGCCCATACACGCTGCGGACTGATTTCTACGAAGGCATCTTCCTCACCGGCCTCACGCCCACGCGCCACGGCAATTCCAACGTGGCCGTGGTGGACATCCAGGGCGCCGGCTTCGACGGCACCGCCTGGGCCTGGCTGGTCATCGGCGGCACGAGCATCCCCGCCACCAACGTCAGCTTCGTCTCCGCCAGCCGGCTGGTGGCCGACTTCGACCTCACCACCACGCCGACGAACGTGTATCAGCTCACCGTCGTCCAGGGCACCAACTCCGCCGCCCTGCCGTTTGAAGTGACCCAAGGCCTCGGGCCGAAACTGGAAACCAAACTGGTCGTCCCCAGCCGCGTCGGCTACCACACGTTGGCCACGCTCTGGGTGGAGTTTGCCAACACCGGCGACGCCGCCATGCCCGCGCCCTTGCTGGAAGTGGGCGGGACACAGAACGGCCAGTCCGGCGCCTGGCTTACGCTCACCGAGCACCGGATGGTAGAAGGGTTCTGGACCTCGGCCACTCCGGAAGGGTTCGCGCACTCGGTTCAATTCCTCGCCAGCGGCGCGACGCCGGGCCTGCTTCAACCAGGTGAATCCGGCCGCGTGCCGGTCTATTACGTCGGCTGGAAGCAACCGTGGGATTTCCGTTACCCGCCCATCTATTTCAACCTCGGCATCCTTGACGCCAACAACACCAATGCCGTTGACTGGCTCGCGCTCAAGGAAGACATGCGCCCCGGCAGCCTGACGGTTGAGCAATGGGAACCGGTCTTCTGGAACCTCGTCGGCCAAACCGGTCCGACCTGGGGCGATTACGTGCGGATGCTCAACGACAACGCTCGTTACCTGCACCGGCTCGACATTCGCGTCACGGACATCCGCGAATTGCTTGGATTCGAGGTCATGCAGGCCAGCGGCCTGAGCGTCACGCGCACGCTGGCCAGCGCCGTGGATGCCCAGGTGCAAACGCCCGGCCTGCCACTCACCTTCACCCGTAGCTTCAGCACGGACATTCCGTCGCACTTCACCTTGGGCCGGCTCGGGCGTGGCTGGTCGGACAACTGGGATCGGTCGCTGCTGAAAGCGTCTGACGGTACGGTGACGATCTTCGGTCCCGGCGGTTCGCGGCGCGTGTTCAAGCCGGACAGCCGTTATGGGGGCCGTTACTTTGCTCCGGCCGGCGACGCCGCCACGCTCACGCCCGCTGCCGGGGAAGCCTACACCCTTCGCGAGAGCGACGGCACGTTCTACGCGTTCCAGGCGGATGGGAAGCTCGGCTACGTGGCCGACACACACAGGAACTCGGTCGCCTGCACTTACTCAGGTGGCCTGCTGACGCGGTTGACGCACTCTGCTGGACCGTATCTGGACCTGGCCTACAGCGGTAATCGGGTCGCCGCAGTCACGGACTCGCTGGGCCGGACGACCATGTTCACCTATGACGGATCGAGTGAGCATCTGCAAACGGCGATGGACTATCGGGGGCAGACGACGGCTTATGTTTATGAATTGAGCGGACTCACGTCCGCTGCTAAGCACGCGCTGACGAAGGTTTTCAACACAGATGGCACCGAAAGCAACTACGCCTACGACAACCAGGGGCGTTTAGTCATGAAATCCGGCTGCTGTGGCTCGACGGAATGCACGTATTACAGCTACGACTCCGCCGGACGCGTCACCGCCACCGACGCCCTGACCAATTCGACCCACTACTCGTTCGACCATCGCGGCCTGCTGGTGCGTACCGAAAACCCGCTCGGCGGGATTGTCCACCGGACCTTTGACCTCAACGGGCGGTTGATGAAAACCACGGATGCCGCCGGACGCTCGCGCACGTTCGCCTACGATTCGCGCGGCAATCTCCTCAGTGAGACCGATCAACTCGGCTACAGCACCCGCTACACCTACACCGCCGACTTCAACCGGCTGGCCAGCGTGCTGGACGCCAAGGGCAACCTCACCCGTTACGCCTACCAGCCCGATGGCGCCCTCGCTTCGATCACCTACGCCGACGGCAGCCGGGAAAGCTGGGGCTACGATGCCAGCGGCAACCGGACCAGTTGGACCAACCGCCGCGGCCAGACGATCTATTACACCAACGATGTGCTGGGCCGCCTGATTGCCCGCGCCTACCCGGACGGTGTCATCCACACCTTCAACTTTGACGCGCAGGGCAACCTCGCCAGCTACACCGACCCGCTCGGCACCACGTCGCAGGGATTCGACGCTGACGGTCGCCTGGCGAAAATCACCTACCCCGGCGACCGCTGGCTGGGCTACACCTACGATGCCGCCGGACGCCGCGCGCTGATGACCAACGAACTCGGTTACGAAACCCGTTACTACTACGACTCGGCCGGAAGGCTCGAACGTCTGATCGACGAGCGCGGCTCGAACATAGTGATCTATGCCTACGACGCCGCCGGGCGCATGGCGCTCAAGACCCTCGGCAACGGCGTCTATACCTCCTACACCTACGACCCCGCCGGTCAGTTGCTCGATCTGTTCAACCACAAGCCTGACGGCTTCGTGCTCTCCCGCTTCCAATACACCTACGACAGCCGGGGCCGCCGGGACACCATGACCACGACCTACGGAGCCGGCGACCCGCGCACCGATCTGTCCGGCCTCTGGCGCTACGACTACGACGACGTCGGCCAGCTCATCGGCTGGACCGCGCCTTGGGGTCGCCGCGTGGACTATACCTACGACGCCCTCGGCAACCGCCTCAACGTCCGCGATGACGGCACCAACACCGCCTACACCGTGAACAACCTGAACCAATACACCCAGGTCGGCAGCACAATGTACCAATACGACGCTGACGGGAACCTGACCGACAAGGTCGCGCCAGAAGGGACGACGAGCTACGGATGGTCATTTGATAATAAACTCGCTCAAGTAACGGCGCCAAGCGGCGTCTGGCAGAACGGCTACGATGCGCAAGGGAACCGGACGCATGTCGTTGAGGGAGGCACGGCGAAAGACCTCGTGATTGATCCGTCTGAGCTTCGAAATGTCGTCGGAGAATACGTACAGGGCGAGACAGGTCCCAAAGCAGTTCACAGTCACGGAATAGGATTAGTTTCGCGCCGAAGTGAAACAGACAATTCTTATTACGCATTCGACGCACTCGGTAGCACGAGCGAACTATTTGGCGATTCTCCCGTCGGCGCAAACGCTTACGCGTACTTTCCATTTGCTGAACTGCTTTTCAAGGCTGGATCCGCAGACGACGCGTTCCAGTTTGTTGGAGAGGCCGGTGTGATGACTGGCCCAGCCAACCTTCATTTTATGCGGGCCAGACACTACGATGCTCAAATTGGTCGGTTCACGTCACCAGACCCAATCGGCATTTCTGCAGGTGATGTGAACCTTTCGCGATATGTGAACAACAACCCCATGCTTGACGTTGACCCAACCGGCCTTGGCTTTTGGAGGGATTTTGGGACTTGCTTCAGTGATTGCATAAGCCGGTACAGCGGAGGCGTTCCCGGCTTCTTACTAGCTAGATTGTTGTTCGTTTGCAGTGAAGCTGCCAAAGCAAGCGGTGCAGGAGGATTGCCGGTATGCACCGCAGCAGCAACCGTATGGGGAGGCTATCTCGTTGGCGTCGCAGGAGGCTGCTTTATTGGTTGTATCCTTCCAGTTCCGACGCCACCGCCCAATCCGAATCCTATTGAGTACTGCAAGTGGTATCCTGAGAACTGCAGGTGCTTTGCGATGTACATGAATCCGGATCCTGTCTGCGTCCCCGTTCCACCAACACCTCCGATTGATCCAAACGCCCTGACTGGTCCCAAGGGTTTTGGCCCGGAGAACTACATTCAGGCGAATGCACTGTTCCCCTACATGATTGAATTCGAGAACGCCACCAACGCTCTTGTGCCGGCGCAGCGGGTGGTGTTGAGCAATCAACTTACGAACCGGCTGGATTGGACCACGTTTGAGCTGACGGAGATTGCCTTTGGCGATCAGTTCATCGCCGTCCCACCCCAGACGAAGCACTTCGAGCACACGGTCAAGCTGCGCCAGGACGGCTACGATTTTGAGGTGCAGATCGAGGCGGGCATCCGGTTGGACACGGGCGAGGTCTATGCCCGGTTCCAATCCCTCAATCCCACCAACGGCCTACCGCCGTCGGTGGACATCGGCATGTTGCCGCCCGAAGATGGCACCGGCCGGGGCATGGGCCATGTCAGCTACGTGATCCGCCCGAACCTCGGTCTCGCAACAGGAACGGAGATTCGCAATGTCGCGTACATCGTCTTCGACCAGAACCCGCCCATCGGCACCGATTGGGTGGACCCGCACGACGAGTCCAAGGGCATTGATACGAACAAACAGGCGCTGGTGACGATTGATGCGGACTTGCCGACAAGCGCGATCACGAGTCTGCCGGCCACTGCCGCGAACGCGAACTTCGTGGTCACCTGGAGTGGCAATGACGCCGGCGCCGGGATTGCGGGCTATGATGTTTATGTTTCCACGAACGGTGGAGCTTACGGGTTATGGCTGCCAAATCTGCCGATCACCTCGGCCACTTTCCACGGCGAGAATGGGCGGCTCTATTGCTTCTACAGTATCGCCCGCGATGAGGTGGGCCACGTGCAAACAAACTACACGGTCGCTTGCACGCAGACGCTGTCGAACTACCCGCCAGTGATCGAGCCAATCCCGGATCAGGTCGTGGTTGTCGGTCAGCAATTGGTCATTACCAACCGGGCCAACGATCCTGATGGAGTAACGTTCACCCTGGGAGCGGGCGCGCCAACCGGAGCTTCCATCACCACCAACGGCGTGTTCCGCTGGACGCCCAGTTGTGCGCAAGGCAGTACGACCAACGACATCCTGATCGTGGCGACCGATCCCGGCACCCCGCCGATGAGCAGCACCAACACACTCAGGGTCATTGTGCCCGAGTGTATCGAAGCGAGTCTGGGCAACACCGTCATGCAGGCCGGCACAACCAGTTCCGTGCCCATCTACCTGCTGTCCACGGTGGAACTGACCAACCTGTCGTTCACCGTGGTGTATCCGCCGGAGCGGTTCACCAACCTGATGGTGCTGGCCGACACGAACCTCGTGCCCGTGCCGTTCACCACGAACCTGAGCGACCATCAATTCCTCGTCAGCTTCGCGCTCCCGGAGGCGCAGGTGCTTTACGGCCCCACCAACGTGGGAGAATTGAGCCTCGAAGCGTTGGCCGGTCAATCGTCTGCCTTCGTGCCCTTGGAGATCACCGAGGTTATTGGACGGAAGCCGGACGGTGGCTTGGTCGGCACCTGGTACGGTTATCCCGGCCGGGTGGTGGTGATTGGACCTGAGCCATTGTTGGAAGCATGGCGTGCCGGGCAAACGAACGTCGCGCTCACCCTCTACGGTAACCCGGGCACGACCTACCAGGTCAACTACAGCACCAACCTGCCGCCGGCTACTTGGTGGCCCGAGTGGACCGTGCCACTGACAAATCTGTGGAAGACATGGGAGGTCGAACCAACGGCGCCTCAGATGTACTACCGGGCAGTTCAAGACTGACTGTCAATTCAACCAAGAAAGCAGCTATTCATTCCATGTGTCACGATTCCCGGGCCGGTCACCACATCGACGGCTGGTCGCATTTGAGCGACTCCGACTGGACGAATTACCGCAGCCGAGGCTTTTTCATCTGAACCACGAAATACTCGAACCACACGAAAACCAAAAAGAACCAACACATATGCAACGATCAATGAAATCAGGCCAATGGCTTACCGCACTCACGGCGCTCGCCGCCGCCGCATTACTTGCAACCGGTTGCGCCTCCGGCCAGCGCCACGTCCTGTTGAAGGAATACGGCCCGACGGTGGCCCCGCGGGCCGACCAGGCTTTGAGGGGGATAACGGTCTGCATTCAAGCATTCCAATGCGCACCAAATCTGGTCAGTCCGAATCCTTCGACCCGGCCTGACGGCGAGGTTGGCTTCACCGCCACCCCGTTCACCGATGAGCAGCAGACGGCATGGACGGCAGAGACCAAAGCGTTGAAGCAAAGCACCACCAAGGCGGATTGGCGGGAGATTGGCAACGTCCGCACCGGCATCGGCGCGGTCATCGGTCATGTGTATGCCCTTAACGATCCGGGCGCGTGGCTGGCGGAAACGCTGAAGCTGGACCTGGAAGGCCAGGGCGCCAAGGTGGTGGACGCCAGCCTGAGTGACTCCGCCGACATTTGCGTTGGCGGAACGATCCAGTTTTGCCGTGTGGACATGTACATGAAGATTTGGTGTGACCTGGTGGTGGACGTCGAGTTTCGACCGAAGGGGCGCCCGGCTGCGCGCAAGATCCTGCACACCGCCAGCGGCGGCTCGTCAGTCATGTCGACTTCGAATACCCAATTTTACAAAGCCCTGCGGGAGTGCCGTCAGAAATTCGCGCATTTGGCGATCCAAGAAATCGTGCAGGCGCTCCAGCCGGCGGCAACGGCCATGTCCGCAGTGCCACAAGCGTCGAAGTCACGGACCGAATAGCACCAGACTTGCGGACTTAAGTCAGACCAGAAACTTCCCAACGCACCATGAAAACGTATTCTCCCATGGACCTCGCCCGCAGTTTGCCATCCTTTTGTCGAATCGCGTCAGCAGCGATCATACTATCGCTGGCTTCGGTTGATTTTGGTTACGGCCAGACTTGCTCCTTCATCGCGGGCAACTATTCGTTCGTGGAACAGGTCAGCGTCAGGGTCATCCTGCTGGACAGTGGCAACGAAACGATTACGTGCAATGCGACGATTACCGGGACGATTCCGGTCACCCAATCGGGCTGCTCCATTACCTTGAGCAGCAGCGGGGCGCAAATCCAGGGTTGTGACGGGGTTGACTATCTCAGAACACGACAGGGCACGATCAGCGGCAGCCAGATCTCTTTGAATGGAACGCTGTATCATCCTTTGCCGACCATGGTAACTCCGCAGAGCCAGACTTCAACCGCCAGCGGTTCAATCAGCGGGAATCGCATTCAACTCTCAGGGTCGGGTTCGGTCACATTCTTTGGCACATTTGGCAATACCCGCATCACTTGGACCTCGACGGCGACGCTAAACAAGATTTTGGATCTGCCCCTCATTCTCGTGCAGCCGACCAATCGCACGGTTTATGTGGGCGCGACGGTTTCCTTTGCGGTGGGCGCAACGCATACGCTGCCCTTCACCTACCAATGGCGGCGCAACGGAGTCAACCTGCCCGGCGAAACCCGGTCCTTCGTTACGCTCCAGAATGTGAGCACCACTCAAGCGGGCACATATTCGGTCCTGTTGTCGAACTACTCAGGCACCGTCACAAGCGCCAACGCGCAATTAACGGTGAATCCACTTCCAGCAGCCACCGCACCCTGGTTTGAAGGCTGGCAGAATGCCGCGCTGGGCGTCCATTTCCCAACCACCAATCAGGCCACGGTGCTGTCGGCGGACAAAGGCTCGTGGTACATCGGCGACACCGCTTCGGAGCATTGCAGCACGGTCGAAAACTGGGTGGAGATCATCAGCCAGGGCGGCAACAAGATGCTGAAGCTCTATTCTGCGACCAACAGCGATTGTGCCCTCAACATCTGGGTTGATTTCAACAGGACGCTCAATCCTTCTTTCTCACTTCCACTCCTGCCAACCACCGAGATCTCCTTCTTCGAGGAGGGATGGCTGGAGAACCCGGAGTGGAACGGCGTGTTCCCGACGTTGATTTTGCCACCAGCGGATACAGTAAACGTTCGAATCGCGGACAACCGCGACAACGTAGTGGTCTATATCTTCCAACGCGCGCCCAATTACGTTGAGCACGCACTGACGAACGGCCCTTCCTCCTTCGGCTATCTTGAGGTGTTTCTGGATCCCGCCGGTGGGAAATTCACGCGTGACCTGTACGCTGACTTTGCGCGGATAGCCGGCATCGCTGGCGTGGGCGATTCCATTCAGAGCGTTGACTTCGGTCTGGCGAGTCCCGGTTGGGCATTACTGGACGACTTGAAGATCGGACGAGGTTTAACGGACCAGATCCCCCCGACACTGGCGATCACGAATCCGGCGCCCAGCGGGATTCGGGTAAGCAACGCCGTCGTCGAGGTCAAAGGCTGGGCGCGCGACAATGATCGGGTATCGAACGTTGCTGTGAGCGTCAACGGGTTGGGTTATGCTCCGGCGACGCTTTCCAACAACGGAACCAACTGGACGCTCGCAGGCCAATCGCTCCTGCCGGGCACAAATGTCGTCCGCGCTTTTGCACAGGACGCCAGCGGCAACACTTCGGCGGTGGTCAGCAACCTGGTGGTTTATGTGTTGAGCGACCGGCTGACGGTTGCCCTGACCGGTCGTGGCACACTCACCCCAAATTACAGCAACGCCGTGCTGGAGATTGGCCGGCCCTATTCCATGACGGCCAACCTCATCTCGGGCGCCGGCTACACCTTCGCCAATTGGACCGATGGCACCGGCACAGTGTTGACCAATGGGCGCTCGTTGCGATTCCTCATGGACTCCAACCTCACGTTGATCGCCAATTTCGTGGACACCAACCGGCCCGTCGTCACCATCACCTTGCCCACCGCCAACCAACGTTGGAGCAACGCGGTCTTCACCGCCAGCGGTACGGCCCGCGACAACCACCGCATAACCAATCTCTGGTATCAGCTTAACTCCAATGGTTGGTTATCGGCGGACACCACGAACAACTGGACCAACTGGACGGCGACGCTCACGGGATTGATTCCTGCAACCAACGCAGTCCGGGTTTACGCGGAAGATGCGTCGGGCAATCGCTCGCCAACCAACAGCGTGAATCTCGTTTATGTGTTGAGTGACCGGCTGACGGTTGCCCTGACCGGTCGCGGCACGCTTACCCCAAATTACAGCAACGCCGTGCTGGAAATTGGCCGGCTCTATTCCATGACGGCTAACCTCATCTCGGGCGCCGGATACACCTTCGCCAACTGGACCGATGGCACCGGCACAGTGTTGACCAATGGGCGCTCGTTGCGGTTCCTCATGGCCTCCAACCTCACGTTGATCGCCAATTTCGGGGACACCAACCGGCCCACCCTTGCAATCACATCGCCCACTGCAAATCAAAGATTGAGCAACGCGGTGATTACGGTCAGAGGTACGGCAGGCGACAACGCCCGCGTTTCAGAAGTCCGGCATCAATTGAACGGGTCGCCGTGGATTACCGCGGTCAGTACCAACGGCTGGACCAACTGGACGGCACTGGTCGCTCTCGCGCAGGGAACAAATGTCCTCCGGGCCTTCGCCGTGGACTCCACTGCCAACAAATCGCTGACCAACACGGTGACCTTCGTGGGGAGCAATGCATTCAAAATGAACCTCGGTTTTGACCCGGCTCCACCGGGCAGCGGTTTCGATCTGAGCCTGGACGTGTCCCTCTGGCTCACCGGCAGGATCCAAGTCTCCACCGACCTGGTTCATTGGACGACCCTGACGAACTTTATGAGCACCAACTCGCCGTTGCGCTTCCGGGATCCCTCAGCGACAAACTCTGACCAGCGGTTTTATCGGGGTGTGACGCCATGAGGTAGTTGTTACGATTTTTTTCTGATCGTACCGTAAGCAGGCGTTTGTAACATCGCTGCTCAGTTTCTACGTTCAATTCGCACCAGATTAGGCATTTCTACAGGCTTTCCTTGAAGGTGCGGCCGCTGTCCCTGGCTGTTACGAACTTTTTTCTGATCGTATAAACGGCCGGAGTGCCGTCGCAGGGTTTTCCGGATTCTGGCCAGACTCCCATCGTATTTTGTGGCCGAATAACCGCGCTCTGGTCGTAGCGTTGTGATGCGCCGGGCCGTTTTTA
>JACZKP010000167.1 GCA_014860005.1 Verrucomicrobiota bacterium | reverse complement strand
CAGGCGGATGTTTTCCGGTACCTCTAGCGCCTTGGCAACGTGCGAACTGGCCCCATCCACGACCATGACGATGAAGTCTTTGGGGTGCGCCGCGCTGACTTGCGCCAGGAAGTCGCCCATGTGCTCGGTGTTCATGGCCGGACAGATCATCCAGTCCAGTTCTCCTTCCAAGGGACTGACGGCGCCATAGACGTACTGAAACTCCCGCTCGTAACCGTCCACCACCGGACGTTGCGGGGCCGGGGACCAACAGCGCCGAATTCTCACCATCCGTCCAAAGCGCGCCACATCCTGAAACATCAACCGAACGCGACGCCCTTTTACGGCGTCCCGAGTCAGCAGGGTTTCCAGCACTTCAGGGAGTTTTTTTCCAGTCTGCTTGAACCGCGGGTTTGCTCTTGGGATGGCGGGTGTCCGGCGCCACCTTGCGCCAGCCATGGCGGGCCAGCAGTCGGTACACCACCGACGGTTTGACTGGCTGGCCCAGCCGTTGCGCCAAGGCCGCTCGAATCGGGGAAACCACCACCAGCTTGCCGGTGGCGGCGCTTTCGAGCCAAGGTTTCAAGAAGGCGATTTCTTCCTCCGGGGTGAGCAGCGACTGGCGGCGTACGCCCCAGTTGCCAGCGGCGGCTGGCAACCCCGGTCATTGCTTGCGGAAGGCGACTTGGAGTCGCGCCACCGTCGCGCGGCCCACACCGAGGACCTCCGCGGTTTGTGCCTGCGTTGCTCCAAACAAAAGCCGGCAGCAGCACCGCCTGACATTGTCACAGGGACGCGACCGAAGTTGAGGTCGCGGCGGTCAGTTGCGCCCGCTTCACAATGTGCGGATCTATCCGACGTGCTCTTGCCATGCCAAAACCCGACCACGTTTAGTCTCATCGTGAAAGCGAGTTAGAATAAGGTGCATCGCCGGGAATACTACGCGCTCATCACGCACCTGGACGCGCAGATTGGCCGCGTGCTTGACGCGCTCGAATCCAACGGCCAAGCGGAGAACACCTGGATTTTCTTCACTGCCGATCACGGGCTGGCGGTGGGACATCATGGATTGTTTGGAAAACAAAACCTTTACGATCACAGTCTGCGCGTACCGTTCATGGTGGTCGGGCCGGGCGTGAAAGCTGGCCAGAAGTTCTGCGCCGATTTACCTTCAGGACGTGATGCCCACAGCGCTGGAGCTGGCGGGTGCGCAGAGACCAGCTCACGTTGAGTTCCACAGTCTGCTGCCGCTGCTGCGCGGGGAGCAATCTCCCGCCCGCCGCGAGGCCGTTTATGGCGCCTATCTCGATCTGCAACGCGCGGTCATTCACGACGGCTGGAAGCTGATCCTCTATCCCAAGGCCAAGGTCGCACGGCTGTATCATCTGTCGCAGGACCCATCCGAACTCAAGGACCTGGCTGAAGATCCCGCGCGCAAGGAGACAACTCAGCGGTTGTTTCGGCGCCTGCTCGCGCTGCAAAAGGAATTCGGCGACAAGCTTGACCTCACGGCGGTGTTTCCCGACTTTTGAGTCATGCGCCGTTTGTTTGCGAACTTCGTCCTTGGACTGGTGTTCTCGCTCACCTCTGTAGTGCCAATCCCCGCCGCCGACCCACTCAACATCGTGTTCATGCTAGCCGACGATCTCGGCTGGGGCGAAGTGGGCGCTTACGGCCAAAAAAAGATTCCCACACCCAACATTGACCGGCTCGCCGCGCAGGGGATGCGCTTCATGCAGCATTACAGCGGCGCTCCGGTCTGCGCGCCGTCGCGTTGCGTGCTGATGACCGGCAAGCATCTTGGCCACGCTGAAGTGCGGGGCAATCTCCAGGCCAAGGCGCGTTTTCCCGAGTTTGCGGAAGGTCAGTATCCGCTCTCCGAGCAAGCCGTCACGCTCGCGCAGGTTTTCCAAAAGGCCGGCTACGCGACGGGCGCGATGGGCAAGTGGGGACTCGGTCCCGTGGGCAGTACCGGTGATCCAAACCGCAAGGGGTTCGACCTGTTCTTCGGTTACAATTGCCAGGCGGTCGCGCACAGTTTTTATCCGGCGCACCTCTGGCGCAACGCGGAGAAGATCACCATCAACTCCAAGCCTATTCCCGGGCACGCGAAGCAGCCGGAAGGCGAAGTAAAACTCGACGATTGGATCGGCGAAACCTATGCACCCAAGCTGATGATCGCCGAGGCGGAAAAATTCATCGCCGCGAACAACGGCAGATCATTCTTCCTTTACCTGCCGTTCACCGAACCCCACGTCGCCATTCATCCACCGCATGAATCGGTCGAGAAGTTTCCGGCGGAGTGGGACGCGGAGGTTTATCGCGGTGAGAACGGCTATCTGCCGCACCCGCGTCCGCGCGCCGGTTACGCGGCGATGATCAACGATCTCGACGGTTATGTGGGCCGGGTGCTGGCGGCGTTGGACAAGGCGGGATTAGCCGAACGCACGCTGGTCATTTTCACCAGTGACAACGGCAGCACGCATCCAGGCCGCGCAAATTCGCGATTTCACATTGGCGGGGCGGATCCGCCGTTCTTCAACAGCACCGCCAACTTGCGCGGTTACAAGGGCAGCGTGTATGAAGGCGGTTTGCGCGTGCCGATGATCGCTCGTCTGCCGGGACGCATCAAAGCGGGCGCGGTCAACGACACGCCCGGTTACTTCGCCGACTGGTTTCCCACGCTTTGCGAAGCGGCTGGGTTGAAGCAACCCGAAAGACTCGATGGCGAAAGTCTCTGGCCCGTGCTTACCGGCCAACAGAAAACCCTGGCCGCGCGCAAGCCGATGATCTGGGTGTTTCCGGAATACGGCGGTCAGGTGGCGGTGCGCCTCGGCGATTTCAAATTGGTGCGGCAGGGGCTTAAAACCAAATCACCCGGAGCGTGGGAGGTCTATGATCTGGCCAAAGATTCCGGCGAAACCACGAATCTTGCTGTCGCTCACGGCGAGCTTATCCGCCAAGCGGAGGAACTTTTGCGGCGCGAGGTCAGCGAGAATCCGAACTTCCCGCTACCGATTCCCGGAGTAAACACAGCGGCGCGGTGAACGGAATCAACCGATGCGATTCAACTTCCTTCCATGAACCGTCCGCACTGCCGAAAAGTCTTGGAGTGCGCCAGTCCTCTGGCGCTTTCCGATGGCCCGACACAACCCGAATGTGGTCGAGGACTGCCGCAGTCCAAGACGCAGCCGCGCTGGTTCGACGCACCATTCGGCTCAGGGTTCCGTGGCGTGGTTCTGGATATATGGAAGCCAGGCATGCGCCGGAGCGCCAATCTCCGATCCGGCGCGAAAAAAGGCATTAGTCGCAACGCGCCGGGTCGGCGACCGGCGCTCCTGTCCAGCGTTTCGAGCACACGGTGCGAACCGGTGAACTCGTGGGAATGCGCTCCGAAGCGGAGCGCCAGCTTGCAGCCAGCTTTGGCAAATCTCAACCTACGATGCCGGTCACAGACCGGCGCGCCCTCGTCGCGGTTGCCAGTTTCAAATTCCGCGCCTGTTTGGGACCAAAAACATTCCGAACCCGGCGACCGCATCCCGCTTTATCTGTTGGCCCAACCCTGAAACGCTTTGCGCCAGCCATGAACAAACCTCTGCCATGATGAAACACGCGGTAGTTATCCTGTTCGTCTTTGCCTTGGCCAGCGCCGTTCCGGCGGCGGAAACGACAGCCTGGCCCAACGTCATCCTCATCCTCGCGGATGACCAAGGTTCGGCGGACTTCGGCTGTTACGGCGCGAAAGACCTGCACACGCCGCACCTGGATGCCCTGGCCAGGAGCGGGGTGCGGTTCACCCAGTTTTACTCCGCCGCGCCCGTGTGCTCGCCCTCGCGTGCCGGCACGCTCACCGGCCGTTGGCCCATGCGCGCCGGCGTGCCTGGCAATTGCGCGTCGCAAAGAGGCGGCGCAGGCGGCCTCCCACCGTCCGAAATCACGATGGCCGAAATGTTCAAAGCGGCCGGTTACGCCACGGCGCACATTGGCAAGTGGCACATCGGTTACACGCCGGAGACGTCGCCGCGCGCCCAGGGTTTCGATCACAGCTTCGGCCACATGGGCGGGTGCATTGACAACTACTCGCATTTCTTTTACTGGAGCGGGCCGAATGTCCACGACCTCTGGCGCAACGGTTACGAGGTCTTCCACGACGGCGAGTATTTTCCCGACCTAATGGCGAAGGAGGCCGGCTGGTTCATGGAACAGAACCGCGACCGCCCGTTCTTCATCTACTACGCGCTCAACACACCGCACTATCCGTATCAAGGCGATACGAAGTGGCTGGAGCATTTCAAGCATCTGCCGTATCCGCGCAATCTCTACGCCGCCTTTCTTGCGGCGCAGGACGAGCGACTCGGCGCGCTTTTTGCCAAGGTGAAGGAACTCGGCTTGCGCGAGCGCTCGATCATTGTTTTCCAAAGTGACAACGGCCATTCGACTGAGGAACGCGCGCACTTCGGCGGCGGCAGCGCTGGACCGTATCGCGGCGCGAAGTTCAGTTTGTTCGAAGGCGGCATCCGGTTGCCGGCAATTATTTCGTGGCCCGGTCAGTTGCCGCGGAATGAAGTCCGTAATCAAGTCGCCCATGCCTGCGACCTGCTGCCCACGCTGGCCGAGTTAACGGGTGTGAAACCGCCCGCCGTCCACCTCGATGGTCGCAGCCTTGTGAGCGTCCTGCGCAATGCGAACGCGCCCAGCCCACATCAGGGTCGCGCGTTGCACTGGCAGGTGGGTCAGGGACCAAACGCCGACTGGGCCGTGCGCGAGGGCGTTTGGAAGCTCCTCGGCAACACGCGCGACACCAGCAAGCGTGACCCGGGATCGCCACGAGTCACGATGTTCCTCGCCAATTTGAAGTACGACCCCGGCGAAACCGCCAACCTCGCGGAGCAGCATCCTGAGATAGTGGCCCGCCTCCGCAAGTTGCATGAACAACACTTGGAATGACATGAAAACACCCTCAGCCATTATCCTCGCCCTGCTTGCCTGTCTCGCGACCTTTGCTGCTGACGCTCCGAGACCTAACATCGTGTTCATCATTTCGGATGACCACGCCTGGACCGATTACGGATTCATGGGTCATCCACAAATTGAGACGCCGAACCTCGACCGGCTTGCAGCTCAGAGCGTGTTGTTCCACCGCGGCTACGTGCCCACGGCGCTGTGCCGTCCGGCGCTGGCTTCGCTGGCCACCGGGCTTTATGCCCATCAACACAAGATCAGCGGCAACGATTCCGCGCAGTTGCCGGAAATGCAGCGGCCCGCTGGTCAGCCTGCTGCCGCCGGAGAAAGCGAAGGCTACCGTGCCTTGCGGGAGAAGTTGATCGCGCAATACGACCGTCAGCCGTCTTTGCCGAAGCTTCTCGGCCAGCGAGGTTACCTGAGTCATCAATCGGGCAAGTGGTGGGAGGGCAGTTTTCAGCGCGGCGGCTTCACCCACGGGATGACGCGCGGTTTTCCTCAGCCCGGTGGCCGGCACGGCGACGACGGTTTGAAAATTGGCCGGCAAGGCATGGCGCCGGTGTTTGAGTTCATTGATCACGCGCTGGCCGAGAAGAAGCCGTTTTTCCTGTGGTATGCGCCGTTTCTGCCGCACGACCCGCACAATCCGCCGGACCGGCTTTTCAAGAAATACAAAGCTAAGGGGATCGAGTCGGATTTCGTGGCGCGCTATTACGCCATGGTCGAATGGTTCGATGAAACGTGCGGTCAGTTGCTCGGCTACCTCGACGAGAAAGGGCTGACGCAAAATACACTGGTCGTGTACGTGGGCGACAACGGTTGGATTCAACAACCTGACGGCCCCGGATTCGCGCCGCGGTCCAAGCAGTCGGCCAACGAGGGCGGCGTGCGCCAGCCCACGATGTTCCGCTGGCCGGGCGTCATCAAGCCGGGCAAGCGCGTCGAGCAATTGTGTTCCAGCGTGGACATCGTGCCCACGGCGCTGGCGGTGGCCGGCGTGGAGGTTCCGAAGAATCTTCCCGGCTACAATCTGCTGCCCATTCTGAAATCGGGCCAACCCACGCCGCGCCGCGAAGTCTTCGGTGAAACGTTCGCGCACGACGTGGCGAACATAGACCGGCCCGAGGACAGCCTGCTTTACCGCTGGGTCATCGAGGGGAGATGGAAACTGCTGCTAACCTACGACGGCCAGTTGGGGCGTCATGCCCGCAGTCATCCGCGCACGGAGAAACGTCCGCAGCTTTATGATCTGCTGGCCGATCCGCACGAGGAGAACAACCTCGCGGCGAAACATCCGGAAGTGGTCGCCCGCCTAGCCGTAAAACTTCAGGCGTGGTGGCCGGTCACGCAGAGGCAGGTGTTGACGGAATGGACCGATGAACCGGGCCAATGGCGATGAACCGTCAATCCAGATGTTCACCAAATACATCATCGTGGTGGACGACGACGTGAACGTGCATATGCAACAGAAACTTGTCCTGCGTCACGCGCGGCCTGCCCCGGTTTTTTCGGGGTTGAACGTGCGCAGTTGCCGGCCGGCGTCGCGCGGCACTTCCACCCGCCGCCGCCACGCCTGTTGCCCTGCCTGAGAATCCCAACGGGATTCCGCCCCAAAGCCCAGGGTTGCGAGGCACGAGCTACCCTGGGAAAACTTCCGAAGAACATCACAACCCCAACGGGGTTGTGGCCGTTTTCACACGCGCGCCAAACGAAATCGGAATCGCCGCAACCGCGTTGCGGTTGGAAATGTTTTTTGAACGATGACGCCATGCCGTCGGATCATTCACGTGCGAAAGTTATTTGATTCGCCGCTCGCCACAACCTCGTTGGGGTTGCGTCCGATTCGCCATGTTCACCCAGGGTAGCTCGTTCCTCGCAACCCTTGGCTGATGGACACAATCCCTTTGGGATTGGCAAACGACGCTGCGCGACGCAACTTGACGTCATGCCACAATCCCTTTCCGCCGTTTACATTCATCTGGTATTCTCCACCAAAGACCGCCGGCCGTTCCTGCGCGACAAACCCACGCGCGACGCGCAGCACTCGTATCTCGGCGGCGTCTCCAAACAGCTCGATTGCCCGCCCATCCAGATCGGTGGCGTGGAGGATCATGTGCATGTGTTGGCGCGGTTTGGTCGCACCGTTACGCAAGCCGAATGGGTGAAGGAATTAAAACGCGTCTCGAACCTCTGGCTGAAGGAACGCGGACGCGATTACGCCGACTTCGAGTGGCAATGCGGCTACGCGGATTTCTCCGTGAGCCAATCAAAGCTGCCGGAAGTGAAGGATTACATCGCCGGTCAGGAGGAGCTTCATCGCGAGATTGGATTTCAGGACGAGTTGCGCGCGTTGTTGCGCAAGCACGAGATCGAATGGGACGAGAAATACGTTTGGGATTGATTTGATCGTTGTGAAAAGATTTGCCACAACCGCGATGCGGTTGAATTCATTTCCGAATCGTGACCCAAGGTAGCTCGTTCCTCGCAACCTTGGGCTGGAGGCCACAATCCCGTTGGGATTGCCAAAAGGGTTCGCGCTTTCGACCAAGTCTATGTTGCATAAGCAACATAAACTTGTCCTGCGTCACGCGGGGCCCGCACCAGATTTTTCGGGGTTGAACATGCACAGTTGCCGGCCAGCGTCGCGCAGCACTTCCACCCGTCGTCGCCAAGCCTCGCGCTTGGTCGCCCATGCCACAACGCCGTTGGCGTTGTTTCTGTTTCCGACTTCAACCCAAGGTAGGCACTTCGCGCCATCCTTGGGCTGATGGGCACAATCCCTTTGGGATTGCTCGCGCTCGGGCCGTTCGGGAATCCCAACGCGATTCTGTCCCAAAGCCCCGGGTTGCGGGAAATGAGCCACCCTGGGTCGTCGTCCAACAAACATCCCAAGCGCAACGCGGTTGCGCCCACTTGTTCCGTCATCGCGTGCGACGTTGGCCACAACCGCGTTGCCGTGGTTTATTGAGGTGGCTCGGCACCACACCACTGCCATTGGCCAGGATGTGAGTCGGCCAACCCGCTCCGGTGGGAATCCATCCTTGCTGGTGCTCCACCTGATCTCAGCGACGGGCAATGGCTCGCCGTTCTGGAGCAACGTCAAGTCGAAGCGGACCACCTCGCCTTGCTCGTACAACGCATTCGCGCGCGATGTCTGAACGGTGAGTTGGTAGTTGGTGGTGGTCGGTGCGGCCCAGGTTGGCACGACCAATAAGAACGGGGCGATGAGCCCGACAGCTAGTAACCGCCAACCAATTGAGACTGCCGGCTCTTTCAGACGAGTTTTCATTGCGTTGAATTGAGTGGGGAAACTGCGCACGCGAAATTCTGAACCTGCACGGAAGTGGTTTGTGATTCTTCAGGGAAGATTGTTTAGCTCCGTATGCGCTTTTGATGGTAAGTGTTTTTGTAATTCGACCTTGAAGGCCTTGATGTGCGAAAAGAGAAGCGCCTCTTCTGAAGGGAACGATAACGGTATCTTAAGGCGAAACACTTTTTCAAGAGGGTTCTGGGGATTGCGCAGAATATACTCGTCCAAGCAACCCATTTTCTGAAGCATCTGCTCGGCCCGTCGATTGGCCCCTTGGGTATCAGGTATGTCGTGGAATTCGAACAGGTAGTGATCCGATTGAGCCCAGACTGCCAATTGGAACTGAGACTGACCAACCACCACACGAAATAGTGCGCCATTCTTATAGTCGAAAACAGTCTCAAACGGGGCGCACTGGTTCTTGAATTGGTTGACAATCCTTAATGCCCGATAGTTGGGAAGTTCATCGAGCATCGTCCTCAAAGTTTCAGCTGCTTTGAAGTTTTCAGGATCAACGATCACTTTGTAAAAATCATCCATGACAGGGTTGTTCATAACTTGCCTTCCAAGTCTTTCGATTATCCGTCCGTATTGCCTAAGAATGAGCCGCGCATCGGAGTCCACAGTTGACTGGGTTTCGCATTTTCGAATCCACCCTCTGAGCAAGTCCTTTTCGGTGGTATCACTAGCTCCAGCGGAGGCGCAGATCACTTTAAGCTTCTGTTTCACCTGATGCTTTTCCTCGTCTGTCCATTCCGCATCGTCTGGCCCGGCGTCCCCGTGCAACCTCAGGTAAATGATTGCGTCGCATTTATAGCCCCGGTCTTCAATTTGTTTCAAATATCGTGGGAGTTGACGGTGTGTATCACGGGCGCCGTTGATCTTGTTTTCGATCAAAATCGCATGTTCAGAGCCCTTGATGAGGATGTCCATCTTGCCCTCCTCCTTGGCAACTTGAGCCTCTGTGTAATTCTCCTCTTGAAGTCCAACCCGGTGTTCAGCAGCGATGTACTTCAGAAAAAGCCTGAGGTATTGATTCCCCGCACCATGCTTGGCTTTAGGATCAAGCAAGGCGTGGAGAATGTCGCTATGAAAAGTCTCCCGGTAGTAGTGGCCCGAAATTAACTCAAACAGATTGAAGCCGGTGTCGAATTCACGCTCTTGCTCGTTCTCGCGATATTTTTGTGCCAATGAAGAGAGGCGCGCATCCGTTACCAGATTATGCACTCTGTCCATGATCCGCCCGTACTCCGCATTTTGCAGTCGCGCGAGTTCTGCTCCCGCGGGCGGCGAATCCATGTCGGGTTGTGAAGCCATCACTGGCACGAGTGGTATCAGTTCTCCGGGTTCGCAGCAATCTCCATATTTCAATGCTGTGGGTTATCACTTGTATGGGAATCGACGGCGCTCCAATCCTGCGTTCACCAGCAACTCAGCCAACATCTTCGCGTTCCCCTGTTTCATCATCGCCAGCATCACCCGCCCAGCGGCTTCGGCGTCGGCTTGGGCGTGGTGGTGGTTGAACTCGTGGCCGATGTGGGCCGCGAGGGTGTGCAGTTGATGGTTGGGCAATTCCGACCAAACGCGCCGGGCAAGCTGGCAGGTGCAGAGGTAATCAAACTCCGGACAGGCCAGGCCGAAATGCTGCAACGTTTCGCGCAAATGCCCGATATCGAAGCCCACGTTGTGCGCGATCACGAGATCAGATCGGCTGAGTCGAGCCAGGAATTCCGGTGCAATGTCGGGAAACTCGGGCGCGTCCAGCACATCAAGGTGGGTCAAACCATGACATGCGATGAAGCGTTCCCAGAACCAGCCGTGTCCTTTCGGTGGCCGCACCAGCCAATAGGGCGTCTCAGTCAGAATGCCGTTTTCAAACACCGCCATGCCGGCGGCGCAGATGCTCACGCGTGAAGGATTGGCCGTTTCAAAATCAATGCTGGTGATGATCATGGTGTCGTTCGACCGGCGTGCGGCTCACCGGATGTTATACAAATAAAGGACCGTGGCCCATCCCGATGGCAGGACCGCCGGAGGCTCGGAGAGTTCTTCGGCATATTTGCAGAGCATGAGCAGCAGGTGGCGGGCATGGAAGAACGCTTCGATGATGGCGCGCTGAGAGGGCGGCGGTTTCGCCGTGCCGGCCACCACAATTTCGAGGAAGTCGGGATTCAATCTGAGATGCGGCGCAAATGATTGCAGCGTTTCGACAATTTTCAAGGTCGCCGTTTGCGCGCGGAGCGTCTTGAACGAATGATGATAAAACCGGTAAATCGGGTCTTCGTAACCCCAATGATCTGAGACAGACGTCAGCAGTGCTTTCAGTTCGGGTAGCTTGCGTTTGGCCGCCGACAGCAATTTTTTCTCCTCCGCTTCGCGCAATTCCGACGCGCTGATCCCGACTGGCCGCAACTTCGTTTGGGCAGGAGGCAGTGGCTTCGCCCGTTTTCCATCCAGCTCTTTGTCCAGCATTGGTTTTTTGAGTTTCATTTTCGTCATGCTGCGAATCCAATTCGTGGACGGCTGATTTCCTGTTTCTCATTTTCGGCGAAAATTTCCGCGAGCGAATAGTCGCCGGGCATTGGCAGCTTTCGACCCAAGGTTTCGGCGAGCCGGACTGCCTGTGCGTAATCGAGCCGGCCAAAGACGCGGTGACAAAGCAGACGGCCGGGTCGCAGCAACGCCGGATCAAGGTCGGTGGCGGAACAGTTGATCGTGCAGATGAGATGCAGCCGGAGGAAATCGGCCAGCATCCCGTCCGAGAGGTTCAGGATGGCGCTGACTTGCTCGCGGTTGTCAGCGCCGCGCGTCATCAGTGCCGCATCGGAATCCTCGAGAATGACGACGAATTTGCGGCGGGCATGGCTGCGGCGCTGTTCCGCCCAGAAGCCGATGAATTCCGGCTTGGACAGCACGCCCAGGATCGCGGTGGGGATGAAATAGAAGCGGTGCGATTCCTGGAGCACGCCCATCAGGTGGCGGAGATAGAAGCTCTTGCCGGTTCCGGGTCGGCCTTCAAAGATCGAAAGCCCGTGGTTGCGATTGCTTAGTTTTGCGACCAAGTCCTGATGCCATTCTCCACTGCCGTTGCCGTAGTGGAGGCCGAGGGCTTCCGGGCTGAGGAACGTGTCGGCCGGCAAAGTGACGGAGTGACAACTGATTTCCGTGCGGCCTTGCGCAATCAGGTGAAAAGTCCCGCCGGTAGCCGCGGGCGGCTTGCGGTAGGTCTTGCTGAAGTGGGTCACGAGACGCTCGGCTTCCTCCGGGGTGGAAGCGTAGCCCACGATCCGGTTCTTATCGGCGCAAAGAAAGGCCCGGGGTCCGAATTGAAAGGTCAGGTCATCCAGTCCCGCCAAGGTGGGTTTGCGAGGCAACATGCGGATGGATCGAATCAGAGCATCCGAATTTTCCGAGACCGCCCGCTCCAAATCCCATGAACCTTCCAATCGGCATACATGCAAGCGGTCCCCGCCGAAAGCAGCCAGCACGGGAACATGCGGCGTGTTGTGCGTCGGGTAAAAACCCCGGGCTTCGGACAGGTCACAGATCACGCTTGGTGGAAAAATAAAGCTCCCGGGGCCCGGCGTCGCCCGCTCGCACCCCGTCAGGGATGACGCCGTGGCGGTCTGCGTGGTTTCAGGAGCTTTTGGCATAAGCATATACTTTGTTCTATCGGAGTCTGCTCTGGTTCGGATGGCACTTCAACGGAACTGAATGTCCCCAAACCTTGTCCCAACTCGGTTGAGGCAATGGAGGTATTCAGGACGAGAAAAGAAAACCACCTCAGGGGCGGCTCTTGAATTCCGCCCGTAGCCGGCTTAGACGT
Source organism: Verrucomicrobiota bacterium (assembly GCA_014860005.1). The sequence continues at coordinate 11,305 of JACZKP010000167.1, read as the reverse complement.
TTGGGGCTGGTGCGGGAATCCAAGCCAAGCCCCGCACAGAGAAATGCGTGCCGTTCCTCACCTTTCAACCCTCGGCGTTTCACTTCCTGATCGAGGTGCCGCAGCTTCCCGGCCGCTTGCATCCGCGCGGCACCGCCTTCGGCCAGCGCAGAGCCTTGGCGTCCCGGGACGCGGGCGCGGTGGAGTTTGGCAATGCCGTCCCAACGAATATCGCGCTTGGGGTCAAACGACCAGTAGGCGGGGATGTGAATCATCGTCCCGTAAGGTGTGAGGTTGACCGCCAGTTTCAGCGGGAGCGGCTCATCGTTTTGCATGCCGTAAAGATTCCAGCGCAAACAAAACGCATCGAATGCCGCCTGGAAGACTGCTTGGCGGCGCCGCAGGTTCACGGAAAACGACGGACGCAAATTGCGCTCGACGCTCATGCTGCGGCGGATCACGCCTTTGTGATCGCAGAAGGCGCGGATATCGAAGGCCGCCTTGATGCGCTCCCATTGTCGGCGCAGCTCGGGATTGGTTTTGATGGTGAGTTCGTTTTGGGCGTATTTCGCCGGCGTTCTGACCAGATGCTCGTAGTCGCCCTTTTGGATGTGGAGTTCGTGGTCGGCCACCGCGGCGCAAATTGATTCATCGGGCGGTTCAGGCAGGAGCTCGATGAGCAGTCGGTGTCGGACGTTGAGACGCTGCTTCTTTGCCAAGGCAGTGAGGCAATCCGCGAGCACGTCCTGAACATTGAACGGCCAGAGTGTCGGCGGAACGAACATCCACTGGTGGAGGACTTGCAGTAACTGCGCCGTCGCTGCGTCAAAGCCCGGGAGCGCGGCGTGATAACGGCGGAGAACTTCCCCGGCCCATTCTGCCCGGTCAAACGCGCGGGCTTTGAGTTTCTTCAAGTCGAGATCGAGGGCTGTGGTCATGGTTCTGCTCTGTCCCCGAGCATATTCCGCAGCCTGAGCAAAACCAAGTGCTGGGATGCCCGGCGATCCCTTTCCATGCAAGATTTGAAATGACCAGGATTGACCCGGTCGCTGCCGCGCAATCTTGGACTTGGAATACAGGATGGCGGTCACGGCTGCCTTTTGTCCCAATGGCGTCGGAGTTTTCCGTGGTTTCCTTGGCGCGTCTGTGCGTTTATCTTGCTCCCGCATGAAAGTTCCGCTCAGCCTATTCGCCGGTTTGATTATTGCCAATTCGACCGCCGCCACAACTGGCAAACCCAACATCCTCTGGCTGACCAGTGAGGATCACGGGCCGGAAATGGGTTGTTACGGCGACGCCAACGCGCGCACGCCCAATGTGGATGCCCTGGCTGCCAAGGGCATGCTCTTCACGCGTGCGTGGTCCACCGCGCCAGTCTGTGCCCCGGCGCGTACGGCCATCATTTCCGGCTTGTATCCGTCCAGCAGCGGCGGCCAGCACATGCGCTCGATGGTTTCAATGCCGGCGGAGTTGAAGCTCTATCCACAATTTCTCCGCGAGGCCGGTTACTATTGCGTGAATAACAGCAAGGAAGATTACAACGTCCGCAAGCCCGCGCGGCTGTGGGATGAATCGTCCGCGAAAGCCCATTGGCAGAACCGCACCGCCGGCCAGCCGTTTTTCGCCATTTTCAACTCGACCAAAAGTCACGAAAGCCAGATTCGCACGCGGCCGCACAAACAGATTGCCGATCCCGCCAAGATGCGTGTGCCGGCTTATCATCCCGACACGCCGGAAGTGCGCCAGGATTGGGCGCAATATTACGACAAGGTCAGTGAAGCTGATGCCGATGCGGGCCGGCGCTTGAAGGAAATCGAAGAAGCGGGTCTGGCCGCAGACACGATTGTGTTCTACTACGGCGATCACGGGAGCGGGATGCCGCGCGGCAAACGCTGGCCCTCCGATTCGGGCCTGAGCGTACCGCTGGTGGTTTACTTCCCGGAGAAGTGGAAACATCTCGCGCCGAAAGAATATCAGGCAGGCGGCAAATCAGATCGCCTCGTAAGCTTCGTGGACCTCGCGCCTACGCTGTTGAGTCTCGTGGGCGTCAAGCCGCCCGAGTGGATGCAAGGGCACGCCTTCGCCGGCCCGCATCAGAGCAAGCCGCCAGCGTTTCTCTTTGGCGAGCGCGGTCGCATGGATGAACGCATGGACCTTGTGCGCAGCGTCACCGATGGCCGTTATGTTTATCTGCGCAACTACTTTCCCCACGTCTCGCAAGGGCAGCGCGTGTCGTATCAGTTTGAAACGCCCACCACGCGGGTCTGGCGCGAACTTTTTGACCAGGGCAAAACCACCGAGGCGCAGTCCATTTTCTGGCGCGTGCCCAAGGCCTCGGAGGAACTTTACGATCTGCACACCGACCGTGACGAAGTCCGCAATCTCGCCAACTCGCCCGAGCATCGCGCCATTCTGGAAAAACTCCGCACGGCACAGCGCGAGCATTTGGTCAGGATTCGCGATATCTGTTTTCTGCCCGAGGGCGAAATTCATTCCCGTTCGCAGGGCAGTACGCCTTACGAACTGGCACGCGATGAAGCGCGGTATCCGTTGAAGCGCATCGTCGCGGCGGCAGAACTCGCATCGAATCTGGAGCCGGGGGCACTGCCGGAACTGCAAAAGCTGTTGGCCGACTCCGACAGTGCCGTGCGTTACTGGGCTGCGCTCGGATTTCTAATGCGCGGGCAGAACCCCGTAGCGCAGAACGAGGATTTGTTGCGCGCCGCGCTCGACGACGCCTCGCCTTACGTCCGCATCGTTGCGGCCGAGGCGCTTGGTCTGCACGGACGGGAAAGCGTCCGCGCGTCGGCCCTGACGGTTTTGCGCGAACTCGCACCGCCGGAGAAGAACGGCGTGTTCGTCTCCATGTCCGCGCTCGCCGCCATTGAAGCCCTCGGAAAGAACGCGGCTTCCCTGCACGACTTCGTCCGCGGCCTGAATCCGAATGGCCCGTCGCCGGATGCGCGCTTTAACAGTTACGTGCCGCGTTTGATTCAGAACATTGTGCCGGGAGCGAGCCAACCCGCAGTTCCCGCGCGCAAGGCCAAGGGCAAGGCCGCGCAGCAATTGCCGTGAACTACGTAACGCAGCCGACTGCGCTACAGGACTGAAACCTAATGCCTTTCGGGAATTCGACGCCCCCGTCCCGGAGGGACAGGGTGAGAGTAGCCCAGCGTTTTTAACGCTGGGTGGTCCGGTTCAAAGTCACCGAGTCCTGGAGGGACGAAAGAAGATTGGAATTCGGAGTTGGATTTCTGCCGTCCCTCGGGGACTTGCCTGCCTGCTCGCCTCAACCCAGCCTTGAAACGCTGCGCTGTTTTCGGATGTCCCTTCGGGACAAACGTCTGCCGGAATTCCCGAAAGGCATCAGACTCAAACCTTGTTAAAGCTGGATTGTTTGCCAAGAATTCACTTCCGGTTTGGACGGCTGAAGCGGGCTGAAGCCCGCGCGCCGGAGCGCGGCATTTATGCCGCTTCAGGGTTCGCCGACATGTGAACTCTCGATACTTTGCGCAAATTGTTTTGGCAGACACTCTATGAAAACGATCCGTTTGTTTCTCCTCGCGCTGTTGGCGTTACTCATCCCGAGCCACGCGGCAGAAAAGCCCAACCTCATCTGGATCATGGCCGACGACCTCGGTTACGGCGAAGTCGGTTGCTACGGACAAAAGATCATTCAGACGCCGAACCTCGATCGCATGGCGCGCGAAGGATTGCGCTTCACGCAGTTTTACGCCGGCGCCACCGTGTGCGCGCCGTCGCGCAGCGTGTTGATGACCGGACAGCATCATGGCCGCACGCGGGTGCGCGGCAACGCGGGCGCGAACAATCCCGCGGCGCAGGCCCTCAAGCCGGATGATTTCACGGTCGCGAAAATGTTGCAGCAGGCCGGTTACGCGACGGCGCTCATCGGCAAGTGGGGACTTGGCGACGTCGGTCCGGCGGAGACCGGGTTGCCGCGCCGGCAGGGATTCGATTATTTCTTCGGCTACCTCAACCAGCGGCACGCACACAATCACTTTCCCGATTTTCTCTGGCGCAACGAGGAACGCATTGCCCTGCCGAACGTCGTCACACCCGTCGGCGGTGACGGCGCGGGTTACGCGGCGGACGGCGTTCTGTATGCCGATGATCTGCTGACGGACGAGGCGTTGAAATTCGTGGCCAATCATCAGGACCGTCCGTTTTTTCTCTACTGGAGCCTGGTCATCCCGCACGCGAACAATGAACGCAATCGCGAGTTGAAGGACGGCGCACACGTTCCCGATTATGGGCCTTATGCGAAGGAGGACTGGCCCAAACAGGACAAAGGTCATGCGGCGATGATCACGCGGCTGGATGGTTACGTTGGGCGGCTGCTGGACCATCTGCGCCAAATCGGTCTGGACCGGAACACGCTGGTCATTTTCACCAGCGACAACGGCCCGCACAACGAAAGCAGCCACAACCTCACGCGCTTCCAGCCTTCGGGTCCGTTCAGCGGAATCAAACGTAGCCTGACCGACGGAGGAATTCGCGTGCCCACGATTGCGTGGTGGCCCGGCAAAATCAAAGCCGGCGTCGTGTCGGCGCACGTGGGGTATTTCGGCGACTGGTTCGCCACCGCGGCGGACCTGGCCGGCGCGAGCGTGCCGGACGGACTCGACTCCATCAGTTTTGTGCCGGAATTACTGGGCCAGTCGCGCGAGCAGCAAAGGCATGAGTTTCTTTATTGGGAATTCCACGAAGGCGGATTCACGCAGGCCGCGCTGTATCAGGGCCGGTGGAAAGGCACCCGTCGCGGCGGCCCCGATGCTGCCGTTGCGCTTTACGACTTGGGGAACGATCTGGCGGAGAAGACCGATGTCGCCGCACAGCATCCTGAGATCGCCGCCAGGATAAATGCGTACTTGCGGCGCGCCCGCAGTGTGTCACCCGATTGGGAGCCCCGCTGGCCTGCCGCCGCCAAGAAAAGAAATTGAACCGCTCACAGGTTCAGCCAAAAAGAAACTGGATCGGGGCGGCTGGGTGAAATTAAGCATCGGCAGCACGACGCTTGTTTTCCGTGCTGTTTTCCATGGTTTCCATGCCGACCTTGTCAGCTTATTCTGCGCAAACATGAGAACTTCCTTGCCGGTTAAACTGACGGCTTTGCTGGCAGCCTGGCTCTGGTGGATGAGCGGACTGACAATGCTGGCGGCGGAATCACCGAATCAGAAGCCGCCCAACATTGTTTACATTCTCGCAGACGATCTCGGCTGGACCGATCTGGCGTGCCAGGGATCGCAATATTATCAAACCCCCAACATTGACCGGCTCGCGGCGCAGGGAATGCGGCTGTTGCGCTACTACAACTCGCAAAACTGCGCGCCCACGCGCGCCGGGTTGATGACCGGGCAATACGCACCTCGCACCGGTCTTTACACGGTCGGCACCGGCGAACGCGGTGCCGCCGCCGATCGTCGTCTCCACGTGCCGGAGAACATCACACGGTTGCCGATGGATAAGACCCTGTTCCCGGAGGTGCTTCAGCAAGCCGGCTATGTTACCGGCATGTTCGGCAAATGGCATCTCGGCAACGGCAAGGATCATCACCCGGCAAGCCGCGGTTTCACGGAAGCCATCGTCTCGGCGGGAAAACATTTCAACTTCGTCACGGACCCGCCCGTCGAGCACCCGCCGGAACAGTATCTGGCCGACTTCGTGACCGACCGTTCCGTGGATTTCATTGCGCGCCATCGCGAACGTCCGTTCTTTCTCTACGTGTCGCATTTCGCGGTGCATACGCCCATTCAGGCGCGCCCGGATTACGAAGCGGAATGGAAACAGCGCCCGCCGCAAGGCACACATTGGCATCCGACTTATGCCGCCATGATTCAAAGCGTGGATGAAAGCGTCGGCCGCATCCTGACTAAACTCGACGAACTCAATCTGGCTGAACGCACCGTGGTCATCTTCTCGTCAGACAACGGCGGTCTCGGCGGTTATCAACGCACCGAACCGCCTGCGACTAAGAAGGGGTTCACCGACAATTCCCCGTTGCGCGGCGGCAAGGGCACGCTTTACGAAGGCGGTCTGCGCGTGCCATTCGTCCTCCGCTGGCCAGGCATGGTGAAACCCGGCGCCACCTGCAACACCCCGCTCGCACATGTGGATGTGTATCCCACCCTGCTGGAGATTGCCGGGGCGCGTCGGCCAGATGATTATCCGCTCGACGGTGTGAGCTTTGCGTCGTTGTTAAAGAACCCCGCGCAACAGCTTTCACGCGAGGCGATCTACTGGCATTTCCCCGGATACCTTGAATCGTATGTTCATACGAGAGGCTGGCGCACGACGCCGGTTGGTGCCATCCACGCGGGCGATTTCAAGCTGCTGGAGTTCTTCGAGACTGGCCGCGTAGAACTTTACAATCTACGCGACGACATGGGCGAAACCACTGACCTCGCCACCCGGCTTCCGGCAAAAGCCAAGGAACTGCGCTCCCGCCTCGCCGCCTGGCGAAAAGAAATCAACGCCCCAATGCCAGCGCCCAAGCCGACCGACCAGAACAACTCGTCACGCCGCTGAGGAAGTGATCATCCATTACTGGCGACCATCAAGCTGCTGCCAACCGCGAAACACGCGGAATACGCGAACGGGGGCTAAGGCAAAGTCGCTAACACGCGAGGAATTGAACTGCTGATGGACGCCGATGACGTAGGACAGCGCGTCCCGCCTGTCTCAAACGGGAAACCCCTTCGCCACCCTGACCCTCTCCCCTCCCGCTGCGGGAGCGGAGAGGGTACAGCCTTCGCGTGGTTGGCGTGTTTCGCGGTTTCCGTTGCGACTTCGCGCCTTGGCGACTTTGCGTTAAGCCGCAGCAGCGTTCATCAGCGGTTCAATTTCTTTGCGCCGTTTGTGCCTTTTTGTAACCAGGCATCCGGGTGAATCTGTGTCATCCGTGGTGAGATTCTTCGCGGAAGGGCGCAACGCGGACTGGCGCTTGCCATCGCACCCGGGCATGATTGGACCATGCAACGTGTTTTGGTCGTCGCCAGTTTGCTCTCCGCCCTGAACGGCCCAGCCATCGCCGCCCCGGTGCATCTCGTTCAGGAAACGCCCGTGGAAATAACCACCGTGGCCCCGGGGGTGACACTCGTTGATTTTGGGCGGGTCGCTTTTGGCAACCTCCGCCTGACTCCGCCCGCGAATGCCACCAACACCATTACGCTTCATTTCGGCGAAGCCTTTGCCAATGGCCGCGTCAACCGCCAACCACCCGGCAGCGTTCGCTACGCCACGATCAAGGTTGCGCTGAACGGTTCGAAGCCCCTCGTTGCTGCGCCGCCCGCGGATGCGCGTAACACCAGACCACCCGCCGCCGTCCTGACCCCTGCGGAATGGGGAGTCGTGCTGCCGTTCCGCTGGGTCGAACTCGAGGGCTGGCCCGGCGAGTTCCGCCCCGAACACCTGCGCCGGCAAGCGGCCTTTGCCAGCACCTGGGACGATCAGGCGGCAGCCTTCCGTTCCTCCGGCGCACTGCTCAATCGGATTTGGGAACTTTGCCGTTATTCCATCAAGGCCACGACCTTTGCCGGGGTTTACGTGGATGGGGACCGGGAGCGCATTGCTTATGAAGGCGATGCCTATCTCAATCAACTCAGCCATTACGCGACGGACAATGACTTTCAAATGGCGCGTGACACCTACGACTGGTTGATGATCCAACCGACCTGGCCGACGGAGTGGGCCTCCCACATGGTGTTCATCGCCCACGCCGACTGGATGCAGACGGGCGACATCGCCTGGCTGGCCCCGCGCTACGAAGCTCTCAAATCCAAACTCCTTATCGAGCGCGCCCGCGCCGACGGCCTCATTGCCAGCACGCCGCAGCACATCAAGAAAGGCGACCTTGTGGACTGGCCGCCCGGTGAACGGGACGGCTTCGTTTTCAGGCCCGTCAACACCGTGGTGAACGCGTTCCACCTGCGCGCCCTCGCCCTCATGTCGGAACTGGCCATTGCTCTCGGCAAAGAAGCTGAGGCCGCTGACTACATTGCTCGGGAAAAGGCCACCCGCGCCGTGTTCCAGGAAAAACTCTTCGACGCCGGGCGCGGGGCTTATCGGGACGGTGAGGGCACCGACCATGCCTCGCAACACGCCAGTCTCTTCCCGCTCGCCTTCGACCTGGTGCCCGTCGAACATCGCGCCCGCGTGACGGCCTGGGTCGGCGCCTGCGGGATGGCCGGCTCCGTTTACGCTGCCCAGTATCTCCTTGAAGGGTTGTTCGCGAACGACGCCGCTGCCGAAGCGCTCGCCCTGATGACGGCGCCGACGGAGCGCAGTTGGAAGCACATGGTCGAGAGCGGCACAACGATCACGTGGGAAGCGTGGGACCAGAAATACAAGCCGAACCAGGATTGGAATCATGCCTGGGGCGCCGCCCCGGCCAATCTCCTGTCGCGTTACGTCCTCGGGGCGAAGCCGATCAAACCGGGCTGGCGCCGTGCCGCGATTCGGCCAAACCCCGGCACCCTGAAATTCGCCGAGGGAAAAATCCCCACGCCGCGCGGTCCGATCCTGGTCAGTTGGAATAACAATGGCACCTTCAAGCTGTCACTCACATTGCCCAAGGGAATGACGGCGCAGGTTCAACTTCCAGCCGCCGTGGGTTCAACCGGGGTATTCAGCGGCGGTCAGCCGGTCAAGGCCACGCGTTCCGGCAATTGGTGGTTGCTCGAAAAGGATGTCGAAGGCACTTCGGAGATCGAAGTCAGATGAATACATTGAGACACCAGCGACCCGCCCGGTCACCCAGTTCGAATCATGTGAATCACCGGTCAATGAAAATGAGAGACCCCCATCAAGCAAATCATGAAACTCCTAACGCTCTTCTTCACGCTCCTGCTCGCGCTTGAGTCGGCGTTCGCCGCCGCGAAGCCGAACATCGTCATCATCTTTGCGGACGACCTCGGCTACGGTGACCTCGGCTGCTACGGTTCGCCGGTCATTCGCACGCCGAACCTGGACCGGATGGCGGCAGAGGGTTTGCGCTTCACGGACTTTTACTCCGCCGCGGAAGTCTGCACGCCCAGTCGCGCGGCGTTGTTGACCGGGCGTTATCCCCTTCGCAGCGGCATGTGCGGAAACCGGCGGGTGCTGTTCCCGAACTCGAAGGGCGGTTTGCCGCCGGCGGAAATCACCCTCGCCGAGGCGCTCAAGCCGGCGGGTTACACCACCGCGCACGTCGGCAAATGGCATCTCGGTATTCACGAAGGCGCGCGGCCCTTGGATCAGGGCTTTGACCGCAGCTTCGCGCTGCCGTACTCGAACGATATGGATGCCCGCGCTGATCTCCCGCGCGGTGCGTCCGGCTCGCCGAATCCGCCGCACGATGGCTGGAACGTCCCGCTGCTGCGCGACGGCAAAGTGGTCGAGCAACCAGCCGACCAAACCACGCTCACGAAACGCTACACGGAAGAGGCGGTGAAGTTCATCACGGAGAAAAAGGGCGGGCCGTTCTTCCTCTACTTCGCGCACACCTTCCCGCATGTGCCGATGTTTGCCTCGCCCGCGTTCAAGGGCAAGAGCCGCGCGGGCATCTACGGCGACGCGGTGGAAGAGATTGATTGGAGCGTTGGCAAGGTGATCGAGACGTTGAAGAAAAACGGCCTCGCGGAAAACACCCTCGTCTTCTTCACGAGCGACAATGGCCCTTGGCTGATCATGGGCGATCAGGGCGGCAGCGCCGGGTTGTTGCGCGATGGCAAAGGCAGCACCTGGGAGGGCGGGATGCGCGTGCCGGGCCTCGCGTGGATGCCGGGCCGCATCAAACCGGGCGTGACCACTCAACTCGCACACACCATGGACCTGCTGCCCACCGCGCTGGCCCTCGCCGGAACGCCCGCTCCGAATGGCGTCACGCTGGATGGCACCGATCTGTCACCGTTACTCTTTGAATCGAAGACTCTCCCGCAGCGCCCGTTCTTCTACTATCGCGGCGACCAACTCTTCGCCTGCCGGCTCGGTGAGTGGAAGGCGCATTTCAAATCGCAAACGGGCTACGGCCAGTCCAAGCCGGAAACGCACGAGCCACCGCTCCTTTTCCATCTGGGGCACGATCCATCCGAGAAACGCAACGTGGCCGCCGACCACGCCGATGTTCTTGCGCAAATCCAACAAGCTGTGAAAGCCCATCAAACCACCGTCGTACCTGGCGCACCGCAGCTTCAGTGACCGCTCACAGTTACACCATGCCGGCCCGCCGAGACGCGAGCTTCGATTTGCTGAATCAATCCCTTTGGGATTCTGGGACGGCGTGAAGGCGTGGTTCGCCAGTGCGAATCGGGAACGGAGCGCGACTGTGTCCGCAGGACCAGTCGCACCGGGTTGACCAACCGTAGCGGCGTGGGATTTTTCGCGCATTGGTATGACGTGCTGCGGCTGGGCTTCGCCACAGCCGCGCTCCGGCCAATCCCAAAGGGATTGCGACCTCCAGCCCAAGGTTGGTGCGTCAGCGCCTACCTTGGGTCATCGTTCAAACAAATCATCAACCGCAACGCGGTTGTGGCGAATGTCGCTCGCGATGGTCACACGGGAATGGTCGCAACCGCATTTCGGTTGGAAATGATTTGCGGACGGTGACCCAGGGTAGCTCGTTCCTCGCAACCCTGGGCTTTGGGACGGAATCCCGTCGGGATTCTCGAATGGCGGCGATTCAATCCCAAACGTATTTCTCATCCCACTCGATCTCGTGCTTGCGCAGCAACGCGCGCAACTCGTCTTGGAATCCAACTTTGCGGTGATGCTCCTCCTGTCCGGCGATGTATTGCTTCACCTGTTCAAGATTGGATTGGCTCACGGAGAAATCCGCGTAGCCGCCCTGCCACTCGAAGGCGGCGTAATCGCGACCGCGTTCCTTCAGCCAAAGGTTCGAGACGCGTTTCAATTCCTTCACCCATTCAGCTTGCGTGATGGTGCGCCCGAAGCGCGCGAGCAAATGCACGTGGTCTTCCACTCCCCCGATTTGAATCGGCGCACAGTCGAGTTGTTTGGAGACGCCGCCGAGATATGAGTGGAGCGCGTCGCGTGTGACTTTGTCGCGCAGGAACAGTCGGCGGTCTTTAGTGGAGAAGACCAGATGAATGTAAACGGCGGAAAGGGATTGTGGCATGACAGGGAGGATGGCTAAATGCCTTGGCGTTTTCCAATCCCAAAGGGATTGTGTCCGTCAGCCCAGGGTTGTGAGGCCTTGTCATTACCCACATCTTTTTAGCGTTGGTTAAAGGTTTCTACTCCTTCGGCCATCCACATCAGGCGCTGCCAGCCGCGCCAGATGGTTTGCCAGCCAGGTAGGCCGTCGCCTTTG
>JACZKP010000166.1 GCA_014860005.1 Verrucomicrobiota bacterium | reverse complement strand
CTGTCCCTTGGTCGAGGGCTTTCGTCGGCCTTCGCTTCGCTCAGGCCTCCTCAAGCCCTCGACCAAGGGACACATAACACAGCCCCATCGCTTGTCTCCTTTTGAACTCGCAGCCGTCTCCTTTTGTTTCCGCCCCGACAGCAGGTAAGGAAAAGTGTCGGAATGGCGACTCCTGCCGGAAGGTGTCGTGAGGAAGTCTGCGCTTGTGAAGCAGCCTAAGCCGATGAAAACGAAAGCGGAGTCCGCGCCGTCCGCGAGCCATCCGTGGCGGCGGGATGGCGTGGTCGCGGGCAAGGCGTATTGGAACGGGATCAAGGCGGAGGGACGCCAGGTGCGCGCGGCGTTCCGGCTTGGGGTGCGGGAGTCGAGTAGGGGCGGCCGTTTGCACGACCGCCCCTCTCTCAGAACCGGACTGGCGTGTCACGCATCCGGCTCTTTGGATGTTATCTCGGAAGCAAACAGCGCAAGCTGCGGCTCCAAGACCGGTGGGATTAGGTTCGGGAGGTTGTGTCGGTACCATTCGGTGGTCAGCGAAACCAGATGTTCCGTGAACCAGTCTATTCGATACCCAAGGTGCATTCCTGAGCGGGCACTGCGATGCCATATCCCGCGACTGCTCCATGCCGTGCGCGCCGCCTTGCGTTCGGACACGCCGCGACTGAGCAGGTGCCGGTAGAGATAGCGGGGGCGTTTCTTCTGGCGGATCACGATGGCGCGCAGCCGTCGCCGGAGATCCGGACGCAAGCAGCGGATGAGTGTGGAACGTGGAGGCGCATCAATGGGATGGCGTTGTGTGGCAACGTGGACTTTGCCATCGCCGCCGACGCGGACGCGGGTTTGCTTACTCCAGACAAACGGCCACCAAGGACAGGCGGGGGCGGGACGCAGGACGGAACGTCGTTCGGCAGCCCGTGACGACCCGACCTGCCGCTTGTCAGGCTTCAGGCGGCGCTCGGGTTGCGTCCCCGCAGTGCCCTATCCTCCGCTGAAGCAACCGGTGAGACTACAGCCCGCCAAGACCTTGGCAAGAGGGCCAGCGCATTATTCCACTCTTGATCGCACGACCCCGTCCACTTTTGATCGCAACCACGACAGCAGGTAAGGAAAAGCCTTAAGACACCGAACCTGGAGTTGGCCAAAAGCAAACTGGCCGAGCTTGAGCGGAACGAACGTGTCGTATGGACTGAAGCGGCGAGATTTTTCATGCGAGGCTGTCGAAATAAGGGCGCATGACGTTGAGCACCCGGCAGACCTTCGCGTAATGCCAGAGTTCCCCGGACGTGGCTTTCTTGTCCCGCCACGCATCGCGCAGCGCCTCAACCGCGATGTTGACGCCGATGCGGTTGCGGAAGCGGAAACAGTCGGCGACGGTTTTCGCGACACAACAGACCGGCACGGAGACGCCCTGGATGACATGACGTTTGATTCCCTTGGTCATCATTTCACCGGAAAGAGTCACCACGCGCAGTGCAGGTTTGTCTGATTTTGGCGGTCGCGTTCCGCGTGGAATCCCAATCCAGACCTCGGCAGGATTCTCCGTGGTCAGCCCGTGAAAGCGCAGCGCGGAGAGCAGGCAGATGACTCCCTTCGGTGAGAGTTTTGCCGCCTCTGCCAGCGAGTGATTTTCGGTGAGCGGTGCGCCCGCGACCATGTAAAGCCCCCGCCCGGTTTTGAGCAGTTCGCCGCTCTCGACCAGTTGCCTAAGATACACGCGCGGAACGCCAATGGGGTTCAGGTCGCGCGGACGCAGCACTCCCAGCTTGCGCGCGTGTTTCAGAACTGCTTGTTGGTGGTTCTTCGCCGCAAAGCGGCTATTACATAATGTATGCAGTTGGCAACAAGTGAATACATTCTGTAAATACGCCACTTTAACCGTTGCCACGGGTCTTGCAGGCGCACGAAACAGAAAAACACACGGAAGCCCACCGCGCGGGCAGGGTTCCGCGTGTGAGGCGACGACCAGAGGCTGAGCTTCAGACGCCAACACCTTCCGGCCTTGGTTGCTGTTGCTGGCCTTGGGTGCGGGCGACGGCGCGGCGGGCGAAGCGCGCGATTTGAGCGATGACGCCCTCCTTCTGGTCTTCCGGCAGATCTTCATGGTTCAGGCGCGTTCTGCGGTTCCGGCACCGACGCGGGAACGTCTTTGGTGGCCGGCGACGGCGGAACGGAAAGCTTTTGAAACTCCTTCTCGAATTCGGCGACGCGCTGCTCGTTAGTTGCAATGCGAACACTCAAGAGTGCATGGTTGCGCGCCACGTTCTTCATCTCGCCAAGCACCGACTGCAACTCGCCGTAAGACTGCGCGAGCTTTGCGGCTTCGAGCATCACGCGGGCGGTGGCTTCCCGCTGGAGGTTCATTTCAGCGACCAGGACATCGTTGGTGGGCGGCGGGGCGAACGCGGCGTCCTGGGGCGGGGTCAACAACGTGGCCGGGTTCTGCGCGCCAGGGTGAAGATTCCACCGCGCGGAGACCTCGAGGCGATACACCGGGTGCTGTTTGTGCATCGCCTCCGGGTGATTCGGATCAACGTAGCGGCCAATGTGGTAGGGCCGCACGACTTCGCCGTAGCGGACAGATTCGACCGACTCAGCCGCAGGCGGCGGCACAGGGCGAACGACGATTTGCGGGCGCGAAGCGCACGAAGCGACGAACACAAGCGGAATGAAGACGAGGTATTTCGTGGTTCAAACAATGGGGTTGAGTTAGGTCTGACCGCGCCCGGGGCGGTTGCAGGAGGAACACCTCGCGCGGCTGTTGAGGAAATGATTGTGCGCGGGAAGAACAGTTATGCCGCACGAGTGACGGACACGGCGCTGGGCACGGTTCGTTCGCTTGAAGCGAACGTCCAGGGTTTTGAGGAGCGCGCCGCCAGATTGGAAACTGACATCGCCGACGCCACCAAGCGGGCGAAAGAATTGGAAGGCAAAGTCGGCGCGCACTTCGAGCGCGAGGAGCGTTACCAGCAATTGACCCGCCGCCAGAGTGAGATTGAAGAAAAACTCGATCTCACCAAGAATCAAGCGCCAAGCCAGGTTGAAGCAGCGTCAATTGATGAGAGCGGGGAAAGACACTCTGAAACGAAGCAGAAAGTAAACGCCGTTCGACCGAAGCAACGGATGAGCGTATGCGTATGAATCCGAAATTGAAAACCCTTGTTCATGCTTTTGGTTCGAGGCGCGGCGCGTGTTGCATCTCCTTTTTGGCTCTGCTATTGAAAGTTGCTGTTGCTTCTGCAACCATATCGCCGTGGGCCTGTAGCTCAATTGGTTAGAGCAGAGCACTCATAATGCTTTGGTTCTCGGTTCAAGTCCGAGCAGGCCCACCAATCCCACCAAGCCGCCCACGCTTGCCTTCATCCATCGCTCATTCTGGAAATTGACAGATTGTGTGGCAGCCACACGAACGAAGTCGCAATGGGGCGTAGGCTGTGTCGTGGGGCGATCAAAACTGGAAAGGTTTGTGCGATCAAAACTGGAATATTCCGACGGGGGCTGACATCAGCTTGCGTGGACAGTGGGGAGGGTGAAACTGTCCTTGCTTCAGCGGAGGCTAGGGCTCTGCGGGGACGCAACCTGAGCGCCGTCTGAAGCCTGATAAACGGCTAGCCGGGCTGGCCCTGCGCCAGCCCGGCTAGCCCTGCCGGGATCAGTTGCAATGCGATAAATCCACCTTCCCTCTGTTATTCTGGCCGCCATGAAAAACTCCAACTCGCTCACCGTGTCCCCTCACCGCTGATCCGCCATCTCCTCTCTGAGGTGCGCGCCGATTTGCTTTCACCCGCAGCCGCCGCACGCGAACTGGGCCTCAGCCTGAGCCGTTTCTATCAACTCCGCACCGATGCCCTCCGCGCCTGCGCCCAAGGTCAGGCCGACTCCTGCCATCGGGGATGGCGTTCCGATCACGCACGCGGTACGACTCGCGGGACTGGTGTTTGAAACGTATCAGACATACAGCCAAAGTGAGAAAGCGTGAGAAATAAGCGCGAGTGATTTTAGCCAGTGTTCATCGGCATTTGCTAACCGGAGAGAGAGTGAGCAAGAGAGGGGAAAATTGCCTTCCACGATTATGAGTCGCCTGCTCTAACCGCTGAGATATGTGCTGGCGGTCATTTTGTGCCAGCAGCCTTGGGGGACAAGCTTATTCCTGTCTGGACACGGTCAGCGTGTGTTGCAGATGTTCCCTCGCGTTAGCAGCAATGCTTAGGTGGTCCAAGGAGCGAGTTTTTCGTGATTCTTAGAGCGGTGTTCTCCTTGAGCGGACACTCCAGTCAAAATAGAGATACTGTCGCAGCGCTGATTTTTTGCTGCCGTGGACAGGTTCTCGAGGGATGTAGTTTTGGTAGGTGGCGGAGGTAATTCCAAAGCTCGTCAGCAGTTGCACGTCGCAATCGGTCATGGCCCATGAATCCGAGGGTCGCTTGATGGCACTGGTTTTCTTGTTCGGAGCGAAAGGGGTGTTGGGCCGCCCAAAGGGATACAGCAACAGGTCGTTCCCCACAGGCGGATCATTGGTGATAGTGCTGAGCGAAAAATAGCTGACCGGCACATTCAAGGGCGGGCTGGGGGTTGTTTTTGGCAGGACGCGAAAGGACGCCGGGCAGATGGCGACGACGGCGGTGCGAAGGTTCGGAGCAATCGGTGGTGCAGGAATTCCCAGATAGGGGGTGAGATAAGCGGCGAGTGACCCGTTGTAGCGATTGGGGTTGCTGGGACTGGTGGGAGAGGTGTCTTGATACGTGCAGAACATGCCAGTCCAGCAAGGACCGGGGAGGGTATCGTTGTTGTCGCCGGCGTACATGGAGATGGCGAGTGCCAGTTGCCTGAGGTTGCTGGTACAGTTCGCCTGAAACGCCTTCTGTTTGGCTTTGGCCAGCGCCGGCAACAGCATGGCGGCGAGAATGGCGATGATGGCAATCACCACGAGCAACTCGATGAGCGTGGAAGGCCCATCGGCTGCGGCTGGTCCGCGGTTGTTTGCGACTTTGAAAAATCACAGCTTGATGCCTCGTCTATTGGTTGCTCGTCAATTGGTGGGTCGCAAATTGGAATTGGGCATTCTTCGAACATTCCTTGCCATTTTGCCATCTCATGAAATTGGAATCCTGCTGGTGCCCAAAACTTCCTTTGGTTGGCGGAGGCATTGTCGTATCGAAACCGGATTTGCTGGTGGTTTGGCAAATTGGTCGGCGAGCCGGCGATCGAGGACGGGGAAGCGCAGCGGGATTATTCGATTTCCTCTATTTCCAGGAAACCGTGCAGTTGCCGAATGCGCGTCGGATGCCGCATTTTGCGCAGGGCCTTGGCCTCAATCTGCCGGATGCGCTCGCGCGTGACGCGAAATTGTTTGCCGACTTCTTCGAGTGTTCGGGAATAACCGTCGCCCAATCCAAAGCGCTGCTCCAGCACCTTGCGCTCGCGTTCCGTCAGGCTGGACAGCACATCGCCCAACTTGTCTTTGAGCAAACTGAAACTGGTCATGTCGGAAGGGCTTTCCGTGGCCTTATCCTCGATGAAATCGCCGAAGCTGGTGTCTTCACCGTCGCCTACGGGCGACTGCAAGGAAATCGGTTGTTGGGCCATTTTCAAGACGGCGCGTACGCGGTCCACCGCCAGTTCGATTTCGTCGGCAATCTCCTCAGGGGTTGGTTCCCGGCCATAGTCCTGCAACAACCGCTTTTGAATACGCATCAGTCTGTTGATCGTTTCGATCATGTGGACTGGGATGCGAATGGTGCGGGCCTGATCCGCAATGGAGCGGGTGATGGCCTGGCGAATCCACCAGGTGGCATAGGTGGAGAACTTGTAGCCGCGGCGGTACTCGAATTTCTCGACTGCCTTCATCAATCCCATGTTGCCTTCCTGGATCAGGTCGAGAAACGAAAGTCCGCGGTTGGTGTATTTCTTGGCAATGGATATGACCAGCCGCAGGTTGGCCTCGACCATTTCCGACTTGGCCTGATGCGCGCGGGCGGCGAAGAGTTTGAGTTGATCGTAAGCTTTGAGATAATCCTGCCAGGGCATGCGCACGAATTCCTCCAGCGCTTTGATCTTTCGCTCTTCGGACTGGATGATGGCCTGGGCTTGGGGAGATTTGCGGTGCGGCTCCCACTCCTTGATGACGCGCAGGCTTAGCTGGATTTTGTCGTGAATGTTCTCAGCCACCATCGCCATCTCCTCGATGACTTTCTGTTTGTAGTAGAATTTGCCAAACGTGCCCTGGAGTTTTTGGTCCAGCTTCTTAAACGCCGTCAGGGCGCGGTCGCGGCGGAGCTTGGCCGTTGCGCTTTGCCAGGCGGCGAATTTCGCGTCCACCATGTGGTCCACGGCGCGCACCTGCTTGATCCATTTGCGCAGGGCCCGTAGGTATTGGTCGCGGCTGTCAACTTTCTTGTCAATGACCACCCGGTCGAAGCGCTCCTTGGGCGGTTCGGCAATCAACTTCTCCGCCAGTGCGATGTGTTCCTTACCGGCAAATCCAAGACCGTAAATGATCCGCTTGACTTCGTTATCGGCATCCTCAATTCGTTTGGAGATTTCGACTTCCTGCTCGCGCGTCAGCAACGGCACCTGGCCCATTTGCTTGAGATACATGCGAACAGGATCGTCCAGAATATCCAGCCGCGTCTTGTCCTCTTCCTCCTCCGCTTCCGGTTGCTTGACGCGATCCACTTCTGCCTGATCAACGATCTCGATTTCCAGATTGCGGAGCTTGATATAGATATCGTCCATCTCTTCCGGCGGGATCAAGCTGTCCGGCAGGGCGTCGTTGATGTCGCCATGGGTGAGGTAACCCTGCTCCTGCGCCAGGCGGACGAGTTCCTTGATCCTCTCCGCGATATCCGCAGGAGTGGCCCGGTTCAACGGCTGAATCTGGGTTGGGGCCACCGCATGGGGGGAACTCGGCGTGCCGTTCGTTATCGGGGAACCCTTGCCGGTGGAGCGCGCGTTTCGGGTGACTCTTCGGGACAAGCGGTTCGATTTCCCGGCAACTGCTCGGCTGGCTTTTCTATTGGCGGATTTCGTCGCCGAACTGCGAACCTTCGACTTAGACATAATGACACAACACACTAGTTTATCTGACTCGCAAATTGAGGCTGCAATATGGGAAGCCAGTTCACCACCGTCAAGGGATGAAAGTGCGCTTTGACATGGAACCCTTCTCGACGGCTGTGTCGGCAGGTTTGGGCGCCATTCGCAAACCGGATTAATTAACGGGCACACTCACCCCCACGTTTTCTGCGCCACCACCTGCACGAGTACCTTCATTCGCTGCGATGGTCACGACGAAACTGTTTAAGATCAAGTTCACATAGCGTTTAAGCTGCGTGTAGGGTGAGTTGGGTACGTAAATGATATCACCTGGTTCGAGCCGCACATCGGATGCACGACCCTTGACAATCTCATTGTAATCCACCACTGCAATCTGCGGGGTCGCCAGCGAGCCGCGCACGATCGCGATATGCGACAGATACGCATCTTTCGTGAACGGCCCTGGATCACCCAGCGCCAGCCAATCATAGTTCTGCGGTCCGGACGTGTTCGCGATGGCTGAAAGCAGCGTCATCCGGTCTGAAAATGGCAGTGCGCGCGGAAACCTCACGGAACCAAATACGTAAACTTCCTGAGATAGCGACGAGGGCACATAGACGAAATCGTCCGCTTGCAGGTAGATGTTCTGAGTCATGTCGCCCTCGTGCAGCAGGCGATGGAAGTCCACCGGCAGAAAATTGCCCTCCCGTACGACGAAGCTGTGCCGCAAATCCGCCAGTTCCTGCGTTGTGACATCGGACAACGAGCGTGCCGTGCCGCCGGCCATAGCGATGGATTCCAGAAGGGTGGTCGGTCCTGCTATCGGATAGATGCCGGGCCTGTTCAGCCGACCCAGGACCCATACGTGTTTGCTGGCGACGGCTTGCAGCGTCATGGAAACGCTGACCGCAGTGAAGTAATTTGCGAGTTCATTCTCCAGGAGCGATTTAGTTTGCGACAGTGTCAATCCCCAGACATCCAGGCCCGGTAGGATGTTGAAGTAAACTCTGCCGTCCGGGCCAACGGTAACAGTCTGTCGCGATAGTGGAGTCCCGATGATTTCGATCTCAATCTGGTCGCCGGGCCCTAGCATAAAGAAACCATTTCCCGGTTTTAGAAGTCCCGGGTTCAAGTCATTCGTTACGGTGGCCGCCGTAAAAGTGGTGGTTTGGCTGCGGGCGTCAATGCGCGGTCCGCTGGCACAACCGGTGATGAATGCCAGCAGGCATCCAACTGAAAGCAAACCGAGGAGAGTTTTCATGTTACTTGATGATGGGAGTGGTGATCCAGGGGCCGATGTTTTGGTTAATCGCTTGGACAGTCATGCTGGTGATGAAAGCCTTCACGGCGACGTCAAGCAGGTCCACCGCCAGCAACCAACGGTTGGGGCCAACGTAAACAATGTCCTTGGGCTGCAATTTGAAGTCAGGTTTCTTCGCCGCCAGGATGTCGGTCGTGTCTATGACAAAGGTTTCGGGCTTGTCCAATGAGCCGCGGACGACCAGCACACGACTCTTGTAGGCCTTGTCCGTGAACCCGCCGCGCGCCGCCAGCGCGCTCATGACCGTGGCCCGCTGCGCGAATGCCAACACCCCCGGGTTGGCGACTTCGCCCAGCACGTAGATCTGGTTGGCCTCCGCCGAGGCAAAGTACATGTAGTCGTCCGGTTCGATGGCGATGTTCTGCGATAAATCGCCGCGCTGAAACAACTTCTCGAAATCCACTGCCAGGCGCTCCCCGTTGCGTATGAGGAAGCTTCGTCCCAAATCGGCAAGCTCAACGGTGCTTCGCTCAAACAGACCGATCTCCAGCCCGCCGGCTTGCGCAATCGCCTCAATGACTGTCGTGGGCCGGTTCAGCGGAAACACGCCCTTGTTCGCCACCGTGCCGAGGACAAAATACCGCTTACTGTTGTATGCCACAGGCGTGATGATGGTGCGTGGGCTGCGGTAATACTTGCTCAACTGCTCGTCAAATTTGGCCCGCAGTTCATCAATTGTCAGTCCGGCGGCCATGATGTTCTCGGCCTGCAGGAAGGTCACTCGGCCATCCGGGCCAACAACCACGCCCTTGCGCGCCAGGTCGGGCGCTTCGAGTAA
The DNA here is from genome assembly GCA_014860005.1 of Verrucomicrobiota bacterium. The sequence continues at coordinate 9,237 of JACZKP010000166.1, read as the reverse complement.
TGAAAAATCAAGCGTGTCGCCCGAACCCAGCGTTAGTCGTTCCTGCCATTTGGCCCGCTTGCCGGGATTGGAAACGGCGGAGAGGGAGACTTTTGCCGATGCGTCGTCTTCCGCACGCGCAGGGACGGCGGCAAACAACAGGATGAGGCCGGCGACGCCGGCTCGGGGAATGAGTCGTGTGTTCATAGTGCAAAAACCGGTTTGGGTTCGTGATTCAGGACCGCGCCGACCAGCCGGCACTGCGCGTGCCGCAGGGTTTCCAACTGCTGGCGTACCACGCGTGAGTGGGATTTCCCGCTGTCCGCCAGCCAGATGACTTGCGGCAGGCTTTCCGCGAGCAATACCGCCTCTGGCACCGATGCCGGCGGCAACTCGACCAACAGGACGAGGTTATCCACAGTCCGCCAGTGCGCCAGTGCTTTCTGCCATTGCTTCCGGCGTTCGAGGTTCCCCGCCCAGCCCGGCAAAGGAATGTGCGCGGTCAGGGGCGCATTCGAGCCGGTGAATTGATGAGCAATCTCTGCGGGCGAAATGGAAGTCTGCAGGGGCGTGGTCTGCGCTTGCAGCGGAAACTCACTTTGGGGATCGCCGGCAGGATAATTCCAATCCCGGACTGGCTTCTTCGCTGCGATCTCAGTTGCGGCCGCTGGTTTACTTGTGGAGGAACTCGCGGAGGCGTGTGCGGCCGCCGTCAACACGCGCAGCCCGCGCTGGCTGGCGGCGTTGACCAACAGCTTGATCCACGTCGAACGGCCTTCACCTTCTCTGGATGAAATGAATCCGCAGACGAGGCCTTGGTTTGGTGAGGCATTCAGTTGCCCGGAAATGGCAGTCCACGCGCGAAAGGCCCAGGCTTCCTGCTCTGCGGCCGACATGGTCTTTAGATCACCCAGCGTCTCCAGTACCGGCAGGCCGGTGACCTGTTCGATGTCCGCTGCAGTTTTCAAACGGCGGTCAGTGATTTCGAGGCCAACAATGGCAAGGCCTGCGCCCAGCACCCCGATTACCAGGCCGGCCAATGCCGCCAAAATTCCCGCATGCCACCGCGCCATCGTGTCAATCGCCTCGGGAGTCGCGGCCGCGAACACCCGATAATAACCCTGCGCGTTGTCCTCGTGCAGTTGCGCCTCGCGCTGACGACTGGCGAGCATGGCGCGGCTTCGCTGCAAGCCCTCGATCTGCGCCTTCAGGTTGGCATACCGCAAACCCAGCGCGGAAACGCCGGCCACCCGATCCTGCAGAGATTGTTGAAGGCGGGTCAGTTCCTGCAATTCCGTCCGCAGCGTGACTTGGCGGGTCTGCAAATCCATCAAGCGCAGATAGAGCGTGGTGGCCAGCGGGTTCTCGCTGAACTTCGCCGCAGGCTGGGCGTCCGTACCGCTCGCCGCAATTTGTTTCTCAAGTTCGGCAATTTCCGACCGTTGGCTTTGCACAGTAGGATGCGCCTCCGTCATTCGCCCAAGCAAATCCGTAAGTTTGTTCCGGGCAACCTGCAGCTTCTGCGCGAGGGGATTCTGTTGGGCCAGTTCCTGTTGCAGCGCGGCGACTTGGAGTCCTACGAGTTCGGCTTCAATGCGGGCGTTATCGGCGCGGGACAGAATTTCGCCGAGGTGCCGGACGTAGGTTTGCTTCTCCGCGTCGGGATCAATCAAGCGGGCACCCGCCTGGAATTTCACGAGTTCAACGCCAGCCTGCTGAAGTTCCTGATCAAGCGCGGCCAGTTTCTCACGGCAGAACTGGTTGAGGCGCGTTGAATCCGCGGTCTGCAATTCCTTGCTCAACTGCACCGCTTCGGCGGCGTAAAGATTGGCCAGGTCGGCAACCGCCTGACGGTTTCGGCCGGCAATACTCAGCGCCACCAGTTCGGTGTTCGGCACCGTCTCCACCTGAACCCGCCGCTGGAGACTGGCCTCGGAAATTGCCGGTTGCGAGTTGGCGGTCACGCGCCGGAGCAATTCCGGGGACTGCATCAAATTCACGAGTGTCTGCGCCGCAAGCTCACGTGGTTGATAGGCTCCGCCTTCCAGTCCGTCAGCGAAAGGTGCGGACGCATCGCGCGAGATGAGTGTCACGCGTGCGCTGTAACTGGAACAGACGTAACCAAGGAACATTCCCAGCGCCGCCAGTACGCCCGCTGAACAAAGCATCCAGTGTCCATGGCCCTTGAGCGCCATGATGAGTCGCCAAGGATCCACCGGGAGTCTGAAGCGATTGCGGGTTGTCGCAGCCGGGAGCGGAGGCGGAGGCGCAGAGGAGGGTGGGGCGCTGCGAAAGCCCCGGGGTTGGTGTCGGGACCGTTCCGGGGTCAGTGCCGACTGGTTCTGCGCGCGTTTGTGACGCACGGCGCTGAGGCTCAATTCACCGGACTCGCTCATGCTTTTGGCAGCCGCTGATGTCGGTTTAAGTCGCGCGCCACGGCGTTAATGGCAGCGGACGTGACCTCTGGATACTCGTTGACCCAGGCGAATTCAAGCGCCAGTTTTGCGATGCGGTTAAGTTCGCGCGGTACACCCTGCGAATTCTGGAAGGCGCTTTCCACCGCTTCCGGCGCGAACAACTCGCCGGTGAGACGTCCCGCCACCCGCAGACGATGGCGAAGGTAGTCGCCGGTTTCCTCGCGTGAAAGCGGATGGAGATGAAAGCGCAACCCGATGCGCTGGTCTATTGCGGGTAACCGGGCCACGCGTTCGCGCAACTCCGGCTGGCCCACCAGGATCACGGTCAGCCGGCCCTGGCCTGCCCGGTTCAAATTCGTCAATAACTTCAACTCGTTTAAGGTGGCGGGCGACATTTCCTGTGCTTCATCGAACAGAAGCACCAAGTGGCGGCGGTCCTGGGCGAGGCGTTCCATGACTTCGTGGAAGCGTTCGTATCGTGAATACTTCGTGCGGGCTGTGCCGGCTGCGTCCGGCTCCAATTCGCGCAGCAAAAGGCCGAGCAATTCGTTGAAGCTGAAGGAGGAATTTTCCAGCGTGACGACTTGGAACTCCGGTTGATCCGCCAGTTGCTCCGCGAATACCGCGCGCGTGACTGTCTTCCCGCAGCCAACTTCGCCCGTAAGCAGGCCCAGGAGCATCGTTTGCTCGCTGGCCAGAAAGTCCAGCCGGCTCAGTGCTTCGTCGTATTCCCGGCCCTGAAAGAAAAACCGCGTATCCCACGTTGGCTCGAAGGGACGTTCCGCCAGTCCCCAGTGTGCCAGCAAATCCATGACCGCACGATAACGACCGGGCAGGGCGATTGCACGTCTGTTTTGTATCGCTGTTTCGGAAATGGGTGGTACCACCATCATCCACCATTGTACATGCCCTGAGGCGGAAACCAAAAGCCAATGAAACCCGACGTCGTTCCGCAAGAATCCCGAAGGGCGTTCCGGTGTTTCGCCCGGGCCAAGTCACAAAAGCTTTGCCGGGGTCGTTTCTTTTCGTTCATCGGCGGCAAGGAAACTCATCACGCAGCCAAGAAATGCTTCCGGTTCATCGGCGTGAACCCAATGGCCCGCCTCGGGTATGGTTCGCAACTCGGCCTCGGGGAAGAACTGGCGGATCAATTCCAGATCGGTATCCTGGACATAATCTGACTTGCCACCGCGCAGGAACAACGAAGGTTTACTGAACTTCCCTTCGACCGACAGCGCAGCGTTGAGGTGCAGATAATTCTCCCAGATGGCAGGCAGATTGACCTTCCAATGAAAAGCGCCCGCCATGTCCCGCCGCAAGTTTTTCAGTAGGAACTGGCGGAGTTCGGCGTCGGGAACTTGCGTCGCGAGTGCCTCATCAAAATCCTCGCGCCGCTGGTGAGTCTCCAAATCCAGCGCCTGCAATGCGGCCAGGGCTTCCGCGTGAATGGGTGCGTACGAACGCGGCGCGATGTCCACGACGACGAGCTTCTCCACCTGGTCCGGGTAGAGCAGTGCAAACTGCATCGCCGTCTTGCCGCCCATCGAATGACCCAGCAGATGCGCGGTCGTCAGGCCCTGAGCGTGCATGAACTGATGGAGATCGTGCGCCATCAGGTCGTAACCAAACTCATCGCTGTGGGGCGACAAACCGTGATTGCGCTGGTCCACGGCCAGGACTGTGAAATGTTCCGCGAACTGGCGGCCCAGCGGCAGCCAATTGTCCAGCGAACCCAGCAGTCCGTGCAACAGGATCAACGCCGGACCGCTGCCCAGAGATCGGGAATGAAGTTCCATGCGTGATTCAACCGCGGCGTGAACTAAGTGCTTCCAAAGCGCGCAGCGTCGCGGCGCTGCGCGTTTCCACCCCCAGCTTGTCAAACACTTCGAGCATGTGCTTCTTCACAGTGGACTCGCTGATGCCGAGGATGGTCGCAATGTCGGAATTTGTTTTGCCCTGCGCCACCCACAGCAACACTTCCGCCACGCGCGGCGTGAGGCCGAGTTGGAGCAGCGGTTCGTAGGAGGAAAAGTCCGGCTTGAACTCGCGCGGCGTTTGTTGTTCGGAACGCCGCAGGCGCGCGGTGATGGCGTGCAACAAGTCCGCCTTGGCCACCGGTTTCGTGAGGTAATCGTCCGCGCCCAGATTCATGCCGCTGCGCAAGTCCGCCTTCTCGCCTTTGGCTGTGAGAAAAATGAAAGGGACAGACGCCGTGGCCTCACTCTCGCGCAAGGCCGCCAGCACGCCATGGCCGTCCAGTTCCGGCATCATCACATCGCACAGGATCAAGTCGGGCCGCTCGCGTTCCACGAGTTCCAGTCCCACGCGGCCATTCTCCGCGCCGAGGGCGGCGAATTTCTCCAGTTTCAGAATCGTGAGCAGATTCCGTCGCATTTCCGGCTCATCTTCGATGACCAGGATTTTCTTCATAGTGCATTCCGGGCGGTGCAGTGCAAAAGTCTTGCAGCCTCTTACCCCGCATGAGTTCGATGCAAAATTAGCGCCTCGCCGCCTGCGTGACCATGCCAAATAGTGGCAATCGGACTGTGACGATTGTCCCGTGGCCAACGGTGCTTTCGATTTTGATTCTCCCGCGGTGCAATTCCACGCACCGCTTGACGATGGTGAGACCGAGTCCCGTCCCGGGCACATGGCCTACGTTCTGTCCGCGATGAAACGCGCTGAACATCCGTTCCAGGTCCGGCTCGGGAATTCCCAGCCCGCGATCCCGAATCCGGCACACTGCCGCGTCGCCATCGCGTTCGAGGTCCAATTGCACCGGAGTGCCCGCCGGCGAATACTTAACCGCGTTGGACAATAGATTGGTGAACACATGATCGAGCAGCCGCTCATCGGCAAAGGCGGCGGTCTCCGCGGGCAGCGAGAGTTCCACCGGGCACTTCTGATTCGTCGCGGATTGTAATTCATCCACCAACCGGCGAAAGAAGCGCGCGAGGTCCATTTCCGCCGGCTTGAATTCCATCCGGCCGGCCTCGACCATGCCTAGCAGCAGAACTTCCTCCATCAGGTTCGCCATCCGCCGCGAATTCTGCTGGATGGATTGCAGGTGCTCGCGCCGTTCCGCCGGTTCGAGTTGCTCCAGATAGGATTCAAGAATCTCGGCGGACGACATGATGACGCCCAATGGCGTGCGGAATTCGTGGGATACCATCGAAACGAAATTGCTTTTCAACTGGCCGAGTTCCTTTTCGCGCGCGAGGGATTTGAGCAATTCCGTTTCCGCTTTCTTGCGCTCGGAAATGTCGTTGATCACCGCCTGGATGATCTGTCGGCCGCCCCACTCGATGCGCGTGAGAATGACTTCCAATGGGATGTCTTCGCCGGTGGCCCGGCGCGCGGCCCAGTCAAAACGCGCACTGCCCTTCTCCAAACACTCGCCAATGTAACGCTGGGAGAGCACCTCCGTGCGCTCCCCATTTGGCTGAACGGCCGGCGAAGTGTCGCGCGGATGCCGGCCGACCAAATCTTCCTTGCAGCGATACCCCAGGATGCGCACGGCGGCGGGGTTCACTTCGAGATACTGGTTCTCGTCGTGCAGCATGACGCCTTGGCTCGACGCCTCGAACAGCGCCCGGAATTTTTCCTCCGATTCGCGCACCGCCTGTTCGGCGCGCTTGCGTTCGATGGCCTGCGCAATTTGTCCGGCCACGAAAGTCAGGATGCGCTTCTCCTCCTCGCCGTAAGCCTCCTTGTCCTGGTAATCCTGCAACGCCATCACGCCGATGGGCTTGCCCTGGAGGCTCAACGGCACGCCCAACCATACGGCCGCGTGCGCGCCCACTTCAGCATAAGCCGTTTGCCGGGATGCCTCGGCCACAACGGCCACGCCTGCTTGCGCATCCCGCAAGATGTTGTCCTCCCGCGCGAGTAGCGGCTGGCCGGTGCGCAACACGTAACCGGTCAACCCTTGCGATAACCGCATGGGCGCGGGTTGTTCGTCCCGTTCATCCACGAAATACGGGAAGCTGAAGGTTTCGCTGACCGGATCGAGCAGGGCGATGTAGAAATTCTCCGCCGCCATCAAGCCCCGCACACTTTCGTGAATTTGGTGGTAAAGACCGGCCAGGTCCTCCGCCCGGTGCGCGGCCTCGGAAATCTGGAAGATCGCCTGCTGAATCTTCTCGCGCCGATTGCGCTCCGTGTTGTCAATGATGCTCGCGCGCAGCAACTGCTGACCCTCGGCCGGCAGCCGCACGAGTCGCACTTCCGTGGCGATCAACCGGCCGCTGGCGTGACGGTGAATCCAATCGAACACCGGCGCGTCCCCCGCCAGCGCCTCCGCCATTTTCTCTCTCGCCGCGTCCATGGACCGCCTTCCGTCCGGCTGAAATTCAGGGCTGACTTCGGCCGGAGTGAGTTGCGTTAACTCCTCCGGGTTTCGGCCATAGAGGCGGCACGCGTGCGCGTTGCTGCTCATGAAACGGCCCGTCGCTCCATCGAATACCACAATCGCTTCCGGCGCGTGTTCCACCAGCGTGCGCAATCGCGCTTCGCTCGCGGTCAATTCCGCCGTGCGCTCGGCGATCCGGCGCTCCAGCGACGCGTTCAATCGTTCGATTTCGTCAGCCGCGCGTTTGCGCTCGGTGATGTCGGCCACTGAACCCACGTGATACAACACCGCGCCGGTGCTGGGATCGCGAATCGCCACGCTGTTGGACAATCCCCACCACCGCTGGCCGTCGCGGCGCACATATTCGATTTCCTGGTTGCGGAATGAACCCTCGCGGGCCAGCGATTCGAGCAGCCGCGCCCGCATTTCCGGGCTGGCATACAACTGTTCGCGCGGCACCTCGCGCATTTCCTCCAGGGACTCGTAACCGGACAGACGCAGATAGGCGCGGTTGGCGAAAATCAATTCGTGGTCCGGGCCGGTGCGGTAAATCGCCTCCGAAAGATTGTCGGCCACGGACGAGAGCAACTGCTGGTTTTCGCGCAGCTCCGATTCGGCGCGTTTGCGCTCCGTGATGTCGCGGCACACGACGACGTGCAACGCGTGGCCGTTGGCAGTGATTGGCGTCGCGAGCACTTCCAGCGGCACATCGGTTTGGTCAGCCCGCCGGGCCACCCACTCAAACCGGTGGCTCGCACGAAGGTTGACCAGCGCGGTGATCTCGACGGATTTTTCCGCGGACGACCGTCCGTCGGGTTGCGTCGGTGGCGCCAATTCGGCGGGCCGCAGTTGCAGCAGCGCGTCCTTTGTGCCCGCGCGCATCAGATCCACCGCCGCCTCGTTGCAGTCCACGAAAACCCCGGCGGCCGGGTCGAACAGCAGGATGGCGTCGGCACTTCGCTCGAACAACAGGCGAAACATGGATTCATTCTCCATGATCGCCCGCCCCGCGGCATTGGGCCTTTCGGTCCATTTACGCGGCGGGCGCGCGCGGTTATTCATCTTTACGTCAACCTGACTCACGTTTGTTGGCAGCGGAACAATGTTCGGCAGTGGTGATTGATTGCGCGCATTTTCGCGCCCTGCCCGCCGCCGTCAAGCGTGGAACTGAAAGCGAAAGTTTTGATATGACCAACTTGAATCCGAAACCGGCCCGTAGTGGCACTCCCCGGCGTGGCACTCCCTGGCGCCCGCCCGCCGTGCCCCCGCCACGGCATCGTCGTCCGCTACGGCTCTCACCCGCGCGCTCGCTTCGCATGCCGGTGACGCCGGAGAACCGGGAAACCCTCCGCGCCCTGCGCGCCGCGGAAATGCAGGCCTGGCAGACTCCACCCAATTCCAGCCCGGACGCCATCGCGTCCCCAACGCAATCACCGTCGGTGAAAATCCGGCTCCGGGGAATGCCAATCACTGCGGTGGCGATGGCGTTGGTCGCGCTCGCGTTGGGGGCCGCCGTCATGCTCTCCTTTCACCTCGCTTGGCGCTGGATGGACTTGGTTGTGCTCGTCCGCCAATGGCTGGGTTGAAGCGGGTTGCTGAATCAAACCGAATACCAGGAACTGAACCCATGTGATCTGATTGAGCGTGTTGATCGTGTTCTTCAGTCAACAAACAGGACAACGTCATCCGCGAGCGGAGTGCTCATCACCCTCCATTCTCGCTCCCGAAACTCGGGAGAAAGCCTTACTTCCAATCCCCATTCATAAAAACTGCCACCCCAACTGATTTCAATGCTATCGCAGAGGTCTTTATCGTCAAAGTACGGACGCCCTTTGACTCTTGCTTTTGGAAATAACTGTTCGAAGATTTTGGGAAGATCCTTGGCGTCAATCCGTCCCTTATCTTTGTCCGTATCAATTTCAATCTTTAGTTTCTGGGCAACCTGGCGGATCGACTCAAGACCAATCACGCTTTTTATGTGACTCCCAGCTGATTCCAAAAAACGTCGGTCACGGTTATCAGGTGAAAGGATTACCCATGCGATACAGGTGGCTAATAGCCCAATTCCCAAGTTAACCCAGCGCCATGGCTTGCTGCCAAAGTCCAGGAGCTTCAAAGCAAAAAAGACGCTGACCCCAACTACTAATTCTAATGCGCTTTCAAGATGAGACTAAACGTGGTAGCGTCTCGGCATGGCAAGACCACGCCGGATGGATCCTCAGATGGTGAAACGGGCGCAACTGACCGCCGCGACCTCAACCTCGGTCGAGTCCCTGCGCCAATGTCAGGCCGTGCTGCTGCCGGCATTGTTCGGAGCGACGCTGGAACAAACCGCTGGGGTTCTCGGTGTGGGTCGTGCGACCGTGGCGCGACTCCAAGCGGCCTTCCGCAAGCAACGATCGGGGTGGCCCGCTGCGGCTCGCAACTGGGGCGGACGCCGCCAGTCGCTGCTCACCCCGGAGGAAGAAGTCGCCTTCTTGAAACCTTGGT
>JACZKP010000165.1 GCA_014860005.1 Verrucomicrobiota bacterium | reverse complement strand
GGGTTGGGGTGAGGGGGTAGGCACGGGCGAATTCGCAGCGTTCAGAGAAGCCGATGCTGACCCCTCACCCTGACCCTCTCCCCTTCTGAAGGGGAGAGGGGAATTGCCTTCCGCGCCCGATTGCGACGCGCGACGTCGGCTCGACCATTCGCGCAACCGTCGGAAGACGTTCTCCACATCAATCACCGCATCATCCACCAGCGCGCCGATGGCGATGGCCATGCCGCCGAGGGTCATGGTGTTGATGGATGCGCCAAACCATTTCAACGCGAGCACCGCCGTGACGAGCGACAGCGGGATTGCCGTGAGCGTGATGAGCGTGGCACGGATGTTCGCCAGAAACAGCAGCATCACGACCGCCACGAGCACGATGCCTTCCAGCAGGGCCGTCTGAACATTGCGCACGGACACGGAGATGAAGTCCGCCTGCCGGAAGATGTCCGTCTTGAGTTGCATTCCCTCGGGGAGCTTGGCCTTGACGTCGGCGAGCACGGCGTCAAGTCGCTTGGTGAGTTCCAGTGTGTTCGCGCCCGGTTGCTTTTGCAGGCCGAGGATGACGGCGGGCTTGCCCATTGCCGAGCCTTCACCGCGTTTCTGCGCTTCGCCGATCTTCACTTCGCCGAGGTCACGCACGAATGTCGGCACTCCGTCCCTCGCGGTCACAACGGTTGCGCCGATGTCGTCGAGGGAGTGGATGCGACCAACGCCCGTAACCAGCCATTCCGCACCGCGTTCGTTGATGATTCCGGCAGAGACGTTTTCGTTGCCTTCTTCCAGCGCGCGGATGACCTGGTTCAACGTGACACGGTGCGCCTGCAACGCGGCGGGATTGACGACCACTTGAAACTGCTTGTCGCCGCCGCCAATGGGTGTCACCTGCGACACGCCGGGCACGGCGAGCAGGCGGCGGCGGAGGGAAACTTCCGCGTAGCTGCGAAGTTCAGCGGGTGAATGTTGATCAGAGGACAGCGCGAGAAAGAGGATCTCGCCCATGATGGACGATTGCGGCGCAAGCGTGGGACGTTCGCCTTCGGGCGGCAGGTCGCCCGTCACGCCGCTGAGTTTTTCGCTGACGATTTGCCGGGCGTTGCGGATGTCCGTGCCCCACTCGAATTCCACCCACACCACGGAGATGCCGACCGCCGTGGCCGAGCGCACGCGCCGCACACCGGACGCGCCATTCACGGCTGTCTCGATGGGAAACGTGATTTGCGTTTCAACTTCCGTTGGCGACATGCCGTGCGCCTCGGTGATGACGGTGACGGTGGGCGCGGTGAGATCGGGAAACACGTCCACCGGCATCCGCGTGGCGGTGTGGATACCGAAGACGGTGAGGAGCAGCGCGGCGACGATCACCAGCGCCCGGTTGCTCAAGGCCCATTGAATGAGTTTGTCCATCATGTTGAAATGCCTTCGATTGGTTGCTTGGAAACAGGAACGCGATATACCGACCGCCAAAACCACAGCGCACCCGCCGCGCCGAGGAGGGCCGCAGTGATAAAGTTCGCCTGCGGACTGATGCTCCACAGCCACGCACCGAGAAATGAGCCCAGCGTCACGATGCAGTCGCGGATGAGATAGTAAGCGCCGTAGGTGCGGGCGCGGAGTTCCGGCGCGGCCTGGGCGATGATGAGAGCCTTGCGGGCTGGCTCGCCGAATTCCTTCAAGCCACGAACGACGAACGCCACGGCCAGCCAGGCGAAGTTGTGCGCAAATAGAAGCGTGACCGGGAACAGCGTGAAGAAGACGAACGTCGCGAGCACGAACGGACGCTGGCCGTGTTTGTCCGCCAGATGCGCGACCGGAATGTAGCAGACCATCGCGGTGACCATCTCGATGGCGACCAGCCAGCCGAATTGCTCTGCGCTGAGGCCGCCGTGGTTCATCGCCCACAGAATCACGAATGCATAGGGCAGCCGTTCGCAGAAACGGATGAGGATGTCGCTGACGAGCAATTCGCGCAGGGTCGGGTTAAAGGACCGGACGACGCCGAAGAAGCTCATTCGATGGTAGGGCGCGTCAGTCCCCTGCGCGCCGTCCGCTAATTTACCTTGTCCCGGCGCGCACGGAGTGACGCGCCCCACCTCCGAATCTGTCATGAACCATTGAAAAACCATCGTGATCGCGCTCAAGCCGATGCAGCCGATCAGGGTGAAACGCACGCCTTGTTCCCAGCCGTAACGGGTAATGAGCCAGCCGCCCACCAGCGGGCCAACGATCATCGGCACCCGGCGGATCATGGATTGGACGCCCACGCCTATCGTGTGCCGGCTGCGGTCGAGCGACGTAGCAATGACTGAAAACGTGGCGGGCAACGACAACGCGCTCCACGCGAGAAACAGAAAGACTCCCAGCACCAACGCCAGCCAGTGCTGCCAGACCAACACGAGAATATACCCCGCCAGCGAGAGTGCATTGAACAACAGCAGCGAACGGCGTTGTCCCCAATGGTCAGTCAACTTGCCGCCGGGCCACGCATAGACCGCACCGAGCAGCGTTTGCAACGCGTCGAACAGCCCAATGACCAGCACCGTCGCGCCGAGAGTTTCGAGATACTTCGGCGCGAAGCCGAGCCAGAGCCGTTCGCCCGTGCCCGCCAACACCAACGCCACGAGCAGCAACGTGTTGTTGCGGCGCAGCGCGAGAAATTCGGCGATGGAAGTGATGCGGTTCATGCCTTCGCGGAGACACCCACGCGCCGCTTGCACTCCGCGTAGAGCGCGTCATAGACGATGAACTCACGCTGAAGAATCTCATGGTCGCTCAGGCCGAGCGCTGAAAACCCAAAGGCAACCCACCGCAACCCTTCGCCCGCCGGGTGTGGATTCGATGGATGCGAGTCGGCAGCGCGGACAATTTCACCGAGCAGCGTCAGCGCCGGATCGGTGAGGTTGTGTTTCTTGAGAATGGAGTTGAACGACACATCCTCGCCGTGATGGCCAAGTTCGCAGCCCTCAATGTCAAACGGTGTTGCACCTAGCTCGCGCGCTTTGGCCTCGACTTGATTCGCAGGCACGAAGATGAACTCCGCCTGCGGGTCAACGAATTTCTTGATGAGCCACGGGCAGGCCACACGATCCACTTTCACTTTTTCACGGGTGATCCATTTCATGTTGGCATGATAAGTTTGTAGATGAATCCCAGGGCGCCCGCACCAAGCACGACCGGGATGATGTTCCACTTCCAGCGCGTCAGGCCGATCAAAGCAACGACGCTCACCACCGCCGCATACCAATCCACGCGACCCGTTTCGGGCAGGAGAACGTTCAGGCCGAACCACACCGCAAGGTTCAACACCACGCCTACCACCACGGCCGTGATGGCCGACAACGCCGCGGTTAGTTTCGTGTTATCGCGCATCCTCTCCATGTAGGGAGCGCCGACGAATATGAACATGAAGCTGGGCACAAAAGTCATCCAACTCGTGAGCAGCGCTCCGAGCGTCGCGGCCAGCAGCGGCGGAAGTTCGCCGGGCTGATAGAAACCGCCGAGAAAGCCAACGAATTGCAGCACGAGAATGAGCGGGCCGGGCGTCGTTTCCGCCAATCCCAGCCCGTCCACCATCTGCGGGGCGCTCAACCAGCCGTGCGTCTCGACGGCCTGTTGCGCCACGTAGGGCAGCACCGCATACGCGCCGCCGAACGTCACGACGGCAGCCTTGCTGAAAAACACACTCTCGCGAAACAGGGTATGGTCCGTTCCCAGCCACACGCCAACCAGCACCAAGGGCGCAAACCAGAGGGCCAGACAGCAACTCGTCACCCGCGCGGTTCGCCCGGGCGTGGTGCGGACGTGCGCGGGCGCGTCCACGTCGCTAATCACGTTGGTGTTATTGTGACCGGCTTTGCCGCCGTGACCGAGGGGGATCTTAAACTGGTTCGGAAAGTAGATGCCGCCGACCAGTCCGATGACGCCGCCGGTGAGTACAATCGCGGGAAACGGCACGTTGAAAAAGAAGATCGCCACAAAGGCCAGCGCCGAGATCGTCCACATGACTCTTGTCTTGAGCGCCTTTTTGCCGATGCGCAACACCGCGGCGGCGACGATTGCCATGACCGCTGGCTTCAACCCGTAGAAGATGGCGTCAATCCAAGGCACGTCGCCATACACGACATAGACGTAGCTCACGCCCCACAACAACAGCGCGCCCGGTAGCACGAACCACACGCCGGCCACGATGCCGCCCCAGGTGCGGTGCAGCAGCCAGCCGATGTAGATCGCCAGTTGATGCGCCTCCGGTCCGGGCAGCAACATGCAGTAGTTGAGCATCTGCAGGAAGCGCGAGTCGCTGACCCAACGCCGTTTCTCCACCAGTTCCGTGTGCATCAGGGCGATCTGGCCGGTTGGCCCGCCGAAGCTCAACAAGCCCACTTTGACCCAAACCCAGAAGGCCGTGGAAAACGACGGATGTGTCTGCGGGACGGTTTTGGGGGCGGCTGAGCTTTTTGATTCGCTATTCATCGTTCGGAAGTTTTAACGCAAAGATTAATGCGCGTGGCCGTGGGCAGGGATGACGCCGGAGATGGACGAGAGCCGGATCGCGTAGGCGCCCTTCGTGACCACGCGCTCACCTTCCTTGATGCCATCAAGCACTTGCACAAAGCCAGTGTCGCGAATGCCCGCTTTGATTTCACGCTTCTCGAACGTCTCGCCGCTGACCTGCACGAACGCGACCAGTTGATCGCCTTCCTCGACAAGCGCGCTTTCGGGAACAGCAACCGTCTCGTCCACACGCGCCGTTTCCACATGCAGCGTGACGTTCTGACCGACACGGAACTGGCCCTCGTGGTTGGCCGTCTCGTAGATGAGCGGCACGGTGCGCGTGGCAGCGTCCACTTCCAAGCCGAGCGACAGCAGTTGGCCGCGACCATCGCCAGTGATGGGTGTGAACCGCCCGGGTTCACCGGGCAACTCGACCGTGGCATCCTTGGCTTTGCTCAGTCGAGCAACGCCCGATTCGGGAATGCTTGCATCGATCCAGACCGTTTCCGGGTTCAGCACGGTGAACACTGGCTGGTTCGCCGCGACCACTTCGCCCGGCCCGGCGGCCACGGAATTGAGCACCCCCGCAATCGGAGCGCGAAGCTCCATCAGCAGCGGCGCATCCGGCGATGACGTGCCGCCTGCTTGCTTGAACGTCGCGAGGAATCCAGCGGCGGCAGAATAGCGCGCTTTGGCGGATTCAAAGGCGAGTTCCACTTCCTGAAGTTCGCGCGGCGACTTCGCTTGTTCGGCGGCGAGTTTCTTCGTGCGGTTGTAGGCTGCGTCGGCCTGGTCGAGCGCGGCTTTGGCCGTGGCGAACTCCGCTTGGGCTTCGGCGACTTTCGCGCCCGCTTCGGAGAAGTTGGGTTTCAGCAACGCGAGCAACTGGCCCGCCTCCACTCGCTGACCGGGCTGCAGCAGGGTTTGCCCGGATGCTGCGACCAGTTGGCCCGATACGGGAGCAGTGATGGTTGCGCTAAGACCCGGCTTCGCCCGCACGCGCGCCGCGACCCGCAGCCGCTCGACCAGACGGCGCTTGGTCACAGGCTCGGTCTTCGAGAGGATCTTCCACTGTTGCTCTTTGAGGAAGCTCACGCCTTCCGGCCCGCCAGCAATCTCGGCGTGCTCGGCTGAGTGCTCATCCGCATAAACCTTGATCGTGCCCAACTCGACCGGCGCATTCGTGCCGTCCGTGGGAATGTGCAGCGTCAATTGCCAGTCGCCCGCCTTCGGAAAGATGATGCCGGGCAGGTAAATTCCCGCCCGCGCCGGAGCGGCCTGCGGATGCTCGGCCACGGTTTCGCCCTGGAGCAGAATGAACTTCACCATCCCCTCGCGTCGCGGCTCCAGTGTGTGCAAGTCGGTGACGTGCGTGATGAACGTCGTCGCCTTGTTCGCCACGGGAGCGCGATGCTCGGCGAAGACCTCGTAGCGGTCAGTCCAGACGGTGATTTGCGCCGTCTTGGGTTCGTCGCCGTGGTCGTGGCCGTGATCGTCGGCTGCCTTTCGACAGCCCGTGCCGCTGATTAGCAACGCCGTGAACAACGCGAGAGGGATGGTGTGAGTTCGCATGGTGCTTTTGGTTTAGTGGACGTGTTTCGAGCCTTTGGGGAACGAGAACGAGATGTTGGTAAAGGTCGCTCCGTTGAGTGTAACGCTCGGGATGCCGCCGGCGAATTCCTTCGCGGTTTTCAGCCAGTCCGCTTGCGCTTCGAACAGTGAGGATTTCTCCGGCACGGTGGTTGAACCGGGCGCGGGCGCGCGTTGGAAGTTCAGTTGCTCGGTTTGTTCGCCAACTTTGGCCACGAGCACGAAGCTGGTCTCCGGCACCTGGATATAGCCCTCCAAATGTCCGTCGAGCACATACGCCTGCATCTTGCCGGCGGTGGCGTCGAGCAGCAGTTCGAGGTGGAACTTGTCATCGGCGATGACGACCGGAGTGCCACCGTGGGGCGGGGCGTGATGTTCGCCGTGACTGTGACCGTGACCGTCATCGTGCGAATGGCCGTGGGAATCGGAAGAGTCGCGGCAGCCCACCGCGACGGTTAGCAATAAGGCTGTCGTTAAACAGGCAAAAGGTTTCAGTTTTTTCATTGGTAAAAGTTTTCAGTTTATGGAAATCGTCCCGGGAAAAAGACCTTTTGTTCATGGAACACACTCCGCCTGCGGGACACTCAGACGGAAAAAGGCCAGACACGCCGATACTTGCGGCGTGTTAAGCGGAAGAAGAATTAAACGGTCGGGGGAGCGCGAGGCTGACGTGGATCGGGCGGAGATTCGCCCGGTCTGCTGCCGTGCTCGAAGGTGGAGTAAACCACGGGCGATTCGGGCAGCGTCAGGAAAAGCGAGGTTTCGGGAAGCAGGAAGGCAAACGCTACGAGGGGGCATTGCTGCTTGCCTGCCAGTTGAAGCTGATGCTCAGACGCAGAATGAGGCTTATGCTGATCGTGTTCGTGATCATTCCCGTCCTGATGATCATCGTGGTGGTCTGCCGCATGTGCGCTGGCAGTCGAACTGTCGCCATGATGCAACTCCGTCAGGAGATGAATCCGGACGTAATTGATGTGGAACGCAAAAAGAGCCGCCGTCAGCATGCCAATCCACCACCGACCCGAAGCCGGGCTGGCTGGCAGAGCGCGTTGTTGGCTTGACGTGACCATCTCAATGCTTTGCTAATGGGATAATTACGAGGAAGTTAATAATCGCTGAGGAGGTGCATGTCAAATCTTCCTCTCACGGTCGCGGACTTTGATTCAGGGGGAATAGGAATGCCAGAGGTCTGGTGCGGGAAGCACTGTTTCACAAATCCGTGTCTGTGGAACGGTTAAAAATCACGCCGAAACGATCCTGTAACCAGCCGGCCACTTCCGCGCCGCCCCAGAAGATCGCTGCGAAAAATGCCAGCGTGAGCACAAAGGCCACGCCGCCCGCGACGGCGAAGTAACCGTCCTCCTCCAACATGGCCGACGCGAGCAGGAGGACTGTCATCGCGGGCAGGCCGTTGCTGAATGGAATCGGCGCGGCAGCATCATCAGCAACCCGCAGACAAGAATCATCCCCCCCATGCCCTGACGCACTGGCCGCCAACGCACCAGATGGCCAAGTCTCGGCTTGAGCAAGAATTCCAACCAGCGCACCAGTCGCCGCGTTGCGCCCAGGAGTTGGGGGAAGAATTTCACCGGCAGCTTCAGGTCCAGCAATCTCGCGGGCAGCCACGGTTTCTGGCCAAGTGCCAGGCGCAGACCAATGACCGCGACTGCCAGTCCGAACGGCATTGAAAAACCTGGCAGTGGAATCGGGGTGCAAAATGGAAACGACATGACGATGAGCAGAAACGTGTACCCGCGGCTGTGCATCACTTCGAGCACTTCCCGCAGACGCACTTCCCGTTCCGCGAAGGCTGTGATCAAACGCTCAATTTCATCGGAGAAGTGCGTCGGTTGCCCAGGCGACGGAGTCGCCTGCCCGACCGGGGGAGAGTTGGACGTTGAAGTTTCTGGTTTCATCGCCTTTGCCGGCACAGTCTTCTCCGAGAGAGTCGCCGCGTCAACGAACTCGTTCAGACCGTGACGGTCGAACCAGTCGTTCTGGGCGGGCAAGGGAATGAACCTCCGCCCACGCCGGCAGCAATTCGCGGAGGGATTCAAGATGGCTCAACCAGCGGCGGCGGGCTTGTCCATCAGGTTTGGCGACGATTTGGGGAACTCCTGGAGGCCTACCGCACTAAGTGCGTCAAGTGTCTGCCTCTCCGGTAGCCGTTCCTTACTTAGGTTGGACAGCGGTTTGCCCGACGGGTTTCAGTTTCTGACTGGGATAGCCTTCAACCTTCACCCCGCGGACGCGCAGGGAATGGGCGAGTGCGGGACGGAAATGTTCAGGCGCCGATCGCATGGCCTTTTCGAGCGCGCGCGTCGCTTCTGCGCCGGACATTCGTTCCAATGCACAACGAGCGTCCTCACAAACTTCAAGCTCATCCAGCAACCTGGCGATGCTCTGAGCCGTGCTTGCGTCGCCAATCTCCGACAACATCCACAATACTTCGCGACGCACCACCGCGGCGTTCGCCGCGTCTAGCAACGCCACCAACTCCGCCTGCGCGGCTTTGCGCTCGTTCTCGGCTTTGGGCCGTCCGGCGTGACGCACGATTTTCCACAGGGCCCGCTTCGCCGAGCGAGCAACTTCGAAGTCTGAGTGAGTCATGAGTTCCGCCAACGGCTTTATGGCCTTCGCTCCGCCGGTCGCTGCATTTTGCCAGGCTGCGCCACGCACTTTCTCATTGGAGCTTTGGATTTCGCTGATGAGCGAGGAAGCCGGTTGCGCCTGCGCGCCGGTTAAACCTGGGGTCGCTCCCAGCAGGGCGACGCCCACGGCAAATCGGTTTTGCGAGCTTTTCGATGAGCGATGAGCTTGTGCCTGATCCGCTGACGCTCCCTTACCTCGATCCTCTCCTGCTGGGAGGGGGAGAGTAGCCGTACGGTCTTGTGGTAAACCTGAATTGAAAGTGGCAGGACAGGCGTCGGAAGACCTCTGACGTCCGCTAGCTGTTCCCTCTCCCAGCGGGAGAGGGTTAGGGTGAGGGAGAATCATCGTTCGTTCAGCGCCTGGAGTCTTTTTCAAAGTCGAGCCAGCCACTGCGGTGTTCGGTGACTTGATGGATTTCGATTTCATGATTCTTCGCTCGGTTCAAACCGCCCAGTTTGGGCGTGCCTTCTCGCACAGATAATCGCGTGACTTGGTCAGTGCCGCGGCCATGGTCGCGGGTTCGACGTGACCGTGCATGAACGGGTTTACGTACCAGCGGTAGTCCGCTTCGGCCAGCGCCGCAAGCCACGGGCGAAAATCCGTCGCGCCGTGGCCGGGCAGTTGATTCAATCCCTCCTGCTTTTGCCAGGCATAGAAGAACAGCAGTTGCCGTCCGGCGATGCGGATGGCTTCCTCCACCGACGCGCCGATGGCTTGAACGTGGTATGGCGCCAAGGCAATGCCCACGCGCCGGTGCGGGTTCAAGTCCACGAACGCTTTGAAGGAATCGAGCGAATCCAACAGCGCGTTCCCGTGGTTCTCGATGGCCAGCCAGGAATTGTGCTGCTCTGCCAGATCAGCCAGCGGCTTGAGGCTTTCGAGAAAGGATTTCATCCTGGCCGTGAGTTCCTCCGGTCTGCAAGGCGGTGCGCTTCCCTGAATGGCCACGCCGCCACCCGCCTTGCCCAGCAGTTGGGCATACTTCGCATAGCCGCCGACGTAGGTGGAAAACGCGTAGAGTTGGAGCCGATTCTTCGCGAGCACCTCCTTCAAGCCTTCCGGGCCAAGGCGCGCGGCGACGTCGTCAAGATGCGGGCATTTGTCGTAGGCGCACCAGATGTCAATTCCCTCGAAGCCCAGCCGCGCAATCTGTTCGCACGCCTGCTCGATGGGCAGGTCTTTGAAGTGGATGGACGAAGTGGAAAGCCGCAGGCGAGGTCGCTGGGCTGCGGCGGTGGTGGGACCTGAGCAGGAGGTCAAAGCACTCGCGGTGGCGAATGCAGCGGCGGTGAGGAAGTGGCGGCGATTCATTGTGATTTGGCTATTGGTAATCCCGGCTTGTTTCAACATGGCTGTCTCTTGCTGTTCACATGACTCTCCCTCACCCTAACCCTCTCCCGCTGGGAGAGGGAATAGCTTTCGCGCGTTTCATGTAGTCCGCTTTTCATTCGGAAATGTGCATCGCTCGATTTGCAGTGAGTCTGGCTCGAATTTTTCCTCTCCCAGCGGGAGAGGGAAACAGCAGTCGTGCGCCCGATCTTGTCCGATGGCCGTCCGGCAAATTCTGTCCCGGGAACCTCCACGAAAGCGGCGGAAGATTCCCCCGCTCCCAGCGGGATACGACGGTTGGGTTTTGCACAACGTAAAATACAGGGTTCACGCGCCCACATTCCGATGCAGCGTAGAGGCAGAAAGCCGTTCCCGACAACTCTGAAAACCTTTTGTTACCGAGGATGAGAACGCTTGCATCGCCTAAACATTCCATAAATCCGAGCGGCAATTCCAGCCGATTGCCAAGTTGATTCGAACGGCCCGCACACTATGCACGGGGTTGACAGACCGCCCGAAACCTTATATTCAAGCGAACACTTGAATATAAGGTGATTGGTATGGCAAACCCGAACCGACGTTTCAAAGACGAAATCTTCGAGCAGTTCGCCCGCATCGGCAAAGCGGTGGCGAGCGCGAAACGGATTGAACTGCTGGATTTGCTCTCCCAGGGCGAACGTCACGTCGAGGCGCTCGCGGAAGCAGCCAGCATCTCCGTGGCAAATGCTTCACAACATCTGCAAATCCTTCGCGCCGCGCGCCTCGTGGAGACCGAGAAATCAGGAGTGTTCGTCACCTACCGGCTGGCTGACCGGTCCGTGGCCGAGTTTGTTCGCCAGTTGCGGATGCTGGCCGAGAACCGACTGGCGGAGGTCGAGCAGACTACGCGCAGCTTCATCGAAGGCCGCATTGGCTTCGACGCGGTCAACCGCGAGGAACTGCTCCGGCGCGTTCGCAAAGGGGAAGTAACGGTCTTGGACGTGCGCCCCGCCGAGGAGTTCCGCGCGGGTCATCTGCCGCGCGCGCTCTCCGTGCCGATGGAGGACTTGGAGGCCTGGATGAAGGACCTGCCTAAAGACCGCGAAATCGTGGCCTACTGCCGAGGTCCATATTGCGTGATGGCCGTCGAAGCCGTGGCCCGGTTGCGCAAGCAGGGCTTCCGCGCCGTTCGGCTGGATATAGGGGTGGTTGACTGGCAGGCGCAGGGCCTCCCTGTGGAACAGGGCGCGGTGGCGGGGTCGAAGCGCAATTAACCGAAGATTCACTGAGATGACATCGGAATCCCCACTACTTCAGAACAAGCATTTCGCGCGTCCGGCCGTCTTCCAGCCGGAGAATCTACTGCGGGAGACGCGACGCCAGAAGTCGCTGCCCAGCGGCAGCGTTCCCATGGTGTGCGTCCTCGATCCGGACGGCGACATCGTCGCGCACCTGTTGAAGAGTCATCAGGCCGAACGCGATCCCGTCTGGGCTTGCTACCACACATCACTTTACCGCTGCGAGCGCGGGGGAATGAACTTTGGCATCATTGGCTGCGCGGTCGGCGGTCCGTTCGCGGTCTTGTTGGCAGAACAACTCTTCGTCTCGGGCTGCGAATTGCTGATTAGCATCACGTCGGCTGGGCAGATTGTCCCCGTCCGGACGCCGCCGTATTTCGTCCTCATCGAAAAGGCACTCCGGGACGAAGGCGCGAGCCACCATTACTTGCCGCCGGCGAAATACGTCTCCCTGCGGCCGGATATTGGCGCGCCCCTTATCGCAGGCTTGGGCCAGTTCAGTCCGGCAGTCGAACGTGGCGCAGCCTGGACGACCGACGCGCCCTACCGGGAAACGGCGGAGGCCATCGAGTTCGCTCGCGCCGAAGGAGTGCTGGCGGTGGAGATGGAGGCTGCCTCGCTCTACGCGTTCGCCCAAGCGAAGGAAAAGCCAGTCGTCTGCTTCGCGCACATCACCAACCGCATGGGCGTGAGTGAAGGCGATTTCGAGAAGGGCGAGGCCGACGGCACGGTTGCTTCGCTCCGGCTGATTGAAGCAGTAGCCCAACACTGGCGCAACCGCCCGGCATGAGCCTGTTTTTCAAAACCTCATACCACCCTTAGCAACGTCAACATCATGAAACGCACATCACCACTCCAAACTAATCGGCTGCCACTCATCACGCGCGTTGGCCTGAGACTGTCCAGATCCACGCAGCTTTTGCGGAGCGGCGCTTTGGCCATTTGCGCTTTTGGGTTGCTGGCCACTGCAAGCGTCCCTGCGTCCGACGGCCAAGGCACGCCCGCTGGCGCGCAAGGGACAAAGGCCGCCACCGAAGTTCGTCCGACTGAAGCCAAGAAGATGAAACTCGGCATCGTCATCTACTCGACCGATGCCGAAACGGTGTGGAACGCGTTTCGGTTCGGCGCATTCGCGTTGAAGCAGGGCGACAGCGTCAAAGTATTTCTGTTGGCCAAGGGCGTGGATTGCGAAAAGCTCAACACGAAGGATTTCAACGTCACCGGCCAGATGCAGAGCTTTGTGGATGCCGGCGGCAAGATTCTCGCCTGTGGGACGTGTCTGAAGATCCGCCAGTCCGAGGGCACTGAACTTTGCCCGATCTCCACGATGAAAGACATGTATGACATCGTGAAGGAAAGCGACAAGGTGCTGACGTTCTAAGGCAACAATCGCAAGCGGAAACCAACAACATTATGAAACTCGGAATCATCCTCTCTCAAACCGAACCTGAAACGGTCTTCAACGCATTGCGTTTGGCCAATTACAGCCTCACGCAGGGCGACGCCGTCAAAATCTTTCTTGTCAGCAAGGGCGTGGAACTGGACCAAATCAACGACGCAAAGTTCAACGTCCGGGAACAAGCCCAGGCCGTGCTCGCGGCGGGTGGCGAGTTCCTCGCGTGCGGCACTTGCCTGAAGCTGCGCGAGTCCGGGGGCTCGGAGGTTTGCCCATTGTCCACGCTGAAGGATCTCTACGAAGTGGTCCGCGATTCCGACCGGCTGGTTACGTTCTAAGCCCATGAAGTTGCGCGAAAGCGGAATGCCCGAAGAAGCGTATTGGGAGACGCTGTTCGATGTGCCGCTCATTCTCGACCGACTGGGAATCAACCGCCAACTCCGGGATGTCGTCGAACTGGGGTGCGGTTACGGCACTTTCACTCTGCCCGTGGCCCAGCGGATTTCGGGCGTTTTGACGACCTTCGACATTGAGTCGGAGATGGTCGAGCGCACGCGGCAACGGGCAGCCCAGGCGGGAGTTGGAAACGTCCTCTATGTCGTGGGAGATGTGTTTACCGACGGCTTTGGTGAGTCGGCCAGCAAGGATGCTTGCCTGCTGTTCAACATCCTGCACTGCGAGCAGCCGATGAAATTGCTGGCTGAAGCTGCCCAAGTCGTGCGCCCGGCGGGATTTGTTTACGTCATCCACTGGCGCTATGATCCAGCCACGCCGCGCGGCCCAAGCACGGAGATCCGTCCCCGACCTGAGCAAATTCTGGACTGGGCGGAAGAGGCCGGCCTGCTCGCCTCGCCCGAGGGTGTCTTGGACTTGCCGCCCTGGCACTACGGAATTCGTTTTCAGCATGTCACCGTGCCTGCATAAACGCGTCGGTCAATAACATCGTGCTTTTTTATTTGCGTTGCTGCGGCAGTGGCATACGGGAGGATCGGTTCTTGAGATTGCCATACCGCTCATCTTTAGCTTGTCGGTGGCAACCAAGCAGTGAACTGACCTTGCCTTGACCAGTCATGCGCGTCACGGTCTTGCACCGAAAGCAATCTGGCTGACCAGCGGCGCGCTTGGCAAGATGCGTGTACGCGGGCGGTAACTGCGGTTGTGTTGATCGCCTCGCCATATCGCTTCAGAGCACATAGGGATGCCGTTGCGGTCGGCTCAACATCTGGTTCGCCGCTTCGTCGTCGACCACTTGTTGTTTCTTTCCATCCCAGACCAGTCTGCGGCCAAGGATCATCGAGAGGTTGCCCAGGTTGCAGAGCGTCGCCGTGCGATGGCCGATCTCGATATCCACCGCCGGGCGATGATGGCCTTCGCGGATGGACTTAAACCAGTCGGCCTTGTGATTCATGTTAAAGTCCTCGTATTCCGCCGTGCGATAAACTTCCTGGCCGCCGGGTGGCATTTGAAAATTGATCGCCTCGGGATTCGCGGGCTTGTAGCCGCCTTCCCATTCGAGCACAAGCTGGCCGTGTTCGCCCCAGAAGACGTTGCCGAATTCCAGTTTGCCAACCTTGTTGCCGGGTTGGCCCCATTCGAGCGTCCAGTCGGGATCTTTGAATTGATAGAGCACGTGCATGTCAATTGCCGTGTCCCACAGGCCTTTCATCGGCACGGTGCCGGTCGCCTCGACGGTGAACGAGGTCTGGTGATCGGCGTTCATGCACCACAGGATCGTGCTGAACTGGTGCGCGCCGCGGTCGCGAATCTGGCCGCCGCCCGATTCCATGAGCCAACGAAACATGCCGGGGCAGTAACGTTTGTTGTAAGGCCGCCAAGGCAGCGGGCCGAGCCAGAGATCCCAATCCAAATACTCTGGCGGTTCGCTGTCCGGCACCGGGTTGTCGTCCGCCGGGCTTGCATAATGCCAGCAAGTGACTTTGTTTACTTTGCCGACGATGCCATTGCGGATGGCCCGACAAGTCTGCCACGCACCGAGGGCGGTGCGCGCTTGGGCGCCGACTTGCACGGAGACATTCGCGGTGCGGGCGGCGTCCACCATCACCTGACCATCGCGCACTGCGACGGACGCGGGCTTCTCGACATAAACGTGCTTGCCAGTCTGGCAGGCATGAACCGTCTGCACGGCGTGCCAGTGGTCCGGCGTGGCAATGATGACCGCGTCAATATCTTTTCTCTCGAGGATGTAACGGTAGTCGCGATACGGCGTCACTCCCGGCGCGCAATTGTTGATGGCGGCTTCCAAACGGTTTTCGTCCACGTCGCAGACGGCAGCGATGCGGACTTTGTCCTCCCTGGCAAAGCGCAGCAGGTTGTTCAGGTGCGTCATGCCCATGCCGCCGACGCCGATGTGCGCAATGGTGAGACGGTGATTTGCGCCGGTCCTTCCCGCCGCGCTGAGAACTCGCGATGGCAGAATGCGAAGCGAGCCCAGCGCGACGGCGGAGGTGCGTAGAAAATGACGGCGCGTCTGGCGATGACCGAGGGCGGCTGGTTGAGAATTCCGGAGGGGCGACCACTGTCTCATGAGCCAGTTGTGACACCGCAGGCCGTGCGGGACAAGTCAATTTCCGCGCCGTTTCGTTTCAGCAAACGCGTTCGCCATCCACTGGCGATAACCTCACGGCACCTGCGTCGGATGCATGAGGTAGGCAATGAGATCGCGCACCTGCTTCTCGGTCAACGCCTCCAGCAATCCTTCCGGCATCAGCGACAGCGTGGATTCCTGGATGCGTTCAATCTCCGCGTGCTCCAGCGTCAGTGTCTCGGTCATGGTGCGCAAAGAGATCGTGCGGTCGGTGCGGGCGAGAATCAGTGCGTTGAACGTGCGGTCGTCCTTGAGATCCACAATGGACATGCGGTAATCCGCGTTCACCACCGCGCTGGGATCAATCGTGTTCTCCAGCAGATAATCCAGATCACTGCGACCCGAACCCGTGAGGTCCGGACCAGCTTGACCGCCGTGACCGTAAAGCGTGTGGCATGCGGCACATGCCTGATTGAACACCACGCGCCCGGCGCTCTTGTCCGCAACGGCCAGCACGGCGGGCGTAAGTTGCTCCTTCAACTCCGCAATGAATTCCCGTTTTTCGGCGGGACTGTCACGCGATTCACCCCAGACTTCTGCCAGTCGTTTTGTGAGGGCAGCGTTATTGAAGCTCCGAATCTGCCGCGCGTGAAACGGCGTCACTTCCGCGCGCGGAATCCGGCCCGCCGCAACCTCGTCGAGCAGCGCCTCTGCAAACGAAGCGCGGGAGGCGAGCGTCTCAATCACCGCCGCACGTTCTGACTGATGGAACTTGGCATAGTTGTCCGCCAGTCGCTCGCCAATCGCGGGATCGTCAAACAGCGCCAGACCGCGAATGGCTGTGGAGTTGAGGAATGAGACGCTCAACAATTGTTCGCAGATGTCGCGCAACTCAGGCGGGCGGTTCTCGATCAACGTCAACAAGGCGGCACGCCGGGTCGCCAGCTCTGCGTTGCGATCCAGGGCCACACGTTTCAACTCGTCCAGCGCCCGACCATCGCCGAAAAGTAAGCTGAGATCGCGCACGCGTTCGCGTAGCCCGGCATCACCAGAACCGGACAGCCTGGCTTGCAGCATGTCCCAAGCTGCGGGCTTCGGCGCTTTGCGCCAGCCGCGCAGGGCTTCGGCCATGCCCTCGAGAATATCGGATTGGAACGGTTCAGATTGGTTTACCGTCAACTTCAAGAGCTCATTCAGCGGTGCGGGCTTCCTCTCGATATCCTCGGCCAGTCGTCGCGCAATGAACCGACGCGTCAGGGGAAATCGGCAGAACCATGAGAGCTTGGCGAAGTCAGCCGGCCTGGCCTCGCCCACGGGAATCAGCCCATACCAGATCATCAATGGCAGGTTGTGGTCCTCTGCGTCTTCGGCGTGCGCCAGCAAGAGTGCGGCGAGTGGGGACCTCAGGGCAACCGGAAGGCGTTGCAGCAAGGTGGCCAGCGCGAGGCGAACCAAACTGGAATCGTCCACTTTTGCCAAGCGGACCAGGTCCTTGTATATTACATCCGAAATTCCCGCGTTCCGCGCGTCGTGCTCCAGGCTTGGACTCGGCCGCACCGACATCACCGTGTCCAGCGGCCAACCATCGCTCAACAGACGAATTGCCCAAACCCGAACATGCTCGTCGGGATGCCACAGTTGGGCGCGCAAGAACCACTCCTCCGCCGCGCCCAGAGCGTGCAGCGCCCAAAGCGCGCGGAGTTGAGTCACGGTGTCATTACCTGGTTCAATCAAGCGGCGCAGTTGAGGGATGACATTTTTTACATCGCCCCCCGAGGCGGCGCGCTCAGCCAGTTGCAGGCGCGCCTGACGAACAAACCATTCATTCGGGTGGTGCTGCAGTTTCACCAATTCATTCAAGTCCATTTCACGCAGGTCACCGAACTTTGGCGGCGTCACTTCGCCGTAAGTGATTTTGTAGATGCGACCCGACGTGCGATGAACTCCGGTCGCCTCATGACATTCGCCCGTATCGCTCCAATCCAGCACGAACACGCCGCCATCCGGTCCGTAGCGCAATTCCAAACCGCGAAACCAGCCGTCGTTGAAAAAGAAAACATCCTCCCCGTGCCGCGCCACGTAACCGGACCCGGAGCGTTCGAGAATTTCCTGATTGGCCCGGCGACCGTGCAGATTCAGCGTGAACAGTCGTCCGCGGTATTCCGCAGGCCAGTTGTCCGCGAGATAAATCATCGCACCGGCGTGCGCGTGGCCGCCGCCGAAATCGTTGGCCGCGCCGTCGCGGGACGCCGTCCAGCCTTTGGCGGTATCGAAGTGCCAATGGTCGGCGTGTTGGTCCAACAACGCGTAGGCGCGCGGATTGGGATCAAGCGTGTGCGCGACCTGATAGTGCGCGCCAGGAATGATGTGCCAGAGATGCCCGTTTACGACGTTGACGCAGAACGCCTCGCCATGCGCATCCCAATCATGTCCCCATGAATTCACCGGGCCGGATGTGAGGACTTCAACGACTTTCATACGCGGATGATAGCGCCAGATGCCGCCGCGAATCGGAATGCGCGCCGCGGGCGGTGTGCCGGGCGGTCCCAATTCGCCGGGCGCCGACGCGCCGCAGCGGCCATAGAGCCAGCCGTCCGGCCCCCAGCGCAGGCCGTTGGCGAAGTTGTGGTGGTTAACCGGCGGCACCGTGAATCCATCCAGCACCACTTCCGGCGCGCCGTCAGGAACTCCGTCACCGTCCTTGTCGGGTATGAACAACAACTGCGGCGGACACAGCGCCCACACGCCGCCAAACCCGATCTCAATGCTGGTAAGCCTCTGGACTTCGTCCGTGAACACCTGCCGCTCGTCGAAATGCCCGTCATTATCCTTGTCCTCGAAGATCAAAATGCGGTCGCGCAGATGCAGATCAAATTTCAACCGACTTTCCGCGTAAGTGTAATTCTCCGCAATCCAGAGCCGCCCGCGTGCGTCCCACGCCAGCGCGATGGGATTCTGCACATCCGGCTCAGCGGCGAACACGGTTGCGCGGAAGCCGGGTGGCAGTTGAAGTTTCGCCAAGGATTCCTGCGGCGAAGGCGGGGCAGCGTTGGTGTCCGCCTCGCTGTTGTAAATGGCCGGAAACTCCGCGGCGTGGCCAGCCAATGCGGTGAAGACCAGCGCGAGTAGTCGCAGCACGAGCTTGCGTTTCGTTTGGCCGGCCGCGCTCATTTTGATGAGTTGATCTTGTCCAGCATAGCGCGTTTGAACCAGGCAGGTATTTGTTCGGATTTCAATTCCAACAGCTTACCTTCGGTTATTTCGGCAATCCAGGAGTGGTCCGCATTCTCGCTGGAATTGTCAAAGATATAAGCGCGATCCGTGTGCCGGATGGCGGCCATCAATAAAGCCAAGGAACGGTGGTAGCGCGGGGCGATCCGGTCTTCCGGCACCGCGTGACCACCCAGTTGCACCCGGTTGCGGACCCGCGAAATGTTAATCTCGGGATCTTCCGTCGCGATGAAGTAAAGATAAGTCCGGTAGCCTGCGCGTTGCGCTTGTTCCAGCAACTCCACTTTGTTCGGATGTGACATTACGGTTTCAAACGTGAATGACACCTGCCGCTCCAACAGCTTTTGCCGTAGAAAATCCACCGCCACGGACGCCAGATAAGAATTCACTTCCACGTTCGCAAAATCCAACCGACCCTTGGCAAAACGAATCTGTTTGACGGCCTCGCCAAATCCGGAGGAGATCAACCACGCACAACTGCGGAAGAACGGCAACACCTCGTCCGGCGTGGTCGTCACGCCGAAACCTGACAGATCCAGAAATCCCTTCGTGCGCATACCCTGCTCGAATTCATCTGGATTGAGATAAACTCCCAGCAACTCAGGCCGAAGATGTTTTTTGAGTTCGCTTTTGCCGGAGCCGTTGGGTCCGGCGAACATTCGCATCCGTGGCGTGGATAGCCTCACCGGATTGGAATCTTGCGGCCGGGAACCGCCGTCGTCGGCGGCTCGATCACCTTGACGTGCCGGCGCCGGCCATCGGGGAAAACCTCGTAAATGACACCTTGCTCGGCCTGCAAAACACTTTGGCCCGAAGCGAGAACCCGTTCACGAGCAATTGCAAAAGCGGAACCCGAAACCGCCGGAAACTCGCGCTCCAGCTTCTCGATGTTGTTTTCCTGATCTGCCATACGTTGACTTTCGCAGGCAGAATACCTTTTGCCCTCCTTCAACGCAACCGTGTCCTGCCACGTGTCCTGCCACGGGAATGTAATGCCTCACTCAACCCCGGCGGAGCGCCGACTTGCAGTCGGCTTTTCGCGTCCGCTCGTACGAAGCCGACTACAAGTCGGCGCTCCGTCCGATTCCACTGAGGCATTTCCACGGGAATTCCTGCCTTCTGCCCTGTTTGAGCGCGCGGCCCTGTCAACCACAGCCTCCTGCGTTTGCCAGGCAACTCCTCACTTCGGTTCGGCACAGTCCTGCCGTCGCATCGCGCTTCTGGTCGAAACTCATCGAGGTTGCGACAATTGCCAACCGCGCAACCGCTATTTCCACCCAGTGAATGTCTTGGGCGCACTGATGTGAACAATGAAGCCGCCACCGGGACGCAGATTGAGGGCAAGCTTGCCGTCTGCGGGTGGTTGCACTCCGGCCTCAATCTGACAGGCCGCATCCGCAGGGCCGTCGCGGTAGAGTGCCAATTCCTTTCCCGTCAGATCGAGAAACGAAAGGTCCAGATTGAGCGTGCGCGATTCGGAGCGACAGTTCAGCACGGCCACATACCATTCATCGCCCTTGCGCCGAGCCATAACGACGGTATCTCCAATGACTGAGCCGGGCAGGATTCGAGTTTCATCCCACACGACTGGGACGGTACGCACGAACTGGAGCAGGGGACTGGCAAGGTACGCTTCGGGGTTGTCCGGCCAGCAAAGAAACGGCGAAGCGAACACAATCACCGAGGCCATCTGGAAAATCGGCGTGGTGTTCTTCAGGAAACGGCGTTGCACATAGCCGGGCAGAAAATCCGCGTGGCCCACTGCCATCCGTGTGAAGGGCAATGCCCCGTAATGCGCCAGCGGCAGCACGTCCCACAACACGAATTCCTGCTCGCGGATGCCCTCGCGCGTGATTTCGTTGGGCCAGGTGCGCGCCTCGCCCGTGGGCTTGTGCGCGCCGTGAAAGTTCACCATCAATTGATACTTCGCCGCGCGCCGCAGCAAGTCTTCGTAGGCTTCAATGACCGCCTTGCTTTCGGAGTTGAAGAAATCAATCTTCACGCCTTTGACGCCCGCCTTCTCGCAATTGCGAAAGAGTTCTTCGCGCGCCTCAATCGTAGTCAATCCGGGACTGTCATCGCGGCCTTCGGGATAAGCATGCCAAAGGACGATGCCCACGTTGCGCTCGGCGGCGTAGCGGCAAAGCTCGGCGGCGCGTTCCCAGACGTTGCCACCATCTTTCAGCCAGCCCCAGCGTTCACTGCGCCACCCGGCGTCCACCAGCAGATATTCGCACCCCGTGGCCGCCGCCACGTCCACGAACCACTTTTGGCGATGCCATTGGGCGCCGTCGTTGCCATAAACCATCCAAGTGCAAGGCGCCTTGCCCGGACGCAACCAATCCGTGTTGATGCCTTCGGGGAAAAGTTGCGGATCAGGTGGGTCGCACAGCGCGGGAATCAAGTCGCTGTTCACCAATCCGTTCAAATCCTCACTGAACACGAACACGCGCCACGGTGAAAGAATCGGTCCTTCGTGAGACCAACCCTTGGAATCGTCCAAAAATGCCGCGACCAACTTTGCATCGCCTTCCGTTCGCAAGGTCATCCCGCTGTAGTTGTAGAGCGCGGCTTCGCTGATCAGCCCAAAACCGCCATCCGCAAATACCACCGTCACCGGTGGACCAAGATGCACCGGTCGTTTCTGATTCCGAACCTCCCGCTCCCGCGGCAACTGGTCCGCGCGACTGGCTTGATACGGGCCTTCATAAGCCGCGGCGCCGGTTTCCATTTGAAACCAGACGGTGGCGGTTTGGGGCAGTTGCCAGCTAGTGGCTTCACCTTGAATTCTGCGCGTGCTCGTTCCCGGCACACGGTAGCGAAAACCAACCCCATCATTGAACACGCGCACATCCAGAGTCCAACCCATGCCAGCCACCGTTCGTATTGGGACTTCATAAGCCTGACAAACATTGGTGGCGGTCGTCTTGTTGCCACGCCACGGGAACTCCTCGGAAATGCGTCGGGACTGCGGCGTGCCCAAGGTTACGCCCGCGCCGAGATCCACGCCATCAACGATTATCCCGGCCCGCGCCGCATCAAGCCGCAACTGGCCTCCGGCAGTCACGGAGTAGAGCAAATATCCCTCCGCGTTGGTGCCCAATTGAAAACGCACTTTGCCGTCCGGGCTTGGGAGATCAAGCGGCGCGGCGTGAAGGGTTAAAGTGATGACTGAGCACAGCAGGGCAGGAATGCAACGTTGCATGGCCATTGGTATGAGCCTACGGGCCAAGGTCGTCAATGAGGATCCTAACAGTTGGAATTTCTCCATCCGCAAGGAGCGCCGACATGTTGTCGGCTTGAATCCCGGTAAATCCAACGATGTCACAATGATGACGCGGGTGGCTGATGGCGAACGCCCAAAGCCGGTCGCAGACCGGCGCTCCGGGGGAAAAATGGATCAGCGCTTCAACCGATAAAACCTTGCCCCGCCGGAAACCGCGTTTGTCACCGTGTAACGCCCGTTCACGATGACGGGTGAAATGGAATTCGAGGTCCAGCTTGTTGCGGGCATGATCGGGGCGGATTCGAGTGTGAACTCCGTGTAGTTAGTCGGCCACTACAGCACCAACTCGTTCCCCGACAGCACTGCCGTCAACGCGGGCAAATCGGGAACGCATGGATCAATACAGCACCGCGCGGTAGAACCGCTGAACATGATTCGTCACGGCCGGATCGGTAAACTGCACCGTTCCGTTGGTATTCACCAACAGCGCGGTCGGTTCCCAATCCAGCAGATTGGTGGAGCTTTGCACCAGATAGACGTGGTTCAACGTACCCGTCAGTTTCAACACCGGCGCGTTATTGCTGCCCATGGCCACGTCCAGACGGATCGAACCATCGAAACCCGCGAAACCCGTCAGCACGTTCGTCACCGACACGCTCGATGCTGTCCCGTTGAACGCATCCAGCCGGAAACTCAACGTGTACAACCCCTCGCTCACCGTGCCCGGTAGCGCGAAACGATACGTTTGCAGACCCGCCTCCACCACCCGTTCATCCACCAGGCCGATCTCGTTCGTGTTCCAATACACCGTCAGTAAACCCTCCGCGCCGTTCGTGCTGGTGAATCCCGCCTCGAACTGCACGAAACTCACAGCGTTGCTCACCGGTACGGCCACCGCCAGCCAGGCCGGCCCGTCGCCGCTGCCTTGGGCCGACACCTGCCCGGGCGACGGTTGCGGCGCGGGTGAGCGCCCGCTCAGGCCAAACCCCCAATCCGAAACGCTCACACCCGCAGCGCTCGTCGCGAACGGAAATTCCTCAAACCGCAACGGTTGATTCACCGTCGCGAAAAACTCCTGTTTCTCGATGGAGGCGGCGTCTGCTGGCGGGCACAGGATGACGGGCGTGTTGCCTTTCGGGTAGGCCTCTCGTTGTTCCCAACCGTCCCCGGCTTTGCTCCGCGCATAGCCGTATTGAGCCGCGCACACATCGTTCTCCCCCGGACGGACGCCAAGTAGAATTGATGCGGATAGGAGTGCGTGGAAATCGCCACGCGCCCGCCAAAACCCACCGTGGTGCCACGGGCGTCGCCGTCCAACCACCCGACGTCCACATTATGGGCGTGCGACAACCGGCCCTCCGTGAAGGAGAAGGTTCTCAGATCCTGGGTGTAATAGTTGTCCGCCCAATCCGCGTTGGCTCCGTAAGCGTACCGTTCGAGGAGGAGCAGCGAAAGATACGGATCCAAGAACGTGCAATGCACGACAGTTTCCGAAGCCGCAGGACTCTTTTTGATCCGGCTCGCAGCGGCTTCAATGAGTTCCGCGCCGGCGCTGTGGCCGATCAGGTGAACGTGCTCCCAACGCTGGTTGGGCGCGGATTGACCGAGTTCAACGATGTTGTTCCCGATCTGTTTCCCCTTGTTGTACGCTCTCCAAATGACCGTGGCGATGTTCGCCCGCGCCTCCTCGGTCCACTTGTAACCGATGACCATCCAGTTGGCCGGCGATCGATCTCGGATGGCATTGGCCATATCGTCCACCCACGCATGGGGGGTTGTCTCGTCTCCCGGAGTTCGTCCATGAGTGACAAACACCAGGCTGTCTTTGCCGGCTTGGTACGGCGGCAACAACATCCCCCCCGGGGCGGGTGGTTGTTCGGGCGACACTCCATTCGCCCCGTCCGCGAGCACGGCCAGATCCGCTGTGGCGCTGACCACGGAACTCTGGGCGTTCCACACCATGACCGAATAGCCGCCTGAATCTGCCGCGCTGACTGAATTCAATGTGAGCGTGGAACCGTTGGGGCTAGGCAGGTTCACCCCGTCCCGCCGCCACTGGTAATTCAGGGGCGACGACCCGCTGACCGTGACGCTGAAGGTAACGTTGACGCCGGCCAGTGCCTCCCGGCTCTGCGGCGATGCAACGATCGTTGGGCCTGATGGCGCGATTGCATCCCGAACCAGGGCCAGACTGTGGTATCCTCCTGCTGCAATGGCGATGACCCCACTCAACCCCGTTGGCACCGTGCTTTGGCCAGACCCGTTGTCTCCCCACTCGGCGACCGTGCCATCAGACTTCAGCGCCAGACTGTGCCCCCGTCCCGCCGCGAGGGCGATGACCTCCCTTAAATTCACAGGCACTGTGCTTTGGCCATACTGGTTGTCTCCCCACGCGACGACCGTGCCATCGGACTTCAGAGCCAGACTGTGCGATTCTCCAGCCGCGATGGCGATGACACCACTCAACCCCGTTGGCACCGTGCTTTGGCCGGTCCAGTTGTCTCCCCACGCGACTACTGTGCCGTCGGATTTCAGTGCCAGACTGTGCAATCCTCCCGCCGCGATGGCGATGACCCCACTCAAGTTCTCCGGCACCGTGCTTTGGCCGCTCCCCCACGCGACGACCGTGCCATCGGACTTCAGCGCCAGATTGTGCGAGCCTCCCGCAGCGATGGTGATGACATCACTCAACCCTGCTGGCACCGTGCTTTCGCCAGACTGGTTAATTACTCCCCACGCGACGACGGTGCCGTCGGATTTCAAGGCCAGTTTGTGCTGAAATCCCGCAGATACCGCTGCGACGCCGGTCAAACTCTCCGGCACTGCCCCAGAAGCCCACCCCCATTCCACCACCATGCCTTCTATCTTCAGCGCTATGCTCGATGTCACCGCGTCAACCGGATCAGGAGACGCATCAATGGCGACCACGCCGCTTAATTCCCCCAGCCCCGTGATTCGTCCATAATCGAAGTTCCACCCCCACGCGACAACCGTGCCGTCGGACTTCAGTGCTAGGCTATGATTCGCGCCAGCCGCGATGGCAGTGACGCCGTTTAGATTATCTGGCACTGTTGCGGCGACGTGACCTGGACCATGAATGATTTGCCCCCAGGCGACGGCTGTGCCGTCGGACTTCAGCGCCAGACTGTGCGATCCTCCCGCAGCGATGGCGATGACCCCGTTCAAACCTGCGGGCACCGTGCTTTGGCCATTCGAGTTGGCTCCCCACGCGACGACCGTGCCATCAGACTTCAGCGCCAGACTGTGACCCCATCCCGCCGCGAGGGCGATGACGCCATTTAGATTATAGATTATCTGGCACTGTTGCGGTGACGTAGGCTGAACCGCTGTAAATTTGTCCCCAAGCGACGACTGTGCCGTCGGATTTCAGTGCCAGACTGTGCAATCCTCCCGCAGCGATGGCGATAACCCCGTTCAAACTAACTGGCACCGTGCTTTGGCCGGACCAGTTGTATCCCCAAGCGACGACCGTGCCGTCGGATTTCAGTGCCAGACTGTGCGACCCTCCCCCAGCGATGGCGATAACACCACTCAACCCCGTTGGCACCGCGCTCTGGCCGTTCCAGTTGGCTCCCCAAGCGACGACTGTGCCGTCAGACTTCAGTGCCAAGCTGTGGCCTCCTCCCGCCGCGATGGCGGTCACCCCGCTCACATTGTTTGGCACCGCACTTTGTCCCTGGCTAAGTCCCCACGCGACGACCGTGCCGTCAGCTTTCAATGCCACGCTGTGGCCATCTCCTGCGGCGATGGCCATGGCTGTGAAAGGTGTTGCAGGTGAGACATAAGGCATCACCCAGGTTCCCCAACCGACCACCGTGCCGGGCGTTTGGTTGTGAGGTTGCGCCATCGTTTGCGGCAACCCCGCCATCAACATCGTCGCCGCAACCCAGAATCCGGTTCGCACCGTTTTCCAACCTGTCGTTTCCAACCTGAGCAGTTTCATAAACGCCTTTCGTCAATTGCCCGCACTCTTTCCATCCCCGGAGCGCCAGCTTGCCGCCGGCTTACCCTGTCCGAATTACAGCACACTTCGCCCCGCAGTGTCAGTTCAAACATCGCATCCCTCCACCCGCCCAAAGCCGACAACATGTCGGCGCTCCTCGCCTGCCCGGAGCGCCGGTCTGTGACCGGCTTACCGCGTCCGAATTACAGCACACTTCGCCTCGCAATGTTAGTTCAAACATCGCCTCTCTCCATCCGCCCAAAGCCGACAAGATGTCGGCGCTCCTCGCCTCCCCCGAGCGCCGGTCTCCAGACCCGGCGTGTTGGTGGGCAACCGCAGATTCGCGCCGGGTCGGAGACCGGCGCTCCGCTGCCCTTGCGCTTCACGGTGCCGAGGCGCGCTTCGGAGTGCGTGGAAGCTCTCCGTGAACCGGGTAGTGGCACGGGCCGCTGGCCCGTCCGAATCGCAACGCACGGGCGAGACGCCCGTGCCACAATCTGTCAGCGCTCAGGCCAGTTGTTCAAACCTGTAGGAGACGACGTAAGGAGTCTCAAAACCGGTGGACAAGTGAGCACCGTTGTTTCGTCACCTGCCGGATCTCGAACAGGACAGAAGCGAAACCGTGGTGACGAAAGTAATGCAGCCGCGGTGCGTGAGTTCAAAGCCGGTGCTCCGTCCACGCGCGATTCGCCTAGGCTACACAAGTTTGGGAACGGCGAAACCCTTGCGATACTGGCGCGTCAGGTGTTGATTCGCTTCCCGATCCTTGAAGCGTTCCGACGCGGGATCAAATTCCAGCGAACGGCCCAAGCGATAGGCAATGTTGCCCAGGTGGCAATGCACGCAGGAGAGATGGGCGTCGAGCGTCGAGACCGGCATGTCCTCAGGTTTACGTGACCGCACGGCTTTGAAAAAGCTCTGCCACTTGTTGCCCACATCCGGTTTGGGCACTTCCACCGGAATAGCTTCGCGCGCGGACATTTTTCCTTCCTTGTAAGTGAAGAACCCTTTGTCGCGCACATAGAATCCCTTGGTGCCGTAAAAGCTGTTGCCGCAATTGCCGCCATCAAATTCCTCGAATGAACCGAGATTGCGCACCTCGAAGGTCATCATGGATCCATCGGCATAGGTGAACGTGGTGGCTTGCGTGTTGGGCGTCTCACCGTCGTCGTCCCAGGCATAACGTCCGCCGGCACTTTGTACTCTTCCCGGCAGTCCGCAGTTGTGGCCCCAGCAGGCGATGTCCATTTCATGCACGCCTTGATTGCCAATCTCGCCGTTGCCGTATTCCCAGAACCAATGCCAGTCATAGTGGACGTGCAGTCCGGGCTTCTTGCGGTCCACGTTGATGAGGAACTCACTGTCACGCGCCGGCCCCTGCCAGAGCGTCCAGTCAAGATGTTCGGGCACAGGACCAGGCTGCCCGTGGCCGATGGCGTTGCGATTCCCATTCTTGTAAACGTAGCCGCGCGAATGAACGATCTCCCCGATGAAACCGTCGTGGATCACTTTGATGTCACGGACGAGCGTGGCGTTGGAGCGACTCTGCGTGCCGTGTTGCACAATGCGGCCATACTTCTGCGCGGCGGCGACCAGTTGGCGGCCTTCATAAACATTGTGTGAAAGTGGCTTCTCCACAAAAACATCCTTGCCCGCCTGACAAGCCCAAATCGCAGCGAGGGAATGCCAGTGATTCGGCGTAGCGATGGTGATAGCGTCAATCTCCTTATCGTCCAGCGCCGCGCGAAGGTCCTTGTAGAGCCGCGGCGATTTGCCTTGGGCACTCTCGATTGTTTTCGCGCCCCGCGCCAGCACGTTGGCGTCCACGTCGCAAAGGGCCACAAACTCGGCATCCTGCTTCATCGAAAGGATGTCGCGAATGTGGCTGTTGCCCTGGCCGTTGAAGCCAACGGTACATACACGGATGCGGTTGTTGGCGCCGAATACTTTCCCGCGGGCCATCGTGCCGGCCACGATCACGGCGGCCGCGGTTCTGCCGAGAAACTGTCTGCGGGTGAGGTGCATGGTTGTTTATGGGTTTCGTGCGTCGCGCGCACCTAGGTTGTGCTCGTCGTAAATCAATTTCCGCTTTTGCCATCTGACTGATTCACTATGGCGGCCTGTCCATATTCTACCGGCCCAGGAGATTATTCCTTCTTCGCCACCTTCAAGTCCAGATGCAGTTCGCGCAATTGCTTTGCCTCAACGCTGCCGGGTGAATCGGTCATCAGGCACGTTCCCTTGGCCGTTTTTGGGAATGCAATCACGTCGCGAATGCTGGGGGTGCCGCACAGAATGGCGATGAGCCGGTCGAAACCGAGCGCAATGCCGCCATGTGGTGGGGCGCCATATTTGAAGGCTTCCAGCATGTAGCCGAAACGCGCTTGCACCACATCCGGGGGAATTTGCAGCACCTCCTCGAACACGGTTTTCTGCACGTCGGGTTGGTGAATGCGGATTGAGCCACCACCGAGTTCGACCCCGTTCACGACGATGTCGTAATGTTGCCCACGGACTTTCTTTGGATCCGCCTTGAGCATGGGAATATCGTCCGCGACAGGCGCAGTGAAAGGATGGTGGCTCGAATACCAGCGGTTGTTTTCCTTGTCGAAACTCAACAACGGGAAATCCACGACCCAAAGAAAATCAAAACGGTCGGTTGGGATGTTAAGCTTCCCCTGGTTCTTCAGAATCTCCGCGCAGTAAAGGCGAACCTTGCCGAGAATCTCGCATGCGGTGAGCCATTGATCGGCAGCGAACAGGATCAAGTCGCCCTCTTCAATCCCGAGTTTGGTTGCGAGCGCAGCTTTTTCGGTGTCGTTGAAAAACCTCACGATGGGCGATTTCCATTCGCCGCCCTCGACCTTGATGTAGGCCAGACCTTTCGCGCCGAAACTCTTCGCGGTTTCGGTCATGGTTTCCATCTGCCCCTGGGTTGCGCCGGCCAGTCCTTTGGCATTGATGGCTTTCACCACCCCGCCGTTGGCCACCGTGCCGCTGAAGACTTTGAAGGTGCTCGCGCGGAACTCTTCCGTGAAATCCACCAACTCCATCCCGAAGCGCGTGTCCGGCTTGTCAATGCCGTAGCGATTGATTGCCTCATTGAAGGTCAGCCGCTTGAATGGCGTGGGTATTTCGATGTTTAGAGCTGTTTGCCAGACGCGCTGCAACAGCCCTTCCACCAGAGCGTAGATGTCCTCGCGCTCGATGAACGACATTTCGATGTCAATCTGCGTGAATTCCAACTGCCGGTCCGCGCGCTGATCTTCGTCGCGGAAACAACGCGCGAGTTGATAGTAACGCTCGACGCCCGCGACCATGAGAATCTGTTTGAACTGCTGGGGCGACTGCGGCAGGGCGTAAAAGGTGCCCGGTTCGCGGCGGTTCGGGACAATAAACTCGCGCGCACCCTCGGGGGTGGATTTGAAGAGTAGCGGCGTTTCCACCTCCAGAAATCCTTGTTCGTCCATGAACACGCGTGTGCCGGTGGCCACCTTGGATCGCAGGCGGAGGTTGCGCGCCATCTCCGGCCGGCGTAAATCCAGGTAACGATACTTGAGGCGCAATTCCTCGTTTACCTTGCTGGCGGCTTCCGGGTCGTCCACGGGGAAGGGCAACACCTCGGCAGCGTTCAGCACTTCCAGTCCCGACGCCATGAGTTCGATTTCGCCCGTGGCGATCTTTGAATTGTTGGTGCCCGCAGGTCGCTGACGAACTTTGCCGCTGACGGCGACCACACATTCACTGCGCAAGGCAGCGGCGCGTGCGAACAATTCTTTCGGCAGATCGGAGGGGTCGAAAACTGTTTGGGTGCGGCCTTCTCGGTCGCGGACGTCCAAAAAAAGCACCCCGCCCAGGTCGCGGCGGGAATGCACCCACCCGGTCAATTTGACGGTCTGCCCGATGTGCGCCGGGCGCAGTTCATTGCAATGATGTGTTCGTTTCATCTAAAAGCGGAGGCGGAACTCAGGAATTGGAATCCGACATCCAATATGCGCGCGGATGTTGGCGGTGAAGCCGCGGAAGTTCAAAACAATTCTGCCGCCGCGAGAGAGGCTTATACCGTTAGCCCGGAGGTTTAACACTTCGTCGTGCCAGATGTGGTGGCGCACGGTCGTAACGCAGGTCTCCAACCTGCGGTATCGCCGGTTTCCAACCGGCAGGGTGTCGAAGACCGATCGCGTTCGCCGAGACAATCGCCATGCAGGCTGGAAGCCCTGCGATACAGTGGATAGGAAATCCGCGCTACGGCAGGATGGAATCCTGCGCTACGAGCGTTCTCGCCGGGCAAGACTGAGGCATTACGCGCCGACGTAAGGCGGAGTTCGCGCGCGACTCTTCACATTGCCTCCGCCTCGTCACTACGGCGGCTACCGCTCAAACGGGTGGTTAACGTGTCAATGTCCACATTCTCTACAGTTACCTGGGAAGTGTCCATTTCCCGGCCATCAAGCGCCTCTCCATTGCATTGCTGGTTAGAAAAAGTATATCCGCTATTTTACGGAGGGGCGTCGGGTATAAAATACTGACGCCTGCCTGAGTTGCGCATTGCCCGCATCTGGACAGGGTTTACGATGATGATGCGGTTGGCGTTGGGCAATAAGTGAACCAATTAGTACTAATCATAACCGCTCGACGCCGGGTTCACGCCGTACCAAACCAAAGACCAGTTATGAAAATACCAAAACCCACCCAGGCGGGCTTTACGCTGGTGGAAATCATGATCGTGGTGGCCATCATCGGCCTCCTCGCCGCGATCGCGATTCCCAACTTCGTGAAGGCGCGCAATACGGCCCAGGCCAATGCGTGCATCAACAACATGCGGCAGATTGACAGCGGCATTCAGCAATGGGCCCTGGAAAATAACAAGAAAGACTCCGACCCTGTCGGTCCCGACAACGTGAAGGATTACATCAAGGGACTTCAAATGCCCAAGTGTCCCTCGGGTAACACGGACTACATTCTCGGCGGAACGGTGGGTTCAAATCCTAGCGTCACCTGTGCGAACGCGGACAGCACGCCGCCCCATGTCTTGGGTGCTCCGTAAGCACGAAACAACAATTCTTCAACAATGGCCCGGACCCACGTCCGGGCCTTTTTGTTGGGTATTCAACGCAAGAAGGTAGCGCGACTGCCGGCTTCATCAGAATCGGAGCGCCGGTCTCCCGACCCGGCGTGTTTCGACCAATCCGAACCAACGCGCCGGATCGGAGATCGGCGCTCCGATCGCTTGGTTGAGTGTGACCATGCGCGATCCTGGAATCTTGGCAACTCGCCATGCACCGTCGGTCGGAGCGCGGACCGCTGAGTCCGCGCGAACCCGGTTTTGAAACTCGCGGACAAGGCTGCCCGCGCTCCTGTCCTGAAAGAATGGTGAAACGATGTGTTTGGCGGGCCGCCCAACACGGCAGGCCGGCGGCCTGCGCTCCCGGATTCATGGAAGTGCGGGGCCACCGGGGAATCCCCGGTGGCGCCGGTGGGTCAGGCGGTGCGGTTTCCGGAGCGGGCGGATTTGGCATCTTGGCTGCTAAAGCCACACGTGCGGTTGCAGCAGGCAATAAGTGAACAACAACCGTAATCATCGTAACCCGCCTGCTGTGAAGTTCACGCCGCAAACAGAAACGCAGAAAGGCAGTTAACTATGAAGATCAATACCTCCCGTAAAGCGGGTTTCACCCTGGTGGAAATCATGATCGTGGTGGCCATCATCGGCCTCCTCGCCGCAATCGCGATTCCCAACTTCGTCAAAGCGCGTAACACTTCGCAATCGAACGCATGCATCAACAACATGCGCCAGATTGACAGTGCCGTTCAGCAATGGGCGTTGGAAACTGGCCAGGATGATACAGCCACGGCCGACGCTACGGTGGTTGCCCCCTACATCAAGGGTGATACGGTCCCGACATGCCCCTCCGGAAATGCTACATATGTGTTTGCCGACGACATTACTATCAACCCTGTCGTGACCTGCCCGAATGCTGTGGCGGCTACGACGACCAGTCCCGCTTTGCACACGCTTCCGTAAGTTGAACGGACTGATTTGACTCACAGGCCCGAAGCTTTGCTTCGGGCCTTTTTTCTGCCCTTTCAAGGGTAACTCCTCACGCAGCCAGGAGCGCGGACATTTTTGTCCGCGCGTTACCCGAAACACGTCGACAAGAATGTCGGCGCTCCGCGCAGCACCGGGTCGCCAGGGATTCGCGGAGCGTCTGGAGTGCGGTGACTTCAGCACCGCTTTCCTGCGCGCAAATCATGCCTCAACCGCCAGCCTCATCGCCCCCGCGCCTGCGAAAGAGCGGCGGTAAACGCGCCGCACTCCAGACGCTGCGCGCGGCAGGAAGACGCCCGGACCTCGCGCCAGCGTTTGGAGTGCGTGCGACTTCAGCGCCGCTTTCCATAAACCTCGACGTAGCGGCGACTCGGCAGAGCGCCGCCATTCCAACGAAAGCCAGTATGCGGCGCTCTGCCGAGACGCCGCTACGGTTCAGGCCCCCGATGCGCATCCAAAGTTGAAGGCCGAAGCTTTCCCGGAACCGCCTGTGAATAACCCCGTCTTTCCAGTCGGCGTATGCCGGTTGGAAAACCGGCGTTACGTTGGCTCCGATATGCGGTCACCCCCGACACTGGCACTCATGGTGCTTAACTTTCGTGTGCGGTGGCAGTGGGCAATTAGTAAACGAATATCGTAATCATAATAAACCGCCTGCTGCTGGTTTACGCCGCAAACAAAAAACAGCAACAAGGTGAATGTTATGAAAGTAATTCCAAAACTACGGGCCGGCTTCACGCTCGTGGAAATCATGATCGTGGTGGCCATCATTGGTCTGCTCGCGGCCATTGCCCTGCCGAACTTTGTCAAGGCGCGGAGCACCTCGCAGATGGACGCCTGCCTTAACAACCTGCGCCAACTGGACAGCGTCCTACAGCAATGGGCACTGGAAAACAACAAGCACAGCAACGACGCGCCGGACGAAGCAGCGCTGGCAGCCTACCTTCGAGGCCGCGTGCTCCCTACTTGTCCCGTGGGTAATCTCGATTACGTATTTGCCCTAACGATCGGTACCGCCCCCGCCGTGAGCTGCCCGAACGTCGGTTCGCTTCCAGAACACTCGCTGCCGTAACGGCGGCACCCCAAAACTCTCAGGGGCGTCCGGATTTAATTCTGGAACGCCCTTTTTTCTTTTGCCTGTCTCAGCACTGATTCCCGGAGAAGTAACGCCAACTTTCCAGTCGGCCCGTCCGCCGCTGCGCGTCCGTTCTCGGAGGTCGAAGCTACCCATGAACCGGAGCGCCGGTCTCCAGACCCGGCGTGTTGGTTGGCAACCGCAGCTTCGCGCCGGGTCGGAGACCGGCGCTCCGCTGCCTCGGCGGTTCACGGTCACAATGTGCGATTTCAAGGTCGTGGAGGCTCTCCATGAATCACAGTCCCTCACAAACGAAACTTGCCAACGTCAGTTCCTCGAATAGCTTTCCACTCATGAACAGGCGGGATGGCGCCGTGGGATGCCTTGTCACCAAGAATTACTTCAGTCTTAAAATTTTTCGGGCGAGCGATCCTGCGTTGTCCACCATCATCCCCAAGTCACCCTCGTGTTGTTTGGTAGAATGAAAACATCAAGTTCCTACTCCCGCTGGCCGATGCTGGCGATTCTCATTTTGCGGAGCGCGGCTGTGTGCGAAGCACCAGCCGTAGCGCTGCGACAATCCAAACAGCGGCAAATTTGCCGGTCTGCTGCGACTGGTCGAGACGACACAGTCGCGCTCCGGGGCAAAATGAGAATTGCTGGGCCGATGCTGGCGATGCTGACACTTTGCCTCGCATTGTCCGGCTTGGCTGCCGGCGCCGGCAAACTGGAATCCAGTTTCCGCAACCCACCATTCGCAGCGCGCCCCTGGGTTTATTGGTTCTGGATGGATGGCAACGTCAGCCGTGCCGGCATCACCGCCGATCTGGAAGCCATGCGCCGCGCGGGTCTTGGCGGTGTCATCATGATGGAGGTGAACGTCGGCATTCCGCGCGGGCCGGTGGCGTTCATGGGCGATGAGTGGCGGGCATTGTTCAAACACGCCGTCACCGAGGCGGAACGCCTGGACTTGCAGATCACGCTGAATGCCGGACCCGGCTGGACCGGCAGCGGCGGACCGTGGGTGAAGCCCGAGCAATCCATGCAACACATCGTCGCCAGTGCGGTCGAAATCACAGGGCCGGCGAATTTTAATGCAGCGCTGCCTCGCCCGTCGCCGCGTGCGCCTTACTTTGGCACCGGCGGTTTGCCCGCTGAATTGCTGAAAGCGCAGAACGAGTTTTATGCCGACGTGGCGGTGCTGGCTTTTCCGGCAACAACCAATGGAAGCCAAATCGCTGATCTCGACGAGAAGGCGCTTTACCTGCGCCATCCTTATTCGTCCAAGCCGGGCGTGAAATCTTTTCTCCCATCCCTGGCGGAGTATCCCTCCCTGCCGAAAGACGCCGTGATCCGGTCAGCGGAAATTCTGGACCTCTCGGATCGTTTGCGGGCGGATGGCCGTCTGGCCTGGGACGTGCCGCCGGGACGATGGACGATCCTGCGCTTCGGTCGCACCAGCACCGGCGCCAACACGCGGCCCGCTCCGGCGCCCGGCCTCGGTCTGGAATCCGACAAGTTCGACAAAGCCGCACTCGAAGCGCACTTTGAGGCGTTCGTGGGCGCGCTGGTGCGTGAACTGGGGCCGCGCAAAACCTCCAGCCAAGCTGGCTGGACCTCGCTCCACATAGACAGTTGGGAAATGGGCGCACAGAACTGGACGGCGGCGTTCCGCGAAGCGTTTCGGCAACGGCGCGGTTACGATCCGCTCCGCTACCTGCCCGTGATGACGGGTCGCGTGGTGGAGAGCCTGGAAGTTTCCGAACGATTCCTGTGGGACATGCGCCAGACCGCGCAGGAACTGGTGGTGGAGAATCACGCGAAGCATCTCAAGGAACTTGGCCGGCGACACGGCTTCGGGTTGTCCATTGAACCCTACGACATGAATCCGTGCGCAGACATGACACTCGGCGCCGTGGCCGACGTGCCGATGTGCGAATTCTGGGCCAGCGGCTTCGACACGTTCTTCACCTGCATTGAGGCAAGTTCCATTGCGCACACGGGCGGGAAGAACATCGTGGCCGCGGAAGCGTTTACTTCCGATGACCGGGAACGCTGGCGGTTTCATCCCGGCCAGCTCAAGACGCTGGGCGACTGGGCATTTTGCGCGGGCGTGAACCGCATCGTTTTCCACCGTTACGCGCACCAACCCTGGCTCGACCGCCAGCCTGGCATGACGATGGGACCTTACGGCGTGCATTGGGAACGCACGCAGACCTGGTGGGAAATGGTGCCGGCGTATCACGAATATCTCGCGCGCTGCCAGTTCATGCTGCGCCAGGGACTTGCCGTCGCGGATATTTGCTTCCTCGTTCCGGAAGGCGCGCCGCATGTGTTTCGTCCGCCAGCGTCCGCCATGCCCGGCAGTCCGCCGGATCGCCTCGGTTACAATTTTGATGGTTGCGCGCCCGACACGTTGATTGAGCGAATGAAGGTGAAGCATGGCCGGCTGGTGCTGCCCGATGGCATGA
Source organism: Verrucomicrobiota bacterium (assembly GCA_014860005.1). The sequence continues at coordinate 10,475 of JACZKP010000165.1, read as the reverse complement.
GTTATCGGCTGCTGGTCCTGCCGCGCATGGAAACCATGACGCCGGCCTTGCTGCGAAAAATCGGCGACCTGGTTCGGGCCGGCGCGACGGTCGTGGGCCCGCCGCCGCGCAAATCGCCAAGTCTCTCCGGCCATCCGGAGTGTGACAGGGAAATCAGGGAACTGGTTGACGGCGTGTGGGGAGGAACTGCCCCCGGGTCTGGCCAACCGTGGACCGAACGCCGCGTTGGCAAGGGCAGGGTGCTGTGGGAAAGCAAAGCGGCCAAGCCCCAGTCTGACGTTGCGCCGCCGGTCAAACTCATTGCCGGCGCGAAATGGATTTGGTTTGCGGAAGGCAATCCGGCCAGCGCGGCGCCGGTCGCGACGCGTTACTTCAGGCGAACCCTGGTGTTGCCCGAAGTCAAAGTGGAGTCAGCGCGCATGACACTGACGGCCGACAATGCTTTTGAACTGTGGGTCAATGGCCGCCGCGTCGCGTCCGGTGACAACTTCACACGACTCGAAACGGTGGACCTCACGTCACAGCTCCGAAGCGGCACGAACCTGATCGCCGTTGCTGCGCAGAACGCGGGAGACTCGCCCAACCCCGCGGGACTGATTGCCGGATTGGAAATTCGCTTGCACGGTGGCGCGACGCAAATCGTTCACTCGGATCGTGAATGGCAGTCCGCGCAATCCGCGCTGCCGGTTGGAAAAAATCGAACGGGCGGGACGCCCGTGCCACTTGCCGGTTGGAATTCGGAGCTTGCGCCCGACGGTGAATGGCAGGCTGCGATGGAGTTGGGCCGGTTCGGCATGGCGCCGTGGGGCGAGGTGGGCAAGACGGTGGTTGAGCCGGAACTGTATCCCGAATACAGCGTGCTCGCCGCCATCCTGCGCGAGCAAGGTGTGCCGCCGGATTTTGAATCAGAGGGTCCGTTGCGCTACACGCATCGTCGCGACGGCAAGACGGACATTTACTTTGTGGCCAACCGCAGCAGCGAACCGTGCGTCGCACTGGCCGCCTTTCGTGTGACTGGCAAAGCGCCGGAGTTGTGGCATCCGCTCACTGGGGAAATCCAGGGGCAACCCGTGTACGAAGAGAAAGACGGTCGCACGTTTCTACCGTTGTCGCTTGAACCGGCGGAATCCGTCTTCGTCGTATTCCGCAAATCCGCTGGCGGTCGCGTGGTGGGATTCAACCGCAATGGCGTCCCGGTTCTGCCCAAGACCGGGGTTGTGCAAACGACGTCGCCGATGGCGGAACTGCGCGGATCAGGTCGCCAAATGGAATTGCTCGCGTGGCAATCTGGTACTTACGAAATCACAACCAGCCGAAGCCGAACGCGCATGGCCGAAGTTCCCAATCTGCCAGCCGCGCTGCCATTAACCGGCCCATGGCGGGTTGAGTTCCAACCGGGTCGCGGCGCACCCGGGCAAATCGAGTTGAATGAATTGATGGACCTGGCGAAGCACGGCGATGCCCGGGTGCGGCATTTTTCCGGCGTGGCGGCTTATCGGTTGACGTTCGCTTCGCCGGCGATTCCGCGCGTCCGCGATGCAACCGCGCGCGTCTTTCTCGACCTTGGCAAAGTCGCCGTCATGGCCCAAGTGAAGCTAAACGGTCGCGAACTTGGCACGCTGTGGACCGCGCCGTGGCGCGTGGATTTAACTGACGCGCTGGTGACGGGTGAGAACGCCCTCGAAATCCGCGTGGCCAATCTGTGGCCCAACCGCCTTATCGGCGATGCTGCTTTGCCGGCGGATCAGCGGATTGCCTGGACTACGTGGAATCCGTTCAAGCCGGATGCGCCGCTGCCGGAGTCTGGTTTGCTCGGGCCAGTCACCCTGGGTTATCTAAAAGTGGTTGAGTTGGATCGAGATTGAATCGCTACGCCCGGGGATTTGCCGGGTTGCTTTGAAGCGTGAATTTTCCTGCCCGCAACTGAGCTTGCCAGTCGGCACAAGACCCCTGACTGAGAACCCGGTCGGCGTTCTCAGGCACCACCATCGCCGTCCGTTTGCCAAACAATTCCGGCAGCTTGTCAATGACCCGGCTCTTGATTTGAATGCCGGCCCCGACCACTGACATGGCCACGGCGATGGCCAGAATGACGTTAAACACCACGCGCTTCCAACCGCGACCCACCGCTGACCCGAGATAACTGCGGCGGTTGTTCATGACCAGGAAGGTGAGATAGGCAATCGGCAACATCGTAAAACAGATGGCCGACGCCACCACTGGCAGCCAGAGTGGCGTGGAGGTAACCACGCCCAGCAAACCCACCGCCGGCACCAGCGTGAACATCCGGTAACGCCAGACTGTGTAATCGAGCTTTAGCATTTCGCACATCGTAAAGCCGCACACCACCATGTGGGCGCTGATGGCCCCGCAGGTCATGGCGATAAAACCAAGGTTGAACACGATGCGGCCAAGGTTCGCGCCCATCACTGGCTCCAAGGCTCGCGCCGCGTCTATCGGGCGCAGATCCATGCGCACGGCGTCGCCCAGCGCGGGATTGTAGATGGTGTTGGCCATCGCGATGATGATCAGCGACGTCACCAGCACAAACGGCATGAACATGGACATGGCGAGGTCCCAGCGGGAAAGTTTCTTGTGGCTTTGGCCCCAGCCCTTGGCCAGCAGCGAATAACCATAGAGGAAAGTCATGTTGATGCCGACTGCCGCACCGATGGCGCCCAGCACGGTTTGAATGCCCTCCGGACTGCGCGGCAGATGGAACGCAAACAGGCCGCGGAACAGTTCGCCCCAATTGATGCCCGTGGAAAATACCACGATGGCAAAAGCGAGGATCACCAGCGCGATCACGCCGCGCAGAAACCATTCGTAAATTTTTATGCCCTTGGCGCGGCTGCCATAATTCCAGGTGGTGAAAATCCCGATGCCCAGCAGCAGGAAGCCGATGCCAAAGCTGACCGCGTAACCGGCACCGGTAAAACTGCGATTTCCGCCCGCGTCCACGGTGGATACAACAATGCCTACCATGTCCGCCAGATCGCGCGCGGCGCCGGCGGCCAGGCCATATTGGGGGAAATGCCAGATTACCGACGCGACAATGGTGGCGATGGCCCAGAGCAGGGGAATGAGCGGATGCAGCTCACGGCCAAACGCGCGGTAAGGCCGCTCGCCGCTGGTGAGCACTATGTTGCCCAGCGCCGCCAACATGCAAACGCCGAGCAGCATCGCCACCGGCTGCACCCACAGGAGTTGATAGCCGAACGACGCGCCCGCCACCACCGAAGCCACCGCGCTGCCCGCGCCCAGCGTCATGGCGCTTTGCAGCAGGCCCGGTCCGGTGCGTTTGAGATAGCCTGCCGCGCGAGTCAGGAAAGGCTGGCTTTCCAACGCCTGTAATTCGGCGACTTCGCGTTGCAACTTTTCCGGGTCCCACTTGCTGGTCATCGGGAGGCCGGCGTTTCCCTGCGGCGCGGACGATTTCATGGGGCGCATCATGGGAAGATGCGCCGTCGAGTTCAACATCAAGATTGACACCCCGCCAGAACTGAAATGCCAAAATCGCGCCGGCTGCAACCACCGGTTCACCAATTGGGCCAGCGCTTGAGACATTAACTCATTCAGGGGCGGCCCATTTTTTTTGAACGTTTTTGGGTGGAATTGTCAAAGTGGCGTAGCGGCAAAATTCGCGCCCGTACCGGGTTCGCGTGCTGCAATAACCAAAAAATCGAGTTTACAACGGCCACGAGAGTCGTTATTTGGACGCTCCGTCTTCCGAATGAAGCGGACTGGAAACCATGATAAAAGTAGAGAATCTGGCAAAATTTTTCGGCACGAAACGGGCCGTGGACGGAGTTTCGTTTTCGGTGGCGCGCGGAGAGGTGCTTGGTTTTCTCGGCCCGAACGGCGCCGGCAAATCCACTACCATGCGGATGATCACGGGCTTCATTCCACCCACCGCCGGCACGGTAAGCGTGGGCGGCTTCGACATGGTGGAGAATCCGATTCCGGCCAAGCGCCTGATCGGTTATCTCCCGGAAAATGCGCCCGCTTACACGGACATGACCGTGAACGGCTTTCTCAGTTTCGCGGCGGAAATCCGCGGGTTGAGCGGGGACGCAAAAAAGAAGGCGGTGCATCGTGCCGTGGAGATGTGCTTCCTCGAAAACGTGCTGCACCAGAGCGTGGAAACTTTGTCCAAAGGCTATCGTCATCGCACGTGTTTCGCGCAATCCATCATTCACGACCCGGAGGTGCTCGTGCTGGATGAACCGACTGACGGCTTGGACCCGAATCAAAAGCACGAGGTGCGCGGCCTGATCAAGCGCATGGGCGAGAAGAAGGCCATCATTTTTTCCACGCACATTCTGGAGGAGGTGGATGCCGCCTGCTCGCGAGCGATCATTATTGATCGGGGCCGCATTGTGGCGAATGGCACCCCGCAGGAATTGCGGCGCAAGTCCGAGTGGGCCGGTGCGGTGACGTTGCGGGTCAAGGGCGTGGCAAGTTCAGCCGTTTCCGCCAAACTCTATCAGATGCCGCTGGTGAATCGCGTGTCGGTGGTGGAGGAAAAGGATGGTCGCGTGACGGTGTCGGTGTTTCCCAAACCCCAGGCGGCGGGCGCGAACGGGGAGTTTGCCCGCGCCGTCGGGGAAGCCGCCCACGGCTGGCAGATCGAGCAATTGCAAATCGAGGAGGGTCGCTTGGATGAAGTTTTCCGCAGCATCACCATGCCGGACACGAAGCAGGAGGTGAAAAAGTGAATAGCGCCTTTGGTAACATCAAAGCCATTGCCAAACGGGAATTGACCGGTTACTTCGCATCGCCGGTGGCCTACGTGTTCATTGTCATTTTCCTCTTGCTGTGCGGGGGATTTACGTTCCTGTTCGGCGGTTTTTTTGAGCGCGATCAAGCGTCCCTGATGGCGTTCTTCATGTGGCATCCGTGGTTCTATCTGTTCCTCGTGCCGGCGGTTGGCATGAGGCTCTGGTCGGAGGAACGGCGCTCGGGAACCATCGAACTGCTGCTCACTATGCCGATCACCGCCTGGCAGGCAATTGCCGGAAAATTCCTGGCCTCGTGGCTCTTTCTGGCGCTGGCCCTCTTGTTAACCTTTCCGGTCTGGATCACCGTCAACTATCTTGGGAGTCCGGACAACGGGGTGATCATCTGCAGCTACCTGGGCAGCGTCTTGATGGCCGGCGCGTATCTGGCCATCGCGTCCATGACTTCGGCCATGACACGCAACCAGGTGGTGGCTTTCATTCTCTCGGTCGTGCTGTGCCTGTTCCTCGTGCTGGCCGGCATTTCCCGGGTTAAGGAGTTTTTCGACTCCTTGGGCTTTGCCTGGCTGGGAAACCTGACGGCGTCCATGAGCGTGATGACCCATTTCGATGCCTTCCAGCGCGGGGTCGTTGATTTCCGCGACCTGGTATATTTCCTCTCCGTCATCGGGTTCGCGTTGTTCACGACGGGCGTGATCCTGCGCAGCCATCGGTCAGGGTAGGGGAGGAGGACTGAATTTTCATCGCACCGGCTATGCAACACAAAAAGCGAATTGAAACGTTTCTTTACTCGACGATCGGCGTGATCGTGATGGTCGTCATCGTGATCGCGCTCAACATCATTGTGCGTCCGCTGCTCGTGCGCGTGGACATGACCGCGGACAAGGCGTACACCTTGTCCGAGGGCACCAAGCGCATCCTCGGCACGCTGGATACCCCCGTGCAAATCCGGTTCTACTTCAGCCAGCGCGAGTCCAGCACCCCGGTCGAACTCAAGACCTACGCCGCGCGCGTGGAAGACATGCTCAAGGAGTACCAGTTGTTGGCGAAGGGAAATCTGGAAATCAAGAAGCTCGATCCGGTGCCCGATACCGAGGCCGAAGATTCGGCGAATCTGGACGGCATCCAGGGCCAGATGCTCCAGCCGTTGGGCGGCGATCAGATTTATTTCGGGCTGGCGGTGAGTTGCCTGGACGAACGCGCCACGATTCCCTTTCTCAGCCCGACTCGCGAACGGTTGCTTGAGTACGATCTCACCCGCGCCATCGCCCAAGTCGCTCGACCGCAGAAGCCGGTGGTCGGCGTGATGAGCGGTCTGCCGGTGTTTGGTGGCTTCAATCCCATGGCGATGCGCATGGGCGGCGGCGGGCGCACGGAACCCTGGCTCTTCATCAACGAATTGAAGTCGGACTTCGACGTGAAGGAAATTCCCCTGACCGCGGAGAAGATTGATGACGAGATCAAGGTGTTGCTCGTCATTTATCCCAAGGCCATCAGCGAGGCGGCGGAATTTGCCATTGACCAGTTCGTGTTGCGCGGCGGCAAACTGGTGGCGTTCCTGGATCCCTTGAGCGTCATGGATGCGCGGAGTGATCAGTCCAATCCCTTGCAGGCGGCGGCGGGCAGTGGGGCCAGTCTGGATCGTTTGCTGAAAGCTTGGGGCTTGAGCTTTGACATCGGCAAGGTCGCCACGGACAAGACCTATTACACGGAGCTCGGCGGCGAAGGCGGTCGGCCGCAGGTGAATCCGTCGTTCCTCCAGATTCCGCCCCAGGCGATGGACACGAACGATGTGGTGACCAGCCAGATTTCACGATTGTATCTGCCGTTTAGCGGTGTGTTTAGTGGATCGCCCGCCGAAGGGATCAAGCAAACGGTGCTCATTCGCACCAGTCCGAATTCAGACCTTACCGAGAAGATGCTCGCGCAATTTGGCGGCTCCCAGGATTTCAAAGCATCCGGCAAGGAACACTCGTTGGCCGTGCGGTTGACCGGCAAGTTCAAGACCGCGTTCCCGGACGGCAAGCCCGGCGGCCACGACCACGACGAGGAGAAGGACGAGGACGCGGCGGGTGAAGAAGCTGAAAAGCCGGCGGATGCGACCGCCGCCAAAGCGCCGGACGATTCGTTGAAAGTTTCCAAGGAAGAAACCGTGGTGGTGTTGTTCGGCGATTCGGACATGTTGCACGAACAGTTCTATGCGCAAATCCAGAATTTCTTTGGCCAGCGGATCATGCGGCCTTTCAGCCAGAATCTGACCCTTGTGCAGAACTTGGTGGAGCAACTGAGCGGCGACAGCGACCTGATCTCCATTCGCAGCCGGGCAACCATGGCGCGGCCGTTTACCCGGATTCGCGAATTGCAGGGCCAGGCGGAGGAACGGTTTGCCGCCAAGATCAAGGAACTCGAGGAGAGCGAACGGGAACTGGCCCAAAAGATCAACGAGATGCTGCAAGGCCAGCAACCGGGCCAGCAGATCATCCTATCCGATGAAGCGAAGAAGGAGTGGGAAGGAGTGCAAAAGAAACGCGCCGAGGTGCGCGACGCGCTGCGGACCGAGCGCCGCAATTTGCGCAAGGACATTGACTCGCTCCAGACCCGGTTGCAGTGGACCAACATTCTGACGATGCCGGCCGTGGTGGCACTGGTCGGCATTGGTCTCGCGCTCATCAAACGTCAAAAGACCGCCGCAAGATGAATCGAAAACAGTTGATCTTGATATTGCTGACGGGTGCGGTGCTGGGTGGCATCGGCCTTTATCTGAACTCGAAAAAGTCCACGTCGTTCGAGCGAACCGACCGCCTTGCCACGGACAAACTGCTGGGCGATTTTCCCGTCAATGACATTGCGCAGATTACCCTGCGCCAGCATGACGGCGAGGTGAACCTGGTGAAGGGCGAAGTCTGGACCGTGAAGGAACGGGGCGGGTATCCGGCCAACACCAGCAGCATCATCGAATTCGCCCGCAAGCTTTGGGATTTGCGTCCGGCCCAGAGCCAGAAAATTGGCGAGTCCCAGTTGGGCCGCATGGAGTTGCTGCCGCCGGACAAGGGTGGAACGAATTCCGCGACCCTGGTTGAACTGAAGGACAAGGATGGCAAAGTGATCCGCTCCGTGCTGCTCGGCAAGAAATCCATGCGCAGCGGTGGCGGCGATCCCATGGGCGGCGGCGGCTGGCCGAATGGCCGCTGGGTGTATCTGCCTGACCAGCCGGGCACGGCTTATCTGGTATCCGAACCATTCGCCGAAATGGAACCAAAACCGGATCGTTGGCTGTCCAAGGATTTCTTCAAGGTCGAAAAAATCCGGTCCTTGGCGGTGACTTTTCCGGAAGCAACGAATTCGTGGCAACTGACGCGTGAAACCGAAGCCGGCGAATGGAAACTGGCGGACGCAAAGCCGGAAGAAAAGCTGGATGCCGGAAAGACCTCCAGCTTCTCCCACGCCTTGTCCTCGCCTGGATTCGTGGACGTACTGCTTAAAGCGAGCCGCGAACAAACCGGACTGGACCAGCCCACGGTCATCACGCTGGAAACCTTCGATGATTTCAATTACACGGTGAAGGTCGGCGCGAAGACCAACGACAATTATGTTCTCACTGTGGCGACTTCCGCCACGCTGCCCAAGGAGCGCCCGCCCGGGGCCGATGAGAAACCGGAGGACAAGGAGCGGCTGGACAAGGAATTCAAGGACCGCCAACAGAAGCTCGAAGAGAAACTGGCCCAGGAGAAGAAACTCGCAAAATGGACTTACCTTGTATCGAGTTGGACGGTGGATTCACTGCTCAAACAACGCGCGCAGTTGTTCCCTGAGAAGAAGGAAGAGCCGCCGAAAGACGACCAGCCCGTGGACGACGAGCCGTAAGCCTGAGGTGGCGGTCTTCGCCTGCTTCCCCTCGGCCAAACGGACGCGAGAGAGTGGCCATCCACACATGGGGGGTGGACTTGGTGGCGGTGTCCGATCCAAAAAGCTCCAAATTTGCTCTTGCTGACGCGCGGCAACGGGCGTTCAATCATCTTCGTTCGGAAACAAGAATTATGTAACCCCAATCCACAACAGATTTGCGGCTTCGGCTGCTGTCCAATCCAAAACTGGTAATTTTGCTCACAGGACACGCAACGAGGCACGCCCACATCGGGCGTGCCCCAAAGCGTTCCTGTGAGGGCATACCAGTGCCTGGATTGGGGCGTGAGTAGGTCACGCCCATCCCTTTCAGACCCGCAGAGGTTTGAAAGCCGAATCACGAGAGGACAAGATGAAACGAATTCGATCAACGCTAACTAATCGGGGAAATATTTCTTCCATTGAATCTGCAAAGTTCTATTCTTTGGTCATAGGAATAATGTTGCTAAACACGGCGTCCCCAATTCTTGGACAGAACGTTGAAGCGCCTAAAAATCAGATTCCTCCCGTCCAATTATCACCTCGCGCCCAAGTTTTCATAGAAAAAGGGTGGAGCGATGCCTCGTTCACGGAAGGCATCGCAATCATAGTCAACCGGACGGAAAACTGGGAATCGCGGGCGGTCGCCATGGAAATGCTGCACGCAAACCGGCGAAAGTTGAATCCAGACCAAATGAGTCATCTCTTGGCAGAAGCGACCACCATTGCCAAGGACAGCAAGGAAGACGAGGCGTTGTCCACTGTTGCTATTCACACAATGGGCAACGTGGCGCTAACGATGCAGGAACTAGGACAAATAAGTGCCACCGAAGCGAAGAAGGAGTTCCGTTTTTTCATGGACTCAGCAACAAATTCACAGCGGGCTGCGTATTTCCGAGCCAGTGCAATAAATACATTGGGAATTCTCAAGGTCGCAGAAGCGACAGCGCTTTTGCGCGACATGCTGGACGAGCGTGTCAGCATGAATGTGCCAGATTTGTCCAGGCCTGCCTGCTTGTCGCTCATGCGCATTGATGGGGAACAGGCGGCTCCCACACTGGCGCAGGTGCTGCGGAAAACGTCAGATGCCAGCGTATTCGGAACGGCGGCTTTCGCGCTTGGGAAAATTAAGAACGCCGAATCCATGATTGCGCTTGTGGAAAGTCTTGAGCGATTTCCTGAATCTGGCTCTTGTGACGCCGCGCTCGTCGGAATGGAGGAAGTCATTACCGACGTTTTGAAAAACCCAGAAGATCCAAACTTGGGCTACGCCATTCGCGCAACACGCCACCTCTGGCGTGAAGGACAGCGCGAACGATATTTTCCACTCCTCCGCCAGATTCTCATTACAGCTTCAGGGGTCATGCGCAAAGCCAGTTTGGACCGTCTATTGGAGGGGGCGAGTTCATTGGAGTTTCAGCAAGAGAAGCAAGAGCTCGTGCCGATTTTGGAGGCAATCAGCGACCAGTCTGAACTGGGGGAATACCAAGAAAGGATACGCCTACGCCTCTCGGCTACATTGCTCACACCAGCAGCAGGCAATACCGTTCCGGTTCCTCCGGCTCTCAAAGGAAAGTTACTAGAATGAATAAACGGCAAGCCAGGCATCGTCGGCCGTGCGTTTCGCGCAAGATTCTTGGATTCATTCTGTGCTGTGTCGTCGCAGGGCTTCAGTCTGTTATTGCCCAAGACCGAGGGAACACCTCCGCTCATTCTAGTGCGCGTTCAAGATGAGACTAACAATCCAAGGCCAAGCGCAGATGCTCCGCACGCGATCTCGATCTGAAGCCAGCCTGGGCAAACCCGCCTCCAAGGTTCGGACCACGCCAGCCATGTCCGAAAACACTCGGTTCG
>JACZKP010000164.1 GCA_014860005.1 Verrucomicrobiota bacterium | reverse complement strand
CGCAACCAGAAGTTTTGCGCGCCGCGCGGCACGGGTGCGCGCGCCTCGGCGACGTGAACAAGGCTTGGATGATTTCATTGCCCCCGTTTTTACCACGCCGAGTTGGCGTGCAACAGGGGGTCGTAAAAACACCGCTTACTTCCCAACGTTCGACGTCTTAGATCCCAAGATTCTCAAAACCTTGGCAAAGCGGAAATACCGGTTGGGCGAGGTTCTTAATCGTTTCGCTATCGCTGCTTCTGGAGGAATTGGATTTGGTGCTACTCGGCCAGATGATTTCCAAGCGATGTGGCAACGGTCATACGAAGAAATTGACACTCCTGCATGGTCGGAAGCCGTGCAGGCTGGCTTGAATATCCCTGCTACTCCCTCGCGTTTACCACTTTCACAAGCAATACAACCTGTGTTGGCCGAAACCGCTCAATATGCACGCGAGCATTTCCCCGAATTGGTGAGCCAGTTGAACCTTGATGATTGTTGAAACGGGAAGAACAGGCGTGTGGCTCATTCCGCGATTTCACCGAGTTCGCCGCGTCCAAAGTAATCAATGAGTCGGAACGCAACTCCGCGAAAGTCAGTGGCGTTTTGATTTCGCAACAGATAATCGAGGGTGGGCGCAAAGACCAGCGAGGATGCCGCAACGTAATGCCCTCTTTCCCACTGTCCAGCGCCAGACGCACGAAGACGAGCGTAAAGATTCCGCAACGTATCGCGGCTGGCGGCATAATGACCCATGACAACGCGCAGGTCCGGCTGCGCTTCCACAAGGTCTAAAAGTAGTTCAAACGCTTCATCCTGTATTTTACCGGCTTCCAAGAACGCCTCCATCCCACCCGCAAGAGAACTTTCGCCTCCCAAGACGCCAGAGAGCTTTGCGAGTTTTCGGGATTTAAAGAACGAGCGAATAAAATTCATGCGCTAGACCGGTTTTATGAGACGCGAGTGGATGATCGCCAGCAATTCTCGAAGAAGCTGCAATCGTAGACAGCGAGATCGTCGCCCGCGGGTATCCACTCTAATGCTTCGTCTTTGTTTATGTTGTTCAAAGAAAGGCCGCAAGTGACAATGCTTTTGTCCTGTAGAATCAGAAATCGTCTGTGAGCTTTTGTGGCGCTTGTATAGGCTCGTAGCTCCCACCGACAATTCATTTCGGTATTCAAGTCCTGGAGAAACGAGGCAATCGCTGCCGCAGCTTTGCCGACTTTTGGTGCGGTTAACAGGCGAAGGTTTTCGGATATACCAACACCGAGTCCTTTCAATTTATGTAATGTCTCTAGCGCTTTCTCATCGGTGTAGGGATCATGCACGCTGGTCAAAATCCCATTTCCAATAATTTGCGCCACCTTCCGCAAATTCATCGCGGGTTCGCCGGCTTTTAGTCGTTTCGCAAGCTTGATTGTCTCTGTTGCGCCTTGATCCCATAAAGCATCTTCTTCCTGCCATTGAGCACACTGCTCAATTCCGGCTTCGGTCAAACGAAGCTCACTCCCATTCGGAGAAACTCTGATCCAGCCTGCTTCGCTCCAGCCGTGAATGATGCTCTCGGCTGACAAGCTCGTCACCATGCCGTTGAAACCGATAAGTGCTAGTTCGTTTCTCAACTCCATGATATCTTTACGCTCACCATTTCGCAGAAAGCGCCAACAATATTGAGCGGCGTGCCGGAGTTGTCTGGATTTATCCCAAGTCATATAGATGCACTTGCGCTGAAAAGAATCACTCAAGCCGGCAATACGCCGCCAGCCCCTGCAATCCGCCTTCGCGCCCGAAGCCGCTTTCCTTGTAACCGCCGAACGGACTCGTTGGGTCGAACTTGTTATAGGTGTTCGCCCAGACGACGCCGGCCCGCAGCTTGTTGACCATCTTGAAAATTTTGCTGCCCTTGTCCGTCCACACGCCCGCGCTCAAGCCGTAGGGGATGTTGTTCGCGCGCTCGAACGCCTCCTCCGGCGTGCGGAACGTCATCACGCTCAACACCGGCCCGAAAATCTCCTCGTTCGCCACGCGATGCGCGTGCGTGACGCCCGTGAGAAACGACGGCGCGAACCAATATCCTTTCGCCGGGAGCGTACACTGCGTCTGCGTCAGCTCCGCGCCTTCGTCCACGCCGCTTTGCACCAGTTCGCGGATGTTTTCGAGCTGCGGCCGCGAATTGATCGCGCCGATGTCGGTGTTTTTGTCGAGCGGATTGCCGACGCGCAACGTCTGGATGCGGTCGCGCAATTTTTTGATGACCGTGGAATAAATCCCTTCCTGCACGAACAGCCGCGAACCGGCGCAGCAAACGTGGCCTTGATTGAAATAAATTCCCGCGATGACGCCTTCGATGGCCTGATCAATCGGCGCGTCGTCGAACAAAATGTTCGCCGCCTTGCCGCCGAGTTCGAGCGTGAGCTTGGGAATTCGCGGAGCGCCGATCTCCCGATCGGCTCGTTTCGATTCGCCCACCTTCAAGCCGATCAGGAGATCGGCGCTCCGGGCCGCAATCGTCCGCGCGATCAACTTCCCCACCTCCGTGCTTCCCGTGAACGCAATCTTGTCCAAACCCGGATGATTGACGAGCGCGGCGCCGGTTTCACCCGCGCCGGTGACGATGTTTACCACGCCCTCGGGTAATTCCGCCTCCTGAAAAATCTGCGCCAACCGCAGCGCCGTGAGACTCGTGGTCTCGGCGGGCTTGAGCACAACAGTGTTGCCGCACGCGAGTGCAGGCGCAATTTTCCACGCGGCCATGAGCAGCGGAAAATTCCACGGAATGATCTGCCCCGCGACACCGAGCGGCTGCGGAGTTTTGCCCGGGAACGCGTATTTCAACTTGTCCGCCCAGCCTGCGTAATAGAAGAAGTGCGCGGCCACGAGCGGCAAATCCACGTCGCGGCTTTCCTTGATGGTCTTGCCGCCGTCCATTGTTTCGAGCACCGCCAGTTCGCGCGCCTTCTCCTGGATGATCCGCGCAATGCGATAAAGATATTTGCCCCGCTCGCGTCCCGGCATTTTGCTCCAGACCTTGTCGTAAGCCTTGCGCGCCGACTTCACTGCGCTATCCACGTCCTCTGCATTCGCCGCCGCAATCGTCGTGAGCGTCTGCTCGGTCGCGGGATTGATAGACTCAAAATATTTCCCCGACGTCGGCTTCACGAACTTGCCGCCGATGAACAACTCGTGTTGCGGCGCGATGACGTAATTCTTGGAATCCTCCGGTGCCGGAGCAAAGTCCCACTTGTTGCCGAAGTTCAGGCGGCGTTCCTTGATCGGCACAACGGCGTGAGTTGAAGCGGCGACGGCGCGCTTGGCAGAAATCTTTACGGGTTTGAGTTTGGTTTTCATTTTCGATTTTTGACAGCCGCAATCTTGCGGTGGCTGCCGCGATATTCAGGCGGGGATTCGTGCAGGGCGGGCGCGGCAAAAAGGTCTGCGGTTTCCATGGTGGGAGTTTTTCCCTTCGCCGAGCCTTTCAAGGTCTCGCTCAACCTGCCGGGCAACCAGCCCGCCGGGAAACCGGTTGCGCCTCGGCGCAACAATTCACGATTGCCCTTGGGGACATTGGCTTCGTCACGCACGAACAAGGGCACGAGTTGGAGTTTGTCTAATTGCTCAATCGCGCCAGACCAGGTGCCGCCTTCGCTGAACCCGGAGCTGACCACCAGGCCGAAATCCGCCAGCGCGTAAATCTGTTTGTTCCGTTGCATCGCATTGCCGACGTTGAATCCTGCTTCGGGGTCGAAAGCGGAAACGAGCGTGAGCCGTCCATCCTGGATTGATTCGCGCGCTTTGCCAGCGGTGGCTGACCGCAAGAGGCTGTCCGCCAGAACGCCCACGACCGTGCCGCCGGCTTCCAGTGCATAGAGCATCGCGAATTGATCCACACCGCGGGCACCGCCGGAAACAACCTGCATGTCTTCACGCGCCGCCGCCGCCGCCACGCGTTTGGTGAATTCTTCGCCAGGCAGGTCCACGTCCCGCGAGCCGACCATGGCCAGACCGCCGCGTGACAAAAGTGATTTTTCGCCGCAACCATAGATCAGCGGCGGCGCATTTTGTTTCAGTCGCCGCAACCGTTCCGGGTAATCAGGCTCGGTGCGGCTGGTGACCCACACGCCCGCGCTTTGCCACGTCTCCACCGCCAGGCTCAACATGAATCCGCGTCCGAGCAGGGCTTCGATTTTTCCCGCCTCCACCGCCGGAGAAATCTTCTTGAGCAACGCCGCCGCGCCCGTTTCGAGCAACTGTTCCAGTCCCGCGCCGGCTCGCGCCAACTGATTCTCCAATTCATTGAACTCGCCGATGCTCAAGGGTTGAACGTCCTTGTTCCGTCCCGCGCGCAACGGCGAACACAACAGGAGTGTGGCCTGCGTTGCGGGTGAAAGCGGATGGGCGCCCATGCGAAATGACTCGTAGCAGCCGACGTGAGGAGGCTCTGATTCTCCTTCGACGGGCGCGAATTTGAGTTTGCTCGTCATGGCCACCATGCTCGGAGGCTAAACACGGCGACATGGATTTGCCAGATTAGAATGTTCCCTGCCGCAGCCCCATCGGGGCGAAAGATAATAGCCCAGGGCAAGGCCGCAACGCGGACGCCGCCCTGGGTAAAACGTCCCCACAAATTATCTCCCTCTCCTCGCCAAACGAGGAGAGGGCCGGGGTGAGGAGTAAAAAAACTGTCAAGCAACCAGAGCCAACAAATCTTGATGGATGCCCTGCCAGTTCTGATCAAGATTGATTGTTCGAATCTTTATCCTGTGCAGCCCGTCCATGAAATCGTGCGACAGCGGCGAATCCACGGTTGGATAAAGCAACATCATTTCGCAAGTATCCGTCAGTTTCCCCACGGGCAGGTTGGTCAGGTATGCGTTGATTTGAAATAGATGTGAAGACCGGAGCGTCTCGGCTTCGTAGTGATGTTGCGTCGCCTCCGGGGTGAATTTGCAGTCGATGATTATTTTCCGGGAAGCTGCGGTCAGGCTGATGTCGGTCTGCATCTTGGGCAGCAAGCCCGCAGCAACTTGGTCGGCGGCAATCCAACGCCAGTAAATGTCCTCTCGCTTCACCTTGTAATCCGTGTGGACTCTAAAAAGTGCGGACGAAGTTCTCAAACAGAATCGCCATCTGTCGCTTGTCGCGGACAAAATCCATAAACTTGCTGCTTCCAGATTTCTCAGAAACGAGCAGATTTCGGTAGATGAGTTCGCAAACCTTTAGTAGGAAATCGTAGAACTGATTATTTCGGTGGAGTTGAACCCGGCCAAACATCCGACCGGTCAACTCGATATCCTCGATGTCAGAAAACAAGCGGTACAATTGCGCAAGACCTTCTGTGGATTCTATCGCCAAATCCTGCGCGCGGATTAACCGGCGCATTGTCGCTTTCAAGATTTGGTTGTGCAGGACGTCGTAGCTCAGTTCATCGAACTCACAGGGAAGCCTGCTGGTCCGTGTTGCGTTTGTGCGAATGGCTTCCTGGAAGCATATCCGTCCACGCAGCCGGCCCGTCCATTCATGCTTCGGCACGTAGCCCCGGTCGAACCCCCGCTTGAGCAAGTGATTCGTGCCGTTGATCAACACCCGGGCAAATAAATCCGCCAGACTGGTCGAGTCGAGTGGTTCAACATCAACAATCTCCTTTTCCTCAAGCTTGTCCCAAGCGTAGCAAAGGAGGTAGTAAATGTTCTGGATTGGGATGTTCACGACCTGCTTAGGCGAGCAGGGCAGAGCGTTGCTCTTTCACCTTTTGCTCGTTGTCGAACCAGTATTCCTGAATCAGGGGCACGATTTCAGACTCGATCACCCGGCGATACCAATCTTCGCCCGGCTTGATTCCATTGCGTGGGCAGAAATAGCTGTGACCAATCTGATAGCCCGGACCAAGATTCTTTGTGTCTGCGGTAATGACCTCGTTCAATGCATTCATCCGGCTGACGATTTTCTTGGTCAGCCCGGACGCTGCGCCCGCATCACAAAGAAACTTTCCGAACGCATCGCTGCTAAACTCCGGTCGCAGGGTGATGAATCGGAATCTGCGCCGCAAAGCGTAGTCCATCGCGAGCGAACGGTCGGCGGTATTCATCATTCCGATGAGATGCAGGTTCTCTGGAATGTAAAATCTCTCGCCAGCATTTTGAGAATATGCCAGCGGGATGGCGTGTTCCTTCCCGCGCTTGTCCGGTTCGATCAACATCATCAATTCACCAAAGATTTTGCTCAGGTTGCCGCGGTTGATTTCGTCGATGATGAATACGTAAGGCTTCTTTTACGCTTCATCACGCTGAGCGCGGTGACAGAACTGGTAAAAGATTCCATACTTCAAATCGAAGTGACCATTCGGGGTCGGTCGAAATCCTTGGATGAAATCTTCGTGAGAATATGACTGATGGAACTGGATCACCTCGACCTGCCGCTGATCATTCGATTCAATGAGCGCGTATGCTAGACGTTTTAGCGACGAAAGTTTTGCCGACTGTCGGCGGTAGTTCAAAAGGAGATTTCTGCGCGAGTTCAAAAGGAGACAGGTTTCAGAGTGAGTATTTTCCGAGGATTTCGGGCCAACTGTTAATGGGTGGACCTGGGGGTTGGGTGACCACCCAGAACTGTCTGAGG
>JACZKP010000163.1 GCA_014860005.1 Verrucomicrobiota bacterium | reverse complement strand
GCAATGCCGGTACGCGTGCCAAAAGTACAGTTGCAATTGTGTGACAAACGGTGACGAATCGCTGACGCTCCCTCAACACACGCGCGTCCACCGCTCAACACTCCCCTCAGTCCTGCCACAGCATCACAATGAGAATTGCTGTCAAAAAATAGTGTTGGCCAGACAGGATTCTTGTTACTCCAGTATCCTGACGAATCGAACAGAGCCAGCACTGCTCACGAGCTTCAGTTATTTCCACAATGGGTGTTGTCCACAACCGCGAATAACTTTGAAAATCTTAACTGCCATCCAGCATTTTCAAATTTTCTGCCCGTTTTCCGCAGTGAATATCGTTCGCGTAACTTTTTTCAAATTTTCCTTGAGCGCCACAACAGGTGGTAGCAAGATTACCCCTGCCCCCCAACTAATTGGGGGAGCGGGCGTTCAGAAAAGTAACCGTTCTTGAGGATTTAGCGATTTTTGCCACTTTTAGAAGGTCGCTTTTTGCCTCGAAACGCTCGAAAGACATAGCAACTTTCAACCGTTGGGAAAGAGCATCATGATTGATACACGCGAAGAGGTTTTGGCTTCCAGTGCGCCGCAAACCCGCCGCCGAACGGCGACCGTGACGGCCACGCGAGGCAGCAAGGGTAACAGAGTTCCGGCCCGCAAGTTTTTGCCGGTCCAGCGCGTCTTCAGCGACGCCAAAATCAAGCCATTTGACGAGCTTGAGTGGGATCGGCGCACGGCCGAAATCACTGACGACAGCGGCAAGGTGATTTTCAAGCAGGAGAATGTCGAGGTGCCGAAATCGTGGTCGTTGCTGGCCACCAAGGTGGTTGTCTCCAAGTATTTCTACGGCGAGCAAAACACTTCCGAACGCGAAACCTCCGTCCGTCAACTCATTCACCGCATCACGCGAACCATTGCGGACTGGGGTGTGAAAGACGGCTACTTCAGCAAAGCGAACGGCGAGGTCTTTTACGAGGAATTAACCTGGCTCTGCCTCAATCAATACGGCGCGTTCAATTCGCCGGTCTGGTTCAATGTCGGACTGTATCACCAGTACGGCGTAGGTAATAAGTCCGGCAAGGGCAACTGGTTTTACAACCGCAAGACGCGCGAGGCGGAGCGTGCCTCCACCCAGTACGAATATCCGCAGTGCAGCGCGTGCTTTATTCAATCGGTGGAGGACAACATGGAGAGCATCATGCGACTGGCGCACAGCGAGGCCATGTTGTTTAAGTTCGGCTCCGGCACGGGCACGGACCTTTCGCCCATCCGGTCCAGCCGGGAGAAACTCAGCGGAGGTGGCCGTCCGAGCGGGCCGATGAGTTTCCTCAAAGTTTATGATCAAGTGGCCAATGTGGTGAAGTCCGGCGGCAAAACCCGCCGCGCCGCCAAGATGAACACTTTGCGCGACTGGCATGGCGACATCGAAGAGTTCATTGACGCCAAGCAGAAGGAGGAGAAGAAGGCTTGGGCACTGATCGAACAGGGTTACGACGGCTCTTACAATGGCGATGCCTACGGCAGTGTCATGTACCAAAACGAGAACCTGTCCGTGCGGGCCAGCGACGAATTCATGGAGTCCGCGCTGGCTGGCCGGGAATGGTGGACCCGCTCCATCACCACCAACAAACCGCTCGAAAAGAAAGACGCCGCAAGACTGCTGTTCAAGATCGCCGAGGGCACCTGGGTTTGCGGTGATCCAGGCATGCAATACGATGGGGCCATTCAGAAATGGCATACCTGCAAGGGCACCGAACCGATTCATTCCACCAACCCGTGCAGCGAATACGTCTTCCTCAACGGCACTGCCTGCAATCTCGCCTCGCTCAACCTGATGAAGTTCAAGCGCGCCGACAGCAAGTTCGACATTGAACGTTTCAAGGCCGCCGTGCGCATCTTCATCACCGCGCAGGAAATTCTCGTGGACAACGCGTGCTATCCGACGAAGGAACTGGCCGAGAACTCGCACATCTTCCGCACGCTCGGTCTAGGTTATGCCAATCTCGGTTCGCTGATCATGAGCTATGGCCTGCCGTATGACAGTGACGAAGGCCGCGCTCTGGCCGGCGCGATCACGGCCATCATGACCGGTCACGCCTACGAGCAAAGCGCGGAGATTGCCGGCAGCCTTGGCGCGTTTCCCGGTTATCGGGATGCCCGTTGCGCTCAAGTGCGCCAGCCGCTCAAGCCGGACAACGTCGAATCCATGCTCGGCGTGATCAAACTCCATCGCAAGGCCGTCGAAGGCATTCACCCGAGTGCGGAGTTTGGTTACTTGAAGGACGAAGCCCGCCAGTGCTGGGACCGTGCTCTGGCACATGGCCGGCAGGTCGGCTACCGCAACGCCCAAGTTACCGTGCTGGCCCCCACTGGCACCATCGCATTCCTGATGGACTGCGACACCACAGGAGTCGAGCCGGACATCGCCCTCGTTAAATACAAGCTGCTCGCTGGCGGGGGCATGTTGAAGATCGTCAATCGCGGGGTGCCCGATGCCCTGCGCCGGCTGGGCTATGGCGAAACGGAAATCACCGACATCATCGCCCACATCGAGAAGTTCGACACCATTGAGGACGTGGAAGAGGACGGTCAAACCGTCCGCAGCGGACTCAAGCCCGAACACCTCCCCGTGTTCGATTGCGCCTTCAAAGCTTATCGCGGCCAGCGCAGCATCGGCTATCTGGCCCATTTGAAAATGATGGCCGCCGCCCAGCCCTTCATCAGCGGGGCCATCTCCAAGACCGTCAACATGCCCAGTGACAGCACGGTGGAAGACATCCGCCACACCTACGTGGAGGCCTGGAAGATGGGCCTTAAGTGCGTGGCGATTTACCGCGACGGCTCGAAGCGTTCACAACCACTTAACACCAAGCGAACCAATGAAGGCGGCGACAAAACCGCCACCCATGAAGGCAGCCCACTGGAGGCGCGCTTGAAGGAATTGGACACCGAGGTTGCCGCGCTGCGAGCCGAGGCTGGCAAGCCCCTGCGTCGCCGGCTTTCGGACACCCGCACAGCGGTCACGCACAAGTTCGATATCGCGGGTCATGAAGGCTACCTCACCGTCGGTTTGTTCGAGGATGGCCGGCCGGGCGAGTTGTTCGTCACCATGGCCAAGGAAGGCTCCACCATCGGCGGACTGATGGATGCCATTGGCACCCTGACCAGCATGGCCCTGCAGTACGGCGTGCCGCTGGACGCGCTCGTGCGCAAATTCGCCCACCAGCGCTTCGAGCCGAGCGGCTTTACCAAGAACCCGGACATCCGCAACGCCTCTTCTATCACCGATTACGTATTTCGCTGGATGGCGACACAATTCATACCCGGCTATCGCGAGGCGATCAGCGCCTCGCGCAACCAGCCTGAACTCGCGATTCCCGGTTTGCTCGAGGAGTTGAAAAAAAAAATAAACCGGCCCGTGCCGGAACTCCCGCTCTCGGATGACACTGACGTGCTCGACATCAACGAACCGCGCGAGCACAACGGAAACGGCCGGCCTGCCGGAAACCCGCCGGCCCGCACGGTGAAGACCTTGAGCGATTCCGTGGCGCACTTTCAACAGGACGCGCCCACGTGCCCCAACTGCGGTCACGTAGCCGTGCGCAACGGCGCCTGCTACAAGTGCTTGAACTGTGGCGAGAGCCTCGGCTGCTCGTAGCTCATAATTCATAATCATATGGGTACAACCTATCGGGTTGTGCCCTTTTTTTATTGCCTTCAAGGGGTGCGTGCCTTTAGCTGAAATCATCATTTTATGGCCAGCACGATCGTCCACGTTAATTGGAAATCGTTAGATTACACTCCAGCAGTTTTGACTGCAGATGGCGCTTTGCTCACCGACGTCGCCACTTGGCTTATTTCCGCAAAAAGAGATCACTGGTCAACGTCTACCCTTTATCGCCGAGCTTTAAGCATCTCATGTCGCCACAGTTCTTCAGGTCCTGCACCATGACAAAGCGGTTTTAGCTACTCGACCACATAACGGACCAAATCATCTCGCCTGGCTGGTGGATCTTCGGGTTTTTTCACGTTTGTTCGTAAATAGTTCATGGGCTCACAAAGCTCCGGTTCATTTAGGTGTTTTTACTACCTATCTACCAAAATGCAAGAAACGTTTACGATCTATCACGACGTGTTCAAAACTCTATAATATACGGCGTAATACGACGTGCCAATCAATCGCAACGATCAAGCCTCTTTAAAGACATTTGGAGCAAATGTTCGTCGCGAACGAATGGCTAGAGGAGTGACCCAGGAAAAACTCGCTGCTCTCGCCGAGATCAGCACTCGCAATCTTCAAAAAATTGAAGCCGGCCAGCTCAATATTCTGGTAACAACCACAATTCGAATTCAGAAGGCGCTAAAATGTCCGTGGAAGAAATTGATGTACTTTGAGTAAAGCAAAGATTCCAGAAGTTGAAGCGAACTTGCAAAGCAGCTGCGTATTTCGGATTTTGGTGCGGGACGCTATTCTGATGTTTTAGAAAACGCGGGGCTTGTCGTGCAATCAGTTGCGCCGCGCGAAAGGCCAAAAAAAGTGAAAAACACCTCGCATCCATGAAATTTGCGTTAGAAGCCAGATCTCCCTCCTCCTGTCGCGGTAAATTGTTTTGGCAGTGGCGGAAGGGGAGGGATTCGAACCCCCGTTAGGATTGCTCCTAAGCCTGATTTCGAGTCAGGTGCCTTCAACCACTCAGCCACCCTTCCCGCCATTGCGGAGAAAAGATAAGCCGATCGGGTTGGTGCGGGCAATTGATTATTCGCCGATACGGGCGCGAACACGGACGGGAAAATTTGTGAAGAGGTTTTGTGTTTTTCTGTTTGACCGGTTGGTGCATTTCCGATAACCAGCACGGGCTGCCGCGAGATTCATCGGTGAGGGTCGGACCGAATGACGTGGCGGGGGACGAAACCAAATGCTGAATTCGAAGTCATTTCTGGCGGTTGATTTTGGGGCAGGCAGTCTGAAGCTGGCCGAGTTCGAAGTTACCGAAGCGGGCGGCTTGTCGCTAAAACAGTTCGTCATCAAACGGCTCGGGCTTGAAGGCTCGCAAGAGACCAAGCGCGAGGCGGTGGTGCTCAAGGCCCTGCAGGAGTTGATCGCTGAAAGCGGAATCAAGTCCAAGGAGGTCAACGTCAGTGCTCCGGGTTTTCATGTCTTCTCCAAATTTGTCAAACTCCCACCTGTTGATGCGGGCAAGGTTACGCAGATCATTCAGTACGAGGCCCAGCAAAATGTTCCGTTCCCGCTGGCCGAGGTGGTGTGGGATTACCAGATACTAGGCTCGACCGCTGGTGGGGAGTTGGAGGTACTATTGGTGGCGATCAAGTCGGACATTGTGGAGGGATTGTTCCGCGTGACGGAGACGGCCGGGTTGCGATTGCAGGTGTGCGACGTTTCTCCGGCGGCGCTGTGCAATGCTTTCCGGTACAATTACGGTGATCTCGAGGATTGCACCATGCTGCTGGACATCGGCGCCAAGACCAGCAATCTGCTGTTCTTCGAGAAGGGCAAGGTTTTCGCGCGCAGCATCAACCTCGGCGCCAATTCCATCACCCAGGATTTTGCCAACGAGTCCAAGCAGAAGTTCGATCCGGCCGAAAAGATCAAGATCGAGGAAGGCTTTGTTAGTTTGGGCGGCGCCTACGAGGAGCCGGAGAATCCGCATCAAGCCGCCATTTCCAAGATCGCCCGGCAATTCATGACGCGGCTGCATATTCAGGTCAATCAGACCATGCAGTTCTACCGCGGCCAGCAGGGTGGCTCGGCGCCTCAACGGCTGTTCCTCGCCGGCGGGGCGTCCATCATGCCCTACACCGCGCAGTTCTTCGCCGAGAAGCTCAACGTTCCGGTGGAATACTTCAATCCCTTCCGCAGCCTGCAGATTGACCCGGCAGTAAACCTTGAGGAACTCGCCCGCGTCGCTCACGGAATGGGCGAAGTCGTGGGGTTGGGTCTGCGCAACCTTGCGCACTGCCCGGTGGAGTTGAATTTGATGCCTGACAGCACCTTGCGCTGGCAGAGCTTCAACCAGAAAAAACCCTACTTCATCGCTACTCTGGCCAGTCTGGTGCTCATGGCCTTTGCCCTAGGCTTCCTCTTTAACAAACTCGCCGACGTCAAGAAGACGCAGCAGGACAAGCTTCAGCAGGAGATTCAGCCTCTGCAACAGAAGGAGCAACAATTCAAACGTGTCCACGGCGAGCTGAAGCGGACTCAGGACCAACTCACCCAACTCACCACTTGGATTGAAGATCGCTACTACTTTGCGGACATCCTGAGTGAACTGCGCCAGGTGCTTATCCGCGTGGAGGCCGCTACCAAAACCCGGCTTGGCGCCGAGACGGGTGTGTGGATCGAGGAAATCAACAGCCTTCGCGCGGCTTCCACTCTGACCGGTGCCGAAGGTTTTGGCCCGCCCGCCGCCGAACGCCCCAGCTTCGAGACCGGCCCGATGACTCCCGAACAAGAAGCCTTCCGGAAGCGCTACGGCTTGGAAACCCCCGGCGCCCCCCAGCC
>JACZKP010000018.1 GCA_014860005.1 Verrucomicrobiota bacterium | reverse complement strand
CAGACAGTTCTGGGTGGTCACCCAACCCCCAGGTCCACCCATTAACAGTTGGCCCGAAATCCTCGGAAAATACTCACTCTGAAACCTGTCTCCTTTTGAACTCGCGCAGAAATCTCCTTTTGAACTACCGCCGACAAGGGGTAAGCATTGATTTGCAAAGCAGGGCGGAATGGAGTTTAATTTCAGCGTGCATACGCTGGAACAGATCGAGGAAGAAGTGAAGTTGCTGCCTGCGGCGGAGCAACAGACTTTGCTGTCCCGGCTCGCCCGTCTCGTGTCCGCCAATGCCGGGCCTAAGGCGGGAACGCGCCAGAGTCATTTGAGCCGCTTCTTTGCGGAATGGGACGCCAGCCACTCGGTGACGGTCGGCGAGCAGCCCAGCCGCGCCCGCACTTATGCCGACAATTCCCGCCTTCGTTGATACCAACGTCCTGCTCTACGCGGCCTCAACCCATCCAGCCGAGGCGGACAAGCGCTACGCGGCGCGCTCGGTGCTGGCCGCAGGAAATTACGGATTCTCCGTGCAAGTCGCCCAGGAGTTTTTCGTCAACGCGACGGGCAAACTCAAACCGCCGTTGAGCAGTGGCGACGCGGTGAAGTTCTTGCAGGAAATTCTCCCGCACGAAATTGTTGAGCTGGACTTCGCTTTGTTTCAGGAAGCTGTGCGATTGCGCGAGCGGTTTCAGATTTCGTATTGGGATGCGGCGATTGTCGCCGCTGCCAAACGACTGGGCGTGACGACGCTTTATTCGGAGGATTTGGCCGACGGGCAGGTTTTTGAAGGGGTTCAGGTGGTCAACCCGTTTCGTACCGGTTTCACCGTGAGTTCCAAATGACTTTGCCATGACGAAGCTTTGCTTCTCCTAATCCGACGAAAACATTTGCGCGCTGACAGTCGAGGTGTTGATTTCCGGCGTGGTGTTCAGTGAGCCGGGCGGGGATTAGAACGCATCAAGCGCACAACCTTATGATATACATGGCAAGACAAGCGGTCGGATTCGGAAAATGCGGAGTGGCTGTGCTGGTCGTTTTGCTGGCAGTTGTCGCCACCGCATCCGCTGCCACGAAACCCAATGTCATTTTCATCCTCGCCGATGATTTGGGCTACGGCGATTTGGGCTGTTTCGGCCAGACGAGAATCAAGACGCCGAATCTGGACCGACTGGCGGCGGAGGGAATGCGTTTCACGCAGGCTTACGCGGGCACGACCGTTTGTGCGCCGAGCCGGTGCGCCTTGATGACCGGCAAGCACACGGGCCATAGTGCGATTCGCGGCAACAAGGAGTTTCAACCCGAAGGCCAGGAGCCGATGCCGGCGGACACGTTCACGGTCGCGCATTTGATGAAACGCGCGGGCTATCGCACCGGCATCATCGGCAAATGGGGGCTGGGCCATCCCGCCTCGGCCAGCACGCCGGAGAAAATGGGCTTCGATTATTTCTTCGGCTACAACTGCCAGCGCAAGGCGCATGAGTATTACCCGGAATATCTCTGGCGAAACACAAACCAGGTCACGCTGGACGGCAAGACGTACTCGCACGACCTGATGGCGGAGGAGTCACTGGAGTTTGTGCGGCGCAATCAGGCCAACCCGTTTTTCCTTTATCTGCCATTCACGATTCCGCACGGGAAATTCCAGGTGCCGAGCCAGGAGCTTTATGAGAACGAGGATTGGCCAGAGCAGTCGAAGAACATCGCGGCCATGATCACGCGCATGGACAAGGACATCGGGCGATTGCTGGCGCTGCTGAAGGAATTGAAGCTCGACGACAACACGCTGGTGCTCTTTGCCAGCGACAACGGCGCGGGGTATTCGCCGAAGTTCTTCCAAAGCTCCGGTTCGCTGCGTGGTATGAAGCGCGGCATGTATGAAGGCGGCTTGCGGTCGCCGAGCATCGCACGCTGGCCGGGCAAGATCAAAGCCGGTGCCGTGAGCGAACAGGTGTGGGCGTTCTGGGATTTGCTGCCGACGCTGGCGGAACTCACCGGACAAAAGCCGCTGCCGGACATGGATGGCGTTTCAATCTTGCCCGCCTTGCTTGAGGGAAAGACGTTCGATCGTCCGCCACTGTATTTCGAGTTTCACGAACGCGGTTTCACCGTGGCTGCGCGTATTGGTGATTGGAAAGCGGTTCGGCTGGGCACGAAACTGCCCATCGAATTGTACGACCTGAAAACTGATGCCGCCGAGCAACACGACGTGGCGGCGCAACATCCGGCCGTCGTGAAGGGCTTCGAGGAATTCCTGAAGTCGGCGCGCACGGAGTCGGAAGTGTGGCCGATTCGGGAAAACCGGACGCAAGGATCGGCAGCCAAGAAGAAAGCCAAAGCGAAGCAGCCATGAACCGGCGCGAGATGCTCAGGGCGGCGGCGGTGGCTGGCGCGGCGGCGGCCTTGCCGTGGCCTTCGTTCAGCCAATCGTGGCCTGCTGCGGACTGGCGCCGCGACGTCATCCGTTACCTGGAATCCCTGGCTCGTGGCGATGGTGGTTACGGTTGGGAAGGGCAGGATCATTCTCATCTCACACCGACGTTCTACGTCATTGGTAGTTATCGCTTGGTGGGGAAAACTCCACCGCAGACGAAGCAACTTGCGGAGTTCATTCGCACGCATCATCCCGGCGCGTTGAAGAAGCTGGATCAGGAACGGCGCGCATTCGACTTCCAACAAGTTCAAACCTTGGCCTGGCTGGGCGAAGATGCATCTGCGTTGAAGGAAAAGATTCTCGCGTGGAGAAAGCCGCTGGCGTACCTCAAGCAATATGAGCGGCACGGCTATCCGCTGTTTTCCTCCGAGACGGGCGTAATTCTCGCACGAGCGCTGCTCGGTGTGCCTGCCAGCGAGTTGCCGTCGGAGTTTGCGGCTTACCTCGACAGCCGCCGCCGCGCGAACGGCAGCTTCAACAACACTCCCGCAACGGATGGCAGCGACGGGCATGTGATGAGCACGTGGTGGGGTTTGCAGGCTTTGCGCGTCCTAGAGCGTGATCAGGAGAAGCGGGACGAGATGATCGCCTGGCTGCGCGATTGCCAGCTTCCGAATGGAGGCTTCACGTTTCAACCCAAGCCGGAATTTGGAGGCGTGGAGGACGTAGCTTATACGCGTGCCGCCGTGCGGGCGCTGCAACAACTCGGTGAATCACCGAAGGATTCCAGGAAGTGTGTGGCTTGGCTCCATTCGTTGGCCAATAGTGATGGCGGATTCGCTGATCGCCCGGGTTGGCTGAGCAATCCGATGGCGACTTACTACGCACTCGACGCGCTGGAGGCATTGGGTGGGTTCGAGTCTTTGGCGGAAGTGAAACGTCGCGCTCCGGCGACCAAGCGGTCGCTGTCGGCGGGCCTCAAGGTGTTCAGCATCCAACTCGAAGCGCATGGGCAGGGGAGTCCGATGGAAGCAGTCGAGCTTGCGCGCTCGCTGCGAATTCATTTGTGGGGAGCGAAGAACGCGAAACCTAACTGGCTGGCCCGCGCACAGAACATCGCCGATCAGCAGAAAGTCCCGGTGAAGTTTTTCGTCGCGAATGAAGAATACGGTACGTGGGTGAACGTGCCGGGCTTCGGCACTTACAGTCACACAAGCGATATCATTGCGCCGGCTGGCGCGAACATCGGTCCATCGCTGGCGAGTCAAGGCGCGGTGAGCTGGGGAGAGTTTCGTGAAAGGCGGCTGAAGCCGTTGCGGCAAGGCGATGGCCGGCTCATCTGGCAGTTCGGCGAGAACGAGGAACTTGTCCGCATTTTCCTCGACGACTCCGTGGAGCGCGGCGGTTATGCGGCCATCAGCACGTACCATTTTGGCAATCCTGATTTCACCAACAGCGAACCGTTCCTGCATCGGTGGCGAGGGAGAATTCCTTTCGTCGCTTTGCAGGACGCGCATGGCCCCGAGCCGTGGTGGTTCGCCGATATGACCACTGGCTTCCGGACACTCTTCCTAGCCAGGGAGGCCACTTGGGAGGGCTGGCTTAATGCGCTCACAAACAATTGGGTGGTAGCGGTTCGGCAAGACGAGTGGAGCGGTGGAAAAACTTGGATGCACGGCGGCTCAAACGAAGTGCTTGAGTTCGTGCGCGCTCGTGAGCGTGACTGGCGTTGGTGGGACAATCGTGAAATACAACGCCCGCTCGTTTCCATCGTCGTCGTGCGGCCGGAGGATGAATTTGAAGTTGCGCGACCGGACACGGGAGTCACGCTTCGCATCCGGTGCGCATGGGAAAACACACCGCAGGGATTGCTCCGGCAGCCGATCACGGAGTTCGTGAAGTTGTCGCTGGATGGCAGGGAGATGATGCCGACGCTGGTTTCCAAGAAGCGCCCCAGCGGCACGTTGCTCAATGACCATTATCACGAACTGCAATTGCGGGAATTGAAACCGGGCAAACACACCGCAACCGTCGTGGTCCGGGTCATTGCGACGGGGGAGCAACTGTCGCGGACGCTCAGCTTTTCCGGGTAACATTGGGGAAGGCCGCGAAATGCGGGGTTGAAGCCACCACGATTTTGTGTCAGAAAGAAGCTATGAAAACGTTGGCGCAGATTGAAAGCGACGTTCGCAGCCTCTCTCAAAAAGAGCAGGAGGAACTTCGCGATTGGCTGGAGAACCTGCTCGAAGACCGGTTGCAATTAAAAGAGGAATTTAAAGCGGAGATCGAAGCGGGAAAACGAGACATCGCGGAGGGGCGTTATCGAGTCCGCAAACCATGAATTCGCCGGGCGGCGCGGCCACGCAAATCTGTTCCCACCGGTTTGACCGCCGTTTCCTCGCCTTCCCGGCAAGTGTTCAGGCGCGCATCCAGCGACAGATTGGCGAACTGGGTATGAATCTGCGGGGATTTCATCATCATCGGATGCAAGGCGTGGACGCCTTCCGGTTGCGCGTCGGCGACTACCGTGTGATCTACGAGTTCAATGTCGAGCGGAACGAATTGCATCTGATCACCCTTGGTCATCGCCGCGAGATTTACAAAGACGGTTTCAATTGAGAGAATCCTGCCATGACGAAACTAAGTTTCCCCTTCACCGAAGAAAAAATCCGCGCGCTGAAAGTCGGCGACGAGGTTTTGATTTCCGGCGTCGTGTTCACCGGGCGCGACGCGGTCCACAAGTACTTGCACGACGGCGGCCAGTTGCCGCCCGGCGTTAGCCTCAAGGACGGCATCATTTACCATTGCGGCCCGGTGATGATGCAACAGCCGGACGGTTCGTATAAATGCACCGCCGCCGGGCCGACCACGTCCATTCGTGAAGAACCGTATCAATGGCAGATCATCCGCGACTTCGGCGTGCGCGGCGTCATCGGCAAAGGCGGCATGGGTGAGCGGACCCTGGCGGCGTGCAAGGAACACGGCTGCGTGTATCTGCACGGCATCGGTGGCGCGGCGCAGGTGCTGGCCGAGTGCATCAAGAAAGTGCGCAACGTTTATTTCAAGGACGAGTTTGGCTCGCCCGAGGCGATCTGGGAACTGGAAGTGGTGGATTTTCCCGCCGTGGTGACGATTGATTCGCACGGCAATTCGCTGCACAAGGATGTACTGGCGAGCAGCCAGGCGGAACTGGCGAAGCGCTTGTAGCCTTGGAGCGACGCGAAGAATTTTCCAAGGCGATGACGACTCCATCCGCGTTGAAATCCTTGCCCCTCATGGTCGGCGTCATGGTGATCGGTTGCGTCCTGTCCATGAGCAGCCAGCCGGATTCCGCCCGCCCCCGGGCGCGTGATGCCGGGGTGATTGTCGGTTCGTTGTCGCCGGGACCGTTAAACGCGATCACCGACGTGGCGGGTGTGCGCGTCGGACATACCACGATCGTATCAGGCAAATCCATCCACACGGGAATTACCTCGATCCTGCCACACAGTGGCAATGTTTTTCGCGAGCGCGTGCCAGCCGCAATTCACGTCGGCAACGGTTTCGGAAAGCTGCTCGGCGTAACGCAGGTTCAGGAACTGGGCGAGTTGGAAACGCCAATTCTGCTCACCGGCACGTTGAGTGTATGGAAAGCGGCGGATGCGATGGTTGCCTGGCTGCTGGGCCAGCCGGGGATGGCGGAAGTCCGGTCCATCAATCCCGTGGTAGGCGAAACCAACGACGGTTTTCTGAGCGATATCCGTGCGCGGCCAATCCTCGCAGAACATGTCATCCACGCACTGACAAACGCCACGGACGGCGTGGTGGAGGAAGGGGGAGTGGGCGCCGGCACGGGCACAGTGGCGTTCGGTTGGAAAGGCGGCATTGGCACCAGTTCGCGCAAGTTGCCGGGCAAGTCTGGCGGTTACACGGTCGGCGTATTGGTGCAGAGTAATTTCGGCGGCGATCTGTCAATCAATGGCGTGCGGGTTGGCCGTGAGTTGGGACGCCAAGCCGCCACGCGAGCGCACCAAGGAACGGCTGGGCTGGGCGCTCAGGAGACAGCCGTGGATTCGCAGTCCAGCAACAACACCGGCGATGGCAGCATCATGATTGTAGTCGCCACCGATGCTCCGTTGAACTCCCGAAACCTGGAACGGCTGGCCGCGCGCGCCATGGTCGGCCTGGCGCGAACCGGATCGAACATGTCCAATGGCTCGGGGGATTACGTCATCGCCTTCTCCACCGCGCCGGAATGTCGTCGGCGTTACGGCGAAACCACCCATCACGCCACGGAGCTGGCCAACGAAGGGATGACTCCCTTGTTCCAAGCGGTGGCGGAAGCCACGGAGGAGGCCATTTACAATTCCCTGTTCGCGGCCCGAACCGTCACCGGTTTTCGCGGAGAAGCATCGGCACTGCCGCTGGCGCGCGTGCTGGAATTGTTGGAACAGGCCGGGGCCATCGGCCCGGCTTCGTCAACGGTTCCGAAGAAATAGCTTCACCTACAAGCCCGGAGCGCTGGCCGGCGAATCGGGCACAGCCTTGCCACCGATGCTGAACAGTTGGCGGAGCGAGCGCACATACATCCGGCCTCCGGCCACGGCGGGTGTGCTGTGAGTCTGTTCGCCCAAGGCATTGCGGGCAAGAACTTCGAAGCGATCCCATGCGGCCAGGACCACAACTTCACCGCGCGTCGAAACGCCGAACAACCGGCCATCCACCCAGATTGGTGAGCTGAAGAAATTTCCACCGACACGCTCCTGCCATTTCACTTCACCCGAGGCGGCGCTAACGCAAGTCACGATGCCGGCATCGCTCCACAGGAAAAGCAGTTCGCCAACCGCCACGCTGGTGGGCACGTAGGGGGCGGATCGGCGGATTTCGTACGCGCGTTCCGGCTGTTTCGCGCCGGTTGCATCGCCGGGCCGCACCGCAACAACGTAATTGCCGCCACCGCCGCTGCCACAAGAACCGATGATCAGTTCCCCTGCAATCACCGGTGAACTGACGCTACGTTTGTCGAACGCTGCCGCAAATTCCCAAAGCACCTTGCCCGAATCTGGCGCGACCCCGGCGATACCATGCACCTCGCTGTTGAAGATGAGCACGGGCATCCCGACTTTCGGTTGATAAACGCACGGCGTGGAATACGCGGCCGCCGAATTGCCAGTCTGACGCGGCGTCTTCCAACGTATCTTCCCCGTGCGCGCGTCCACGGCCACGAGGAAACTCTCACCATCATGTTCGTTGGCCAGCACCACCATGCCGGCGTGGAGGATCGGCGAGGGACCGCCGGCGTGTTGCGTGCGATGCGGGCCAAGGTCCTTCTCCCAAACCATTTCGCCGCGGTGATCGAGCGCGAACAGGAAGTTATGCGCCGGTTCGGTGCGGCTGATGTAAACGCGCTCCGCATCCACCGTCGGGGTGGACGCCGCGAAGGCGTTGTTGGCGTGCTTGCGATGCGGCATGAACGGAAATGTCTTTTGCCAGAGCGTGCTGCCATCACCTGCGTTCAGGCACAGCACGATGAACTGCATTTGCCGTTCGTCGGCGCTGGTGAGAAAGATTTTGTCGCCCCACAAGACTGGCGAGGAATGACCCACACCGGGCAGGGCAGCTTTCCAGTTGAAATCCGCGTCCGTCCATTGCGTGGGGATGGTCTTCGCCTCGCTGAGGCCGGTGCCGTTTGGCCCGCGAAACCGCGTCCACTCCTGCGCTTCACTCGAGGCGGTGAAAACCAGGCCCAGAACCAGGACCCAACCAGAGCAGAAGAACGCTTTCATTTGGGTGACGGTGAAAAGGTATATTGCGATCAGCCGACGAGAGCCGGATCAACCTGCGTTGGTGAATCTTGGCGGTTTGGCGAACAAACAGGCATCGGCGGAGTACCGTCCGGGGCCGGCAATCAGCAGCACCACATATCCTGCCAGGTAAATAAACGCCAGTTCACCGCTGTTTGAACCGCTTAACGCCAACTTGTGAACCACCGCGTAGGCTACCAACATCGTGGCGCACAAATTGAAGGCGGCAAAACGGGTGACCAATCCCAGCACCAGCATCGCGCTGCAAAACACCTCGGCGAACACGGCCAGCGTCAGGCTGCCAGTACTCCCCAGCCCCAACAGGTCGGGAAACTTCGACGACTTGTCGCCGAAATTAATGAGTTTATCCAGGCCGTGCAGGAAAAACATGCTCAAGCCGAGCCACAGCCGCAGCACAAGCAGTGCTGCATTGCTGAGCGTGTTTCCCGGCTCCGGTGCGAAAATGCGGTTCGCAATCGTCTTCATAGTTCAGTCGTCAAACTCACGGGCTTGTCTGGTGCGGGCAGAATTTAGTTCCCCAGCGAGAACTTGCAACCTTCGATTCGCCCCTTGTCGGCGGTAGTTCAAAAGGAGATTTCTGCGCGAGTTCAAAAGGAGACAGGTTTCAGAGTGAGTATTTTCCGAGGATTTCGGGCCAACTGTTAATGGGTGGACCTGGGGGTTGGGTGACCACCCAGAACTGTCTG
>JACZKP010000162.1 GCA_014860005.1 Verrucomicrobiota bacterium | reverse complement strand
CAAAACGAATACACGATGGCGCAAAACCCTACACCAAGCGGCCGTAAAGTAAAACGAAGTCAGCGTCGCTGAGTATGGGCCGGCGAGGCATATTTTTCAGTGGCCAGCGCTTCAGCGCGTTCGCGCAATTCAGTGTCGGGTTCAAGCTCCATCCAATGGACTCCGAAGTCGCGAACCGCCACGTCGCACACGGCTTGTTGCCAGTCAATCTTGGCCAGCGACAATGGCGGTGGTTGCACGGAACCTTGAATCAACAAACCCGTGCGCGTGCGGCGTTGCGCCGCGCCCGCAACTTTCCTTCCCTGCCAGAGCAAATCGGATTTCTCATGCCCAACGAAACACTGTCCGGGCCCGGCTTTGCGACAGCAGGGAGCAAGTTCAGTCGGGATGTCGAGGCGGGCGAACGCCGTTTGCAGCCATTCATGCACGCGATGGTAACTTTCTTCAGCGCGCAACGAATACCACTCGTGAACCTTCGGGAACGCGAGGCTGTAGGTCCAGTCCGCGTCGTGCGGCACGATGCCGCCGCCCGTGGGCCGGCGCACGAGCGGCCGCAACCACGTCGCGCGCTCCACGTCGCCGAATTTTTGGAAATAACCAAAAGAAGCTGCCGCTTGCGTCCATCCGTAAAAGCGCAACACCGGTTTGCCGAGCCGCGGCATCGCTTCCAGCAACGCCTCGTCGAGCGCCATATTCCAAGCCGCGTCGCAAGGACCGGATTGGAGGAGCAGCCACTCGTTGGGTTGAGAAAAACTCACGCGCTGAGTATCAAGGCAGGTGGGAAAGTGGGAAAGTGGGAAAGTGGGGGCACGGGAAGATCTCCCCTGGCCTCATCTCACCTTTCTAACCTAAACGCGTTCAAACCTTTCCCGCTGACGGACACAACTTCGCAATCTCACACCCGCCGCAATCCGGCTTGCGCGCGTCGCACCGCCGCCGCCCATGCCAGATCAGCCAGTGGCTGAACAACGTCCATTGCTCGCGCGGCACGAGCGGAATCAACTCCTGTTCGATCTTCTCCGCATCCTGCTGCTTCGTCAGGCCAAGTCGGTTTGCCAGCCGTGTAACATGCGTGTCCACGACCACGCCGACGTTGATGCCGAAGGCGTTTCCGAGAACGACATTCGCCGTCTTGCGCCCAACGCCGCCCAAGCGCGTAAGCTCTTCCATCGTTCGTGGCACTTCGCCGCCATGTCTATCCACGAGCGCCGCGCAACACGCTTTGATGTTCTTCGCCTTGTTGCGAAAGAAACCGGTCGTCTTGATTTCCTGCTCCAAGCCGGCGAGGTCCGCGTTCGCAAAGTCTGCCGCGCTCCGATACTTCTTGAACAAATCCGCCGTGACCAGATTCACACGTTTGTCCGTGCATTGAGCCGAAAGAATCGTGGCGATGAGCAGTTCCAGCGGATTGGAGAAATTCAACTCGCAGTGCGCATCGGGGTAGGTCTTCTGCAAGCCGGCGAGGATCTTCCTGGTGCGCGCGGCTTTGGCTTCGGCAGTTTCGCGAGGCATAGGTGCGCGTCAAACCGACGGGCGTGAGGATGTTCGGAGTGGAGCAGCCTCGAACTTCACCTGGGCGAAAACCTCGGCCAGCGGCAGGGTGATTTGCAGGGACGGCAATTGAATCTCCGCTTCCATTCCGGCAGCTTCGCGCAACCGCCATTCGCCGTCATCACCGCGGACAAACTGTTCGATGCGCGGCTCCTTCTGGCTCACCAACAGATACTCGCGCAGTGTCGGAATTTGGCGGTAGTGCTCGAATTTCTTCCCACGATCATAGCCTTCGGTGGAATCGGACAGCACTTCGGCCAGCAAGGTGGGATTGATGATAGTGTCTTCTTCCTGGTCGGCGAACTCCAGCGGGCCGCACACAACGGAAAGGTCCGGGTAAGTGTGAAGACCGGTCGCCATGATCTTCAGGCGAAGGTCGCTGTTGAATGGAACACAAGGGCGGCCCTTGAGACGGTTGCCAACTTCGCGAGCGAGATTCGTCGCAATCAAGCTATGCATGGGCGAACCACCGGCCATCGCGAACATTTCGCCGTCGAAGAACTCGCTCTTGAACTCCGCCGCGCGTTCGATGGCGAGATACTCGGCCTCGGTCAGGTGGCGGACGGTTTTCGGAATGGCCATAACGTCGGATACTTTACTCAGACCAAACCCGAAAGCAAGGCGACCGGAACCAAAGGCTCCGGTCCGTACGCCCGGCGACCCGTTATCGCCCGTCACCCGTTGCGAGGCTCAGATTGCGGGCACCTGTTGGCCCGACGCGTCGCGAACATGCGGCGTCCACGCCAGCGCGAAGAGCTTCACGCTGATGTTGGTTTTGCTGGGACGGAGTTCACCCGGCGGCACACCTTTCTTGCGCGCTTCGTCGGGATTCACCCACGGCTCGAAATCCTGGGGCCGCAACTCGGGGAACGTGAGCAGCAGATTCGCGAGATCGCCCTTCGGATCAATGAGGATTGCGGGGATGCCGTCGATCGCGGCTTCTTCGATGATGTCGAAACAGAGTCCGGTCTTGCCGCTGCCGGTCATGCCCACGCAGAGCGCGTGTGTGAGCAGATCGTTGGAGTTGTAAAGCAGCAGGTCGGGCAGCGTCTGGCGTGCGCCGAGATCGTGGTAACGGCCCAGGTAAAAGACGCCGAGTTTCTCGTAGGATTGCATGAAGATTAATGGTTTAGCACTCCGCTAAGTTTCCAAATGCCAAGCCAAAACCCGACCAGGACTTACGCCCGGGTCGGGTGTGGCTGGCAATATGAATTACTTCGCCTCGGCTGCCTTGGCGGTAGCTTCGGCTGCGGCCTCCGCTGTGGTCTTGGCCTCGGCCGCGGCTTTCTCGGCCGCCTTCTGCTCGTCGAGCAGCTTCTGCACTTCAGTCGGCGGCTTGCCGTACTTTCCGTCGGTCCAGCGATAAAGCCGGCCAGCGTCATCGTTCAAGAATGCGTAAATCCACCAGACAACGAACAGAGCAATCAACACTTTGGGCCACGCTGCCGATTTCTCGGCGTATTTGTCGCTCACGTCCACCTGCGAGCCGGGTGGCAGCTTGGCAATGCCCGTGAGGCTGGTGCCGAACGGCACGTTGACTTTTGCCTTCGCGTTAACCGCCCAACCGTTGGCGTCAAGGATCGGGCCGAGGTTGCGTTTGCGCAGTTTCATGAACGCCAGGATCAGCGAGGGCAACGAGATCAACAACATGATGGCAATGATGATCAACGGTAGTTGCCACGGCGCGATGCCTTTGAACAATCCCATGAAGTACGCTATGGCGGTGCCGATGGCACCCACAGCCACTCCCATCGCGGCGACCGCACCCACGTCCACTTTCTTGGCTGGCTCGGCGGGCTTGGCTTTGTCGGCCGTCGCCACAGTACTGGCAGTGGATTCCAGCTTGGCGGTGGCGGCGGTGTCCGCGGCGGCAGCGCGCTTGGCAATCATTTCCTCGATCATCCGCACCAGCTTTTTGTAGGGCGACCAGAAGGCTTGGCGCAGGCTGATGGGATTGGCCACCAGCTTGGTGATCGTGGCATCCCAGTCGCGGCCCTTGCGGTCATAGAAAACACCATTGCGGCCGACCATGAGATTGTCATCGTCCCCTTGCGAGAAGACCGCCACGATGCTCCTCTTCTCGCCCGTGCCTTTGCGGACGCAATCGCAATAAGCGAGATACGCGCCGGCCAATCCCGCCATGGCGGCGTGCTTGCCCGCATCCTCCACCGGCAGACACAGGTGGCACGAACGCTGATCCAGATACAGGGTGCCGGCCTGAAAAATGGCCGGGTCTTCACCGTCGTAGAGATCCTTGAAGTTGACAAAATTGATGCAAAGGAGATGCAAGTCCCGCACGAAGCGGATGAGCTTCTCCACATTGGCAATGGACAGCGCTTCAGGTTCGAGCGCTTTGTCTTTCGCAATGAGGGCGGTAAGGTTCTCCTTCGCCTTGGCTCCCAAGATTTCGCGAACGCGCGCCAGTCCCAGTTTCTCAACTGCGGCGCCGGCCTTGCCTGAATTCCAACATTCAAACGGTCCCAGCTTGGCCAGCAGGGCAGCCCAGTCGGTTTCGGTTAATTCCGCCTTGTCGCCGAGCAATGGTTTCACTGCGTTGGCGTGCAGCGCGGCCACCGCGGCAGCATGCGCAGGATTCACCGCACCCTTGAGCGGCAGAGGTTTTCCGGCAGCTACCTGTGCCAGCGGGAAATTGGCGATTTCGTCGGCGGTAATGGTCAGATCTTTCGCCGCCACCGCGAGATATTCCTCCTCCTTGCGATTGAGCATCGCCACGGCGCGCGGGTCAAAAGCCGCCAGCCGGCAACGGCCAAAATAATCATCCACTTTGGACTTGATGGTCCGAACGGCTGCAGCGGCAGCCGCGGTCGCATCACCGGCAGGCAGAATGTTGGCTTTGTCGTCCTCCGCCTTCTTGTTCCAGGTATCCAACGCAGCACACTCCGCGAAGAAGGCGTCGGCCTTGGCTTGATCAATCCCAGGTTTGCCGGAACGATCAGGCACCGTGCCCATGCACCCCGCAATATCGTTGATTACCGCTTTGGTCGCGTCATCGCCAGCGGACTCCGCAATGATCACCCCATCCCCGTTCAGCGTGGTGTTGACAAAAATCTTGTTCGCATCCGAGGCGTCGGCCAGGGAGATGGCGGTGGCGTCCTTCTTGCCGAGGTTGGTGCAAATCTGTCTGGCGGAGGCCAGGAGTTGCTTCCCCTCCGGCGTGGCATCGCTGATGGCGGACAAGGACACCGTGTCGCCTCCCCCCACCAAGTCGTCGGGATTGTTGAGCATTGACCCCGCCCACTTCAGGGCGCTGATGAGTTCAGGCGCGCGAATGCGCCCGTCCTTGTCTGTGTCAATCAAGGCGGCAGTCTTCGGATCGAATTCCAGCCCGGTGGTCGGACAGGCCAGCGCGACCCAGAGTTTCTGGTCGAGTTGGTCCAGGTGCATGAGGTCCGCTCCGGTCTCAAGTTTGACCTGGTCAAAGCCGCCGGCCCGAAAGAATCTCCAAGTGTGCGAAGTAGGGTTCATAGTGTCACCAACGGTAAGGTTAAGTTTATGGAGCGGAGGTTAGCTGGGCCGGGCGACGAATCAAATCCGTATTCTTACGCAAACCGGGCATCGGAAGGTTGGTAGCAAGGCGTTAGTTGTGTGAAACCGGCAACGTGCCCAGCCGGTGGCAACTCACGTGTTTACGCTCACGCGGTAGAAACAGGGCTCCCCGCTGGTGGCGGTGGCAGAGAGGCTGGACGGATTGTCCCATCGTTCCGTGAAGAATGGCTGCATCGCCTCGATCACTTCCGCTAGGACGGGTGTGGTCGCGTTGTAGTCCAGGTAAATCACTGGGCTGATACTACCCGACTGCTCAGTTGGCGCGACTTTTTACTCGCGCGATTACGGCGCGGGCCGGTTCGAGTCGGTTCGGAAACCGGCGCTCCGATCACAAAATATTCGCCGCCAGTTCCGCCAGTTCCGAGCGCTCGCCTTTTTGCAGTTCGATGTGGGCCGCCACGGCTTCCGTGCGAAACCGGCTCACGACGTAGTTGAATCCGTTGGAGGAACTGTCCACGTAGGGATTGTCAATCTGGTAAGGGTCGCCGGTGAACACGATCTTCGTGCCGTGGCCCACGCGGGTGACGATAGTTTTGACTTCCAGTGGCGTGAGGTTCTGGGCCTCGTCAATGATCATGAACTGGTTCGCGATGCTGCGGCCGCGGATGTAGCTCAACGCTTCAACCACAATGCTGCCGGAGCGCATCAGATCAGTGCTGCGGCGGTGGTCGTGGCCCATGTTCAGGTCGCTCAACATTTCCAGTGCGTCGTGAATGGGCTGCATCCACGGCGCGAGCTTTTCTTCCAGGGAGCCGGGCAGGAAACCCAGTTCCTTGCCCATCGAGATCGTCGGGCGCGCCACGACGAGCCGGCGGAATTCGCGGTCGAGCACGGTGCGCTTCAGGCCCGCAGCCATGGCCATCAGGGTTTTTCCCGTGCCCGCCTTGCCCATCAGCGTGACCAGTTTGACGCGGTCATCGAGGAGCGCGTCGAAGGCGAAGTGCTGTTCGCGATTGCGCGGCTTGATGCCCCACACGCCTTCGCGGCAGTCAATGATGGGCATGAGCTTGGTGCCGGTGGCATCCACCTTGGTGAGCGCGGTGCGCTTGGGATTGGTCTCATCCGTGAGCGTGCAGTATTCATTGGGGAAATACTGCTTGCCGCCGTTGAGTTCCATTTCGCCGTTGGCCCGGAAGGCGGCCAGTTTCTCCGGCGACACCGGCAGTTCAATCATGCCCGTGTAAAGGTCCTTGATGAAGACACGATCGTTCTCATAGTCCTCGGCCGACAGGCCAAGCGCATCGGCTTTGATGCGCAGGTTGATGTCTTTGGTGACGAGGACCGTGTGCTGGCGTGGCTGCGCTTTTTGCACCGACCGGGCGAACGACAAAATGCGGTTGTCCACGGTGTTGTCGGCCAGAAAGCTGTGACCGTTCCGTGCGGGGTCCTTCTTCTGGAAACCGATCTTGAGTTTGCCGCCCGTGGGCAGGCGCACGCCTTCGCTCAGGCTGCCGCTCGCCCGGTAGCTGTCGAGCATGCGGGACACGGTGCGCGCGTTCTGGCCCAATTCCGTGGACTCGCGTTTGAAACGGTCAATTTCCTCGATGACTTCGATGGGCACG
This sequence comes from Verrucomicrobiota bacterium, assembly GCA_014860005.1. Next base: position 4,865 of record JACZKP010000162.1, on the reverse strand, counting down.
AGGACGTTGTTTTCCTCGAAATTGAGTAACGAATGTGGGTCGTGGAGGAGGACGTTGGTGTCGAGGATATAGTTCTTCATTCAGTGACAAATTCAAATTTGGCAATTGCGGAGGTTCACATTGGATTGGCTGCGCGAATTGGACATTGCCGGTTCAATGCTGGCCTCCATTTCTGGCGATACGACAATCCTGCCGGGGACGCTGCAACTGATCTGCCTCGTACATCATGCTTTATTGTGACTTCTTGATCGTGACCATGCGGCGGTGCCATTGCTGGATTTGCGGGTGCGCCGCCGGCAGGGAGTAATGGCCGGTGTAGAGAAAATCGCCCAGCATCCCATAGAGGTCGAAATCCACGAAGCGCGGGCGGTCACCCAGCAGAAACGGTTGGTGGATGAGCATTTCCTCGAACGGCAGCAGTGCTTGCTCCAGTTGTTTGAGCAGCGCGGCCTCCTGCGTGCGCCACAGGTCCAGGCAGCCGCGTCCGAATTTTCGTTCCTTGTGACGCAGGAAGAGCAACCGGTCACGCGGTGGGATCAATTCCCGCCAGTGGATGTCGGTGAGCTTGAAGCATGGTCCTTCGATGTCGTTTTCAATGTAACGCCACAGAATGGATTGCACGCCTTCCCATTCCGCCGGAAACAGGCCCAGCGAGAATTTGTTGTCCAGATACTTGCCGATGACTTGGGAATCGTCGCCAACCTCAAAGATCACGGATTTGCCATCTTTGAGCACGGGCACGCCGTAATATCGTTCTCTGGTGAGTTTCCAGACCAGGGAACGGTCGCCGTTGGGGATGTTGACGATTTTGAAGCGAACTCCGGCGAATTCCAGGATGCGGCGTTGGACGATGCAGAACGGACTCCACGGAAACTGAACCAGTTCAATCATGTCAGAATTCCTAAATGTGCTTTCAACGGCGGAAATCTAGGACGGCGGATTCGCAGTGACAAGCGGAAAGACCTCACGGCTCAATACGCCACCGTTTCAATACGCCGCTTTACACCATTTCCGCGCGGGCTTAAAGTCGCGTCATGGCTTCCGAATACGACGCAACCGAGTTTGTGGACACCGAGTTTCAAGCGCGCAAATCACCCTACGCCACGAGTCCCTCGGGCACGGGCCTTTCCGCGCGCGCACCCTCCCGCGAAGAGGTGGATGTGAAAGTGACCGAGGCGCAGCAGAAGCTCGCGGAATTGAAGCGGGCGCAGGAGGAGTTGGAACGCGAGCGGGCCGCGCTCGAAGAAGTGCGCCGCCGGCAGGCGGAATTGCAGACCGGCCGCCAGGAAATGATCCACCAGCTCACCCGCGGCCTGGGCCTGCTGGAGGAAGCCGAATTCACCGCCCGCCGCGACGCCGAGCAAATGGCCAAGGCCCTTGCCGATCTGCGCGACGCGCTAGCCAAGGTGGAAGCCGTTCGCGAGGAATCCTGGAACAAGGAAAACTTCAACGTCGAGTTGACCCGCGCGCTAACCGCCGTCGAGAACGCCAGGATGGAGTGGAATGGCGCGCGGCTCAAATTCCCGATTTTGACCGGCGAAACGACGGAAGGCGGGGCCACGCCGAAGACGGGCGAAGCCGCCGCCTCACCTTTTGCCACCCTTAGTTTCGCCAAATTGTGCCGGCTGGGTCTGGCACTCACCTGGCCGCTCGCGCTGTTGGGTTTGGCGGCGCTGGGATTATTGGTGGCTGTCTTGCTGAACCGCTGAACACGTGTCTAATCCTGATCTTTCTCTTTATCTCAATCCCGATACCGGGAGAGTAAGATTAAGCAGAAGATTACGATTAAGATTTGAAGCATGGCCTGGTTAAAGAAAAAAACAGATCCCCTCTCGGATCGCACCCGCGCGCTCAATGCCCAGATTGCGTCGCTGGAATCGCAGATCAAGCGGCTCGATGCGCAATTGCAATCGGGTTCCGACCAGCCGCGCTCGCGTTCCGCGGCGGTCCCGGATGCCGCCGCGATTGCCCGTGAGGGCTCGCCCGGTTCACGGACAGCCACGCGGTTGCCGCGCGAGCCAATCTTTGAAGAAGTGAATCAGGAGCGGCTGAGAACCCGTGCCGGGAGCGTCACTACGCCGGAGCATTACAACGAACTCGGCGTGCGGAAATATGACCTCCCCGCCTTCATGCGGCGCGTGCGGAATCTCTTCCGCGGTCCGACCACCAGCAACCCGAAGCTCGTCAGCTACCTGGCCGCCGGCGGAGTTCAAGGTCTGCGGCCGCTGCGCAAGGAAAAGCGGATTGCGCGCAACCGGTTCATCGCGTTTGCCGTGGCGCTGTTCCTGGTTTTGCTCGGCATCTTCTGGTGGTTCGTGCGGCATCATTGAGGCGCCGGCACCGGCTCCTTGTTCATTCTCCCGCCCACCGGTCCTGATACCATGAACTCACACACCAGAAACCGTTACTTCCCAAAAGCCATTGCGACGCCTGATGGTACTTTTCTCGCGTTATACTCAGACACGGGCCTGGTCAGCCTCAGTTTTCCCACTGGTCGCAGCGAGGGCAAGTCCCCCGCCGACGCGGAGATGCCCGCGCAGATCCGCCAGTGGCATCGCGTTACTGTCACTGCGCTCGAATGTGCGCTTGCCGGACGGGTGCCGCCGGCATTGCCGCCGCTCGAGGTTTCGTCGGGCACTGACTTTCAACAGGCCGTGTGGCGCGAATTGTGCCGCATCAAAATCGGCGAGACGCGCAGCTACGACGAGATCGCGCGCCGGATTGGCCGGCCCAACGCCGTGCGCGCGGTGGGTGGCGCGTGCGGTGCGAATCCCATTCCCGTGTTGATTCCCTGCCATCGCGTGCTGGCGGCGCACCGGAAGATCGGTGGCTTCTCTGGCGGAATGGATTGGAAGCGCAAGCTCCTGGAACGCGAGGGCGCGACGTTGAGGTAAGCCAGTTGGTGTGTACGGCAGGTTCCAGCGAGTTCAAAGCCGCGGCCCGCCTGCCATGCGTCGCTGTTTCCGCATAACCAGATACATGGAAATGCCACCGCTAAGCGCGAACATCACCATCAGTGGATACCACGCGCTCCAGCCATACTTGCCGAAGAACTTGCCGAACAGAAACAGACTCAACGCCGAGCCGTAATACTGGAACGAGTCAATCACGCCGGTGGCGAAGCCGGCCATTTTCTTGCCGCCAATGTCCATCGGCGCGGCAGCCCCGACAATCGAGTGCGTGGAATTGACGGTCAACGAGGTCAACACCAGGAACATACCGCCCAGGAAAACGCCCAGCGGGCCCGGCTTGATCCACCCCGAGAACATGGCAATGGCCGCGCAACTGATGACGACCGCTTCTATGAAGTAAAGCCCCATCGCCACCGGAGACCGCGCGCCCTTGAACAACTTGTCCGAAATCATTCCGGCGCCAATGGAGCCAATGATCGCCATGGCCGTCATTAAATTCATGGTGATCAGCACCGACAACGGCTTGGAGTTCATGTCAATGAGCAGGTGCTCCTTGAAGAACATCACCGCCATCTGATCGGAACTGTGCCGCACGGCACCGGTGCTGGCGTAGGCCGCGGCATAAAACCAAACCAACGGATGCCGGAAAATCGTTTTGAACGTGTCCCGGATGCTGACCCGCGTGCCGGCGCTATTGTCAATTTCGTCCACGATCGCGGTGGGATAACCCGCCTGCGCCGGTTCTTCCTTCACGGTGAGGGCCATGAAGATGGCCATGGCCGCCGTGACAAAAGGCGGCACGATAAACAACAACCGCCAGTTGCCCGGCTCGACCACCCATGTGCCGATTCCCCAGAGTGTCAGCGTAAAACCGGCGAGCAGAAACGGCGACAGCGTGTTGGCCGTGAACTGGCCCAACTGGATCATGATGCCGAAAATGCCGGAGAAGGTGCCACGCTCGTTGCGTTGAAACCAAGCGGCGTTGATTTTGACCATGCCGGGCGCGCCGCACGATTGAAACCAGCCATTGATCAAGGCAATCAAACCGAAAGTGGCAAAGGTGCCGACAAACGAGGAAAAACCGAAAATGAAGTTGCAGGCAATCGTCCCGACGGCGCCGGCCAGCATGATGTTCTTGCCGCCGGTGCGGTCGGAAATCAGGCCGTTGACCAACTGTCCCGTGCCGTAAGCCAGCGACCAGATCACCCAGAGATTGGCGAGGTCGGCAGCGTCGAAGCCAAACTCCTTGGTCATGCCCGGCCCGGCGAACCGGAAATTGTACCGGCACATGTAGTACGAGGCGTACATCAGGCCCAGCGCGCCCCAGTTCAAACCGCGGCGCGGGCGGAAGCCGGGCGGATGGGCAGCAACCAGGGAAGCCGGCGCGGCGGGCGAATTCATGAATCTTTGGTCATCTCGTTCGGCGGACTCGCGCGCCAGCTAACCAGAGCCGCGCGGGACGGTCAAAAGATTTCCCCGCCGGTTTTTCCCGGAACGCCATGGTGGCCTGCGCGGGAAGCATCCGAACCGCGCTGAACACCCGCCAGACCAACGCGAACCTTGCTTATCCGCAAGACCTCCGCTACAAAGCCGGCAGTCACAATGGACTGCCTATGCTCACGCGAATCAAGCTTCCGCTCAAAGCAGCACAAATTCTTTTCGCCGTGTTGTTATTGACCGCTGCCACTGCTCAGGCCGCCGGCAAACGGATCGAACGCTTCGAGGAATGACTGGCGGTCGATGGGTTTTTGAAAACTGTGAGCTAGATTTCCGCATTGGCAAAAAGCGGGTTCCAATCAATCTTCGCGCCTCCTAGCCCGACTTCCGCTATTCGACTGGGGAAACAGCGATTTTTCGGGGTCTTTGTTTCGTAAGTTGTTGCCCATGTGGCTGCGGATTTCTCAAATGTGCTGTAGTGCAGACCAACCCTCTTTTTCTTTGCGTGGGCCTGTG
>JACZKP010000017.1 GCA_014860005.1 Verrucomicrobiota bacterium | reverse complement strand
GTTCTCGATCTTCCAGCGCGCCCGCCCGGCGGCCACCAACCCGGCGACGTTACCAGCGCTGATCTTCCAGTCGGTGATGAAGGAGTTGCGGTAAGAGACGGCTCCCTGGCCATCAGTGATCGTCAGTTCGCACCAGTTGACTTTCAAGGCATCGTCGCTGTCGGTCAGGGGCACGCCGTTGGCCCAGCGATAGCGGTGGTGCTCCCAGCCGTTGGATTTGCCTTTGACCCGCAGCTTCAAGGTGTGCAACTGACGGCCCGGCTCCAAGCCTTCCACCCATGGGTGGAGCGTGGCATGGGAAGCGGGCTTGCAGGTGAAAAGAAAATGAAATCCGTGCAAGAGCACCTGTCGGCAGAAGGGCTGATGGGCGTAAAGATCATCGCCCAGCAACGTGTCGTTGCCGGTGGCATAACGCGCGGCATGGGCGGCCAGCCAGCGTTTGGCCGCGTTGATCTCACAATCCTGCTTGGCCTGTCCGTCCTGCGGCGTGATAAACTCCGGTCGCAACGGCACCACCTGGCTGTGGCCCGGACTGACGATCACCGGCGTGATGGCGCTGTGGAAATGGGTGGTCTTGCCCTCGGCGTGTTGCAGGCACGAACAGTTGAGGCAATGGACGTTCTTGGATTGGGAGGAAAAATACCAGGTGGCGTCCAAGGCGATGAGTCGGGTGTGGCCGACGGCCCGCATGGCCGCCAGCAATCCTTCCTGATCGAAGGCTTGGTGAAGCTCATCGAACAGACTGTAGAGGTGCCGAGGTGGGACCGGGTCGAGCATCTGGCGGATGTGATTGTCCGTGGGGATGCGCTCGACCTGGAAGAGGGAACGGACGTTGTTGCGGCCGCGGGCCTGTTCCATGCCACGCTGGAAACTCAGGAACGAAGGGCACTGGGTGAAAAAGACCGCGAAGGCCGACAGCGCGATGTCGGCCATGACAAAGACCCGATTGTCGCCCGTGCGCCGGTCGGGCAGTCCGGCGGCGACCGTGCGCAGGCCTTCGATAAGGTGATCGAAGGCGCGCGTATTCACGTGTCCAGCAATGCCGGTACGCGTGCCAAAAGTACAGTTGCAATTGTGTGACAAACGGTGACGCTCAGCCGCCTCCCCGCCTCCGCCCCTCACGCCATCCGTCCACCCGCCTCACCGACTTTCAAAATTAGAATTGCTGGGAAATCTCTGCATCTGCTTGCATCAATTCGACCGATCTTGTACCCTCTGCCCCGTAGTGAAACGGCCCGATTTTGCAGGGTTTCCCTTGTTTATCAGGCTTCGGGTGCCAATGTAGCTCAGTGGTAGAGCAACGGTTTCGTAAACCGTAGGTCGTCGGTTCAATCCCGACCATTGGCTCCACTTCTTGCCGCTTGGGCGGCAAGACTTTCCGCCAACACGGGGAGCTAGGGGACACCAAAACGGACACCAGTTTCGTGACCCCGCCACTACTCCCAACCGACGCGGGGGTAAGTCCGCCACAACACCGTGGCCCGTCGGATGGCCTGCCCATACGCTTGCAAATGCGCAATGCGTATGAAACTTCGCTATCGACTCAATCGACGCGGTCAGCATTCTCGCAAGTATTACTGCGTGGATACTTTCACGGGCAGGCGCTTCAGCCTCGGAACGACGGACCGGGACGCGGCCACCCAGATCGTGCTGGCGCGCAACCAGGCCCTGCGCCAACCCGGGCTTAATCTGCAGATCGCCAAGGCCCACCTGGCGGGCAGTGATTCCGGAGTGGCCACCCGAGCCTGGCAGCACGCCATGGATGCCATCGTTGCTTCCACGCAGGGGGCCAATCAGTTGCGCTGCCGCACGGCCGTTCGTGACGCTGCGTTTGATGCCATCCGGGTATGAGTTTAGAAGTTCAGAAGGTAGTACTTCAGAACCGCAGTAAGGGGCGGCTGCTCCGGTTTTTGTTCAAGCCGCCGCGCCTCGGGCAACTGCCGCCGACGTGGGTGGCGCAGGAACTGGCCGGCGTGGCGATCTTTACCGAATTCGCCGGTCGGCTGGCGAAGTCGCCGCCTGATCTCCTAGGCATGGTGCGGTCAAACGCCTATTACGCAGCCGGGTGTCCGCTGGAGTTGTGCGACCATGTCGCCGCGCGCGATGTGTGGCGGGTCATTTACCAGGATGCCAGTGAGGAGGGTCTATGCCGCTGATGTTTGAGGTGCGAGCCGCACGGGCCACCAAGAAAGGAGCAATCCGACCATGAACAGCATCGAAGACAGTCGCGCCGCCTTGCCATTCGAGCAGCAACCGCGTGAGTCGAACAAGGCGTTTGCGAAGTTCAGTCTGTATCTGAGCCTTGGGCCGGAACGGTCGCTGGAACTGGTATCCAAGAAGTGCGCCAAGAGTGTTCCGTTGCTCAAGCGGTGGTCAGCCAAGTTCGACTGGCCGGTGCGGGTAAGCAGCCTACGGGGCGCATTTGGCCGGCGTGGAGCACGAGGCGATTGAGGCGGTGGCGCGTGCCAAAAGACCTCAGTGGGAGGCGCGCGAGCAGCAACTGCGGGAAACGGAGTGGTCCATGCATGAACGGGCCATCGCGGCGGCGAAACGCGGGCTGGATGCCTACATGGAGCGCGAAAAGGTGTACGCCAACCTCGCGGACATCGCCCGGATGCTGGAAATCGCCAGCAAGCTGGGGCGGCTGGCGACGGGATTGGGGACGGACGGCGAGCGGCGCAAGGGCGACGATCCGCCGGCCGTGCGGGTGGAGGTCACGGTGGCGCTGGGGAATATCTATGGGGAGCCATTGCCGGGCGAAGTGGTGGATGTCGAAGAAGTGGGGATAGGACCGATGCGACAAATCGCCATGCGCAGATTGCCGATAGCCAGGGAGGCAAGCCATGACGCCTTGGGAACGCTACTTTTTGGTAGGGCGCCGCGCGGGCTGTCCAAAGGATCAAATGCAGCGGTTCGAGCGGGCGGACGTGGTTTTGCAGGAGCGCCAGCTCGTGGCCAGTGCTGTCGCGCGGTTGTGCGATCGGGCCGACGGGCCGACGGCCATTGGCTACGGCGGCGCACGCGGTGGTGGCAAGTTGCATTGGTTGCTGGCGCAGATGGGCGCGGATGATTGTAGCGCGGATTCCTGCTCAAGCCTGGTCGCAAATACGAAGACAACGAGACCAAGGAAGTGAAACGACGAGGCTCGGAAGGCCATCGCTCAATTGATCAAACTCGCGTTGGCGGCGACTGGAGGAAACCAGGTCCGCGCGTTGATCTTCATCAATGACCGACTGGAGGGGAATGCGCTCAATACCATTGCGCTGTGCTCGGGTCGGGAGATTGGCGCTGACCAAGACTCCGTCGCAGTGGCGAGTGCTCGTCCAGCCAAATTCATGCTCACCGATTCCGAATCTTCCGCTCTTCCTTCGATTTCAGATGATGCTAGCGCCGGCGGGAGCATGTCCGGCCAAGTGGGGTCTGCGAAACCAACTGCAGCAACCCTGTTCTGTTGAAGCTAGAACGCTTCGTTGTGATGCTGATAGCGGAGCGACAACCAGAACTCTGGAGAGGATTCTTGGAAAGACGAAACTCTACACCCGGTCGTCGGTTAACGTGAACACCAATTCCAGTGCTCCAATTCCGCGGCTTACCTCGCCCCATCAGGGTTCAAACGGCCGCCTATGTTTAAAAATTGAGGCAAAATACGGTTGGCAATCGGCAAGTTTGGGGGAGCAATTGTGTTCCCGATGAACTCCACTCGGCCTTAATTGTGGAACGCTCACACTCAGGTTCAGTTCACCCCATGGCCACAAACGAGAAACCATCCACCAGCGGGCCTCCTATGAAGTCACCCACCAAGCCCCTTCGCCGAATGGCGGCGATTATTCTGCTCGCATCCCTCACCGCCAGCGCTTTCGCCGGTCTGCGCGAGGACGCTCCCCGGGGCTGGCAAGCCAGCACGAACGGAACGAACGCAACCCCCAAGGTTTCCCGCACGTCAACGTCCCCCGCGAATCCGGGCGCGACGATTCCCCGGCGTCTCCAGCCGGATGTCACCAATTGCGTGCCGGGCGAGATTCTTCTCAAGTTGCGGAAGACCTCCAAGGCGGCGCTGGCCTTGGATGAGGCGGCCCGCGCTGGCAAGGCGGTCAATTTCATCGCTTCGCAAACCAACGAGATCAGCGCCCTGCTTCAGAAGCATGGAGTGGCCGCGGCGAAAACTGTCTTCAACCGGGCCAGGCGCGCCGCGCGCGACGCCGGTCTGAAGGCGCAGACTGGGCAGGACCGTCAGCGTGACGGTTTGTTCCAGTGGTACCGGCTCCGAGTGCCAACGAACGCCGAATTGAAGCAGGTGCTGGCCGACTTCAAGGCCAACCCCGCGGTGGAATATGCCGAGCCAGCTTACGAATGGCGGCTGCATGATGTGGATCCGCCCATCACCGGCCTGCCTGACGGCACCACTGACCCGCAGATTAACCAACAATGGCATCACTCGTTCATCCAAGCCCAGGCGGCGTGGAATTATCTCAAGCAGAATGGCGTACCGGTGGGCGGCAAGCGGGACGTGGTGGTGGCCGTGATTGACACCGGCGTGGATTACAATCACGAGGAACTCATCGGCAACATCTGGACGAACCCGCGCGAGATTCCCGGTAACAACATTGATGACGATGGCAACGGATTTGTGGATGACATCCACGGCTGCAGCGTGGTTTCTGACGGGCGAAGTCACGTCGGGGATCCGATTGATCTGCATGGCCACGGCACCCATGTGGCCGGCATCATTGCCGCGACCGCGTTCAACCTGAAGGGCGGCGTGGGCGTGGCGTTCAACGTGCAGATCATGGGGATTCGCGCCGCCCAGTATTCGGGCGCTCTCAGCACAACGGACATCGCTGAAGCAATCCTCTACGCCGCGGACAATGGGGCTGACGTCATCAATATGAGCTTCGGCGGTTACCAGCGCTCCCAAGTCGTGGAAGATGCGCTGGCTGTGGCGTTGAATCAAGCTGTGCTGGTGGCAGCGGCCGGCAACGACAATCTGGATGCGAGGTACTACCCGGTTTATCCGGCGGCGCTGCCGTTTGTGCATGGGATTATGGCCCACGACACCATAGGCACAAAAACTTGGTTTTCAAACTATGATACGACAGGCACGCGGTACCTTCTGGCGGCTCCCGGCGAGAGCATTTTCAGCATCCTGCCCGGAAACCAATACGCCGCGTGGAGCGGCACCTCCATGGCCACGCCGATCGTTTCCGGCATTGCCGCCCTGATGCGGTCCTACTGGTGGCAACGCGAGGTTTTTTCATCCCGGTTTCTCATGGGAGGATTGTGGAACTGTGGGAACCCCAATGTGAACGCCTACAAGGCCGTTACCGAACTACCGGCGCCGGGGGTGGGTTTGCTGGAGACTTGGTTGTTCGATAACCAAGCCATCAGCGCGTCCAATGATGCGGACGGGCGCGCGGACTCGGGCGAAACTCTCCACCTGGCGATCGAGGTGATCAACCGGTCCGGTCAGGCCAGCAACGTGGTGGCAACCCTTCGGGCGCGCGCTGAAGGAGCCGTGTTTGATGATCCTTACGTCAGCCTCGTCACGAATACCGTGAGTTTCGGCAATATCGGTCCCTTCAATACTGCGGACAACGGTTTCATCTACAACCCGGGGGGCGTCATCACCGGCGTGGAACATCCGTTTGTCTTCCACGTTGCCACCAACTGCCCTAACGACCACGTCATCCCGTTCGAACTCACCTTCACGTTCCTTGATGGATGGGATCCGACGAGTACCAACACCTTCACCAATGTGGCCCGTTTCAAAGTCATTGTGCAGCGAGGGAAGAACCTGCCCAGTGTAATCCCGACGGGCATGACCCTGACCTTGGACCAGAGCGACTACTGGATGGTGGGCGGGCCGGTCTTGGTCGAAGCCGGAGCCACGCTCCGAATTACCGAAGGTGCCCAGGTGCAGTGGGGCGCCATCAGCTCGGATCCTTACAACCCCGGCCCGCAAACCGGAAGTCTGGTTGTCCGCGGAGTGCTGTCCATCGAGGGAGCGGCTTCAAATCCCGTGTCCTTGTTCCCATCTTACTTGGTGAGCGGGCAGACCACGCTCATCACCGCGGAGAGCGGGGGCGTGTGTGATCTACAATATGTAACCATCCGAAACCCCTGGTTGACTGGTATTAGAACTATCAACCACGGTCGTTTAGAATGGGATGCACTGTCGTCCACGATTGACATTGAGCATGCCGCCAACACCGCCTTTGGCAAGTTCCGAGGAGGCGGAACCATGTCCATCGGCCGTGCTGACACCTGCCTTTTTGACACGGGTTGGCTGGTTCCGTCGGGACTCGTTCGCAGCGACGATTGCGTATTCCTCCAAGACAATGAGAACAACAAACCCCTCAGCGTCAACCTGCCTTTGTCCTTCAAGAACCCCATGACCTGCGACAGCGGGGATACCCCTTTCTGGTCAAGTCCATTGTTCACCAATGGCGTGACTTATGTCGTGCTGCCTATGGAACAGTTCTCACTGCGACTAGCCGAAGCCATCGCATCCTTCTACGACGGCCATGTAGCCTCAGTGCGGGATGAGGCTGAATCTGACTTTCTCAAGGCCTATTTGCCGGGCGCAGCGAACTTCCGAGCGGGTGGAATCCTAAATCATGATTGGGTTTACATTGGGCTGTCGGACCGGAACCTCTCGGACTCATTCTCCTGGGTAGACGGCTCACCCCTTGAATTCACGGACTGGGCGAGCGGCTATCCAGTCAACTTGAGTTCGGCCACAGAGCATGTGGTTCAGTTCATGGATGTATATAATAATGGAAATACTAGGCTTTGGGGGTGGCGTAACGTTGACCAGACACCCTCCATCCGGTTTGGGAATGGGAGTAGGGGGTCTTGGAAGTCCTTCGTGTTGAAACTACCAGGAACCTGGACGCTCGACCAGTTGAATCTGGCGCCCACGAACGGCACACTTCTGGCATACGTCCGGGACCATTTTGAACCACAATGGCAACGCAATGCCTTTCTGAGCAAATACTGGGATCCCTCGATTGCAAATTGGATGCGGGTAGTAAGCCAGGCCGGCGTGGCCAACGGATACACCTCCCTCCAGAACAATTACTGGGGCACGGACAATCCCGTCCTGATCAACCACATGATTGTGGATTACTACGACAACTTCACAAGCGCGCGGATTGATTATGGCACCCCACCCAGCAGCGGCTTCGCCTCGACCTACCCGTTTGTCGAGAAGGTATTCATCAACGGCATACCGGCGGAAACCGTGCCGCAGATGAGCGGTGGCCGGGGGGATTTCTCGGTGGTGTTCAACCGCAACATGAACACCAACACCGAGCCGTTCGTCACCTTCGGTCCCAGCCCGCCGCACACCGACTTTTCCATCACTCCGCGAGATGACAATTTTCACCAGATCACCAACGGATGGCTCAATGCTCGAACTTGGCAAGGCTCCGCCTGGATTACGCCGGTCAGCGGTGAGGGCTACCACTTGATGCGGATTTCTGGCGCCGTGGCGGCCGATGATCCGTGGCTGGTTTCCGGCTATGACGTGGGCCGCTTCCGCTTCAAGGTGCAGACGATGGGCATTGCCTCCATGACCCTTCAAGCCAGCGGCCAGGAGGGCGCGATCCTACTCACCTGGCAGCAGAATGATTACGAACTGCTCGCCGGCTACAACCTGTATCGCGCCGACAGCACGAATGGTCCGTGGACGCGCCTCAACAGCACGGTCATCCCGCCCGGCAGCGAGAGCTATTCCGACTCCAGCGTCCCTCCGGCGGTCCCGAAGTTCTACAAGTTCACAGTGCTGACGACGGACATGACGGAATCAGAACCCTCGAACCTGGCGTCGGCCGCAGCGCTGGACACCATCCCGCCTGTGCTCACACACACACCGGTGACGAGCGCGCTGCCGGCGCGAGGCCTGCAACTACGCGCGACGGCCACGGATAATCTTCGGGTCACCGGCGTGACGGTGTTCTACCGGCCTTCCGCCAGCGGCGCCAACTACACGAGTCTCCCAATGGTGAATGTGACCAGCAACGATTGGTCCGCCACGATTCTCGGCTCCTCCGTCCAGTCGCCCGGCGTGGAATACTACCTCACCGCCACCGATGGCATCAGCGAGGTGTTTAGCGGCACGCCCCTCCTGCCGCACGTTGTGTCGGTCAGCAACATCCCCACGCTGGCGTCGGTCACACCCAACCACGGCCCCAGCACTGGCGGCACGGCGGTAACGCTCAGCGGCACGTTATTCGAGCCGGGCGTCAGCGTGCTCTTTGGCGGCGTGCTGGCGAGCAACGTCACGCTGATCAGTGAAAACCAACTGGCCTGCAACACCCCGCCCCATTTCCCCGCCTTGGTGGACGTGACAATCTTAAACACCAACGGCACGCAGAGCACGCTGTTGAGTGCGTTCCAGTTTGAACAGACTGGCGTGATCGTCTCCTTGCCCACGACCAACGGCAATTACGGCACCCAAGTTGAACTTGGTCTGTCGGCGGCGAACGTCGCGGGACTGCGCGCGGTGGATGTGACGATCACCTTCGATCCTTCGGTGCTGTCAATTATTGACGCCCGGGTTGGAGCATTTACGGCAGGTTGGGGCTTGGCCGCCAACCTCAACACGCCCGGTCGTGCGGTCTTGTCCCTGGCGAATGCTAGCAGTGTCACCGGCAGCGGTTCGCTGGTAGTGTTACGCTTTAACATCGTCAAGTCGCCGCCGGCTTCAACGGTGCTAACCATCGAAAGCCTGTCATTGAACGACGGGGCGATAACGACTACCCGCAGTGACGGGTTGTTCACCGTGAACGGCTTCTTTACGCTCGCCGGCACCGTCCGGTATTTCGGCGGCAGCCAGGAAGGGGTGACCGACGTGTCCCTCCATCTGAATGGTGCGGGCGCATTTCAAACAAACTCCGCGAGCGATGGTGGGTACTCCATCACGAACATCCCGACGGGCAGCTATGTGCTGACCCCTGCGAAGACGAGCGATGTGGCTGGAATCACGAGCTATGATGCGTCGTTGGTTCTGCAAGCAGCTGCGGGTCTATTGACGCTCTCGTCAAACCAAGTTCTTGCGGCGGACGTGAACCGAAACGGATCGGTTTCGGCCATGGACGCCTCCTACATCTTGGAGAAAGCTGTCGGCTTGATCGAAGGCGCGTTCCCCGGCGCCGGGCGGTTTTGGGATTTCAGGCCGGCGCAACGCAGCTACAGCCTCCTGAACAGCGACCAGACTGGTCAGGATTTCACGGCCATTCTGCTGGGGGATGTTTCGGGGAATTGGTCGAACCCCGCGCCGTCGCCCATGATCCTCCAAGGGAGTGAATCCTCTGGGCCAAAGGGTTCACCGGCAGAGGTCATCCTGGCTTTGCGCACTCTGAGAACGGAGTTCGCTGAAACTCAGGTCTGGCTGCTGGTCCGGGGTGTGGACGCGGCCATTTACAGCGTGGACCTGTTGCTCAGCCACGATCCGTCCCGCCCGTTGCAGGGTCTTCAGGCTGGAGCGTTCGCGGAGCCGCTGGCCATGAGCAGCAACACCAATCAAGCGGGCGTCGTGCGTGTCGGACTCGCCGGCGCCGAGCCGTTGCAAGGCGTGGGCGCGTTGCTGGTGTTTACCTTGTCGGATGAGGCGGCCGATCCGCTAAACATCGTCAGCGCCTCGATCAACGAGGGTGCCGTGCCGGTAGTGATTGACCCCGATGGTACCGAGTTTGACGGGGACACCGATGGCGACGGCCAGTCGGATTGGTCGGAGATCCGGGCGGGAACCACGCCGACAGATACGCAAAGTTATTTTGCGATCCGCTCGGTGACACTGGAGAGTGGCGGAACTAGAAAGGTTTCGTGGTCGGCCGTGCCGGGCAAGCTCTATCAGGTGTTGTACCTGGAAGAAGGGATTGGTGGCGAGTGGCAACCGCTGGGCCTGCCGGTCACGGCCACTGGCCAGGAGGCGAGTGTGCAGGATGACGCAGCCATGTCCGGGATTGGTCGCCTATATCGTGTGCGGTTGGTGGAATGAGGCAAGATGCAGAAACACCTCGTAACTAAGCGGCCTGAAACGGGTTGGCTTGTAAATGCCGCAGCGGGCAATCGTGGGTTTCCATTGGTAGTTGCTGCTGTGTCGCTGTGTGTTGTGCAGGCCGCATTAGCCGAGCCGGCCCGATTCGCCATCCTTGTTCCGAGTGAGCCTCCGCCTCCGGCCCAAACCATCCAGCAGGTGGTGTTGCACGCTCCAACGCCGACCATCTACAGCATGGACTTGCGGCTAACTTACGATCCCCCCACCACCCCCGTCCTCGGAATTCAGGTAGGGACACTGGCGGGCGGCATGATGCTGGCGACGAACATTCCCGAGCCGGGGGTAATTCTCGCGGGCTTGGCCGGCGCGTCTCCCATCGGGGGTGAGGGGGCAGTGCTGTCCGTGACCTTCGGCGCTCCGGCTGGGGTCATCCTCGCGTTGACAGAAGCCTCGGTTAACGAGGGAAGCCTGTCCTCCGTAATCACGGTCAACACGGCGCCGGTCCTGAGCGTGCCGCCGGACCAAATTATCAGCCGCTTGCAGACACTCGCTGTCACCAACGCGGTCACGGATGCCGACGTACCCACCAATGCGCTGTCGTTTGCGCTGGTGTCCGGGCCTGACGGTATGAGCGTGGATGTCCGGACGGGGGTGTTGACGTGGACTCCAAACAGTTCACATGGCCCCAGTATCAATCTCATCTTGGTGAAAGTGAGCGACAACGGCGTGCCGGCGCTGAGTGCGACCAATAGTTTTACGGTGGTCGCCTTGGGGACAAATCGGTCACCGGTGTTGGCAGAAATCACGGACAAGCTGGTTCATGCCGGCAGTGTGGTCACGTTCACAAATGTGGCCACGGACCCTGATCTTCCAATGGACACGCTTACGTTTAGTCTCGGCGCCGGCGCGCCTCCGGGAGCTGGAATCAACCCGTTCACAGGTATCTTTACATGGGCAACGACTGATGCGGACATGTACACGACGAATTCCATAACCGTATTTGTCACCGACGATGGCGTACCAAATTTGGAGGATGCCAGGACTTTCACCGTAACGGTTGTGTCGCCACTGATGATTAAGGTCATTAGCGTGACGGACGACGAGGTGACGATCACGTGGAATGCAATTATCGGCCAGAGCTACCGGTTGCAGTATAAAGATACCATTGAGTCTCCAGTTTGGAATGATACGCCGGAAGATGTGCTGGCGAGCGGACCGGATGCCTCTCAGAACCATACCGTCCAAACCGAGACGCAAAAGATGTTTTACCGCCTGATCGCAGTTCCCTAACCCGGCATAGCCGGAACCAAGAGTTTCTGGTAAATCGGGAGGCATGTCTGAACCGACACCCGCTCCATCGGACGCTCCTGGAACCGAACTGTTGACTCAACGCTACGCCGACCAAATCATCGGCACCCTGGGCTGTTGGGATCGCGTCATCCTCACCGGCACGCTGACCGATGTCTGTCATGCCGGCGCGGTGGAAGGTTGGTTGCGGCGGGACAACATCCGCTGCTTCGATCTGAAAGTCTTCGCCGAGCCGCTGCGCAATCAGGTGCGCGACCACGCCATCCTCACCGCCCGCGCCGCCGGTTTGTCCATTGAGCACATCGAACGCAGAAACTTCCGCAAAGAGGATCGAGTGGCTGCGGTGCTGCAAAAGCGTGGCGATGCGCCGGGCTTGGGGCATGTCTTCTCGGCGATGGAAGCTTGTCAGGCGTTCAAGCCCTGGCATGACAAGGCCACCGGCAAGACCGGCCTGCGCCCCACCCCCGGCAAATGCCTGCATTACTACTTTTATTTTCTGCACGCGCGGTTGGGTCTGGTTTATGTGCGGGTGCCGATGTGGCTGCCCTTCCGGCTGCAAATCTATTTCAACGGCCACAACTGGCTGGCCAGCCGTTTGCGACGCGCCGGGCTGAAGTTTCAAATGGAAGACAATGCGCTGGTGGAGTGTGCCGATTGGAAAAAAGCCCAGGCGCTGGCGGATGATTTTTCCCTCGATCAACTCAAGCGCGACTTGGACGGGCTGGCCCGTCAGTGCGTGCCGGCCTTGTTGGAGCGTTTCCGCGGCGGCTACCACTGGAGCCTGATGCAGGTGGAGTATTCGTTGGACCTGGTGTGGCGCTCGACCGAGAAACTGACACCGGTCTATGAAGAGTTGAGCCGGCAAGCCATCTTCACGGTCAAAGCGCCGGAAGTCGCCAAGTTCCTGGGCAAACGCTTTCCGGCCCACACCGACACGGCGCTGGGCAGCGACTTGCACACGCGCGTGGAGGGCACGCGGGTCAAACACTTTCTGGGACCGGCCTCGCTCAAGCTCTACGACAAGCGCGGGCGGGTGCTGCGCCTGGAATGCACGGTCAACGACGTGACCTTTTTTTCGCACCACCGCAAGGTGGAACACCGGGACGGCCCGGCGACTTACGCAGTGGCGCCGCTCAAAAAAAGCATCTTCAGCTTGCGCGACCTGCGCGGGCTGATGCACGCGGCCACGCAGCGCTATCTGGCGTGGTTGAGCCGGCTGGAAGACCGCTCGTCGGGCCGAGTGGACTTGGACAAACTCAGCCGCCCGGTCCAGGACGCGGCGGCGCGCAGTTGGCGCGGGTTCAACCTGTTTCTCAAGACGGACCTGCAAGGCCTCCTGGCGGTGCTGGCAGGCGAACATCAAATCAGCGGCGTCACCAGCCGGCGGCTGCAACGGCTGCTGCCGGGCTGGACACGCAGCCAGATTGCGCGCCTGCTGCGGCGACTGCGCCTGCATGGGTTGATCAAGAAAGTGGGCAGGACTTACAAATACTACGCGACCCAGTTCGGTCAGCGCCTGCTGCTAGCAGCCTGTCGGACTTAGCGCGAAGAGATTTCTGAAAATAGTTTGAACAAAAAAGGGGCGGTACGGTTCCAAAGGTCATGCCTGCACGTTTTGTGAATGTGGATCGCCAGACGCCGATGTTTCTGCCCTGTGATCT
>JACZKP010000161.1 GCA_014860005.1 Verrucomicrobiota bacterium | reverse complement strand
CCAACTGACGCCGCACAACTGGCAGAAGGCGCGCCAGTCCTCCCTCCAAGTAGCCGCCTGATTTTCCTTCGTGGCCGAGTCCACCGGCCATCCTATCACGCTCTTCTCCGCAGAACAGGAGGACGGCCTATAGTCGGTTACACCATGGCGGCGTCAGGAAATGGAACAATCACGCCAACACGCGTCATTTCTCTAAGTGGCGACTTGGTGTTCGGGAGTGTTGTGGTTGGATCATCCGCGCAGCGCACGCTGACGATTGCCAATACAGGCAACTCGACACTGACCGTCAGTAGCATCAGCTATCCGAGCGGGTTTGGCGGCAACTGGTCGTCAGGCACGATTCCGGCAGGTGGTTCACAGAACGTGACCGTTACATTCTCACCAAGCGCCGCGACGGGCTACGACGGCACAGTGACCGTCAACTCTGATAAAACCAGCGGCGTTAATACTATTGCGGCATCGGGACTCGGTATGCCTGTTTCAAACGGCTTTGTGTTTTTTGACGACATGGAAAATGGGTAGGGCGAATGGGCAATACTCCAAGCACCTTGGGGATTAACGACGGCAAGCTCGCACAGTCCGAGCCATTCATGGACAGATAGCGGGAATTACCAAGTCCTCCAGAATGCATCAATTATCTCACCAGTAATCGATCTCACCGCGCAAACGGTTGCAACTATCACTTTCTGGCATCGTTTTGATTTTGTTGCCGGTGCCAGCGGTAACATTTGGATTCTGCCCGAAGGGGGAAGCTATGCATTTTTGCGATCTTTCATTGGTACGGAGCTTAACTGGCGTCAAGAAACCATTGATCTAAGCAGTTACGCAGGCCAAGCAGTGCGCATTTATTTCCAAGTGCTCTCAGGCTCCAATGGCGTAGCAGATGGATGGTATGTTGATGACGTTGCAGTTACTACCGGCGTGCAGAAGCAATTGACCGGAATGACCCTCAGTAACGGCGTGTTCCATTTTACTCTCAATGGGCCGGTGGGAAACAGCTACGTGATTCAGGTTTCGACAAACATGGTTAATTGGTTGCCGCTTTTTCCAGTCACTATTCCCGTTAGTGGTTCAACGAACATCGCCGGCGATAACATGAGCACTCAGCCCTGCAGGTATTATCGCGCCGTACCGCTGTCGGTTAACGACATTTTCATCCCTGCAACATCAGGAGTAATTACCGCGCCGTTCATAATCACCAACGGCTACGTATTTCAACCGGTCGAAACCGGTGTCTCGGATGGAGGCCGTGCTGTGTACAGCTTTACTACCATACAGGCTCTCGGAAATTACATAATTGAAGCAGTGGTGAACGCCCCCGATGGAGGAACACACTCATTTTATATGAACATTGATGCAGAACCGGAGGATCCCTACATGATCTGGGACGTGCCGGTCACGTCGAGTTTCATGCAACAGACCGTCAGTTGGCGTGGCAATGGCACACCCGACAACAATCAGTTTGTTCCGCAGGTATTTATTCTCAACCCGGGTACGCATCAACTAATCATTCGCGGGAGAGGAGCGCATATTCAGTTGCAGAGCATTACCCTCCGGCTGATAGCGGTCGGCTAGGGAAATCCACCTGTAGGGTACACTAATTCCTGTCTTTGCCCATTGCGGGAATGGGCAATACACCGTGACGGACGCATTCGGCGTCGCGGCGGCGGTCGAAGTGGTGAACAGATCGCGATCCCGGCGACGGGATGCAATTACTGGATGCCTTCGCAATGGCCTGAGATGAGCGGCGAGCGCATCTGGGACTACGCCAGCGTGTTTCATTTTGGCTACGTTGCCGGCCAGCCACTGCACATGGTGGTGGCGTGCGACGAAACCCGCCAGCAAGCAGTGCCCGTTGTGCGGCGGCAAGAAGCCCACCGCTGAATCCACGTTTACCGCAGGCAATTCCAGGATTGTCAGGGGAATGATTGTCAGGGGAATAATTCGGAACGAAACCTTTGTCATTCCTCTGACAATGATTCCTCTGCCGACATTCCAGCCCGCCCGCGGCGAACTCTTTTCGAGCCGAACAAGAACTCGCAGGCTTGCAGCGCGAAGGCGTTGCGGAAAAAAACTGATTCCGGCGGAATGGCTTTGCCTAGGAAGTTTGAAACCGGCGCGACGCCGGTCCTATGCAAGCAATCCTTCACCATCGTAAGACAGGTGCCGCGCCTGCCTTTTCACGGCAGCGACCTTGCGGCGGGGCTGTGGCAGTTCGGCGTCCAGCAAATACTCGCGGAGGAATGTGGGCTTGTCGGCTCGTCCGCCGCGTTGGTAGTCGCGCCAGAGCCTTCTCGCGGTTTCTCCCGCGTCGCGCCGTAACTCCTGCGTGAGATAGGTGAACAGCAGTTCCATGAGCCGGCTCAATGCGATGCCGTCCGTGCGCGCTCCGCGAGCGTACAGCCATTCGCTCAGGCGCATGAAGGCGTGAAAGGGGGAAAGTGGAATTGACGCCACGCCGGTTGGAGTTCGTTCGGCGGCAGACGAAGTGGCAGACACGCTGGAAGCCTGTCCCACTTCAGAGCGCCATAGCAACGGCGTGGTTTCCACAAAGTTTCCGCTGTTGCCCAGCAAATCCCAGTAACGCGCAAAGCGTCGCAGGTTCTGCATGGCGACGAAGTCCAGCGATTTGTTCCGCAGCAGTTCGTAGGGCGGCTGCGGATTGTAAACCATCTCACATTCCGTGTCGTGCCGCACGATGGGCGTGCCGCGCAGGCGTTTGAGGATGCCCACTTGAATCTCGTGCGGGCGCAGGGCGATGAGCCGGTCAAATCCCGCCGCGAAGCTCTCGAGGTCTTCGCCCGGCAGGCCGGCAATCAGGTCGGCGTGAATGTGGACACCGGTTTGTTCGCGCAGAAAGCGGAAGTTGTCCTCCATTCGTTCGTAGTTCTGTCGGCGGCGGATGCGTTCCGCCACGTCGGGATTGAAGGTCTGAATGCCAACCTCGAATTGCAGGGTGCCGGGCGGAAATTTAACAATAATTTCGCGCAATCCCTCCGGCAGGCGGTCAGGGATCATTTCAAAGTGGTAGAAATTCCCGGGGCGGTGGCGTTCCAGGAAGAACTCGAGAATCGCGCGGCTGGTGGGGACGTTCAGGTTGAACGTGCGATCCACAAACTTGAATTGGCGCACGCCGCGATCTAGGAGTCTCTGCATCGCGCCAAGAAAAGAGGGCAGGGGAGCTTGTCGCACCGGGATGTCGAGTGAGGACAGACAGAACTCGCAGGTGAACGGGCAACCGCGCGATGCCTCGACGTAAATCACGCGATGGGCAATGTCCTGCTCGTTGTATAAGTCGTAGGGCAGGGCAAGATGGCTGAAATCCGGCAGGTCAGCGCGGATGACTTTAGGAAGGTGGTCTGCATCCGTAGTCGGCGATTCCCCGGAGCTGCCACTCGGAGCGCCGATCTCCGATCCGGCGCGTTGGGACGATGAAGCGAGCCGGGTCGGAGACCGGCGCTCCGTTGGGTGGCTTGCAGGGCGGGTGGAGGAAATCTCTTCGCCGTTTTGGGTCAATACTTTGGCCAACAAACGCTGACAAACCTCAGCAAACTTCAAATCCGCCTCGCCCGTGATGACGTGATCCGCCAGTTGTACGATTCGTTGGGATTCAACCTCGTAACTGACTTCGGGGCCGCCGAGAATGATGATCAACTCCGGATGAATGCGTTTAAGCAACGCCACCAACTCGGTTGCCGGGGCGACGTTCCAGATGTAAACGCCCAGGCCGATGATCCTGGGTTTCTGCGCCAGCAATGCTTCGGCGATGTCCACCGGCCGCTGGTTGATGTCGAATTCCATCAGGCGCGCCCGTGACTGGAGCGGACCGAGGTTGGCCAGCAGGTAGCGAAGTCCAAACGCGGCGTGAATGTATTTGGCGTTGAGCGTCGTGAGGACAATGTCCGGCATGACGGCAAGTTAACATGGCCTCGCTGGCGGGTGCAACGTTGAGCCAGGCATTACATTCGACAATTCGGTAATGCCTCAGTCTTGCCCGGCGAGAACGCGTGTAGCGCAGGATTCCATCCTGCCGTATCGCGGATTTCCAATCTGCGGACCTTCGCCAATGCTAGCGTTGCCGGGCGTTTGGCCGATCTGCCGAATGGAATTCGGCGATACAGCAGATTGGAAATCTGCGCTACCGCCGGGCAAGACTGAGGCATTACTCGCCTGGGCGACGCACCAATTCGAAGCGATGAAGCGCTGGCTGATGTCCGAATGCTGCCGTTTTAATTCTATTCCAATCCGGTTCAGCCCGGCGCTTCGCACTGGTGCGGTGAGCTTATCGGGGCGGCTCAACATACGTCCCGTGCGCCGTGGCGCGAGCGAGACGGGAGAAATAATCGTGGAGCGTGCGGGAGATTTCCTTCATCGCATCCGCGGCGTCATCCTCCAAGCCGTAATTCTCCATCACAATCACCACGTAGGGCCGGTTTTGCAGCAGGACAATGGCCCACTCGGCTTTCACGCCGGCGATGCCGCCGGGCTTGAATGCTACGGGCACATCGGCCGGCAGGCCCGATTTGATGCCGCCCGTGCGGGTCTTTCGGAGAATGGACAGAATGTGATCGCAGACTTCGCGGCTGAGAAATTCCCCTTTGAACAACAGCTCCATGATGCGCGCGGCTTCCGCGGGGGTGGAAATGTTTTCCTCGCCACGCCAGGAAGCGCCGGTGTCCAACATGCGGCGCTGCAGACGGGTGTGCTTCAAGCCGAGCGAGGCAAGGGTTTGATTGATGTTTGCCATGCCAACAAGATCAATCAACAAATTCGTGGCGGTGTTGTCGCTGACCATGATCATCAGGACGCACAAATCCTCTATGGTGAGTTCCACGGTACCGTCGCCGAGATGCAGCAACACGCCGCTACCACCGGCCTTGTCCTGCTTTTCGATGCGGCGGCGGTCGGTGAACTTGAACCTGCCCGCCTGCGCCTGTTTGCAGACCTCCATGAGAATAGCAATCTTGATGGCACTGGCCTGCGGAAATACGAGGTCTTCGTTGATGGCAAAGCGTTTGCCGGTGGTCAGGTCCAATGCCACGACCCCCATGACTCCGCTAGTGCGCTCGACGATCTGCCGGAGTTGGTCGGCGGTTTTTTGGTGAAGCACTTTCAAGTTTGCTTCCTGGGCTTGCGCGGGGCCGGACGTGCCGAGAAAGATGGCCGCCAGCGCAGACAACACAATCTTCGATTTCATGGGGCAGGGGAGGGAACGACAGGTTGATAACATAGGATGATCTGGTTGACTGAGTGAATCATGATGCGAAGGCGAGGCAAGTTGAAAATCAGGATTGCCCATTCTGATGCTCTTTCAATGCTTCTACGGCGACTGTTTTTATTCGACACGCATCAGCGGTCTTGGACAATGCCGCGATGCAACAACAGGTTTATACGCTGGGCCATTCACCTGATCCGGATGATGCGTTCATGTTCTACGGGCTTGCGAAGAATTTGATTCCGACGCAGGGCTTCCAGTTCGAACACATTCTGCAAGACATTCAAACGCTCAACGAACGCGCGACGCGTGGCGAACTCGACATCTCCGCGGTGAGCATCCACGCCTATGCGTACGTCAGCGATCAATACGCTCTGTTGCCCAGCGGCGCGAGCATGGGTGACGGCTATGGGCCCATGCTGGTGGCGAAACAGCAGTTCAGCCGGGACGAGATCGCACGGAAGAAAATCGCCGTACCGGGCACGATGACCAGCGCGTTCCTGGCACTGCAATTGTGGCTGGGCAAACCGGCCAAGGAGTTCAGCTTTGTGGTCGTCCCCTTTGACCAAATCTTTCAGACCGTCCGGGCGGGCGTGGCGGACGTGGGGTTGATTATTCACGAAGGCCAACTGACTTATCAGAACGAAGGGTTGGTGGTGTGCGAAGATCTTGGGGACTGGTGGGCCAGGGAAAATGACGGTTTGCCGCTGCCATTGGGGGGCAACGTCATTCACAAACGAATTGCGCCCGAGACGCGGCGTTTGCTTTCCGCAATCCTCACGGAGAGCATTCAATTCAGCTTGGATCATCGCAACGAGGCGGTGCAACACGCGCTGCAGTATGCTCGCGACATGGGTAAAGCCCTGGCCGACAAGTTCGTGGGAATGTATGTAAACCATTGGACGCTTGATTATGGCGAGCGCGGGCGTGAAGCGATCCGGCGTTTTCTGGGCCGTGCTTTTGAGCGCGGGCTAATCCCTCATCGGCAGGAACTGGAGTTTGTTGCCTGACACACGCGGTCGCCCTTCCGATCCGATTCCAAAACCGGGCGGAAAAAGAATTGCCATTGCAGGGCAGGGGATTAAGATGCCGTCCAAGCCAGCCACTAATTGCCCGCCATCGGTGCAGGAACATCGTTTCACACGGGCAATGCGGCTCGTGTCCGTGTCAGACCATTGCCACTGCGATGAAGATTCTGCTCCAGCACAAAACCACGGGCCATTATCTCAAAGAATCCGGCAGTTGGTCGGCAGACACGTTGGAGGCCATGAGTTTCCTGAGTTCCACTTCGGCGATTGATTACTGTCTGGCGCACGAGATTTCCGGGGTCCAGATTGTTCTCAAATTCCAGGAGCAGCATTACGACATCGTGCTGCCCGTGATCGCCGATCATCGGCGTTCACCTGTATCCGTGCGAAAAAACAGCCGGTCGTGATGTTCTTTACCCCCAGCCGCAGGAATCCAACCGGCCATACCTTTCGACAGTCGCATCGCAGGTGGGGACTTGCGCCGGAGGCGGATTCATTTAAGCTGTCAACCATGACCGAAGGAAAGATTGACGTGACGAACCACAGCCGGATTGCCGAATTGGGGAAGCGTGTGCTTCAGGGCGGCGAAATCACCCGAGCTGAGGGAGAATGGCTGTTCGAACTTGAAGGCACGGCGGACATTTTCGATTTGATGTCCTGGGCCAATCGCATCCGCGAGCGGTTCAAGGGCAACAAGGTTCATCTTTGTTCCATCATCAACATCAAGGCGGGTGGTTGTTCGGAGAATTGCCGCTTTTGCTCGCAGTCCGCGCTCTATCAAACCGACTCGCCGCGCTACAGTTTAATTGACGAAAAGTCCATCCTCAGCGCCGCCGAGGAAGCCCGGGCGAATGGGGTCGTCGGGTTGGGTTTGGTGGCTGCGTGGCGCGGACTGGACGAAGGCCCGGTGTTGGATGAACTGTGCGAACGATTCGAGGCCATGAAGCAAGATGGCAAGGCGCGGCCTGACGCGTCGCTGGGCATCATCAAGAGCCAGCGCGTCGCGGATCGTCTCAAGCAAGCGGGCGTCGAGTGTTACAATCACAATCTGGAAACCTCGCGCGGTTTCTATGAGAAGGTCTGCACGACGCACAGTTACGAGGAGCGGGTCCAAACGATCAAGCATCTGAAGGCGGCGGGCATCGGGATTTGTTCCGGCGGTATCATCGGCATGGGCGAAACGCGGGCTGATCGTTGCGAACTGGCATTCTCACTCAAGGAACTGGGGGCAAACGTTGTGCCGATCAACATTCTCAACCCCATTCCCGGCACCCCGTTTCAAGATCGGGAGCCGTTGCCGCCGATGGAAGTGCTCAAGAGCATCGCCTGTTTCCGCTTCATCCTGCCGCGCCAGGAAATCATGGTGGCGGGAGGCCGCGCGGTGAATCTGCGTGATTGCCAGAGCATGATTTTCATGGCCGGAGCCAGCGCAATGATGGTGGGCAATTACCTCACGACCATCAATCAATCGGTCGAGAAGGATCTCCAAATGCTCAAGGACCTCGGCTTGGATCCGAGTTGGGACAAGCACGGCTTCAGCGATCAGGAAGACGCGGGTGGTGAATGCCACCACGCGGAAACGCAACCGGAACCAGTCTTCGCCAAGTAAGGCTCGGCGCCTGACGCGTTCGCGGTAAACTCAGTAGAGGAAGATTGCAGCGCGTGGGCAAGAATTCCGGCGGTTACTTTGGCGAAACGATTGCCATTGCGGAAGTCTTGCGCGCTTGCGCGACTGCGGCTCATGCGCACGGTTGGGTTTTGGAGGAGATCCCCGTTGCGTCGGGAGCGAATCTCGTCGCGTTCAAGCGATTGAGTTCGCACTCGTCTGCCACTGGCGCGCAAAGAATTTACCTGAGTGCCGGCATTCACGGAGACGAACCCGCCGGCCCGCTGGCCGCACTACGGCTGCTTGAGGAGAATCGTTGGCCGCACAATCTCGATCTATGGTTTTGCCCGTGTCTGAATCCCGGTGGTTTTGATCTGAACCGCCGCGAGAACGGACAGGGCATTGACCTAAATCGCGATTACCTGCATCTGCAAAGCGATGAAATCAGGGCGCATGTCGTGTGGTTGGAAAAGCAACCAACCTTTGATCTTTGTCTGTGCCTGCATGAGGATTGGGAATCGCACGGGTTTTATGTTTACGAACTCAATCTCGACAACCGCCGCTCATTGGCGGATTCCATCGTCGCAGCCGTCCGCGAGCTTTGTCCCATTGACCTGTCGGATAACATCGAAGGCCGTCCCGCCAGGGATGGAATCATTCGTCCAGAAACCGACCCGCGTTCGCGACCGCAGTGGCCCGAAGCCTTCTATCTGGTGAGCCATAAGACGCAGCTTTCGTACACCTTGGAAGCACCCTCGGATTTTGCCCTGTCCGTCCGGGTTGACGGGCTTGTCGCCGGGGTAAATGCAGCTCTCCGAAGTCAGCAGATACACACGCCCATGCTTTGAAACCGTAGTGGGCGATTGAACCGGCTTCGGTGAGTGAGACTCCTGATCAGCGCAAAGCCGCCTCGCGGCGCTTCATCCACTCTTCACCCAGGTCAGTGAGCGTCCGCGCCTTCAAGACTCGTTCCGCCAGCGGGAACACGATGCGTTCCTCCTTGTCAAAATGTTTGCGGGAAGCGGCGACGGCCTTGAGCAGGTTCTGGCGGGCCCCTTTCACCGACCTGGCCTTTTGCACTTCGAGCAACTGCCGGTCAATTTCTTCGTGCTCCTCATGAAAAATATCGCGCTGACCGATTTGCTCCAGGCAATGCTCCAGCGGCGCGATGAACAACTCATCCTCGGTCTTCGAATGCGCGCGAAGCAATGATTCCAGCGTGTCGGCCAATGACTTGACTTGCGCCAGCAGCTTGTGCCGCGGTGCGACCGCTTCGATGTGGTCAAAGAGATTGTGAAACACCGTGTGTTCCGCCCGTAGTACGTCCGTGATTTTCATTGTCTGAGCCAAATCCAAATGTTTGCTCTGCAATTAACCATGCCGCGTGAAATTCGCCAGCCGATTCTCATCCTTCCTGCGTTTTGCCACGGCATCTCCCCGAATGGGACAGGCGGCAGGCTCACTTGAGCCGCGCCCGCGCATTCGGGCTTCCGCCTTGCGACACACTCTTGCGTTCCTATAATCCGCGCGTGCTCGACATCAAATTGATTCGCGAAAGGCCGGAGTTTGTGCGCCAACGTCTGGCCACGCGCGGGGCCGGGGAGGAGAAGATGATTGACGGCGTCCTCGAACATGACGACCTGCGTCGTAAGGCACTCGCCGATGTGGAATCGCTCAAGGCCCAGCGCAATCGTGTGTCCAAGGAAATCGGGGCGTTGATGGCGCAGAAGAAGCCGGACGAAGCTGAGGCCAAGAAGAAGGAGACGCGTGACCTAGGCGACCGGATCGCAGAATTGGACAAGCAAGCGGCGGCGGCTGAGGCGGCGCGTGCGAAACTGATGCTTCAACTCCCCAACCTGCCGCACGAATCCGTGAAAGTGGGCGCCAGCGCGGCGGATAACGTCATTGTGCGCGAGGTGGGTGACAAGCCGACATTCGCTTTCAAGCCTAAATCGCACGTGGAACTGTGTGAGCATTTGAAGCTCGTCGATTTCGCGCGGGCGGCAAAGTTGTCGGGCAGCGGGTTCATTCTCTACACAAACTGGGGCGCGCGGCTGGAACGGGCATTGATCCAGTTCCTGCTGGATTTGCACACGCGCGAGCATGGTTATACGGAGGTTTCGCCACCGTTCGTGGTCGGTCCGCATTGCCTGGAGGGCGTGGGTCAGTTTCCCAAATTTTCGGATCAGTATTACGGCCTTGCGGAAGGCGACCGAAGCGATGCGCTGGGCAAGCTTTATTTAATCCCCACCGCCGAGACGCCCGTGGCAAATATCCATCGCGAGGAAATTCTCAAGGAAAGCCAGTTGCCCATTCATTACTGCGCTTACACACCGTGTTTTCGTGGCGAAGCGGGGGCGGCGGGTGTGGGCACGCGCGGCATGATCCGCGTGCATCAGTTCGACAAGGTGGAATTGATCAAGATTGTGAAGCCCGAGCACGGTTACGATGAGCACGAGAAAATGGTGGCAAACGCCGAGCGCGTGCTGCAATTGCTAGGTTTGCATTACCGTGTGGTGCTGCTCTGCACTGGCGACATGGGTTTTGCCAGCGCGAAGACTTACGATTTGGAGGTGTGGTCGCCAGGGCAGGGGAGCTACCTCGAAGTTTCCAGCGTCTCGAACTGCGAGGACTTCCAGGCGCGGCGGATGAATCTGCGGTTCAAGTCGGAGTCCGGCGAAAATCGTTTCCCGCACGTTCTGAACGGCAGCGGCACGGCGCTGGCACGATTGTTTGTGGCGCTGGTGGAAACGTATCAACAGGCGGATGGCAGCGTGTTGATCCCGCCGTTGTTACAGCCGTATCTGAAGGCAGATCGAATCACCACTTAGCCAACGCAACTAATGGCGCTTCGCAAATCCCGCTCCCGACCCAGTCCGCGCAAGTCGTCGGTTCCCGTGCCGGCGGCCAGGAATAAAACGGCGACGAGTAAACCACGACGGCGGATTGCGGTAAAGAATCCAAAGGCCATCCCGAAGCAGCCCCGCAAGAAATCGGTCTCGCACGAGATCCAGCAACCATCTCAGGCTGCGATTGCTCCTTCGCGTCGAATTCTCCTGGCCAGCAGCGAAGTGCATCCGTTTTCCAAGACGGGTGGTCTGGCGGACATGGTGGGCGCGTTGGGCAAAGCGCTGGCCCAAGCTGGTCATCAAGTGGCCATCGTCACGCCGCTGTACCGCGGCATCAAAGAACGATACCCGGAAATGCGCCGCGTGGACTGGATGTTTGATTTGCCACTCGGAACAAAGCGGGTTGAAGCGGAACTGTGGGCAATGGAGCCGATGCCCCGGCTCAAGATTTATTTCATTCACAAACCTGACTATTATGATCGGGCTGGTTTGTATAATGAGTCCGGCACTGATTACCCGGACAATGCCGAGCGGTTCATTTTTTTCTCAAAATGCGTGGCGCATCTGGCGCGCTACCTGCCGTGGCGCCCGGACGTCGTTCACGTCAATGATTGGCAGGCGGGGCTGGTGCCGGTGCTGATTCGCCATCAATCTCACGCCGAAGGGTGGGGGAGTCCGCCAACGGTCTGCCTGACCATTCACAATCTTGCTTACCAGGGAATTTTTCCGCGCACGGCGTACGATCTGACGAATCTGCCGCTCGATTATTTCCATCCGGAGGGCGCGGAATTCTATGGCCTGTTGAATTGCCTCAAAGCAGGGATCGCGTACGCGGATGTTCTCACCACGGTCAGCCCGCGTTACGCCCGCGAAATCACGACCGAGGAATTCGGCTGCGCCTTGGACGGGATTCTGCGCAAGCGCCAAAGCCGCCTGGTCGGCATCCTGAACGGCGTGGATTACGAGGAATGGAACACCACGGCCAATCCATACCTTAAGCACCCCTACTCGATCCGACGGCTGGCTGGCAAGCTGGGGAACAAACTGGAATTGCAGAAGGAAATGGGCCTGCCCGTCCGCGCCAACACGCCGCTCTTCGGCACCATAACACGATTGACCGACCAGAAAGGCGTGGATATCGAACTCGGGGCGCTGGAGGAAATGTTGCGGACCGACATGCAATTGGTCTTGCTCGGCAGCGGTGCGGCGGAATACGAACACGCATTCCGAGATTTGGCTCACCGGTTTCCAACCAAGGTTGCTGTCCAACTGGGCTACAACCAGGTCTTGTCGCACCGGATTGAGGCAGCCTGCGATTTCTATTTGATGCCGTCTAAATTTGAACCCTGCGGTTTGAATCAAATGTACAGCCTGCGTTACGGCACAATTCCCATTGTGCGCGTCACTGGAGGTCTGGATGACACGGTTATGGACGTGACGGAGAACTCGTCCGAAGCCAACGGCATCAAGTTCATGGATTACTCCGCCCGAGCGTTGTCTAAGGCAATGCGCAAAGCCTTGGCAATCTACGAAGCACCAGCATTGCTCGGACGTTACCGACGCAACGCCATGAACCGTGATTTTTCCTGGCAAAGGACGGTAGGGGCTTATCTGAGAGCATACGGCCCAGTTGTGAATTAAATATAACAGACATTGTTTATAGTAATATAGGGCATGGGGAACATGCCCGAAACCGCAATTGCGGGTTCCCCCATAAGATGGCGAAAGTGATGGAAAGAGACAGAAAGCCAACTACTTACTCAACCAGCTATTCCTCCGGGACTTGAGCGAGGCTGGTGCCCGGCAGTCCGAACTGGCCGAGGTGTGAAGTTGGCGCAAGCCCGCCACGCAGCGCGTCCAGCAGACAACAGCCTACGCATTAGAGACTTAGATTCACGCTGGCGACGCTCTGGAAAAGGTATGAAATTCCCAACGCACCATATATTGGCGCAAGAAGGTGTGAAACGACTGCCGCTTTCAGCCGATCCGCCGGAACCGGGACAGGCGGATTTCCGGCGTGATCCGTTTGGCGCCTTGGGCGCGTTTCAGCTTCCCCCAGGCAGCGCCGCTGCAACCGACCCGTAATCCGTCCGCAGACCGCCTGCATAACCCCAGCGCGGCAACTGCCGGCCCCCTGCCCTGCCCGCTTTACTCGCGCAAGCGTGTCCCTCCAGAAAAGCAACGCGCCGGTCGGGAATGATTCCTGACCGGCGCGGCGGCGACCCAACCTAAATTGTGGTCGTAAGGAAACGCTGGCTCCCTGCGTTGTCCTTGGTTATGGCGTGGAAATGCGCGTGTGAATGTTGGGGCGGTGATTGAATGTTTGTGGGGATTTCGGTGTCTCAACCCGCAACATTCGCCGCTGTTCTCCACCAT
>JACZKP010000160.1 GCA_014860005.1 Verrucomicrobiota bacterium | reverse complement strand
CCGCCGCCCGCCGCCGCCCGCCGCGCCCCAAACAGTTGCTCAAAGAAATCGCTGAAGCCGGTGTTGCCGAATTCAAACTCGAATTCCGGTCCGCGCGCCCCGCCGCGTTGATACGTGCGGCCTCCGGTAAACCCTTCCCAGCCCGGCGGTGGCCGGAATTCTGAGCCTGACTTCCAGTTGGCTCCCAATTGATCGTACTTCTTGCGCTTGGCGGGATCGCCCAGCACTTCGTAGGCTTCGTTGATTTCCTTGAAGCGTTCCTCCGCCTTCTTCTTGTCCTTCGCCACGTCGGGGTGATGCTCGCGGGCGAGTTTGCGGAAAGCCTTCTTGAGCTCGGTATCGCTCGCGTTGCGCGAAACACCGAGACTCTCGTAATAATCTTTATATTGAACGGCCATGGTCGCTGTTGTGGCGCAGTAATGATTGATGCCGCGCCGTTCGGAATGATGCTTGAGCGCGACCATTTGTCAAAGCCCGCAAAACCTTGGCGCACTGCTGCCGAAAACCCAGGGCGCACCGCTTGGGTGGAGGAATCCTCACTCTGGCAGCGGCTGCGGTGCGTCCCGCCAGTTGGTGCCGTCATGGAATTCAGCTTTGCCCGCTGAGTTGAGCCGCGCGGGAACGCCGACCGAACGCAATGCGGCCACGCACAGGCGTTCAAAGCCCTGCGTCGTGGTGAGTTGCCGCCGCCAGATACTTTCGATTTCCACTGACAAACTCCCACCGTCAGCAACCGTCACCCGTTCGCGCAGATGATGGATTATCGTGTCCGCTGCCGAATCCAGATTGTGTGCGCGCCGGACGCGTGGATAACCGCTTTCCCATAATGGTCGCCGCCAGTTCAGTACGTGGTTGCTCGCAGGATCAATCACCGGAGACAGGACGAACTCGCGATAGAGCGCGTCGTCCAGTTTCCAGCTCACGAGTTGCCGATTGTAGCCGGCCAGTTGCACGTGAGCGAGCAACGTCTTCAAACGCTGCCCGTGCCAGGCCGGATTCGCCGCCAGAAAATCAAAGTCCTCCCGCTCATGCGGCTGGAGCAGGTGTTTTCGCGCAATCGCCAGGGTCGTTTCGTTGACCGCCATTTGCGGCGGGACGAGCTGCAGAGCGGTTCGCCCCAGCGCGAGGACCAGGAAAATCCCGGCCAGCCATCGCCAGCCGCGCTTCCAACCGGCGTGTTTGGGCGGGACTGCCGCAGTAGCCTGCGCCTCCGCTGAGGAAATGTTTCCCTGCGCGATGCATTGCGACGTTCCGCGCCGCTGCCAATAAACTCCCGCTATCGCCCAAGCCGCCGCCGGCAGCCAGCAGACCCACAACGGCAATGCCTCCGCCTGCCATTGAGCGATGGAATGATACGCCGTCCATGCTTGCGGCCCTTTCAGACGTGTCAGGCTGTCCTCGCCAATCAACCGGAAGACCAGTCCGCGATGCGGCTCCAGCCGGTGTGGTTGCTCCGGCAACATCCGCACCTCCACCGTGGCGCCAGCCGACCGCAAGGCGTCGGCGATCCGGGAAACGTCGCTGGCGGGGAACAATTCATCGCGCTCCCCGTGAACCAGCAGAACGTGTGAGCGAATCAGTCGGTTGGGGGCCGTGGCTGGGGCGGCGGCAGCCGGTGGTTCCAGCCGGTCAAATTCCGGCAACCAGCCGCCCGCCAACCGCACCAGCAGCTTCGGGGATTGCGCCGGATGATTCAGGGCAAAGCGCGTGGCCTTTTCCGCGCCAAGACTGTAGCCCACCCAGGCCGTTGCGTCCGGGTCCGCCCATTTTTGCCTCTGCAGATGTTGGAGCAGCGCGCTGAACTGGGCGGTGAACGCGGTGTCATTGGTCTGGTTGTATTCCAGGCCCACGATTGCCAATCCCAATTCTGCCATCTGGCGCAATTCATTGCCGCTGCCCAGTAGGTTTCCGCCCGCCCCATGCAGATAGACCACCACCGGGAGCGGCTGCGTGGCGGTCTTGGGCAACGCTGCGGTTGCCCTGACATTGCCGTGCTCAGTGGTCCGAACCGTGAAGTCAATTCGCCTAAACGGATCACGCCCCTTGGCCCACCACATGGCGCCGAGAAAAGCCAACGCCAAGCCAATCGCCACGAACTTGCCCGTCTTGCTTCCTCTCACGGAAGTCTTCTTAGCACAACCAGCGCCTCAATGGGAACTCTGCGGTTTGAGTTGCGGTGACGCCGCGTCCGGCGATCCGGCGGATTGTGGGACGCGATTTGCCTTCCACCGCCAGAACAGCACAATCAGGCTTCCCACCAACAGGTAGCCCATCGCGAGGGTCAGGCCCACGTCAACCGTGCGGGCGGAAAGTCCGAAAGCGTAGCTCATGGTGTCGTAGTACGCCCGCACGTCCGGCGCGCCGAACCACAACAAGCACAACCGATAAAGGACACAATTCGAGGCGAACCAGGCCACCAGCCCGCTCGCTAAATGCGACGACTTGACCGAAAAACACACCACGCCGAGGAGGGCCTCAATCCCTGCCAGCGACCAGAACAGATGCCGGGTGGAAACCGCAAAAATAGGATCCAGCGGCTGTACCACAATCCCGCCCTGATTACCGAGGAAATGCGTGGTGGCCAGCGCCAGCAGGATCAGACCGGCGGAACGGCTGAATGTCTGGGTGAATTGCACTTTCATAGCAGCGTTGGTGTCAATGTTTGGACAGGAATCTGGAGATCTCCTCGACTTTTGATTGCTCCGTCGTCCGCGACCAGGAGGTGTGTCGCGCTCCCGGGTGAATCACCAATCGAGTGGCGACCCCGGCCCTGGCCGCCTCGGTTTGATACGCCGACAGTCGCGTGATCGCGCCTGCATCAAGTTCGCCCGCATCAATCAGCATTGCCGATAATCGGCTCCGGGATAAGTCCGGCAATCCGGTGGGGCTTAACATGAGCGCGCCTTTCCACAAGTCCGGTTCGCGCTCCGCCAGATTGCAGATCGGTGATGTCTCCGCACTGTGGCCATAAAGAAAAACCCGCTTTGCATCAATGTTGGCCTCGCTGGTCACCGCCCGGTAAACCGCCATGACATCTTCTTCCCAGGTCTCGATTCCCTGCTCCCAACTCTTGCGATTGACGCTGACAAACCAGCAGCCGGCGCGCGCCGCCGCGTAGGGATAAGGATTCCAACGGTACGGCGTTTGCCCCAGAACCAGCGGGTATTTCCGACTCTTGGAAATCACCGACGGCTTCCACACCTGATATGTAATGACCCGCCCGCTGTTGGTCAGCGCGCCGGACGCATGCTGCACGGCTCTGCCAAAACTGAACGGCTTGGCTGCGGGCGATACCAGACACCGGGTAACGTCTGTGGCGGGATTGTGCTCCCATATTCCCGGCGGTTCATCTTCCTGACCGCCGTAAATAAAAACGCGGTCCCGCCGCGCTTTGAAGTCAATCACCTCGCCGTATGGGAAGACACTCGCGAGGGCCGCGGCCTCTGTTCGTTTCAAGAACAAGGTGTCGCCCCAGTGGTCCGTGCATTGATATGCATAGCCTTTGCCGCCATTGATCCAATTCACCTTGGAAATCCGTTGCTCGGTTAGCGTATCCATTATCCGGGTGGTTTTCGAATGGGGATTCAGCGCCAGAATCTGATTGCTCTTGTCCTGGTTTTCGGCCCGGACGATGAAATGGCGGTTGTCGCGGGAATAATAACAACTGACCAGCCGGTTGGTCTGGGGTTTCCAAAGTTCCTGGGGCAAACCGGTTGCAAGGTCCAGCATCCAGATCGCGCCAAGCTGCTTCCACGCAACCGTGGTGGGAGAAATGGCCGCGAAATGCGTCACCGGCGGCCGGGTCGCGTTCCTAAACGCCCGCGTGCTCCATTTGCCGGTCGAACCCCGGGAAGCCACGCAAATATGGTTGCTATTGTTCAGGTATGCGAACGAACCGGGCGACAGCCACTGAAATTCCTTGATGTAGCCTTCCGCGGGAATGGAGGCGACTTTCTCGCCGACCAACGCACTGCAAAGCACCACCTCCTGCTTCTTCCCTTTCACGGGCTTGGCGTACGCCAGCATTGTGTCATCCGGACTCCATTCCAGAAGCGACAGGCTGCCGCTGAGAATCCGCCCCTCAGCCAGTTGATACACCAATTGCATCTCACCGGTTGCAATATCCAACAAATACAGCCCCACGCCCTGCTCGATGCTCTGCGCGTAAAGCAGCTTGGTGCCGGCATGATTGGGGACCGGATATTTGACGAGCTTCTGCACTGCCGCCAGTTCCGCCGCCACGCCCCGTAAGCGCGAACCCTTGGCATGAACCGCCAGTCGCCATCCGGCCACGAGCAAAATCACCGCCAAAGCCCAGCAGAGCCGCCGGCGTGCGGATGCTTCCCATCGCCAGGGGTTCAATCCATTCTTTACTGCGTCACTCACAACCGGGCCTTTCAGGTGTTGACATTCAGTCGTCTGGCAGATTGTCCTGCGAGGTCTTCCATGTCGTCTTCCATTGCTTGTGCGGCACCCAGCGCGCGTGGCCGTCACAGAAACTCATGTTGCCCCCTTCCGAGCCGTGATTATCGTCCGGCCAGTCCGGCACGTTGTTCAGGTCCGGTGGGGCCGTCGAATCATCGGCGTCCACCAGCAAAAAGATTTCGGATGGACTGACTTTCCGGTTTTCGCTGGCGGGAACGAACCGCCGTAACGTGTGGTTGGCCGCCGTCAACGCCGTTTTCTTGGGGCCGAGATTCCCGCGAAATGCGCCAAGCACCTCGTAGCTCATCCCCTCCGCCTTTCGCTTCGTGGCTATAAACACCAGGTTGCGCGGCACGCGAGTGCCGTCCGGCTTGGCCACCGTATTGCTTAAATTGATGAAATGTTGCGCGCTGGGACAAAGAAAGGTGCCCACCGATTTGATGTAACTGGGATACAGCCAGGTCATGTCGTCGTCGGTCGAGTCCCGATCCGAATCCTCCGTATCACTGACCTTCCACCAGGTGGGCGCGCTCAGATGGCCGTTGTAATCGTGGGAGTACATCTGGCTGCCCAAGCCGAGTTGCCTGAGATTGTTCAGGCAGGCCGTTCGCTTCGCGCGCTCCTTCGCCCGGGCCAGTGCCGGCAACAACAGCGACGCAAGAACGCCGATGATGGCAATGACCACCAGCAACTCAATAAGCGTGAAGGCCCGCACGTGAGAGTTGGGACGAAATAGGTACATGCGTTTGCTTTCAACAGATCGTCATGGCGCAAGACTTTCACTGGACCGGCATTGCGCGCGGTCCTTGCGCCATTGCCAGAGCAACAAACCGTAACTGCCGACGCACGTGACAGGTCGAGCAAAATGCGCTCATAATGCCTATGCTGCTAGCACACAATCGCGTCATGCACCGCGCAGGCAGCTTCCAAGCCAGCAACCCGTACATGCCGTTGAGGGCAACTTCTGCTATCAACCGGGATGGTAACAATTGCCAGAGCAGTTGCCCACAGTGCAATAAATAATCTTAAATCCGAACGTAGTAGAGGTGTCGATACACCCCAGCAGGTCGTTACACGCTCTGGTGACTGTGTGCGTAGCAACAAGATTTCCATTATCGGGACCGGTTGAACAGGTTATGCATGAACCAGTTTCAGGACCCAAACACTCGGTGCCGTCTATAGTAGGCCCATCGTTATAAGTCACACCTGTCATGCATGTTGCTCCGTTGCACCCGATGTTCACACCGGGATAAATAACCCCTCCCGCCGTGTAACAGACGACGGTCCAGACGCCTTGCCCGCAAGGCGTTTGCGAATAGCTAATCATTGTTATCAGAGCCAACATGGTAGCCATTGCTTGGGTGATTGTTGTCATTTGTTTCATCTCATTTCCTGTTGTTTCGTTTTGTATTGTGCTTTGTTGTGAAGGCACACCTTGCTCACGCAGACTTCCTAACCCGGCGTAGCCGGAACCAAGAGTTTCTGGTAAATCGGGTGGCATGTCTGAACCGACACCTGCTCCCGCCAACACCCCGCAAGTCGAACTGCTGACTCAACGCTACGCCGAGCAAATCGTCGGCACTCTGGGTTG
>JACZKP010000159.1 GCA_014860005.1 Verrucomicrobiota bacterium | reverse complement strand
CAGGCGGTAGCAGCAGCGTGCTCATAAACCCACCGGTGAGGAACCGACCCGGCGTGCCGCAGCATCGCCGATCCGCAAACCAGAGTGCTAATCAGATGCGCTAAAACAAGTTTGAAAAGATGTGGGTAATGACAAGGGCTTCAACCCCAGGCAACGTTGCTCAAGCCTTATAGCATCGAGGGGTTATTGGATACCGTGAACAAGGTGCTGCGCAACGCCGACCACACCGCCGGCAACGGCGCGGGGGTTGCCGGGCAGCAGTTGAAGGACCAGGAAGCTGCACCCGCCGTCGTTCCCCAAGCCGACCCGCCGCTGGCCGCGCACCGCATTCTCGTGGTGGATGAAGACCGCGACCTCTGCCGACTGTACGTCGAGACGCTGGCAGGTCTCGATTGCCGCGTTGACGTGGTCGCGGATGGGGCCGCTGCCTGGGCAGCGCTACGGGCCAACCATTACGATCTGCTGATTGCCGAGCACGAACTGCCCACCCTGACAGGCCTTGAACTGGTCAGGAAGCTGGGCGCCGCCCGCCTGGCCGTCCCGGTCGTCCTGGCCGCCGCGCGATTGCCCGGGTACGAACTGGCCCGAAACCCGGCGCTGCAACTGGCGGCCACCCTCGCCAAACCTTTTGCCGTCGAAGCGCTGCTCGACACCGTGAAGCAAGTCCTAAGCGCGGCCGTCCGTCCCGGCGCTCAGACCGACGCGCCACCAAACTCGCAAAGCCAGCCGTCCACAGTCGGTTTGAAGTTGTGAACGCGCGTTCAGCTTTCCGAACGTCCAGTGGACGCTCCACAGCCCCGTAACCGCCCGCAACCCATCAAGTCATGGAAACGAACAACATCGTGGAATGGCAGGAAACCGCGCCGGGAATCTGGACCCCAGTGCCCGAGGCTCAACGACCTTCGCCAAAAGGGCCCGTCCGCAAAATTGACTCGTTAATGGCCAATCCGCTTCCGCCAGGGACAAATCGGCAAGCGAGCAAGGTTCGTATCCTGCCTGTGCTGCCCACAGCCGCTCGTGGTTAACCGCCGCCGACAAATCCTGCGGCCATCGTGAGGGTGGTCGCAGGTCTCTCGTTTGAGGGTTGCCCAGTCAAACCGGGCGACGTCCGGCCTTTGATTGGCGTGACGGGTTGGATGATTCCAGGAAAATCGCGCGCGGGGTGAATCCCCCCATAGCGCCCGCAGAGTATCCTGCCTATCCTGATAGGGTTATGCCTGCCAAGCACCGCTCAAAAACAGACCGCCGGCCCTCAAGAGCGGAGGATGCCAACTTGGTCGTGATTAATCAGGGAAGCGACAGGGAAGACAAACAGGTCGAGGGCATGAGAGACGACAAGACACGGGTTGAGCAGGCGGAAGCCCGCACGGAGCAAGCCGAAACCCGAACCGAGCAGGCGGAGGCCCGCACGAAACAGGCGGAGTTGCGCACCAAACAAGCCGAAGCGCGGACCGAGCACGCGGAGATGCGGACCGACCATGCAGTGAAGTTGAGCGATACGGCGCAGCTCCGGATCGAGCAGACCATCCGCGCGTCCGAACTGAGTTATCGGCGGCTGTTCGAAGCGGCCAAGGACGGCATCCTGATTCTGGACGTGGACACGGGACGCATCACCGATGTGAATCCCTTTCTCGGCAAACTCTTGGGCTTTTCCAACGACGAAATGGTCGGCAAGACCGTCGGCGAGTTGAGTCCGTTCAAAGACATCGAGTCGAACCGCGTCATGCTGGAGCGATTACAACGGGACTGGTATGTCCGCTACGAAAATCTGCCGCTGGAGACGCGGGATGGCCGCAAGATTGCCGTGGAGTTTGTCAGCAACGTGTATCAAGCCGGTGACAAAAGGGTGATTCAATGCAATATCCGTGACATCACGGAGCGCAAGCGAACCGAAGCCCAACTAAAGGCCACATTCAAGGAGATCGCTGATTTGAAGTCCGCGCTGGACGAGCATTCCATCGTGGCCATCACCGATCCGCAGGGAAAAATCACCTGCGTCAACGACAGGTTCTGCGCGATTTCCCAATACTCCCGCGAGGAATTGTTGGGACAGGACCATCGCCTCATCAATTCGGGCTTTCATCCCAAAGATTTTATCCGCGAGCTGTGGGCTACCATCACGAAAGGCCGGGTCTGGCATGGTGAAATCAAGAACAAGGCCAAGGATGGTTCGTTCTACTGGGTGGACGCCACCATCGTGCCGTTCCTCAATGAACAGGGCGAACCCCGCCAATACGTTTCCATCCGCACGGACATCACGGGGCACAAGGCCGCCGAGGAGGAAATCCGCCAACTGAACGCCGGACTGGAACAACGTGTCGCCGAACGCACGGCGCAACTGCAAGCCGCCAACCAGGAACTGGACGCCTTCAGTTATTCCGTCTCCCACGACTTGCGTTCGCCGCTGCGCCATGTCCTGGGCTTCGTGGAATTGCTGCAAAAAGACTTGCCCCGTGAAATAACGTCCGGCGCGCTCTGTCCACGTTGCGGCAGCCTTATTTCACAGGGCGGAGGGCCATCGCTTTCCGAAAAAAATCTCCACCATCTGACGACCATTTCACAGGCGGCCAAACGGATGGGGAATTTGATTGATGACCTGCTGGCTTTTTCACGTATCGGAAAATCGGAGATGCAGAAGACCGAGGTCAATCTCGACCGGTTGGTTCAGGAGACGGTGGGCGATTTCCAGATGGACACCAAGGAGCGGAAGGTGGTCTGGGAAATCCACCCGTTGCCGTCGGTATGGGGCGACCGCGCCCTGTTGCGGCTGGTGCTGGTCAACCTGATCTCCAATGCGGTGAAGTTCACCGGCAAACGCGCCCAAGCCAAGATTGAGATCGGAGTAATGGAGAAGTGGAGTGATGAAGCGGTGGCTTTAACCCAAAACCCCAATACTCCAGCACTCCAACACTCCAGCACTCCAACACTCCAGCACTCCAACACTCCGGTTTTCTTCATTCGGGACAACGGTGTCGGCTTTGATGCGCGCTACGCCGGCAAACTGTTCGGCGTGTTCCAACGCCTGCACCGCAGCGAGGAGTTCGAGGGCACGGGCATCGGCCTGGCCAACGTCCAGCGCATCATTCACCGGCACGGCGGCCGGGTCTGGGCGGAAGGCGCGGTGGACGGCGGCGCGACGTTTTACTTTTCAATCCCGATCAAGGCGGATGCGCAGCTTCGCCACGTGAGTTGTCAGACAAAACCTGACACTTGATCAAGGCTTCCGCCGATACCGCTTGGTTCGCCTTTTATGATATCCTTTGACCCTCATGA
This sequence comes from Verrucomicrobiota bacterium, assembly GCA_014860005.1. Next base: position 10,964 of record JACZKP010000159.1, on the reverse strand, counting down.
TCGCAAAAAAACCTGGGCAGCTTGCGCCGGACTCGAAGATTTTCCGGGAGCGCGGGGGGAACACTGCCCGCGCACGCCGCGCGTCTGGGTGAACGAAGTCAAAGCAGAAAACCCCACAAGCTCATGAAATCCCCACTCCACATCCTGCACTTGGAAGATGATTCCAATGATGCTGCGCTCGTTCAATCCACCCTGGCCGCCGGAGGCATCACCTCTGCGACCACTTGTGTGCGAAGCCGCGATGCGTTCGTTGCGGCGCTCGAACGCGGCGGCATTGACCTGATCCTTTCGGATTTCACGCTGCCCGCGTTTGACGGGTTGTCCGCCGTGGAAATCGCGCGCACCCGCTGGCCCGATCTGCCGGTCATCATGGTTTCCGGGACGTTGGGCGAGGAACAGGCCGTTGACTCGCTCAAGAGCGGCGCGACGGATTATATCCTGAAGGAACATCTCGCCCGGCTCGCGCCGGCAGTGCGCCGGGCCATGCAGGAAGTCGAAGCTCGGGCCGAGCGCCGGCGGCTGGAGGCGCAGTTTATCGAAGCGCAAAAAATGGAGGTGGTCGGCCATCTCGCCAGCGGCGTGGCCCATGATTTTAATAACATCCTCGCGGTCATCATGGGTTACAGCGACCTGCTCGCGACCGAATTGGGTCCGGACAGTCCGTTGCAAAAACACACCGAGGAGATCCGGCACGCGGCGGAACGGGCCGCCGGATTGACGCGGCAACTGCTGCTCTTCAGCCGCAAGCAGACCGTCCAGCCGGTCGTGCTCGAACTCGACGGCGTCCTCAAGGAGCTGAAAAAAATGCTGCGACGGCTCCTTGATGAGAACATCGAGATGACGGTTGTTCCCGGAAAGCAAATCGGACGCATCAAGGCCGACAGCGGCTACGTCGGCCAGGTGTTGATGAATCTGGTCGTCAACGCCCGCGATGCCATGCCCCACGGCGGCCGGCTCACCATCGCCACCACCAACGTGACGCTCGATGACGATTACGCCCAAGCCCACGCGGATGTGCGGCCCGGCGATTACGTAATGCTCAGTGTCAGTGACACCGGCACCGGCCTGACCGAGGAAGTCAAAGCGCGGCTGTTTGAAGCCTTCTTCACCACCAAGCCCAAGGGCAAAGGCACCGGCCTGGGCCTGACAACCTGCCAGACCATCGTCCAGCAATCCGGCGGTCACATCGGGGTTTACAGTGAGTTGGGCAAAGGCACGACCTTCAAGATTTATTTTCCGCGCGTCGAGCAGCCGCTGGACGCCGCGTCCCGACCGGTCATCGGGCCGTTGCCGCGCGGGACGGAAACCTTGCTGGTGGTGGAAGATGAGCCGTCCGTGCGGCATCTGGCGCGCGGGGTATTGGAAGCCCAGGGTTATGAAGTGATTTCGGCCGCGAACGGCCAGGATGCGTTGCACGTGGTGCGGGAACATAAAGGCACGCCAATCCAGATGGTCATCACCGACGTGATCATGCCGCTGATGGGCGGCAAAGTGATGGTGGAGTGGCTGAAGACAACCAATCCCGACCTCAAAATCCTGTTTACGTCGGGTTACACGGATGAGGCCATCACCCACCACGGCGTGCTGGAGCCGGGCGTCGCGTTTCTGCCCAAACCCTACACGCCGGGGGTCCTTGCCCGCAAAGTGCGCGCCATGCTGGATAACCAAACTGACACCGGCTTTCTTCGGCAACACGACCTGCCGGCCAAACAAAGCCCCCTAGGCGCTAAATGAAACTAGTGAAAATGAATCCCCTCAACCGCAAAAACGAGTCTGGTGCCGGAAATGGGTTCAACCGGCTCTGGCGAACGGCTGCGTTCGCCGGGTTGCTGCGCGTCGCCAGCGGCCGAGCGGCGAATGGCAGCACGGAGGACTCCCATGAATAGGCTGCCGGCTCTCAAAGATTTGCAGGGTGCTGATCGTCACAACGAGCAGGCTGCGAAAACGATCATTGGGGAAAAGAGCGGCACGCGGGAGCCGCTGACGATTCCAGATCGGCTCTATGGGCGCGACCGGGAAATGGCCACGCTGCTGGAATCTTTTGAGCGCATCAGCAGCGGTCGCGGCGAAGTCTTGTTGGTGCCGGGAGCCTCCGGCATCGGCAAGACGGCTTTGGTGCAGGATCTTCAGCAGCCGATCCGGGAACGCAACGGCTTTTTCATCCGGGGCAAGTTTGATCAATACCAACAGAACATTCCTTATTTCGCGTTTCGCCAGGCGCTGGGGGAACTCGGCCGGGAAGTGCAATCCGGGGACGCCCAGCAACTCGCCCGCTTCCAGGCGGACCTGCATCAGGCGGTCGGCAACCTGGGTCAGGTGTTGGTGGATCTGGTCCCCGAATTGGGGACCTGGCTCGGAACGCAGCCGCCGCTGGAAGTCATCAGCCCACAGGAAGCCCGGCACCGCTTTGCGGGCGTCTTTCGAAATTTTCTCCAGGCCATCTGCCGGCCAGAGCATCCCCTCGTGCTGTTCCTGGATGACTGGCAATGGGCGGACGCCGCTTCCTGTGAACTGCTCCAGCAGATGCAGGTGGGGATGACGCTACGCAATTTGCTGGTGATTGTTTCCTATCGCGACAACGAGGTGGACTCCGGCCACCCGCTGATGACCGCGGTGGACAAGTTGCGGAATGATGCGGTGCCGGTGGTCGCGCTCCAGATTGAAAACATCACCGTCGCGGATGTGCGGGCCATTCTGACGGACACCTTGAAACCGGCTCTGACCGAAATTGAGGGACTGGCGGAAGTGATCCACGGACAGTCGCGGGGCAATCCCTTTTTTGCGCGGTCGTTTCTGAGCTATCTCCACGAGATTGATTTGATCGGGTTCGACCGGGAGCGCAACTGCTGGCACTGGCGCCGGAATGAAATCCGCGAAGCGGATCTGCCGGACGATGTGGTGGGGCTGTTTGTCCTGAAACTTCGCCGGCTCGACGATGATCGGCGGAATCTTTTCTCCCTGGCCGCCTGCCTGGGCAACCGCTTTGACCTGACCACGCTGAGCATCATCAGCGGACGCCCCATCGCCGAGTGCCGGGCGCTGCTCGGCTCCCGCGAAGCCAAATCGTTGCTTCGGCCGCTGAAAGTTGGGGGCGGTGATTTTCCGGCGGAGAAAGTTCGTGGCCCCGAAGTCTGGATGTTCCGCCACGACCGGATTCAACAGGCGGCGCATTCGTTGATTGATCCGGGCGAACTTCCGAGCCTGCGATTGAGGATTGGCCGGCTGTTGCTTGCCCACCTCACGTCGGAACAACTGGCCGATAAATTGTTCGAGGTGGTGAGCGACCTGAACGCCGGGAGTCATTTCGTCGCGGCTCCGGAAGAACAACTGAAGCTGTTGGAATTGAATCTGGCGGCGGCGCGCAAAGCCTACGCCGCCACTGCCTATCGCGCGGCGCTCGAGTTTTACCGGGCGGCGAATCGTTTTCTGGAAAGGCCCGGTCTGGCCGCACAACTCGGGAGCGATCACGACGAATTGGGCCTGCAGCTTTTCATGGAACGGGCGGGGTGCGAGTTCCTCGAGGGGAGCTTTGCCGAGGCGGAGGCGTGCATTCAAAAGGCGGTGGCCCATGCCGGTACCGCCACCGAAAAGGCGAAGGCGCTCAGTATTTTGATCGTTCAGTACACCCTGCTGGCCCGGTATCCGGAGGCCATCGCGGCGGGACGTCAGGCCTTGGCCGCACTGGGACTCAGCCTGCCGGAGCAAGATTACGAGGCGGCCCGTGATGACGAGATTGCCCAGGTGCGGGAGGAGTTGCGCCACCGTTCCGTCGCCTCGCTTTTTGAACTGCCGGTGATGAGCGATCCGGCGATGCTCAAGGCGGCGAAAATTCTGATCACCCTGGGGCCGCCGTGCTACCGGTTCGATCAGCGGCTCTGGGGCGTGATTGTTCCCCGGGTGGTGAACCTGACCTTGCGTTACGGCAACATTCCCCAGGCCGGCTACAGCCACACGGCCTTTGGTGGACTGATGGGTTGGGTGAACAACGATTACGCCACGGCCCGGGAATTCGGTGAACTCGCGACCCGTCTCATGACCGAGACGTTTCGATCCCCATCGGACCAAAGTGTTTTTTATTTGATGATTGGCAGCTCCATCCGGCACTGGTTCCAACATCTCCGGCACGGCACGCAGGATTACAAAGACGCCTACGAGATCGGCTTGCGTTCGGGAAATCTGCAATATGCCGCCTATGCCTTTGGGCACGACATGTATTGCCGGTTCTATCAGGGCGTCCCGCTGGCGGGATTGATCCAGGAATCGCAGCGCTCTCTGGCGTTCAGCCGCTCCCGTCATAATCAATGGGCCATTGACCTGCTGGAGGGCGGGCTGAATCTCTTCGGCAACTTGGCCGGTGAACCTCCTGCGGCGACCGGGAACGGCGACTGGTCGGAGGCGGAATATTTGAAACGGGTCGAAAGTCATCAAAACATCCAGGTCACTTGCATTTACAAAGTGCTCAAAACCTGCTCCCTGCTGGTGTCGGGCCGGCATGAAGCCGCGCTGGCGTCGTCCGACGAAACCGAGCCGCTCATTTACACCGTCGGCACCCAGGGGCTTTTGCCTTGGGCCGAGCATATGTTCGCGCGCGGGTTGATTCTCACCGCGCTTTATCCGAACGCCGACCCGCAGCAGCAGGTTCAATGGCGCGCGGAACTGGATCGGATGCGGGGCCAGTTGCGTATCTGGGCTGATAACTGCCCGGAGAATTTCGAGCACAAGTATCTGCTGGCCGCCGCGGAACTGGCCCGGATTGACAACCGGCCAGGTGCGGCCATGGAACTTTATGATCAGGCGGTGGCAGCGGCCCAAGCCGGCGGATTCGTTCAATGGGAAGGCCTGGCCAATGAACGGGCGCACGCCTTTTGGCGGGGACGAGGGAATGAGCGTCTCGCGCAGGTTTACTGGCAGCAGGCCTATGTTTGTTTCAACCGCTGGGGCGCTACGGCCAAGGTGCGCTCCATGGAAACCGCCTACGGCGCGCTCGTTTCCGAAAATCTCTCCGCCGGGTTCGACTCCGTCGAACCGTCGGAGAAGCTGGAGCCGAAGACCTTGGCGGCCCTGGTTGAGCGGCAGATCAAACAAATCCGAGATCATGCCTTCCAAATGCAGCAATCCACGCTGCGGGCCGAGGCCGCGACCCAGGCCGACGAACTGGCCCAAGCCATGCAACGGGTGCGCGTGGAAATCGCCGAGCGCAAACGCGCGCAAGCCGAACTGGAAACCATGCACCGGCAACTGATGGACGCCTCCCGCCGGGCGGGCATGGCGGAAATTGCCACCAATGTGTTGCACAACGTCGGCAATGTCCTCAACAGCGTCAACGTCTCCACCGGGTTGGTCGTGGAGAGCGTGAAGCAATCCAAGACGGCCCGGCTGGCCCAGGTCGTGAGCCTGCTGCGGGAACACTCGCCAGACCTCTGGGAGTTTATTACCCGTCACGAGAAGGGCAAACAGTTGCCGGGCTATCTCGCCCAACTCGCGGAGCATCTCCTGGCCGAGCAGGCGGCCTTGGTCGGAGAACTAGATTCGTTGCAGCGCAACGTCGAGCACATCAAGGAAATTGTGGCTATGCAGCAGAGCTACGCGGCGTTCCGCGGGGTGAAAGAAATGATCAACGTGGTGAACCTGGTGGAAGACAGCCTCCGCATGCATGAGGATGCGTTGATTCGTCACCGCGTGGAACTCGTCCGCGAATTTGAAACCGTACCCCTGCTGAACCTTGAGAAGCACAAAATTCTGCAAATCCTCGTGAACCTGCTGCGCAACGCCAAACACGCCTGCCAGGATTCGGAGCGCGATGACCGACAATTGACGGTTCGCGTGGCCAATAGTGGCGGTTCGATCAAGATTTCGGTGACGGATAACGGGGTCGGAATTCCACCGAAAAATCTGACGCGGATTTTCAACCACGGTTTTACGACGCGCAAAGACGGGCACGGTTTTGGCCTGCACAGCGGCGCGCTGGCGGCGAAGGAGATGGGCGGTTCGTTGACCGTTCACAGCGCCGGCCCCGGCCAGGGTGCCGAATTCACACTCGAACTGCCTTGTCTCCCGCGAACCGGGACGGGACAATTCAAATGAATACTACGCTTCCCGACAAAAACCGGCGCGTGCTGGTCATTGATGACAATCGGGCGATCCACGATGATTTCCGAAAAATTCTGTGCCCCGCCACGGCTGCGGCCGCGGCGTTGGACGCAGCCGGGACGGCCCTGTTCGGGAATCCCACGGAATCGCTCCCGCAAACGCAATTTGAAATAGATTCGGCCTATCAGGGACAGGCGGGAGTGTTGCTGGCGGCCAAAGCCCTTGAAGCCGGGCGTCCCTACTCCCTGGCATTTGTGGACGTGCGGATGCCGCCGGGCTGGGACAGCGTGGTAACCACCGGAAAACTTTGGGAGCTGGACCCCAGTCTCCAGGTCGTCATCTGCACGGCCTACTCCGATTATTCCTGGGGGCAGATGTTTGAACAGCTTGGGCAGCGCGACGGGTTGCTCATTCTCAAGAAGCCGTTTGACGGCGTGGAAGCGTTCCAATTGGCGCACGCGCTCACGGAGAAATGGGGGCTGCACCAACAGTCCCGGCGAAAAATGGTGGAGCTGGAAAGCATGGTCGCCGAGCGCACCGCTGAACTCGCAAAAACCAACGCCGCCTTGCAGGCGGAAAACACCGAGCACCAGCGCACCGAGGAACAACTTCGCGTGCAGACCACCGCCCTCGATGCGGCCGCCAATGCCATTGTGATTACCGATCACGCGGGTACGATCCAATGGGTTAACCGCGCTTTCACGGGCCTGACCGGTTACACCGCCCGGGAAGCCGTCGGACAAAACCCGCGGGTCCTGAGAGCGGGCAACCGCGATGCCGCGTTCTATCGCAATCTGTGGCAGACGATTGCCTCCGGTCAGGTCTGGAGCGGGGAACTCACCAACCGCCGCAAGGACGGAAGCCTCTATGAGGAAGAGATGACGATCACCCCGTTGCGGGACGCCGACGGTGTGATCACCCGCTACGTGGCTATTAAACAGGATGTGTCGGAGCGTAAACGCGCGGAGGAAGCGCTGCGCCAGAGCGAGGAACAATTTCGCGCCATGTTCGAGCTGGCCGCAGTGGGCATCGCCCAGACCGACCCTCGCACCGGACAGTGGCTGCGTGTGAACCAGAAGATGTGCGCGATCACCGGTTACTCCGCCGCCGAGCTGCTGCAGATGCGCGTTTCTGAACTCACGCACCCGGAAGACCGGCAGGAAGACGGGGAGAAATACCAGCGAGTCGTGCGGGGCGAGGCCGCCGATTACCGCATGGAGAAGCGCTACGTCCGCAAGGACGGCGCGCTGGCCTGGGTGAACGTCAACATGACGGTCATCCGGGACGCCGCCGGCCAGCCCGCGCGGACCATGGCCGCAATTGAAGACATCACCGAGCGCAAGCGGGCGGAGGAGGCGCTGCGGGAATCAAAACAGATCATCGAAGGAATTCTCAACGCGATCCCCGTGCGGGTATTCTGGAAGGACAAGAATCTGGTTTACCTGGGCTGCAACGCGATCTTCGCGCGCGATGCGGGATTTGCTGATCCGAATGACATCATCGGGAAGGATGATTACCAGATGGGCTGGCGTGAGCAGGCGGAATTGTATCGCGCGGGTGACCGCGAGATCATCCAGAGTGGCAATTCCAAGTTTCTCATCGAAGAACCCCAGACGACTCCGGAAGGGAACACCATCACGCTGCTGACGAGCAAGATTCCTTTGCGCAATTCCAGGGGGGAGATCAGCGGCGTGCTCGGGACGTATCAGGACATCACCGAACGCAAGCAGGCGGAGGAGGTGTTGCGGCAGCGCTTGAAACTGCAGGATCAACTCGTCCAGATCGCCGCTACGGTGCCCGGCATGATTTATTCCTTGCGCTTGCGTCCCGACGGTTCCACCCAGATGCCCTTTGCGAGCGGGGTATTGAGCAGCCTCTTCGACCTGCAACCCAAAGATGTGATTGAGGATGCGGCGCCCATCTTTTCCTTAATCCACCCGGACGACCTCGGACACGTGCAAGCCACGATAGCCGAGTCCGCCCGCACGTTGACGCCTTGGCGTGACGAGTTCCGTGTGTGTCGCACGCGGCTGGGGGAAATCTGGGTCGAGGGACATGCGGTGCCGCAACGCGAACCCGATGGCAGCATCTTATGGCACGGCTTTGTGCAGAACATCACCGCGCGCAAACGGATGGAAGCTCAACTGTTTCAATCTCAAAAAATGGAAACCGTCGGCAAGCTGGCCGGCGGCATCGCCCACGAATTCAACAGCATCCTGACGGCGATCCTCGGCCAGAGTGAATTGCTGCTTGCCGACCTTCCGCCAGAAAGTCCGCTGATCGAAAACGCGACCGAAATCAGCAAAGCCGCGGGTCGTGCCGCCATGCTCACGCGGCAACTCCTGGCGTATGGCCGCAAGCAGTTTCTACAGCCGGAAATCCTTGATCTGAACGCTGTCCTCGCCGGTATGGAAAGTACCTTGCGTCATTTGATGGGCCGCGCCGTGGACGTGCGCATGGCTCCCGCCACCGGATTGAAAGCGGTAAAAGCCGATGCCGGACAGATCGAACAGGTCATCATGAATCTGGCCATGAACGCCGCCGATGCCATGCCCAACGGCGGCAAGCTCACGCTGGAAACCGGGAACGTTTCGTTTGACGTGGAGAGTATGGACCGCTATCCGGAATTGAAACCGGGCGACTACGTGATGCTGGCAATCACGGACACCGGCACCGGCATGAGCGAAGAAGTAAAGCGGCGCGCGTTCGATCCATTCTTTTCCACCAAAGGGGTGGGCCAGGGGACCGGTTTGGGATTGTCCACCTGTTACGGCATCATCAAACAAAGCAGCGGACATATCAGCGTCTATAGCGAGCCGGGCCGGGGCTCCACCTTCAAAATCTACCTGCCGCAAGCCGAGCCCCAGGCGCAGCTTCACCTCGAGCGGCTCGACTCACCGGATTTGCCGCGCGGGACGGAAACCATTCTGCTGGTGGAGGACGATCCCGCCTTGCGGGAGATGGCCGCGACCTTGTTAAGACGGCTGGGATACACGGTTTTCGCGGTCGCCAACGGGGTCGAAGCTCTGAGCCGGAATGACCGCAGCGCTGAACCCATTGATTTGTTGTTCATCGACGTCGTCATGCCGCACATGAGCGGCAAGGAACTCGCCGACCGCGTACGGGCGATGCATCCGCACACCCGGATTCTTTTCACCTCCGCCTATACCGAGCAGGCCATCGTCCATCAAGGCGTGCTGGATCCGGGCATGGCACTGCTGCAAAAACCGTTCACGCCGTCCGCGCTGGCCTGCAAAGTGCGCGAAATACTGGATCAACCGGGCGCTCCGAAACCGGACCCAGCGCAAAAAACCTTTGGCTTCACCATCAACTCCGGTGAGGTAAAACCACCCGGGAACTGATCATGACCCTGCCGAGGCAAAAACGGAAACTGACGACCATCACTTTAAGCCCAAACCCTGCAACACCATGAATACTCCATTACACGTTTTGAATCTCGAGGACGACGCGAACGACGCCGGGTTGAATGAGGCGATGCTTTCGGCGCGGTGGCCGGACTGTTGTTTTGTGCGGGTGGACAACCGCGCCGATTTTTTTGCTGCGCTGGAGCAAGGCGGTCTGGACCTCATCCTGTCGGATTACACCATGCCTGGTTTCAATGGGCGGGAGGCGCTGGCGCGGGCGCGGGAAAAGCGCCCCGAAGTCCCCTTTATATTCGTTTCCGGCACCATTGGCGAGGACGCCGCCATTGAGACGCTGAAAAACGGCGCCACCGACTACGTGCTCAAACACCGGCTGTTGCGGCTGATCCCGGCGGTGGACCGGGCGCTGCGCGAAGTCGCGGAACACGCGGAATGTCGGCGGGTCGAAGAGTCCATGCGCGAGTCGGAACACAAATACCGCGAACTATTCGAGAGCCTTGAAGACGCGGCGTTCCTGGCGGACGAACAAAGCGGAAAGATCATTGACACCAACCGCGGCGCCGCGGCGTTGCTGGGATGCACCCGCGCCGAGATTCTGGGCCACAAGGTATCCCAGTTCCTGGCGTTGGACACGCCTTCCTTCGCCGGGTCCGGATCGAATCCAGCCGTGTTCAAATGCGATATGCTCCGGGCGAACGGAACCGCCCTGGCGATGAGTGTGCATGCGACACAATTGAAGTTATATGGCCGCGCCCTGGTTCTCCGGCTTTGTCACGAACTCCGAAAATGAATCAACATGAGCACCACCAAACAAAGATATGCGCTTTATCGGGATGACACCCTGATCGCCGCGGATTTGCCCTATCTCGCCGCCATCGAAAAATACGCCCGGGAAGACGCCCGCCGGGAACACGCCCAAGAGCGGCCCGCATGCTACGTCATCACCGGCTTGTCCGGTTTTAAACGCGTTGGCAATCATTGCAAGGGAATGATTCGGTGGGAGGATCAATCCCTGGTGCATTCATGTTTCGGAACGCCCAACCTCACCAGGCCGGCGGCAGCGACCCAGGTTGTTCAGCAGCATTCGCATCAATCGCACGCTCCGAAACGAACCCCGCATAGCCGTCTCAAACAGCACGACGTCCGGCCACTGATCAAAACTCCGTGACGACGGTGTGGTCTGCCACTGCTTGGGCGTAGGCAACCGTTCCGACGTCACGCAGGGAACCCGCCGGTAGTTCGCGCACCCAGTTGCCTGCGGCTTCGGCGTCTTGGGCGGTCCAAAGGGCTAGAAGGTTTTCCACAGCCGCATCCCGCGAAGGAATATCCGGGAATTGTGCTACCCATGCTGCGGCCTCTTGCGGGGAGAACTGCGCCCAACGTTGTACGATGGAAACGGCAGCCCGGTCCTGTGCTTCGCCCGCGCCGAGAGCGTTGGCGACGAGCGCAGCGGCCATAGCGCCGTCCTGCTCGGCCGCGGCAATGGCCACC
>JACZKP010000158.1 GCA_014860005.1 Verrucomicrobiota bacterium | reverse complement strand
CCAGGCGGTAGCAGCAGCGTGCTCATAAACCCACCGGTGAGGAACCGACCCGGCGTGCCGCAGCATCGCCGATCCGCAAACCAGAGTGCTAATCAGATGCGCTAAAACAAGTTTGAAAAGATGTGGGTAATGACAAGCGTTGAAACGCTGGGCTATTTTCACAATGTCCCTCCTGGACAGGACCGTCCAATTCCCGAAAGGCATTAGGACTAACTCGCGTGCTCCCAGGCATAATTGTTCATCGAAGTGTAAATCTCGTGCAGGTCCGCTCCGCCGCTCTCCTCAAGTGAGGTATTGCATGACGCGGCAGTGTGGGTCATTCGGCCTGCGCGTCCAAGCTCAGAATTTCCCCCGGCTCGCACTCCGCCACCACCTCGAACGGCCGGCAGCACACTTCGCAATCCGTCGTGAATCGCTGAAACCCCGTGCTGGTATCAATCACGATGTCAAACTTCTGCCCGCAGAACGGACACTGAATTGGCCCGGCAACTTCCATGCCCCCATTCTACGCCCGCCATGCCGTTTGCGCCAGTGCCGGAAAGAAGCGAATCGCGTCAGATGGTCTGTAGCCGACGACGTAAGGAGGCGGACACGCCAGTTCAAGAATGTCACCCGCCTCCTCATGTCGGCGGCTACGGAGCGAGAGCAACTGCGGATTGCCGTCCTCCCATCACGCCATCAGCGCGTGGTCGTGGTAGTATTCGGACTGATGCGCGGCCCGCTGCTGTCGCGGGTAACGGAACAGGGGAGTTTCCGCCAGGGCGCGTTGTTTGATTTCTTCAACCTCGGATTCCTTGAGCGGTGTAAATTTCGGCGCCAATTCCAACGCGAGCTTGAAGCATTGTTCGTCCGCCGGATGAATCGCCGCCGTGACCGGATGCGACAACGTAAAGCGCAATCCCATCAGCGCCTCCTCCGGCGTGATCAAGGGTTCGTACCAGCACACAGGGTGTTTGGAGCGATCCGCCCCCTGCTGCCACGGACGTTTGGCCATCGCCTTGAGCGCGATGATGCCCATCTGCTTCTCCCGGGCGCGCGCCAGGACTTGCGGACCAAAGTTGCCCGCGTGCCAGGTGGCGTAATTCACCGGAAACATGATGCTGTCGAAATCATAGCGGTCCATGAGCGCCATCGCCGCTTCGACGGAATGTGCGGAGAACCCGAGGAAGCGCGCCTGGCCGGATTTCTTCGCGGCTGCCAACGTCTGCATCGCGCCGTCGGGGCCGAAAATCGTGTCCACTTCCTCCAGCGTGGTGACGTGATGCAGTTGATACAAATCCAGGTGGTCCGTGCGCAGTACGCGCAGGGAGTTCTCCAAATCCTTCTGCGCCTCGGCGTGTTTGCGTTTGGCGGTCTTGCACGAGAGAAACACATCCTTGCGGAACGGTTCGAGCGCCGGGCCGATCAATTCCTCGGCGCGACCGTAAGCCGGCGCCACATCGAAGTAATTGACGCCACCCTCGAAGGCGAGGCGCGTCCACGCCCTGGCCTGTTCGGGTGTGCCGTCTTTGAGCACAAAACTGCCGAAGCCCAAGATCGAAAGTTTCGCCCCGGTCTTGCCGAGCGTGCGGCGTTCCATTGGGCCAAGTTGCTCGCGTTCCTGCGCGGTGAGGATTGCGGGGAAGCAGCCGAGCATGGCGGCGGCGGTGGCAGTGTTCTTGAGGAAAGTGCGTCGTTTCATAAGTCTTGCGGGTTGAAGGTTTGCGAGGTGCGGGTCTTGGTGACTTCGATATCAATGATCGGTGGAGGCGGAGGAGTTTCCGACGCCGAGGCGGTCGCACCGGAATCCTGTTTTCGCAGGGCAATGACGGCCACCACGCAACCCGTCCACGTCGGCAGCATTTCGGCTATGGGCATGATTTCGACGATAAACGTGGGCAGGAGCAGGATGTGAAAGCCGATGGCCCGCCAGATGAGCGCCATGGCGATCACGTCCAGGATCTCGTCGAGGAAAGTCCAGGAGATTGGCAGCAAGAGGATCTGCAGGCCATCGGCGATCATTGCGACTCCAAGTGCAAACGCCATGCGTCCGCGTGTCAATTCCGGCACGCGGCCCAGTCCGCCAAGCTTGTCCGTCAGTTTCATTGCGCGAGTGAGCTTTCGTTGGAAACAGTTTGCCATTGAAACCAGTGGATTCAACGATTGTTTCTTCGGAACCACGCACTGCCGGTTCTTTGAATTCCACCTGCCGGGTCAGGGCAAGCGCACGAAAGAGTTGTCGAGTCAATGAAACGCATCCCGTAAGGAATCTGCACGACCCAACCCAACCGCCCATTCCACGGGCTTAAGCTTCCGCTTTAGCGGGTTTACACCCACTTGTCCAACAGGCCCTTTGGCGTTGACCTTAGGCAGAAGTCTCTCCATGAACCGGACAGTCAAAGGAATGAGTGTCAGGGGAATAAAATTCATTCCTTTGACGAACATTCCCCTGACAACTCTCTGGTTCATGGTCCCAATGCGCGTCCACTCTTGGAGGTCGAAACTCCCCATGAGACTGTCACTTAAAGTCTGTTGCAGGGGGATGATAGCATGTGTGAATTAAAGAACGGAGCATCGAACTGATGAACGAACGAGATGTAAAAGCTGGTTTCGCCATCGCTGTAAGACAGCGCCGAAAGCAGCTTGGGCTTTCGCAGGAGAAACTGGCCGAACGGGCCAATTTGCACCGAACCTACATTTCCGATGTGGAGCGCGGCGCCCGAAATCTATCCCTGGACAGCATCACCCGCCTGGCCAGTGCCCTGCAGGTTTCGATTTCGGCCCTGTTTTTCAAACGTGAACAGCAATCCGAACCGGGCGATGGGATTCCGTCACCGTTTGACCAACGACAAGCAGTGGACATTCTGCTCGTCGAAGACGATCCCAACGACATCGAACTGACCCTGGCAGCCTTCCGTCGTTCCCGGTTTGCCAACCTGGTTCACGTCGTCCGTGACGGCGCTGAAGCCCTGGATTACGTGCTTGGGCGGGGAATTGGCGGCGGTCAGCTCTCACACCCTCCCCCGCAAATCATCTTGCTGGATCTGAATCTGCCCAAAGTCAGCGGTCTGGAGGTCCTACGGCGGATCAGGACCGATGCCGCCAGCCGCCAAATCCCGGTGGTGATTCTCACCAGTTCTCAACGGGAAATGGACATCACGGCTTGCCGCCGTTTGGGCGCCGATACTTACATCGTCAAGCCCGTGGATTTCCAGCGATTAAGCGAAATCACCCCGCAGTTGAGCATGAACTGGATGTTGCTTCGGCCCGAGTCGCAGTTGGACACCTGAGTCGCGGCCTGCCGCAGAGCAACCCAGGGATGCGGGTTGACAAAAGCCGGATATGACACAGGGTTATGCACAGCATGTTTCTGGGTGATGATGGGTCGGAGCGAAAAACACGGAGCGATGACCGGTGCAGTTGACAGCCAGGAATGAAAACTGATTTCGACAAACTGCTTCTGAATGAGTCGCCCGATGCAGTGATAGCGGTGACTCCCCAGGGGAAAGTCCTGTATTGGAGCAAAGGGGCGCAGGCCGTGTTCGGTCACACCAGCGAGGAGACGATTGGCCGTTTACTGGCCGACCTCATCGTGCCCCCCGACCATGCCGAGAGTGAGGCGCGGCTTCTGCGCGAAACTCTGGAAGCGGGAGGTGCCACCTATGAATCGTTACGCCGAAGGAAGGATGGTTCCCTTGTATATGTGGATATTTCCAGCAAGTCGGTCCGGGATGCCGAAGGCAATGTGGAATTCCTGCTCCTGAGCAAGAAGGATGTCACCCACCTGCGGGTGTTACGGGACGCAAAACTGGTCGAGGCCCGCTTCCGTGACTTGCTGGAGTCCATGCCCGACGGAATTGTCATGGTGAATCCGACGGGTCGGATTGTTCACACGAACTCGCAGGCGGAAAAGCTTTTCGGCTACGCCCGCGGTGAATTGCTGGGGCAACCGGTGGAAGTACTGCTGCCGGAGCGTTTCCGGGACTCGCACGTGAAACACCGGGCCCGCTATTCTGCGCAGCCACGCGCCCGCTCCATGGGCGCCGGGCTGGAACTCTACGGACGCCGCAAGGATGGCTCGGAGTTTCCCGTGGAGATCAGTCTGAGTCCACTGAGAATTGAGGAGGGCACACTCGTGATGAGTGCCGTCCGCGACATCGGCGAACGCAAACGCGCCGAGCAAAAGTTCCGCGGTTTGCTGGAATCCGCGCCGGACGCAATGGTCATCGTCAATCACCACGGCGAGATTGTCCTGGTGAATTCGCAGACCGAGAAGCTGTTCGGATACCCGCGCGAAGAACTGCTCGGCAAAAAGGTGGAGATCCTGGCGCCTGCCCGCTTCCGGCATCACCACCCCGGTCATCGCCAGCAGTATTTCTCCGATCCCAAGGTGCGGCCGATGGGCGTGGGCTTGGAATTATACGGTCTGCGCAAGGACGGCTCCGAGTTTCCCATTGAGATCAGCCTCAGCCCCATTGCCACCGACGAAGGGGGTCTGGTTTCCAGCGCCATTCGTGACATCACCGACCGCAAGCGTGTGGAGCGAACGTTGCAGGAAAAGAACACCGAGTTGCAAGCTGCCGTCGCCGAGCTGGAATCATTTTCCTATTCGATCTCGCACGATTTGCGGGCGCCGGTGCGGGCGATGGGTGGGTTCGCCCGCCTGCTCCAACAGGACTACGCCGCCCACCTGCCCGCCGAGGCGCAACAACAGTTGACGCGCATCTGCGACAGCGCGGGGAAAATGGGCCAACTCATTGACGGGCTGCTCGCGTTCTCGCGCTTGAGCCGGCAACCGCTCAATAAGCGGAAGGTTTCCCCGGACAAAATCGTGCAACGGGCGCTCGAGGAACTGCAAAGCGAGCAGGCCGGCCGCCGGGTGAAAATCGTGACAGGCCGGCTGCCGGATTGCCAGGCCGACGCCAGACTGCTGCAACAAGTGTTCGCCAACCTGCTCTCCAACGCGTTCAAATACTCGCGCCATCGCGATCCGGCCCTCATCGAAATCGGCGCGCGCCAGCAGAACGGAACGCCGGTTTATTTCGTGAAGGACAATGGCGCCGGCTTTGACATGCAGTATGCCGGCAAACTCTTCGGCGTGTTTCAACGGCTGCATCGTCATGAGGAATTTGAAGGCACCGGCGTCGGGCTGGCCATTGCCCAACGCATCGTGCATCGCCATGGCGGGCGAATCTGGGCGGAGGCGGAACCGGAAAAGGGCGCCAGCTTTCATTTCACCCTCGGAGGCGAGCCACCCCATGACTGACCACACCGCCGAAATCCTGTTGATTGAAGACAGCCCTGACGACGCGGCTTTCTTCAAGCACACGTTCGCCAAGAGCAACCTGGTCGCCAGGCTCAACGTGGTGGGGGACGGGGCGGAAGCGCTGGAATTCATTTCCAGCACCGGACGCCACGCCGGACGCAATCATGCCCCCAGCCCACGGATAATCGTGTTGGACTTGAAACTGCCCAAGTTGGACGGCTTGCAGGTCCTGCGCCGGCTCAAATCCGATCCCCGCACCTGGAACATCCCCATCGTCGTGTTCAGTTCCTCGGAGGAGGAGAGCGACCTTGTCGCCAGTTACAAGCTGGGGGTGAACAGTTACATCGTGAAACCAATGGATTTTGACGAGTTCACGGAATCCGTGCAGCGGCTGGTGGAGTACTGGTTGCGCTTCAACCGGATTCCCAAACTTTGAGCCACGTGCCATGTCCACGCTCCTGAACATTCTCATTGTCGAAGATTCAGAGGACGACACGTTGTTGCTCCTCCATGAATTGCGCCGCGCCGGCTTCGAGCCGGAATGGAAGCGGGTGGAAACCGAACCGGACTTTCTCGCTGAATTGGAGAATGCTCCCGACCTGATTCTCTCGGACTATTCGATGCCGCAGTTCAGCGGGCTGAGGGCGGTGGATTGCCTGCGTGAGCGCGGGTTGGACATTCCGTTCATCCTCATTTCGGGCACCATCGGGGAGGAGGCGGCCGTGGAGGCGATGAAACACGGGGTGACGGACTATCTCCTCAAAGACCGGCTCGGGCGTTTGGGGCACGCCATTGAACGCGCGCTGGACCAAAAGAAGCTCCGGGACGAGCGCAACCGGATGCAGCAGCAACTGGCCCTCCAGGCAACTGCGCTTCAAACCGCCGCCAACGCCATCAACGTCACCGACCGCGCGGGCAAAATCCTCTGGATCAATCCGGCGTTCACGCAGGCCACCGGTTACACGGCGGCGGAAGTACTCGGCCAAACGCCGCGGGTGTTGAAATCCGGCCAACATAGCGGCGAATTCTACCGTGATTTCTGGAAGACCATCCTGTCCGGCCAAACCTGGCGCGGTGAATTTATCAACCGGCGCAAGGATGGCAGCACTTATTACGACGAACACACGGTCACGCCGGTTCGCACGAACGGCGGGGCGATCACGCATTTCATCGGCATCATGCACGACGTCACCGAGCGCAAACGAGCGGAGCAAGCGTGGAAGCAAAGCGAGGAGCGTTTCCGTACCCTTGTGGAAGACGCCCGGGATATTGTGTTCACAGTGGCGTCGGATCGGACGATCACGTCGCTCAATACCGCGTTCGAGACGATCACCGGCTTTCCGCGTTCGGAATGGATTGGCCGCGAGTTCCAGCAGCTCATCCACCCGGACTATCTCGCCGCGGCGCTGGACATCTTCCGCCGGGCCATGCAAAACGAGAAGCCCCCACAATTTGAGTTGCGCCTCCGCACCAAATCGGGGGACTTCGTCACACTCGAATTTATTGTTACGCCCCAGTTGCAGCAGGGCAACGTGTCAGGCGTCATGGGTATTGGGCGGGATGTTACTGAGCGCCAGCGCGCGGAATTACGCGCGAAGGTCTTCTCGAATCTGGGGCAGCGGCTCAACTCGGCGAAAACCCCCGGGGAAGCAGCCAGCATCGTGAAGGACGTTGCCGACGAGTTGCTGGGCTGGGACGCCTTTACCCTGGACAGATACTCGCCGGAAATGGACCACATCTACCATGTGCTCAACTCTGATACGGTGGAGGGCCGGCGGGTTGACGTGCCGCCAACTTACGACAACGCGCCCCCGTCGCCCTTGGCGCGGCGGGTCATCGAGTCCGGAGCGCAATTGATTCTGCGCCCGGCGCCGGAGGCGGACACGACCGGCATACCTTTCGGCGATACGGTGCGTCGTTCCGCCTCGCTGCTGTTCGCCCCCATTCGTGATGGCAAGCGCGTCGTCGGCATCCTGTCCATTCAAAGTTACAAGGCAAACGCCTATGGTCCGAAGGACCTGGAGGTGCTTCAATCGCTGGCCGACCATTGCAGCGGCGCGCTGGAACGCATCCAGGCAACCGAAACCATGCGCGAAAGCGAGGCGCGCTTCCGTCAGTTGGCGGAAAACATCCACGAAGTTTTCTGGATCACCGACCCGGCAAAAAACCAGATACTCTACGTGAGTCCGGCCTACGAAGCCATCTGAGGCCGGTTTTGTGCGAGTGTCCTCGAGTCACCGCGCGGGTGGCTGGAGGCGATCCATCCCGAGGACCGCGATCGCGTCCTCGAAGCGGCGCTGACCAAACAACTGCGGGGTGAGTACGAAGAAACCTATCGCATCACCCGCCCGGACGGTTCAGTGCGTTGGATTCGGGACCGGGCATTTCCACTCCGCGATGCGGAGGGCACGGTTTATCGCATCGTCGGCGTGGCGGCAGACATTACCAACCAGCGCAACCTCGAACAGCAACTCCGGCACATTCAAAAGATGGAATCCGTCGGCCAACTGGCCGCCGGCGTGGCGCACGACTTCAACAACGTTCTGGCGGTCATCCGCGGCAATGCCGAACTGGCGCTGATGGATGCGGGTGACTCCCCCGGCGAACTGGCCGATTTCCTGCAACAAATCACGGCCGCTTCGGATCGCGCCGCCCATCTCACGCGCCAGTTGCTGATGTTTGCCCGCAAACAAGTCGTGCAACTGCACGTGATTGATCTTAACGAGGTCGTCGGCAACATGACCAGGATGCTCAAGCGCATTCTTGGGGAGGACATCGCCCTGCAGGTCAGTTACGGCTCGAATCTCTCCGTCGTGCTCGCGGACGTCGGCATGATGGAACAGGTGATCATGAATCTCGCGGTGAATGCGCGCGATGCCATGCCCGAGGGCGGTCGCCTGATCCTCAGCACCTCTGACGTACAGATTGACGAGGGTTACGTGTAACTGAATCCTCAGAGCACCATGGGCGGCTACGTCTGTGTTTCCGTAAGTGATACGGGTTGCGGCATTGACCGGGAAGTGCAGGCCCGCATCTTCGATCCGTTTTTTACGACCAAGGGCGTCGGCAAAGGTACGGGCCTCGGCCTGGCGACGGTTTACGGCATTGTCCAGCAGCACAAGGGCTGGATCACGGTTTATAGCGAAGCCGGTCACGGGGCGACCTTCCGGCTCTATCTGCCGGTGGCCGGAACTGTCGCGAAGCACGAGGCGCAACGGGTGGCCGAGCCGCAAGTCGCCGGTGGCAAGGAGACGATATTGCTGGTGGAGGATGACGCCGCAGTGCGGGCGTTAATGCGGAATGTCCTGGAACGATACGGCTACACGGTGATCGAAGCCGAATCCGGGGTAAAGGCGCTCAAAGTGTGGGAAACGCAGGGCGACCAGATTGCTCTGCTGCTGACTGACATGGTCATGCCGGACGGCATCACGGGTCGCGCCCTGGCCCAGACTATTCATGGCCTCAAAACCAACCTGCCCGTCATTTACACGAGCGGTTACAGCGCGGATGTCGTGGCCAAAGGTTTTGAACTTAAAGAAGGGGCGAACTTCCTTCAAAAACCCTGTGCGCCAAGAATGCTTGCCTTGGCCGTGCGCCAATGCCTGGATCGTCCCGCCGCACCGTCCGACACGACTTCGGGAGCGGAATCGTGAAGTAATCGCCGTACGGGCAGGAGCGCAAGGAGAGTGGAGCACACGCGGAGCGCGCCATTCGCCCGGGGACATTGCCGCAAGAGAAACTTGTTTTTCTCCCTCATCCGGTCTTCACTGCGCTCGCATGTGTTTGCCATCTGTTCTGACTCACCGGCGAGATTTGCCTTTAAGTTTAACCCCTTTCT
The DNA here is from genome assembly GCA_014860005.1 of Verrucomicrobiota bacterium. The sequence goes on along the minus strand of JACZKP010000158.1, from coordinate 19,593 downwards.
CACCGCGGGCCACAATGCTGGCGCTGTGCCTCCTCGCCGCCTTGACGTGGCCGCTGGTCGCGCCGGGCCAGATCAAGGTCGAACTCCAAAACCGGCGGACGTGGAATTTTCCCGAGGCCGGAGTGCATTTCACGAGCGAGTTTTCGGGGGCGCGGTTAAATGAATGCACGCACCTTGGCGAGAACGAATTCAAAGTCGTGATCTCGCCCGAGAATGTCCCCATTAATCGCAGTCCGTGGTACGCGTTCAAAGTCTGGTCGGACCAGCCAAAGTCAATCGCGTTGCGGTTCACCTACACTTACGGCGAACCGCGCACGCGCCCCCGGTTAAGTCGTGATGGCACCAAATGGGAGCGCATCGCCGATTCCGATTATGCGCTCGAACGCGCCACGCGCACGGCGGTGGTGCGATTGGAGGTTGATCCGCAGCCCCTCTGGGTCGCCGCGCAGGAAATGATCGGGTTGAGGGAACTCAGCGTCTGGACCGATCAGAAAATGCGGCTCGAGTTTGCCCAATCCAGCGTCATCGGCCAGTCCATTGAGGGCCGGCCCATCCGGCAGTTGGTCTTCGCCGAAACCACAAGACCCAATTACGTGTTCGTGATTGGCCGCCAGCATCCGCCGGAAGTCACCGGCACGCTGGGTTTGATGAGTTTTGTGGACACGATCACGGGCAAGTCACGGCTCGCGCGGCAATTCCGAACGGAGTTCCAGACTGTCGTGGTGCCGCTGATGAATCCCGACGGGGTCGAGCACGGCCATTGGCGCAGCAATCTGGGCGCGGTGGACTTGAACCGCGACTGGCGGCGCTTCGCCCAGCCCGAAACCCGTGCCGTAAGCGAGTCGCTGCGGGCCTTCACCGAACAACCCGGCGCCCGGCCGTTCGTGTTGCTGGATTTTCATTCCACCCACACCAACATCTTTTACGCGCAACCGGACAAGCTTCCCATTTTTCCCGCGGACTTTACCCGCCGCTGGCGGGCGGCCATTCACCAGCGTTGCCCGGAGGTTTACTTCTTGCGCAACGACTCGCACAACGTCGGCAGCGCCACTTCCAAAACCTGGGGTTACGAACAATTCCGCGTGCCGGCCATCACCTACGAATACGGTTACGACACCGACCGCAAAGTGATCCGTCGCGCCTCGCAGGTGGCTGCGGAGGAAATGATGAAACTGTTGCTGGCGGAATTGAAGTCGCCCTGACAAGAAGCACCGCAGCAGCCAGAGGAGTGGCGCGCTCCACGACGCTTCGCGCATTTCGGAAAACCTCTGCCCACGCGCCAGCGTTTTGGACTGCGGCGGCCCTTCACCGCTTTTTCCCGGAGCGCGGCTGTGGCAAAGCCCAGCCGCAGCACGCTCAAGCACCTTGCCGCCTAAATTTTATTCCCACGCCTCACCGCCATTCCCGCGCTGCGACTGGTACTGTAGACACAGTCGCGCTCCTTCGCCGGCGCCGTCCGCGTTCAAACCTTCCCACCATCACTCCCGTTATCCCCGCGCCGCACCCAAAGCGCCAGAGGGCTGGCGCACTCCACAACGCTTCGCGCGCTACGCAAGGTAATGTTGGTTCATGGCTTGACCGCGTGTCTCAAGTATAGCGCTACCGCCACAAGTGCCTCGGGTATTTCCGCTGCAATTCCGATTTGATGCGCGGGTAATGCTCGCGCCAGAAATTCGCGAGGTCCTGCGTGATCTGCACCGGCTTCATGCCGGGTGTCAGGATATGGACCAGCACCGGCACGCGACCCATCGCGATGCGTGGCGTTTGCGTCACATCGTAAAGTTCCTGGATGCGTAGCGCAATGTGCGGCAGATTGCCCGCCTCGTAAGTCACCTTGGGCGTGCGGCCATTGGGCAGGTTGAGTCGCTCGGGCGCGTGCTTGTCGAGCAGTTCCCGTTGCGCGTGCGAAAGCCACGACATCACCACGGGCTTTACCTCGCGCTCCTTGATGTCCTTGTAACTCACCGCCCCGTGACACAGTTGCTCAATGATGTGTTTGCGGTCCTCCTCGGTGATCGGCGGCAACTGCAAATCCGCGCAATGCTCCCCGAGCAGCCGCAAGCGCAACAACCATTGCTCCACGGCATGGTCCCATTTCGGTAGTTGCAGTCGTCCGGAAGCAATCTCCTCCGCGAGCAATCGCGCAGCCGCCTCCGGCGGCGGCGGATCAACCCGCTTCGCCGACAACGCCAGGTCGCGAAAACGTTGCAATTCCGCCGCCTGCACGCGCCGGGCGGTGGCGTCGAATTGGACGTGAAGTTCGGACTTCAGGTCTTCCGGGAAAAGCTCGCGCAGCCAATCGGCTTCAATGGCGGTCGCCAGTGAAAGCAGGGTGTTCACTTCACTGTCGCGGCCCTGAATCTCGCGGACTTCCGCGGCGACGAACAGCGGACTCTGTTGCACCACACTCTCACGAGCCAGCACCCCGCGCCGGCCATGAACCAGTTCACAACGCAGTGTTCCCTGATCCAGCCGTCGCGCCACGCGGTCGCTGAAGCCGATGAGAATGCACTTCTGCAACGCTTCATCCCTCACTTCGCGCAGTTGGGTGTCCAAACCCTCAGCCTTGGCGATCCGAAGAAACTGTTCGTGCAGCGGGCCGACTTGCCGGGCCGTCACGGCGTGGATGCCGAGCCGGCGGCAGGCATCGAGGCGAAATTGGTTTTTCTGCGCGTAAGTCCACGCACGCATGAGAATCCAAAAATCCGAGGACGCTTTCTCGCCGAGCAAATCCTCGCGGTCGGATTGCACCGCCTTGCCGCCACCTCGCAACAACAGGTCGCGTCCCTGCGTGAGCGCGGCAACGAGGCACGCCTGGTAAACGCAACCGTATCCCTGCGCCGCCAGCATCATGCGCGAGTAACGCGGATGCACCGGAAAGGCGAGCATCCGCCGCCCGAGATCGGTGATCGCCGTAGGACAGGCGTCGCGCCTGTCTCCAACTTCATGAGCCGCTTGAGCGGAATCCTGATTGGAGACAGGCGCGACGCCTGTCCTACGAAGCGCGCCCAAATCCAGCAACAATTCCTCCGCGTGCGTGAGCGAAATTTCATCCGGCTTTTCCAGCCAGCGGAACTTACGCAAATCCTCAACGCCGGCCGCCTTGAGCGTGAGCACGACTTCCGCGAGATCGAGCCGTTTGATTTCCGGCAGCTCATGCGGCGCACGCTCGTCGTGTTCCGACCGCGACCACAACCTCAGGCACGTTCCCGGTGCGGTCCGTCCGGCGCGACCGGCGCGCTGGTCGGCGCTGGACTGGCTGATCTTCTCGATGAGCAACGTGTTAATGCCGCGATTGGCGTCGTACCGCGGAATTCGCGCCAGCCCGCTGTCAATCACCAGCCGTACGCCGTCAATCGTAATTGAAGTCTCCGCCACGTTTGTTGCCACGACCACCTTGCGTTGCTGATAACGCTCGACGGCGGCGTCCTGATCGCGCGGTGGCAGTTCGCCGTGGAGGGGGAGGAGAATGAAACCCTTCGACTCAGGCACGTGACGGATGGTTTCCAGCGTCTGGCTGATTTCAAAACTGCCCGGCATAAACACGAGCACATCCCCTTGCCCGCCCGAGCGGACGAAATGACTGAACGCATCCGCCGCGAGTTCCCACACCGGCGGTGAGTTTGGCCCAAGCCGGTGCGTCAGGTATTTAATCTCGACCGGAAACGTGCGGCCCTCTGATCGCAGGACTGAACACGTAGGACAGGCGTCGCGCCTGTCTCTGACTTCTTGAACCGCTTGAGCGGCATCTTGAACGGAGACAGGCGCGACGCCTGTCCTACGCGTGGAAAGATATTCCTCCAACGCCCCCGCATTCAGTGTGGCGGACATCACGGCGATCAGCAAATCGGGTCGTTCCTGTTCTTGAATGTCCAGCGCGCGGGCCAGCGTGATGTCGCCGTAAATATGGCGTTCGTGGAACTCATCAAAGATGACCGCACGCACGCCGCGCAACGTCGGGTCTTGAATCAGTTGCCGCAGCAGAATTCCTTCGGTTTCAAATTTGATCCGCGTGACCGCACTCGTGACGTTCTCGAATCGAACCTGATAGCCGACTTCGCGCCCGAGTTCGACGCCCAGCTCTCGCGCCACGCGCGCGGCCAGCAAGCGCGCCGCAAGCCGGCGCGGTTGGAGAATCACAACCTGCCCGTCCCCAAGCAGCCCGTGCTTGAGCAGCATTTTCGGAACTTGCGTGGATTTGCCTGAACCCGTGGGCGCTTGCAGAATGAGCCGCTTCGTCGCCTTGAGCGTGGCGACGATGTCGTTTTCAATTTCGTAAATCGGCAGCCGTTCCGACATGGGGCGCTATGGATACCCAAACCTGCCCGGTCTTGCGAGAACTGAAACAGTGACTGTCAGGCCCGGCGCTCAAACGCAGAGGTCGCGGAGGTTATCGCAGAGGATCGCGGAGAAACTACTCTGTGCCCTCTGTGTGATCCTTTGCGTCCTCTGCGTTTAAGGGAATTTTGCGCCACCCGATGCGCGACTTACGTGATATGCGCGCCCTGTGTCTCGACATAGACGGCATAGAGCGATTGGCTGGCCGCCATGAACAGGCGGTTGCGTTTCACGCCACCGAAGCAAAGATTCCCGCAAATCTCCGGCAACAGAATCATCCCAATGCGCTCGCCTTCCGGTGAGAAAGCGTGAACCCCGTCATAGCCTTCGCCAACCCAGCCCGCCGCGGCCCAGATGTTTCCTTCAATGTCCGCGCGGATTCCGTCCGCGCCGCCCGCTTTTCCCTGAAATTCCATCGAGCAAAAGCGGCGTTTGTTGCGCAGCTTCGCGCCGTCCACGATGTCCCACACGTCAATGCCTTTGGGCGATGGCCCGCCGGTGTCGGCGACGTAAAGCTTCTTATAGTCGGGCGTAAAGCACAGGCCGTTTGGTTTGAATCCTTCATCACTCACGAGGTCCATTTTCCCCGACTTCGCGTCAACGCGATAAACGGCTTCCTTGATTTCGAGTTTTCCCTTGTGGCCTTCGTAATTTCCCATGCTGCCGTAACCGGGATCAGTGAACCAAATGCCGCCGTCAGGATGCACGACCGCGTCGTTCGGCGCGTTGAAGGGTTTGCCCTGCCATTTGTCAGCCAGCACGGTCACGCTACCGTTATGTTCGTAGCGCACGACGCGGCGGTTGCCGTGCTCGCAGGAAATCTGTCGGCCCTCGAAGTCGAACGTGTTGCCGTTGCTGTTGCCAGCGGGTTGACGAAACACGCTGACGTGGCCGTCTTCGTCGAGCCAGCGAAACTGGCGATCGTTGGGAATATCGCTCCAGACCAGATAACGCCCGACGCCGTTCCATGCGCAGCCTTCCGCCCACAGCGCGCCGGTGTGCAGGCGTTGAATCGGCGTGTTGCCGATCTTCGGGAAGCGGCGGTCGAGCGCGAGGATGTCTTGATCAGGATAACGCACCGGCTGTTTTCCTGTCCAATCGCGCTCAGTGGCGAAGGTCGCGCGACTGCACGCCAGCGTCACGACGGCCGTGGACGTGCTCCGCAAGAAATGCCGGCGATTGAAAGAGTTTGAATTGAGCCGGTCGGCAGTGGGTTTGGCAGACATGGTGTTTGCTATTTGTGTGAGTTGCGGCGTCAGCTTGCCGTTCGCACGCGAATGGTTCAATCAAAAGCTTGGGGACGGTCCACCACGCCAACGCACCATTGCGGGCAAATTTACGGTTCCTCCCTGATGGCCTTTAGCTGTGCGGCAGTGGCGTCTGCTTCAACGACGCGCGCTTTGAATCGCCATTCCGCCCGCGGTTCGATCATCGGCAGTGTATCCGTGGCGGCGCCGACTCTTCTGCCGGAAGCATCGAACAAATCCAGTTCCACCTTCACTCCCCGCCGCTGGCGGTCCGTGTCGTTCCGCAACAGGCCGACGGCGTAAACCTGTGAACTGCCGGAAGTTTTCTCCAGCATGATGGCGGAAACCCGAAAGCCGGCCGGCAAGGCCACTTCCGACGGTGTGGCTGCCGATGCCGGCTGCGCAGCCGCGTTGGCTGATGCTGCGTTCGCACGTTCCGTCAAACGCTGCGCACGTTTCAAGGCCATCTGCGTGCCAATCCATCCGCCCACAAGAATGAGGAGCGCGATAATCGCAAACACGATGGTTTTGACGGGCACGGTCGAGGTTTGCGGTGGTGCGGCCAGGAACAATTCGGTGTGCTGTCGGCAATGGGGACATTCCGCCGTCAAGCCCACGGACTCAGCGGGAAACTCGACGCGCCCGCCGCAGTGCTGGCAATCGCCCATGAGAATTTTTGTTCGGCTCATCAGTTGTGCGAGTCTGTTTTAGTCGAAAGCCGGGTTACGCCGCAATCATCGTTGTGTATTTGTCACCGCCGTCAGCGCCATGCGTCGGCGAACCGCTCAATGCCGTCGGGCGAGAAGATCAAATCGAGATCGAAGGGATCATTCTTCAATTGGATGAAATCCTTCCCGCGCCTCACCTCGGCAGCTTGCGCTTCATTCAATGCGAATCCTAATTCGCGCAGGGCCTCGACCAGCGCGGCACAGTTTTCCGGTGTTTGCTCCACGAACAGATCAACGTCCTGGGTCGTGTCTGGGAACCCAAGAAGGATCGTGCCGGACTTGCCCAGAAACAAATAGCGCACTCCGTGACGATGAAAGCCGTCGCGGATTTCCTGTGCCTGACGATATTCAAACGCGCCCATAGCCCAGCCAGGCCGGCAGATTCTCCTCGCACCAGCGCCGGTAGTCCGCCGTCGTGTCGAAGGCGCTGAAAGGCACGTCATCCAGCACGGGTCTTTAGGTGTGAATGAAAGCGTAGCGAAAACGGGTCTCGAGTGGGCGGCGCGCTGCGGCTTCAAATTCCGCGAGCCAATCGGGCGGTATTGTGGCGTCCCCGTGCGCAGCATAAGGTGCGCGTTATTCGTTTAGCTCATCCGCATGCATATCTACGCTTTACGAAATAGTGCAGGTTCCTTCGGTCATCGGTAACACCTGCGCCGCCACATCCCGTTTGAGCCGCGTGTCACGCGCGCGAAACACCTCGCCCATCCCGCCCGCGCCGATGGAGGCGGTGATCTGACACTGGTTGAGCGAGGTGCCAATTATGTTTTGCGCTGGCGTGTCTAGCTTTGGCTGCTTGGGATCACGCGCGCCATTCTGTGGGAGAACGCCGCAATAGGCAATTGCTGGTCGAGGTCGCAAGACCTTTGCTGAACTAAAAACGAGCTGCGTTGCTCTGCTGTATGGACGCGCATGGATTTGTCGACATCGGTTGGGACAGTTCTGCGTTGAAGCGGCATAAATGCCGCGCCCCGGGGCGCGGGCTTCAGCCCGCTTCAGCGCTGCGAACTCGAATCATGTCGAAGCACTTTTGCGCGCCTAAATAGATCTCAACTCGCGTCAACCACCGGCGCTCACGGACGTATCGGCTGCGCGGCGCCGTAGCCGGGGCCGTAGATCATTGCGTTGAGCATCATGCGCGCGGGGCCAAGTGTGGCCGCGCGGAACGTCGGCCGGGTCGCGAATAGGATGATTTGCCCGCGGCCTACGGATTCGCGCGTGACGTAAGCGGAATTCGCCAGACGATGCGTCGCCTCGGGCCAGAGCAGACCGCTCATGCGCAAGTGCATCTCGGTACCGGGCGGCAGCGCGCTCCAACCCACGCGGGGCGGTTCTTTCTTTTCCTTTTTGTCGGCATCCGGTTTATCGGAGGAGTCGGACTTAGTTGAGGATTCCGTTTTCGCAGAGTTTGTTTTCGCGGCGTCCGCGTCCTTGGCTTCGACTTTGGTCAGGTAGCCGAGACGCACCGGAACCTCGACGCCTTCAGCGGCCATGAGCACCGGGTTGCGAAGCGCGAGCACCGGCAGTGGCTCGTCACAGCCGAACGTCAACCAGTGTTTCACATCCACGCGCGCGGCCACGAGGGCGCCTTGCGGCATGAACAAGTTCAACCAAGCGTCGCGTTTCTTGAGTTCCTTTTCCTCCGCGTGCGCGCCGTCAATTGATTGCCAGGGATATTTCAGTCCGGGCACGGCTTTGTGCGACCACACGGCGTCGGCGGGCGGCAATTCACCGTCACGCGACAGCCATTCGCGGAGCACCGCCAGTTCGTAGTCGCCCAGTTTGTTCAGCACGTCGGGCAACACGCGCACTTTGCTCAGGCCGGCCTTCTCGTCGGCGAACTGCGCGGCAGAGTTGCCCATGGCGATGAGCGTCCCGCCGGCCCGCACCCAATCCTTGAGCCGGTTGGTCCACGAGCCGGGCAACGGACCGCCAAAGCGTTCCGGCACCACAACCACATTGTAGCGGGACAAATCCGGCTCGCCCTCGACGTTGATGCGCGCGTGACGGATGCCCAGTTCGTGATCGAGGAAAAACCACACCTCACCCAGCGCGAGCGGACTCGATCCGCCACGGCTCAACAGCGCGATGCGGGGCGGTTCGAGACGCTTGAAGTGTTCGCCGCCGAGGTCGGGCAGGTCACCCTCGCCCAACCCGCTGCGGATGGCGACAGCGCGAAGCCGCAACTCACGCGTAGTCGCGTCAACTGTGGCCCGCAGGTCGCCCGTGAAATCCCGGTTGTCCAATCGTGTGATGACGACCGAACCACGCGCGAACTTCTGCCCGTCGAATTCAAACGCCTTCTCCGCCGCGCGCACTTGCAGGCCGCGCTCCATCAACCGCGCCGCCGCTGTCACGGACAAGTCGTCCGCACCGTCAATCGCGTAAGCCACGGGCGACTCCACTTCGCCGACCACTCCGGTTCCCGTGCGGTCGGCGGGCTTGTAGGGCTGGGCGGCGGCGGGCAACTCGATTGGCAATGTTAACGCCTCCAACCCGAACATCATCGTCAGATTCCACGCAGTGGTGTCGTAAATGCGCGACCCGCCGTTGCGCAGGATTTCCTGACGTTCGTCTTCGAGCGCCTTGGCTGGAATCCGGGGATCGAATTCGAGCGCGGCGGCAACGAGATGACCGAGCGGTTGCCGGTTCGGGATGAGGATGGTACCGGCGGGAAGCTTGCGGTCCTTCACTTCGCGGCCCAATTGGTCGGTCGCGCTCGCGGCCGTGAATTCATTGGTGGCCTGGAACATTTCAAAGCCGTGCAACTGCGAGAGTTTGATAAACTTGTCCAGCCGGGCGCGATTGGCGGTTGGCAGCACGGCAAACGTGCGCTTTGCATAAGGGCCGTCCGCAGCGCAGGCGCGCTGGCGAATCGTGTAGAAGTTTTGCAGCAACTGCTTTTTGTTTGCCTGAACCGTCTTGAGATTGGCCATCGAGCCGATCACGTGATGAAACACGGATTCGCGATAGCTCAGGATGCGGCCTTCCGGCCGGCGCACGCCGTCCTCAGCGATGCGCGCCTGTTCGTAAAGAATGCCCACCGCTCCTCGAAACACCGGCCATGCGTCCGTGTAGCCCGGATACCATCCTTCATTCCACTCACCGTGGTAATAAACGAGGCCATGCTGGTCGAACGCGGTGGCCTGATCGCGCGCAAACAGGCGACCCCAATGCGCGTCACTGGCCGGGAAATGGAGGTTGATCGGTTCGCGCGGCGGGGAAAACAGGTGCGTGTTCTGCGCGCCCATACCGTGCGCGTCCACGACCAGCACCGGATTCCATTGCGAAACTGCGACCATGCGCCCGCGCGTTTCCGGGTGAATTCCGAACAGCGGATCGCGGTTCAGGTCGAAGAAATAGTGATTGCCGCGTCCCCGGGCGTCGTAACCGGTGTGCTGCAACGACTGATCATCCACATTGGGAGTTGTGCCGCGATTCTCGGCAATCATCTTGAGGAAGCGGTCGCGGCCATCCGGATTCTGCAACGGATCTACGATCACCACGACATCTTCGAGGAGCTTCGTCACTTCCGGATTCTCGGCGGCGATGAGATGGTAAAGCACCGCCAGCGCGGCGTCCGAGCCTTCGGTTTCATCTCCGTGAATCGTGTAACCCAGCCACGCGACCGGCACGAGCGTCTCAATGAGTCGCTTCGCTTCGGCCTCGGAAAGCTTGCGGGGATCTTCCAGCTTCGCCGTGCCGCTTTTGATTTCCTCCAGTCGCGAGAGATTCTTCGGCGCGGTCACAACCAGGTAGTGCAGCGGACGGTCTTCATAACTGCGCGCGTATTCGACCAACCGCATGCGATCGGGCGCGGCCGCGGCCCAGGCCTTGAGGCACTTCTCGATTTCGGCAGTGTTCGCCGCGCGTTGGCCGATGGGATGCCCGAGCAACACCTCGCCTGTCGGCACCGCCGCACGGTACGTGCTACCCGGAAAGAAAGCGTTGGTCCAACGCAAGCCGGCAAGCTCCGTGGGCGGCAAAGTCGTGGCGCGCTCCTGGGCGGTGGCTGTGCTAAACGTAAGCACGGCAACCCATACCAGCAGCCCAGCGGCGCCACGCCGGAAGAGCCGTTGGGCGAAAGCTTGATGGATGGATGACAAGGCGGCGGTTGACGTTCGGTGGTTCGGATACATGTCAGGTTGCTTTCTTTAAAGGTAACGAGGGCGCGATGTTCTGTGGCAGAGGCGCCCCGGTCAAGTCCGCAGGATAGAAGATCATAGCCAAACGATTCAACAGGAGTGCCGCGCAAAAAAAACCGAACCCCGCAGGGGAGGCGAATGAAACGAGCTTCGCTGTCAGACACGTTCCTTCCTTCACCGCGAGCTTTCATGGCCGCGGACAAATTCCTCGACATCTCCTGAATGGTTGCGGGTCGAAGTGGCATAAATGCCGTGCTCCGGCGCGCGGGCTTCAGCCCGCTTCAACCTGCGGCAATTCAGCGCATTGCAATTACATTATTCGCGCCAAATCGCGTCAGACGGACTATAAGGAGTCCATGCGCTGCCCACTGGCCAAACTGCTGCTCGCGGTACTCTGCTGTGCCGGCCTGTATCTCCGCGACGCATTCGGCGCCGTGGCAACCAACGTTCCGGTGATCCAGCCCTGGCGCTCGATCGCGCTTGATCCTGAGTACGGCGGCGCGTGGGTGGTGGCCGGTGATCTGGATGGCGACGGCGCGATGGACCTCGTCAGCGCACGGAACGTGGACCGCGACGACGTCCATTACACCAGCGCCGTAGTCGCGCAACGCCTCGACGGAAGCGTTCTGTGGCGCTGGGGAGATCCGAAGGTTGGCCGCCAGAAGCTGCATCACGACGTAGCGTGCCAGATTTACGATTGGGACGGCGACGGGAAGAACGAGGTGGTGCTCAGTACCGAAGGTTTTCTCGTGGAATTGGACGGGGCCACCGGCCGCGAGAAACGCCGCCTGTCGCTGCCCAAGGACGCCACCGACTGTCTCGTATTCGTGAATCTGTCCGGTAACGCACGTCCGACCGACGTACTGGTGAAGACTCGTTACACGCAGATTTGGGCGTTTGATCGAAATTGGAAACAGCTATGGACGGTCGAGAAGCCGGGCGGTTTTCTCACGGCGCATGAACCGGTGGCGGTGGACCTGGATGGCGATGGCCGCGATGAAATCATGGCCGGCTTCGCGATGTTGAATGCCGACGGCTCAACCCGCTGGGTGTTCAAATCGCAGGAAGTTGATCAGGGCCGCGGCCACTGCGACAGCTTCCGCCTGGTGCGCGCGGGAAAGCTGCCGGAGGAATTCCGGTTCGTCATCCCGATGTGCGGCGCCAACGGCATAGCCCTCATTGACGGCAACGGCAAACCGCTGTGGGAGCTGGGCGGAGAACACTTTGAATCCGTGGACGTGGGCCGGATTTGTCCGGATGGGAACGGACTCCAGTTCGCGGTGGATTTGGATCATCGTCCCTGGGGCGACGGTCCGGTGTGGATCATTGACGAACGCGGCCAGGTCAGAACAAAGATCAAAACGGATTACGCCTGGCATCATGCGCTGGTGGATTGGACGGGCGACGGGTTGGAGGAAATCGTGATCGCCCAATCGCGCGCACTGTACGATGGCAGGGCCGGACCGTGGCCACGCTGGCCATGGCCGCGAAGGACGACGGCGAAGGCGAAGAGCGGCTGGTGTTGACCGGCGACTTCACCGGCGACGGCGTGCCGGACGTGATGCTGACGACCCGCGCCATGACGCACGTTCACCTCTATCGCAACGCCCGCGGCAAGCGACCAAATCCACCCGCGCCGCCGGGAACGGGCATGAATTTCACGTTGTATTGAATTGTTCACCCTTCGGCGACAAGTTGGCGGCGAACGAATGCGCTCCCAGCCACTTGGCGCCATCCAGTCGGTGCCAGGGCGAACGCAGCCCCCCCGTCGTCGTTACGCTGTACCTCGGCTGGTTTGACAGCCTGGACAGAAATAAGTGCTGCGCGCCGCCTGGACGATGCTCTTGATTGCCGCGCCACAGCGTGGGCAGGGCTGGCCCGCGCGGTCGTAAACGCGCAATCGTTCCTCGTAATAGTCCAGCGCGCCCGCCGCGCGCCCGAAATAGAAAAGTCCGTCGTTCCGGCCATGGCCGTGATTCAACGGCAGCGTGCTGCCCAACTGGATGGCCTCACGGAGTACCGCCCGGATGGCGCGTCGCAAACGGGCCACTTGCGGGGCGGTCAATTTCCGCGCCGGAGTGCGGGGCGAAACATGCGCGCGGAACAAGGCCTCGCTGGCGTAAATGTTTCCCACCCCGGCCACCAGTGACTGATCAAGCAACTTCACCTTCACGGCTTGCGTTGACCGGGCGAGCGCGGCTCTGAAGTAGTCAACGGAGAAGTGGTTCTCCAACGGTTCCGGCCCAAGGTTCGCCAGCCGTGAGGCGTCGAGGGTTAGCCGGCCAAAATAGCGGGGATCTTCATAAACGAAATTGGCTCGACCCAGATTCAGAACCACTGCGGCATGTTTGGGCAAGGCAGCGCCCCGCCGCGCCAGATACATGCGACCGGTCATGCCCAGATGGCCAATCAGACTTAGATGCGATCCGCCGCCGCGCCGACAGAGTTCAAAGACCAGGTACTTTCCGCGTCGCCCCAGCTTGGTGAACCGGGCACCAAGCAGACCGCGCTGCAACGCCGCCGGGGAAGTCGGAGCCAGCACCTTCGCGCGGCGAACCTCCACCCCGCGGATGGTTCGCTTCAGAATCAGCGGGCGCAGGTGTCGCACCAGCACTTCGACTTCGGGGAGTTCCGGCATTTCAATAACTGGTTGGCCTGCTCAAGTGACTTTGCGGTCAACTGACAACAGCGCGAGGCAACTTCCACAACCTCTGAAGCGTCCGGGCACGGACAAAAAGCAATGGGCGGGTAGCGCAAGAGTATGGCAGTGCAAGTGAGAGCGTGTAACCGAATTGGCCGGCCGCGCGCCCGGCGTCGCCTTCGTCATCCGGTGACGCGCGTGCCGACTTTCTCACCCATCACAACGCGCCGGAGATTGTGCGGCTTGAACAGGTCGAAAACGATGATCGGCATCTTGTTGTCCATGCACAGCGAGAACGCCGTGGCATCCATCACCTTGAGCTGCTTCTGCAACGCTTCGAGATAGGTGATTTGCGCATACCGCCGTGCCTTGCTGTTTTTCTTGGGATCACTGTCGTAAATGCCATCCACTTTGGTGGCCTTGAGAATGACCTCCGCGCCGATCTCGGTGGCGCGCAGGGCCGCGGCGGTGTCCGTGGAAAAATACGGATTACCCGTGCCGCCGCCGAATATCACCACCCTGCCCTTCTCCAGATGGCGTACGGCGCGGCGGCGGATGAACGCCTCAGCCACCTGGGCCATGGTGATGGCCGTTTGCACCCGGGTCGCCACGCCGAGTTTTTCCAGCGCGTCCTGCAACGCGAGCGAATTGATGATGGTGGCCAGCATGCCCATGTAATCGCCCGTGGCCCGCTCGATACCCTGCTCACTGCCGGCCAGTCCGCGAAAAATATTGCCGCCACCAATGACGATGACGACCTGGACGCCGAGTTCACGCACTTCGCGAATCTGCCGGGCCATGTTTTGCACGGCCAACGCGTCAATGCCCGTGCCGCCTTCACCGCCGAGCGCCTCGCCGCTGAGTTTGAGCAGAATCCGACGATAGTTGGGTTGGCTGGATTTTTTCATGTTCGGGGACGTACCGTGATCAAAACCGGGCCGCGTTTTAACAGCCGCCCGCCCGGTCGTCAAATCAAAGCCTCGTTAAGCCCGCCAAGATGTGTCGCGGGTTCTGAAATTCTGAATGATGAGGGTGAGAGCAGTGCGAGCCAGGTCGTCCGGTGCTGGCTGATTTTGGCGGGGTGAATTGAACCCACTCCGCGAGTTTACGGCTCGCGAGGCCGGCGCGTCGCAGATTTGTGGCGCCGTCCCGTTGTTTGCCTCTGGGCTTTGACTGTTTTGTTCGCAAGGACTTGTGCGGGGCAACGACGCCCGAGCCGATTTAGGCTCACCCGGAGGCGAAGCGCTGGATAGTCAACCCCAAGGGCTTTCCCAGGAGCGGCAAGGAACACCCTAGTCGCGCCCCGAACTGATGAGCCGTAACGGTACTCATGCGAACAATCTCTGAACAAACATTTGGCCGCAGCGACGGAGCCGGGAACTGGTCATCGCGAATCAAGCGTGTTACGGGTGCTCTCGGAGTCTTCATGTTTCTCGCCTTGTTCCAACCTCCCGTCGAGGCAACGCAAAACGTGACTTTGGGCTGGGATTCCAGCCCGGATCTCAGCGTGACCGGCTACAACGCCTACCATGGCGTGGCCAGCCGCACTTACACCAACTTGATCAATGCCGGAAATGGAACCCGCGCAACCATTCCCGACTTGGTAGAAGGCACAACCTATTTCTTCGCCGTCACCGCCTATAACATCCTGGGGCTGGAGAGCGAATTCTCGGATGAACTCAGTTATACCGTGCCGGAAGCGCCTGCCATGTTGCAGATCCGTGCAATCAACGGGCAAATGGTTCTGATCGTAACCGGCCCGGCCGGCCGCTCGTATGACCTCTTGGTGACGCAGGATTTAATGGACTGGACCGTGATTGGCACCGTGACGGTTGTAGCCGGTGGTGCAACGGAGTTTCCCGACACCGGCGCTACGAATTTCCAGGCCCGCTTTTATCGCCTCCAAGAAAAGCCCTGAGGAGATTCCAGTCACGAAACACGGAGAGACAAACCATGAAACTCTATCTGAGCCAAAGATGCTGGGGACGCTCGTGCCTGCACTTGGCGGCGGCGATGCGCGCCGGTCACTGGCGCTGGCATCTCGCCGGCATCGGACGGGAGATTCATTTCACGAAGCCATTGACCCGCCGGGCATCGGCCACATCGGGTTGTCGTGCGTAGCAGGGTCGCATTTGCACCTGGAACAAATTATGAACCCAATGCCCCATAATATGGTCCGACGCAAGAATCCAAGAAACGCCTGGCTTGACCGACATCGCGCCCTGATGCTGGAAATGGCAGGCGGGCTGAGACAGATGCTACCCGTCCGCGGGCTGCTTCAAGAACAGATGGATTTGTAAGGGTTATACCTCATAGCCCCGCGAGGCTTTCCGGCGCATTCTAACGGTGTGAAATGGAAAACACTCTTAAGATGGCCGGTCAGACTTGCACGCCACCTTTCCGACCCAGAGACGAATTATGAATTCAATGCCCCTTGATCTCACCCGATGCCGGAACTCAAGAAACGCCGGGCACGCCGGATACATAGTCAGCCTGTTGAGGACCTTGGGTGTGCCGAAGCAGATCCTTTACGTCCAACGGGTGCGTGAGAACGGATCGTTTTGGACGCGTCGAATCAATCATCTGGAGGTTTTGGAACGGGCGCGCTGGCTTTACCGGCAACAGATTGCTTGCGTGCATCCGGACAAGGCGGGTGGCAGCCATGAGCGCACGATTGAGCTGAACAATACTTGGGGCAAGATCAGCCGGCGCTTCAAGGAGCATGGCCATGAGTTGTGTTAGTGGATCAAGGCCAGCGGCGCCGGGGTGAGCAGGCACTTCAGACTTCCTGCGGAATCAAGCCCATGCGCAGGGCAAACCGTACCAGTCCGGGAACGTCATGCACGTTCAGGCAATCCATCAGTTTCACGCGGTGGTACTCAATGGTCTTGGGGCTGACCTGCAAGAGTTCGGCGATTTGCTTGGTGTTCTGGCCTTCGGCGATCAGTTGGAGAATCTCGCGCTGTCGGCCCGTCAACTGCTCGAGCGGGCTTTTGCGGTTGGCGATTCCATCCAGCGCAAAATTCTTGGGCAGCCGGGTGGAGATTTCCTGGCTAAGATAGATTTCCCCGAGCGCCACGCGTTGGAGCGCCGTGGCCAGTTCAACCGTTGCCGACTTCTTGAGCAGATAGCCGGCGGCGCCAGCCCTCAGCGCCCGCCAGACGTATTCCTCGTTGTGGTGCATGGAGAGAAAGACGACCCGTACGTCTGGAAAATCCCTGGCCATGCGCGCCGCCGCTTCCAGGCCATTGAGACCGGGCATGGAGATATCCAGTAAAACCACATCAGGCCGGTGGAGCTTGACCAGATTCAGCACTTCGCGGCCATCGTCAGCTTCACCCACCACTTCCACCCCCGGCACTTTTTCGAGCAAGGCGCGAATACCGGCACGCACGAGCGTGTGGTCATCGGCCAGGATGACCCGGATGGGTTTTCCGGTTTTGTTCATGGTGCTTCCGGTTCAGCGGATGGGGTCTGCCATTTCAAGGGGAACCAAGCGTGAACTTCGGTGATCTTCCCGGGAACGGAGGTGAATTCCAGTCCCCCACCGGCTAACGCTGCCCGCTCCTCCATACTCAACAGCCCCAGACTCGCACCGCGCACGGCTCTTTCCCGGACAGCGATCACCTCAAACCCGATTCCGTCGTCGCGCACGCGCAAGTGGAGCTGCCCATCTTCCTGGCGCAGTTCCACCGTCACTACTTTCGCCTGGGCGTGGCGCACCACATTGGTCAAAGCTTCCTGGGCCACGCGGAAACATGCGGTCTCAACCACCGGATCCAAACGTTGCTCCAGCGGGTCGGCGTGGAACTCGGCCTGCAGCTCGACCAGGGCCGCCTGCCGCTCGAGGTACCACCGTAAGGCCGCTTCCAACCCCAGGTCGTCGAGGATGGACGGGCGCAGGTTCAGCGAGATGTCATGAACCTGCTCCAGCACGCGCTCGACCACTTTGAGACTCCCGTTCAAGCGCGGCAGATCGCCGCTGCCCGGCGACTGCAACATCGCTTGCAGATTGAGTTGAAGGACGGTGAGGGACTGGCCGATCTCGTCGTGGAGTTCGCGCGCGAGGTTCCGGCGTTCGGTTTCCTGCGCCTCCACCAGCCGGCGGGAAAGCACCTGGAGCTTGCGGCTGTATTCCTGGCGTTTCACCTCGGCATGTTGGCGGTCGGTGATGTCGCGGATGTTGCATTGAATGACTTTGCCTCCATTTACCTGATAGATGTTGCTGACGAATTCCACGTTGATGGCCTTGCCCGCGCTGGTTTCCAACGGCAGGTCTTCGTATCGCACATAGGCTTCACGCTGCAACTCCCGGAACTGCTCCTTGGAGGCCTTGGCATCCTTGAACGGGCCAATGTCCCAGAGTTTGTTTCCCAGCAACTGCTCGCGCGTGTAGCCCAAAAGGTCGGTCAGGAAGGGGTTGACATCATCAATCTGCCCGGTGCCCGCGTTGAGGATCAGAATCCCGTCCTGGGCGGTTTCAAACAGCCGGCGGTAGCGGAGTTCGGAAGCCTTCAACGCATGGTCCGCGGTTTGGCGTTCCACTTCGCGATGCTCCAGGGCGATGGCCATCTGATCGAAGCTGCGAGTAAGCTGGCCCAATTCATCTCCCCGGTGGGCCAGTCCCGTGCGCGCGCTGAGATCGCCCGTGGCCAGCCGCGTGCTGGATTGCACCAGGGTCCGAACCGGGCGCAGGACCAGGAGATAGCTGCCAATCCAGCCGATCAGGAAGGCAATGCTCGCGGCAATCCCCAACCCGCTCAGGTTTGCGGCCTCGTGACGGTCCACTTCGGCAAAGAGTACATGCTTGGGGATACTGCCAAGAATGGTGACCGCGTTGCCCAGAACGAGCTGGCTGGGCATGGCGGCGAACGCGTGATAGCCGGGAATTCCATCCGCCGACAACGCCTCCACCACGCCCTGTTTCTGAGTGAAGACCGTTTCCAAAAGGGACTTTTCCGGGAACGGCTGGCCGATCCATTTTTCCGGCGCGGGATAACGAACGAGGATTCTTCCGCTCCGGTCAATTTGAGTCCAGGTCGCGCCTTGGGGTAGTTGCGCGGGCAGCGCAGACTCGAAACGGCTGACCCAGTCCAGATCCAGCGCGGCAAACACCACTGCCTGCACTTGGCCGGCGGCATTGAAGACCGGAACCCCAAAATGGACGGTGGGCTTGCCGACCGCATGTTCATCCGGAAAATCGCCAACGGCGAAGGCGCGCGTCCTGAGCGCGCGGTAAAAGTACTGACGGTTGGTTTGGCTGACTGGCTCCACCATCGGGCGCGCACTGGCCAATACGATTCCATTGGTCCTGACCACTCCCAAATTGGCGTAGCGCGGGTAGCTGCCAAACAACTGGTCCAATATTTTCTGGCAGTCCCGCCGGTTGCCCGAGCGCACGGGCGCCGACTCCGACAAAGCGAGCAGCAGTTGGCGCGTCTGAGCGATCATCTGCCCCTCCTCCCGTGTGGCCAGTTCCATCATCTCCTGGGAGCGCTGCTTCCAATCCTTCACCAATCGCCGGCGATCTTCCGATGCGGTGTGCAGCGTTAAACCCACCAATGGAGCGCACGCCAGCAATACCAGCAACAAAAGTCGCCATCGCAAGCCGGAAATCAACTGACGCATGGTTTGTCGCATACCCCAATATTTGTGCAAGTTAAGCCGGCGCGCGAAAGGAGGCTATGGGGGGATACCCCCCACCGCAGAATCTCCCAAGGCAGGTGCTCTCAACGTAGTGATACGCGGAGACAAGAACTTGAACGACCAACCGGTTGAACTTCGCATCGGCACCAGGCTCACCCTCAAGCCTGGTACCAAGGGTTTTCCCAGTGGCAGCAAGAAACACCCTAGTCGCGGTCGTGCTGGTTGAGACGTAATGGTACCCCATGCGAAATATCTCTGAACCTGGCGTGCTTGTTACCCGCGAAACTTTGGGTTGGTCTTCAAGGATCAGGGGATTCGCCAGAGTGCTGGTCGGAATCTTGTTCTTGGCCCTACTCCACCTTCCCGTCCAGGCAGTGCAAAGCGTGACTGTGGCCTGGGACCCAAGCGCTGATCTCAGCGTGGCGGGCTACAAGGCCCACTATGGTGTGGCCAGTCGAACTTACACCAACCTGGTTAATGTCGGCACTGCCACCCGCGCAACCATTCCCAGCCTGGTTGAAGGCCGGACGTACTACTTCACAGCCACGGCGTATAACGCTTCAGGAGCGGAGAGCGTTTTCTCGGATGAGCTGAGTTACACAGTTCCGTCATCCAACAATCTTCCCACTATCACATTGACGTCGCCCGCCAGTGGCGCAAGCTACACGGCACCCGCGAGCGTCAGTCTTGCCGCCAGTGTCACCGCCAACGGGCAAACGATCACCAAAGTTCAGTTTTACAATGGCACGACGCTGTTGGGCGAAGACACCGCCGCGCCATACAATTTTGCGTGGAACAGTGTGAACGCAGGCAGCTACAGCCTGACGGCCCGCGCGGTCTATGGGACC
>JACZKP010000157.1 GCA_014860005.1 Verrucomicrobiota bacterium | reverse complement strand
CACAGGCCCACGCAAAGAAAAAGAGGGTTGGTCTGCACTACAGCACATTTGAGAAATCCGCAGCCACATGGGCAACAACTTACGAAACAAAGACCCCGAAAAATCGCTGTTTCCCCAGTCGAATAGCGGAAGTCGGGTTAGTCTGTGGATCTGTTTGTTGGCGTAGAAAAGGGTTCTGCACCCCCCGCTTTTCTTCTGGCTGGAAACATCGCGTTGTCGTATTAAAAGCGGCATGGATGCGTTTCTGAACGGTCAGTTCGTAAACGAGGGGCAGGCGACAGTGCCAGTCAGTGACCGCGGGTTGATGTATGGAGACGGGTTGTTCGAAACCATGCGGGTTTACAACGGCAAAGCCTTTCGCATGGCGCAGCATTTGGAACGAATGGTGCGCGGAGCTGAATTCCTCAAAATCCCCTTGCCGTTCACCCCTAAACAACTTCAGCACTTCGCCGAAGAACTGGTCGAACGGAATGAGATGCCCGATTCCGTCCTGCGGGTGATGTTGACACGCGGACCCGGCGCCCGCGGCTACACTCCGAAGGGTGAGGCGAAGCCAACCCTCGCAATGACGCTGCATCCGGCGCCGCCGCTCGACCCTGACCATCCGCCGCAATGGAGCATGGTGACGTCCTCCTTCCGCATACCGGCCAGTGATCCGCTTTCATCCTTCAAGACGCTCAACAAACTCACGTCCGTCATGGCGCGATTGGAAGCCGAAGCCCGCAACGCCGACGAGGCGTTGCTCACAAACACCAACGGCGAAGTCGCCGAAACGGCCGGCGCGAATCTGTTCTGGGTTTACCGCGACAAGATTTGCACCACCCCGACCGGACGCGGGGTGCTGCCCGGCATCACGCGCGCGGTCGTGCTCGAAATCTGCCAGATACTCAACTTCGAAACCAACAAGCGCGTCATCAAACCCGAGGCCCTGAAAAACTCCGAGGCCATCTTCCTTACCCAAAGCACGCTCGGTGTCGTGGTCATCAACTCCCTGGATGGCGAACCGACGGGACAATCGCAGTTGGTGGATCAGATTTACCGTGCCTACTGTGAAATGCTGGTTAAACCCTGATCTGCTGGAATCTGTCCGGCGCGGGTTCGCCATCCCACCGGCTTGCGACCGATTGACCGCGGTTGAGTAACTCCTACAATCACCGCAGGCGGCGCGCCGCTGCTTGATCACGTGCCTATGAAAGAATCCAATCCGTATGAAATCTCCACCGACCGGAGACGTTTCGACGTGGATCAAATTCACCGCTTCCTCAGTTCGTGCTACTGGGCGGCGAACATCCCGCGCTGCGTCGTGGAGCAATCCATCAAACACTCCCTGTGCTTTGGCGCGTTCTGCGGGGGACAACAAATCGGCTTTGCCCGCGCCATTACGGATTACGCCACATTTGCCTACATCGCCGATGTCTTCGTGGTGACGGAACATCGCGGGCGCGGCGTGGCGAAGCAACTCATACGCGCCACACTGGATCACCCAGACTTACAGGGATTGCGGCGATTCCTGCTGGCAACCGAGGACGCCCACGGACTCTACGCCCGCTTCGGCTTCAAGCCGCTGTCACACCCGGAGCATTACCTGTCGCTGCATTTTCCGGATGTGTACCGGTCAGCCGACGCGGGGGCGGATCAGTGAAACTGGAGAAAGCATTTCAAATCACGAAACACCCGAAACAACACGAAACACGGGCAGATCATTGCCAACAGCCCCTCACGCAGCAGGTGAACTGCCCCCTGCCCTCCGAGCCGCTTTGCGTGCGGTCCTTTGGTGTGTTTCGAGTGTTTCGTGGTTTATCAACTGCCGTTTTCAGGATGAAACGTGTTCCGGCGGCCCGCTCAACGGTCTGGCCGTGACCAACGCCTACGATGCCTGTCTGCGCCGCGTACACGTATCTTGCCAACGCGCCGCTGGTCAGTCAGACTCCGATCCGTCATTGCTAAGACCCGTTTCTGCAGTCATGCGAAGAGCAACTTTCAAGATGTGGGTCATTTCGGCCATAGCTTTGGGAAGTGCCGGACTAACCGTTTGGTATGGGAATTGGCTGCCGTTCGCAGCAGGGCAGGGAATCATCCCTGTGCCTTCGATGATATTCATGTACTTTGCCGTTAGATTCTTCTGCTTATTCTAGTGCGCGTTCAAGATGAGACTAACAATCCAAGGCCAAGCGCAGATGCTCCGCACGCGATCTCGATCTGAAGCCAGCCTGGGCAAACCCGCCTCCAAGGTTCGGACCACGCCAGCCATGTCCGAAAACACTCG
>JACZKP010000156.1 GCA_014860005.1 Verrucomicrobiota bacterium | reverse complement strand
GAGTTTGACTTCGTGGGTGTCGCGCAGTGTTTGCCAGGGAATCTTTTCGAACTCCGCTTGAAATTGTTTGCACCGGGCGCGCGGGGCGCCGACCAGATAGGACACGGGCGGATCGCTGGCGCGCATTTCGGCCAGGACGTCGTCGGTGGGGATGCCGCGGTCCATGATCCAGATGCGATGGGCCTTGCCGTACTGCGCTTCGATCTTGTGGAGGAAGTGCCGCAGCGTGGTTTTGTCACTGGTGTTACCCGGCATGATTTCGCAGCACGGCCGCGGCCATTGGTGCGGGTCTATTTGTTGTTTCCGATACGCTGCTGGCGATCAACCGCTTTGGCTGGGATCTGCCGGCGTCACGGTTGCTCGTACTGGGAACGTACTTTACCGCGCAATGGCTGATCGCAAGGTCCGTTTACCAGCGGAGGTCCGCGGTGGGCGTCCACTGATGTGCTCGCTGGTCTCTTGCGAATCGAAGTCAGCCTTTCCAGTGACTTGTGGGCCTTTCTTAGTGACTTTTCTTGATGGGGAAGAAACACATTCTCCACCCAATCCTTGTGCGGAGGCAGCACTTTGCCGTCCCTTACTTTGTTCACAAACAAAGGTCGAAACCCATGCCAGCTTGGGTGCTTTCCGCTTTCCAGATACTCCCGTCCCTTGGCGATCGCGTCTTCAAGATGTTTGATGCGATCGAGAATGACCTTCGCTTTTGAGTTCATGAGCGTCACGCAGCGTTTATGGCGAACTACCAGCGACCGCCGCCGGGAATGCCCGGTCGGCTGCAACCGTCGCTGACATCACGATGCGTGATAAGGCAAATCATAAATTGGGGCAACCATGTGGTGGCAGGCTTCGGAAGCCCAATTATCCGAACGGTCCAACTGCCCAGCGGAACGGCAGCGCTACAGCACCTCGGTTAACGCATAACTTTGACGCTCCTTCGCTGCGCTCAGTCGGTCAAATCCATGCTTGGAGGTTAGGTGGTGGTCCCCTCAAACATCCAAAAGTAACGATTCGTCGGTGCAGTTCATATTGCTACTTCGAATAGCGTAAACGGCTCGTATCCTCTCTGATGACCTTCACCTGTTTCGTGGCACCACCGGCACGACACAAGGTTAACGAAATGCTCGTGCCCACAGCACCTCGCAATTTATCTAGTGCTTGCTCGAGGGAAATCCCAGCAGTTTGAACCCCATCGATTTCCGTAATTGTGTCCCCTGGCCGCAGGCCGAATTTACTGGCTGGTCCGTCAACAGCGACATTTAGTACTAAAAGTCCGTAGGGGCGGGGATCAATTATTGCTCCCAGTCCACCTGTTCCATTCGAAGATGGAGTCGGATCGTACATCGGCTCTGACACGCGCTTTCCCTTGCTTTGCTTTTCCCATCCCAACTTTTTCATTTGGTCGTTTATCATCCGACGCTTCATCATAGGAACTGCAATCCCTCGTCCCAAAGCCTCCAAGCCGTTTTGCGCGGGCATCACGGTTGCGTTCTGAATTTGGGAAGCTGCGTATCCCTCTGCGAGCATCAAGTCTCTCTGGAAATCATCATCTGTCGCTCCGGGCTTGTCGTATGTGGTCGTGCAGCCTGTCAGCCCCAAGAAAACCAGTAACGGAATAAGGGCGAATGTCTTTGTGTGCATCGTCGTTAAGGGTTGGATGTTAACCTGCGCGTTTGACACCTAACGCAAACGTCAGCGACGGGAGACAGCCGCCGATGACATGCGATTTGTCTCTCAGGGAATCGGGGGGCTCCCGTTCGCTGGTCCGGCTGATTAACCGATATGTTACTCTTTCGCGTCGGCTCGCCCCTGCAAATATGCCGCCTTCATGAGGTTCATGACGGTCGCGTACTTCTTCTTCTGAAGGGCGCTTGGATTTGGCCGCGAGAACTGGGAGTCGAAGAATGCCTTGATCTCCACCGGCACGGTGATCGTAACCTTCTTTTCGTCGATGACGATGACGATTTTGGTCGTCTTCCCGCTGATGTGAGTGACTTCCGTAATCGATACGGAAACCTGCTTGGTTTTTTCTGGGCTCATATTGTTGGGGCGTGGGCTGGTAACGGCGAACGAAAAGTTGAGCGACGGCCGCCGGAAACGAGATCTGGCTGCCAATCCAGAGTTCGAAAATCCCAACAACTCGGGCACTGCAACTCGGGGCAGCGATTGTGCATCTGCTTGTTCGGCATTTTGTTCATTGCTCATCCTTGAAAGGATTCCGACTGAGTAATCCCCAAAGATTCTGTCCGTCCTCAGAGCCTCGAGCACCCAACTCAAGCAACAGTCTCTTGGTCGTCTCATCATCAGCGCCAATCACATGCTTCAAGCGATCGAGATTTCTCCAAGTGTCCTTGGGGTGATTCAGCATCTTCGTCAGCAGCTTCTTTCTTTCCTCGTCTGCTTTTCGACGTGGACGTTCCTGCAACCAGTGAACTGCGAATTGGCCTGCAATCGAAACAACTGCGCCGACGATCACTCCTCCGAAGCCGATCAAGGCGACGACGATCACTCCGCCGAAGCCGATCAAGGCGACTAGCACCTCCGTTGACATGAGCAGTTCTTTTTGCTGGACAGATTAATGGGACCAAGTCGGCGGCAGAAGCCAAAGTCCGGCCTGCCCCGTCGTTGTGGTTGACCCTACTCTCACGCAATGGCAGGTCAAGCCTGAAGAACAGGCGGTTGCATAGGGTAAGAATTCGCCCAACCAAAGTTCGCGCTTTGAACCCCTGAACCGCGATTGGAGCGCCGGTCTCCCGACCCGGCGGGTTGGCAGGCAAACGCAAGTTCACGCCGGGTCGGAGACGGGCGCTCCGTCGCGGTGGGTGTGAAATCTCCGGGTCAGGTCAGTCACTTCCCGGCTGATTGTTGCAAGGCGGCTTTCGTGGCTTGCTGCAACGCTTCAAAGTCAGGACGGAGTTCTTCCTTGGTCTTCTTGTCCATGCGGTCAATGAACAGAATCCCGTTCAAGTGATCCACCTCGTGTTGCACGGCCCGCGAAAGCAATCCTCCGGCGCGAAACGCAATGGGTTTGCCTTTTTCGTCCAGGGCTTTGACCTCCACCAGGTCGGGCCGGGTGATGTCTGCGAAGATTTCCGGGAAACTCAAGCAACCCTCCGGCCCGGCCACGCGCTCGCCGACAGGCTGGATC
Source organism: Verrucomicrobiota bacterium (assembly GCA_014860005.1). The sequence goes on along the minus strand of JACZKP010000156.1, from coordinate 78,734 downwards.
TCCGGATTGAGGAGCACGAGCGGCATGAAGTCCGGCACGTCCGCCGGCTTGCCGTCCAGTTCGAGCGTGGAGGGACGATCGGTGATACCCCGCACGTCAATGACCGTCAATTGAAGCGCGCGGCCCACTTGTTGGGCGGCCAGCCCCACGCCTTTGTGGGCGTACATGGTTTCAAACATGTCCGCCACCAGCCGCCGGAGTTCCGGAGTAATGGATTCAATCCGCGCACCTTTTTGGCGCAGGGCTGGGTGACCGTATTTGACGACGGTTAAAATCATTTCGCCGGCCAGTTCCGCAGGGTTTCCAACAGATCGCTCACGGACGGACTTTTTGCCGTGCGCACGTAAAAGCCGCTCGTGGTGACGCCGGTGAGCAGACTCATGGCATTGTCCAGACCGAGGAGTTTGCCCAGGCAAAAGCCCGCGTTGAAATGATCGCCGGCGCCGGTGGTGATCAGCGGCTTGGGCGTGAACGGTCCTTCAACGATGGCCTCGTCTCCCTGACCGACGGCCACGGCATAAGCGGTCGGGTGAATCACCATGGTGTTGACGGGCACCCGTTCGCGAATCGAACGGCCCAGAGCGGTGAGACCTTCCGGAGAATGATTGCTCGTGTCCAACCCCAGATGCTGGCCGATTTCCACCGATTCCTTTTCGTTCAGTCCGAAGATGACATCAAAGTGCTGCTCAAACGCGGTGATCAATTCCAGCGCCCGCAGAATGTCCTCGTGCGTGCGCTTCTCCGGGTCCGCCAGGTCAATGAACAATTTGCGGCGCGGCCCTGTGAGGTTGGGGCAGGTCTCCCGCAGAATCGCCGACCAGATGTCGTTCATGTAGGTCAGCATCGTCCAGTTCACGAAGCCGACAAAATCCGCCTCCTGAATGTTGGCGTTGAACTTGTCCCGGCCAAAGCGCGCCTGGATGTTTTCCCAATTCATTTGCTTCAGCGATTGGTGTTTGCCGAGCATGATTTTGCCGTCCTCGAACTCCAACGCATCGGTGTAGCCCGGTTCGGCGATGGAGTGAACTTCTGCCCGCTTGGCAAAATCCGTGAACACCGGGTGCAGATTGGGATAGCCGAGAATGCCCAGATAGGAAACGCGCACGCTGAAGCTGGCCATGGCGTTGGCCATGATGGGACCATTGCCGCCCAGTTTGGTGAGCTGGCTCACGAGTTCGATGTTGGTGCTCCGGCCGGCTGCGGCGGAAAGCCGATCCGCCAGCTTGGCGATGGTCGGCAGGCGCTGATATTTCTCGGCGCACTCGCGTTTATCCACCACGTGCAGGATTTCATCCACGAATCCGTCCAGGCCGATGAAGGCTTGGAGTTCAGGGACGCGGTGGGCGGCGGTTTGCAGTTGGCTGGCGCAGTTCGCGCGCAATTCAGGTGTGTTCATATTGATTCTCAATCCCGGAAACTGAAATGTTGGCCCGGAGCAATCACTCAGGAGTCACGCCGAGGATTTGCAGGAGGCGCTCCAGTTCGGCATCGCTGAAAAAAGAAATCTCCAAGGCGCCCTTGCCCAGTGCGTAACGCAACTGGACCTTGGTGCCGAGGCGCTCGCGCAACCGGTTCTCCAAGTCGGCCACTTGCGCGTCGCGGGGCAGGGGAGTGACGACTCCGGGTTTGACGGAACGATGCGCTTCGCGGGCTTGCAGTTTGGCCACCAGTCCCTCGGTTTGCCGCACGTTCAACGCTTCCTTGATGATCCGTTCGGCAGCGGACTTCTGCTGACGCTCATCGCTCAATCCCAGAATGACCTTGGCGTGCCCCACAGAAAGCCGGCCTTCGCGAATGAATCCCTGAATGGTGGGTGACAATTTCAGCAGCCGCAACGCGTTGGCCACGACGGCGCGGCTCTTGCCCACCTTGCCGGCCACTTCCTCCTGCGTCAGTTGAAACTGACTCACCAGTTGCGCGTAGCCTTGGGCTTCCTCGACGGGATTGAGATTCTCCCGCTGCAGGTTTTCGATCAGCGCCATCTCCAGCACGGCGCGGTCGTCCGCCTGCCGCACAATCACCGGCACTTCCGTCAGCCCCACGAGTTGCGCCGCCCGCCAGCGTCGTTCGCCCGCGATGAGTTCGAGATGCGCTCCCTGCTCGCGCACAATGAGCGGCTGCACGATGCCTTGCTCCTGGATCGAATCGGCGAGTTCGCGGAGCGCCTCAGTGGAAAAATCCTTGCGCGGCTGCAGTGGACAGGGGCGGACTCGTTCCAGCGGCACGCGCAGCACCCGGTCGGCGGTTTGGGGTGATTCCGGGGAAGAAATCGCCGGTGACGTTGGGGGATTGGTTGGCACCACATGGACGGTGGGCGCTGGATTGGAGATGACTGGAGTGCCACCCATCAGCGCGCCTAGACCACGGCCCAAAGCTGGTTTTGCCATGCGGCCAGACTGTCGCAGGGCAGGGGAGTTGTCAATTTCAGTCAATTCAATACGCATTTCAAAGGGTTCTTTGGACTTTCGATAGCGGACTCCAGATTCTAGCCTCCTGCCGTGAGCAAAAAGAGCAGTCAGATCGCACAGCGCATTGAATCCTTCCATGGCCAGGACCTGGATGCGCACTATCTGGGATTCTTCGACTGTTTTAACCGCCAGCTTTTCTACGAGGCGCACGATGTGCTGGAGGAATTGTGGCTGGCTGACCGGCGCGGGCCTAACGGCGATTTCTACAAAGGACTGATTCAACTCGCCGGAGCCTTTGTGCATCTGCAAAAGGAACACTTGCGTCCGGCTGGTGTGCTGTTCCAACTCGCGCGCGGCAATCTGGTGAAATACGCACCCGTGCATGAGCGGCTGGAGGTCGCAGGCACTGTCAATATGGTGGACAACTGGCATGGCGTGTTGGACGTAACTGGTTTCACGATGAATCCCCTGCATGCGAAAGGTGCGCCCAGCCTCACGTTATTGCCCGGATAGTCCAAGACAGGTCGGGCGTGTGAACTGCTGCAATGCCGGCGCGCTGCTGGACGTCGGCAGTGTTTTTGGCTATATGTATGACGCAGGCGTGCAACGCAATAGATGATCAAGACAAAGCTTTGGCTGACGCAACATCAACTGAACTCCAAGTCCCCTCAGAAACGTTTGCAGGCGGTTCGCAAACTGCGGGGACTCGATGATGATTCCATCGTCCAAATGCTGCTGCACGCTTTGGAAGATCGCGAGGCAGCGATCCGGACCGAGGCGGCGCTTGCCTTGAAAGGCGCAAAAGAACCCGCCGTGGTGGAGGCGTTAATCGCCGCCCTGAAAGACCCCGCCGAAGCCGTGCAGGAAGCAGCCATTCAGGCGCTCCGCAAGGCGGGTGACGCAACAGCGGTGAGAGCAATTGCGGACTCCCTTCGCTACGGCAGCCATGGCGTTCGATGCCACGCCGCCCGCGCCCTCAAAGGACTTGGTTGGCAGCCCCATTCGCCGGATGACGAGGTCCAGTTTCTGGTGGCCTTGGGTGAGTGGCAGCGTACCGCAATCTGTGGGGCCGCAGCCGTCGGCCCGCTTACCTCTGTCCTCCAAACTGGCAGTTACGAGCAGCGGGTCGCTGCCGCGAACGTTCTGGGCGAAATCGGCGAGCCGGAAGGATTGAAACCTCTGCTCGCTGCCCTGAAGGACAGTGATCCCCTGGTGCGCTCGGCGGTGGCTGGTGCGTTGGGACGTTTTGGCAGACCTGAGTCCGCCTCCGGCTTGATCGCCGCGCTCAAGGATCGCGATCACAATGTCCGTGCCGCATTGGCTGCTGCGCTGGGTGCGGTGGGCGATCCCCGGGCGGTTGAACCGCTGATCAAATTGCTGACTGACCGGGAATGGGACGTGCGGACGGCGGCGGTTGAATCTTTGGGGCGATTGGGTGACCGGCGTGCTTTGGCGCCGGTGGCAGCACTGATGGAGGATCAAGATCAGGAGGTCCGCCAGCAGGCCGCCGCCGCGCTAGCCTCGTTGGGAGACGATTCGGTCGTGGAAAAGCTGGTGCTTGCCATGGTGGACGCGCACGCAGGCGTCCGGCAGGCGGCGGCACGGGCGTTGGCCTTGCTCGATTCTTATTGGGAACGATTGGAGCGGGTGCAGGCGCTCATTCCCCAACTCCAAGCCTCGTTGCAGCACCGCGACCCGGGAGTGCAATATGCAGCGAGCAACTTGTTGCGCCGGCTGACCGGTCGCAGTGCGATGGTGACCGGGGTCGCGGCTGCGCCTGCCAACGTGGGTCGGAAAGGGATCACCGTGGCCCAAATCCTCCAGGACCTCATGCATGATCACGACGAAGTAGTGCGTTTGGCGGCGGCTGAATCCATCGGTCAACTGCGGTTGGCGAGTTGCCTCAGCTTGCTGCACGCGGCGCTCGAAGATTCAAGCCAGTGGGTAAGGCTCGCCGCCCGGCAGGCGCTCGAGGTGTTCGCCTCTGAAAGCACGCGTCTGGTGAAGGGATGACACAATCCTCGGCTTGGGGTCATGGGTTGAAATGCACGGGACGTCAATGAATTCGCTTCACTTCTCGGGCAGGGTGAAGCTCAATGTGTTCCGTCGTATGCAATCTAAATCTATCAACTGAGTCGCCTGCCCATGGCCACTGTCACCCAAGAACCTCGCCGGGTATTGTTTGTGGATGATGATCCACAGTTTCTTGAAACCCTCAAGGAATTGATGGAGCTATACAGCGGCGGTCGGTGGGAGATTACCACAGCGGAGAGTGCGAGCCGCGCGTTTGCCGTGCTTCAGGATCACCCGATTGACCTCGCCGTACTGGATGTGCAAATGGGCGTCATGGACGGCATCCAGATGCTTTCCCTCTTGAACCGTGGTTATCCGAATGTGCAGAAGGTGGTACTGACGGGGTTTGCGAATGATAATTACCGCGCGGCGTGTTTGAGCAACGGGGTGGAGCTTTTTCTGGAGAAGCCCAACAGCCAGGAAGGTTGGGAAAGCCTGTACAGCGCCCTTAACGAACTGCTCAAATATAAACCCGAGGAGGGATTTCGCGGTGTGCTGCGACGCGTCGGGTTGCAGGATGTTCTCCAGATGGAGTGTCTCGCGCGAAGTTCCTCAATCCTGGAGATTTCCAACGCGCAGGTGCAGGGCCGGATTTATGTCGAGAACGGCCAGATTATTCACGCGGAGGCCGCTGAGTTGTCGAGTGAAGATGCCTTCAACCAGATGCTGGGATTGACGGGTGGCCAGTTCAATTTGAAGCCCTTTGCCGAGCCGCGCGCCCGGACGATCTCTGGCCCTTGGGAATTCCTGCTCATGGAGGCGGCGCGCAAACGCGACGAAGCCATGGAGTCCAACTCCGCCTCTTCACCCGAAGGTTCCCCGCCTGCGGTGTCGCCTGGTGCATTTGATGCGGCGCCGGTCTTCGTTGAGGTGGAGACCGGGGCAACATCCCTGGAGTCGTCGAGCCTTCAGCCCGGGACGGAAACGGCGGCTATACCCGAAGCCGCGCCAGCGGGCGTTACCGTTTTACGACCGCGGGTGGAGGAACTGTTGATTTGCTCGGCCCAAGGCGAAGTGCTGCATGAATGGCAATGCCGGAATGTGGATTTGTGGGTCAATTTCTTTGAGTTCATTTCACAGCGGGCTCAACGCCTGGCGCAAACCCTGCCGCTGGGACAATTTGACCGCCTCGAAATTCAAAGTGGCGATTCGCGTGCCGTGGTCATCATCTCGGCCGAACGCGGCGTACTGGTAAAAGCCCGGACGGGGGAAGAACCAGTCCCAGCGCCTGACTGGCCATGAAGTGCATCGGCTCATGAACGAGGAAACCAAACAGAGTATCAGTGAATGGCTGCGCAACAGCCCGTCCATTCGTGGGGTCCTCGTCCGCGGCATCCGCTTTGCCGACCAGACCTTTGTTTGCGACCTGGACGCGAGGGATTTCCCCTTGAGCGCGCTGGAACAGGCTTGGCGTTCCGTGGCTGACACCTTCCAAGTGCTGACCGCACAACGAATGCCGCCGACCCGACTGACGTGGGTTTATGAACACTCAATCCTCCACTGTGTGCGTCGCGATGACGGCGCAATTCTCGGCGTTTTCGTTTCCAAAAAGCATGGGCCGGCGGACCCCGCTGGCGTGGACCATCTGCTCTCTCAATTCCGTTCGCTTGACTCAGACCACGGTTGAAAACGCGCGCCTCAAAGCTTCGGCATCCGTCGTGTGATCTGCCCAGCAAAAAAACGTGCGCTAAGCGCGAGAGCGCGCTAGTTTTCCAACCATGATGGCTACGGTGGTCACCCGCGATCCGGCCGCAGTGGCGGCGGCCGTGCAGACCGCATTCCTGGCAAGCGGCCCGGATGCCGACCCGTCGTTCGTGCCGCGGGTGTTTCACTGGACCCTCGAGTGCTTCACCGGACGGTACGACCCTTATCACGCCATAGACCTCGGCTATCACGACCTTGAACATACCTTGCAGGGAACGCTGTGCCTGGTCCGCATGTTACAGGGGAGACAGTTCGCAGGCGCACAGCCGACTCTGAATCAGCATTTCTTTCAACTGGCCATTCTGGCGATCCTGCTGCACGACACGGGCTACTTGAAACTGCGAACGGATACGGAAGGCACGGGCGCCAAGTTCACGGCGATTCATGTCGCTCGCAGCGCGGAGTTCGCCGCGAACTTGCTGGCGCAGAAAGGGTATCCGACCGGCGACATTCAGGCTGTGCAAAACATGATCCGCTGCACCGGCATTGACGCCGCCGTGACGGGTATTCCTTTCCGTAGCGAGGAGGAGCGCATCGCCGGCTGCGCGGTTGGCACGGCGGATTTGCTCGGGCAGTTGGCGGCGGCGGATTACGTGGACAAGCTGCCCGCGCTATACGCGGAGTTCGCCGAGGCGACTCGCGATTTGCCGCCGGGCGATCATTCGGTTCCCCGGTTCGACAGTGTGGAAGCTTTGATGCAAAACACTCCCGTGTTTTGGGAGGCTTGCGTTCTGAAAAAGTTGAACACCGAATTCGGCGGCCTCTATCGTTTCCTCAATCAACCCTATCCTGATGGGCCGAATGAATACCTGGAGCGCATTGAGGCGAATATGGCGCGCATCAAACGGCAACTGGCGGACGGCTGATTTCCCATTCGATGCAACGGACTGCTGATTGGTGTTTGGATTTTGTTTTCCTCCGCTTTAGCCTCCGCCCATGTCGCGTGACTATGTGCTCAAACCCTTCCAGGCTGCTGTTCATCTGCAGATTGATTACGCGCGCGAACTGAACGGGCAGCAGTTGCAGGCGGTCACGGCGCCGCCCGGGCCGGCGTTGGTAATTGCTGGCGCAGGCTCGGGCAAGACGCGCACCCTTACTTACCGCGTGGCGTACCTGCTGGAACAAGGCATCCCGCCCGATCGCATTCTGTTGCTCACCTTCACCAACAAAGCCGCGGGTGAAATGATGCGCCGCGTGGCGGATTTGCTGGGACACGAACTGGCGTCGCTTTGGGGCGGAACTTTTCACTCCATCGGCAATCGCGTCCTCCGGCAGCACGCCGCCTTGCTGGGTTACGAGCGCGATTTTACCATCATGGACCGCGACGACGCGAAGCACCTGATTGCCACCTGTGTGGCGGAGTCGGAAATAGACATGAAGGCCACGCGCTTTCCCAAGGCCGAAGTCTTGGGCGACATCTTTTCCCTGGCGGTCAACACCCACAAGAGCATCCCGGAGATTCTTGGGACGGAATATGGTTACTTCGATTCGCTCGCGCCGCAGATCGCAGACATTCAGCAGCGCTACATCGCTCGCAAACGCACCGCGAACGTGATGGATTTTGACGATTTGCTCGTGCTCTGGCTCAAACTGCTGCAAGAGCAGGCCGAAGTTCGCGAACTTTATCAACGCCGCTTTCAGTTTATTCTCGTGGACGAATATCAGGACACGAACAAGCTGCAAAGTGACCTCATTGATTTGCTGGCTGCGCGACATCACAACGTCATGGTGGTGGGTGACGACGCGCAAAGCATCTACGCGTGGCGCGGGGCCAATTTCCTGAACATCCTCAAGTTCCCGGAACGCTACCCACAGGCGAAGGTTTACAAGATCGAAACCAATTACCGCAGCACACCGGAAATCCTGCAAGTGGCCAATGCCGCCATCGCCGCCAACGTTCATCAGTTCGCCAAGGAACTCGCCCCGGCGCGTGAAGCCGGTCCCAAGCCCGTGCTGGTGGCGTGTGGCGACGCATCCGAGCAGGCGGTTTTTGTCGCACAACACATGCTTCAGTTGCGGGAGGAAGGCCGGGAATTAAACCACATGGCAGTGCTCTACCGCTCGCATTTCCACGCGCTCGAACTGCAGCTCGAGCTGACGCGGCGCAACATTCCTTTCAGCATCACCAGCGGCATCCGCTTCTTCGAGCAGGCGCACATCAAGGATGCCACCGCGTATCTCAAGCTGGTGGTGAATCCGCGTGATGAACTGGCGTTCAAACGCCTCGTGCAAATGCTGCCCGGCGTGGGCGGCAAGGGCGCGGAGAAGTTATGGAGAGCTTTTCAGGAAAAACAGCATCGGCCGGACGCCAAACCCAATCCGTTGGCCACCGCGCTCCAGTCGTGTGCCGGTCAGGTCGGCAGGAAGACCGTCACCGCCTGGGCGCAGTTCGTGGCCACGATGGCGCAGCTTGAGGCCACGCCAGTCCGGCGCAGCGCCGCCAAAATGCTGCAACTCGTGATTGAAGCCGGCTACGACGAATATCTCAAGGCGAACTTCGCCAATTACCGTTCGCGGCTCGACGAACTCAAACAGTTGGCCATTTTCTCGCAGCAGTTCTCTTCCGTGGAGGATTTCCTGGCGCAATTCGCGTTGCTCACCAACGTCGAGGCCGAGAGCGACGCGGCTGCCGGGGACGACACGGAGAAAGTGCGCCTCTCCACGATTCACCAAGCCAAGGGACTGGAATTTGACGTGGTGTTCGTGATCATGTTGTGCGATGGACTGTTTCCCTCGGCGCGTTCGCTCGAGAGCGATGATGGCGACGAGGAGGAACGCCGCCTGTTTTACGTGGCCGTCACCCGCGCTCGCAACGAGCTTTATCTGAGCTATCCGTTGATGCGCGCCGGTTACGGCAACAGCGGCGCCACGCTCCAGCAACCATCGCGTTTTCTGGCGGAGATTCCCAAGGAATTGATCGAGGAGTGGAATCTGCGTTCCTACGCAGGCTGACGTGCAGGACGGATGGTAGATGGAGCCGGCGACGACGTGCTCATGCCACTGTGCCGTGGTCGGTCAGAGTCTGAAGGTCGCGTTGCTGTGACCATGCCGGAAATCGTTTGGCAACCGCGAATCTCGCGGTGCTATCTCCCACCATCGCGCAATTCTGAGAAGAGTTTTTAACGCAGAGGTGAATCGCTTTGCGACCTTTGCGTGAACCTCTGCACCCTCTGCGTTAAGTCGGGCGGCGTGGGATTGGTTGCGGCTCTGCCGCGCTGCGGTTTTCTGTGGCCTGGCTATCGGTTCGGTATTGTTGCCGGGCGTGGCACCCAACTGCCCTTGCTCCACCGGAGCGCCACATGGCGGGGACGTTTAATCTTGTCCGAGTTCCTGCGAAACTTTGCTCTGAATCTTTGCTTGACGCCAACGCGCAACGGGAGTTTTGTAGCTATGCAGCCAAGTCAGGCTGGACCTATGAAAACATCTTTCTCATTCTGTTGGAAACCGGGTTTCCTCGGCAGCTTGGTCCTCTCAGTTTTCGCCACGCTTGTCCGGGCCGATTTGCCGGTTATTGAGTCAATCCACGTCGAGCACACGAACCTGGTCGTCACCGCGCGCGTTCCGGCGGGGCACGTGCGCGTTACGCTGGAATCACGCGATGCCCTGGGCAGTGGGGCGTGGGTGCCGGTTGCCGTGCGTCGTTTGAGCGGGCAGGGCGGGGTCATCACCTTCGACGTGCCGCGCACGGGCGTGTTTGCAGTGTTGCGGATTCGCGCGGATGCCAGCGAGGAACTCCCGTCCTTCTTTTACACGGGCACGAACGAGTACACCCCGCAGCCGGCTTCGGGCGTACGTGATGGACTTACTCTCTTTGGCCCCGGCACAGCGACCGATTCCGACTCCAACTCTCGCGAAGTGGTGGAATCGGACATCTGGCGCCTGGATGGCGATACGCTCTATTTCTTCAACCAGCACCGCGGCCTTCAGATTATTGATGTGACCAATCCAGAGACTGCGGTGGTGCGGGGCACTTTGAGCCTGCCTGCTGCGGGGGAGCAGATGTATCTGCTCCGCTCGAACTACGTCGTGCTACTGACCCAGGGTCTTTGCGGCGGCAACAATGGCTATCCCGACAGTGAGATCTTGATCGTGGCTGTGACCGATGGCGTCCCTTCCATCGCGGCGAAGCTGGTCGTGAGCGGCTCCATCACCGAATCGCGGTTGGTGGGCGACGCGCTTTACGTCGCTGCTCAAACCCTGCGTCCAGTGGCCGGCAGCGGCGGCAGCACCTGGGAATGGGGCACGCAGGTTTCGTCCTTCGACCTGGCCAAGCCGGACTCGCCTGTCGCGCGCTCGACTCTCTGGTACTCGGGATACAATAATGTCATTAACGCCACGGACACTTTCTTTTTCGCCGTCACCCAAGACCCGACGAATTATCAGCAATCCCGCGTGAACGTCATAGACATCACCGCGCCCGAGGGGACGATGCGCGCTTATGACACCATTATGCCCGCCGGGCGGGTTGACGATAAATTCAAGCTGAACTGGACCGACGGAATCTTCACTGCGATCTCCGAAGTTTCGAGCAATCCGCGCCTGACCAAACTGGAGACTTTCCGTCTGCCCGATCCTCGTACAGTTCCGCCCTACACTCACCTCAAACTGGGGGAAGTGGCGGTGGGCCACGGCGAACGCCTGTTCGCCACGCGCTTCGATTTCCCGCGCGCCTACATCGTCACCTTTCTGCAAATTGACCCGCTGTGGGTGGTGGACCTCAGCGATCCCGCGAATCCAATGGTTTCCGGTGAACTCGAAGTGCCCGGCTGGTCCACCTATATTCATCCGCGCGGCGATCAACTGGTGGCCGTGGGCATCGAAACCAATCTCACCACGGTGTCACTGTTCGATGTCTCTGATCCGAGCCAGCCGTCGCTATTGAGCCGGGTGCCGATTGGCAGCCACTATTCTTCCAGTGAAGCCAACCGCGACGAGAAAGCTTTTACCGTCCTTGAGGAAGCCGGTTTGATTCTGCTGCCGGTTCAGGGTTACACGACCAACGGTTGGCAAGCCTGGGTGCAGTTGATTGACCTGGGTGTGGATTCACTCACCGCGCGCGGCATCATCGAGCATGATTTTGCGCCGCGCCGGGCTACGTTGCACCGTGACCGCGTGGTGTCCCTCTCGGGCGTCGAATTACTCAGCGTGGATGCCACGGATCGCGACCACCCGGAACTCACCGGCCGCCTGGAACTCGCGTGGCCCATCAACCGCGTTTTCATCGCGGGCGATTATTTGATCGAGATTACAACAGGCAACTATGGGAACGTTTATAGCCTGGATTACTGGCGCACCACGCTGATCACCCAACCCATCGTGCGCGTCGCGCCGGCTGGCCAACCGGATACCGTCCTCACTACGCTCACACTCACTAACGCGCCGATTGCGGGCGCCACGGTGCGTGATAACCGCCTCTATCTCGCGCAGGCGATTGCTGGCGGATTGATCCTTTCGGATGACACAACGAATTCGCCGCCGCCACCGACGCTCTGGCTCACGGTGGTGGATCTGTCGAATCTTCCCGCGCTGACCGTTCTCGGCGAAACGGCCGTCGCTACCACCCAGCTTGGTTGGAACAGCGAACTCGAACCGGTCTGGCCAAAACCCGGCCTGCTGGTCTGGGTTGGGGGCGGCAACAATTTCTGGTGGTGGGGACCGTGGGATTGGTTTGGCGGACCTGGCCTTGTGCGGGACTGGTTCTGGCCTTATCCGCAGTCGAGCGGTGGGGGACGTTTGCTCGCCTTTGACGTGAGCGACGATGCCGCGCCCGCGTTTCTCTCGGAAGTGGACCTCACCGCCAATGGTTGGTGGAGCTTCAGCAAACCCTTTACCGCCGCCGGTCGGGTTTATCTGAGTCATCAAGCGTTTGTGGAGATTCCCACAACCAATGGCAATCCCTACGGCATCGTCGTGGATTGGCCGACGAGTTATCAGCGATCGTTTCTCGATGTCGTGGATTATGCCGATGCGCGCCATCCGACCGTGCGCAAGCCCGTGAGCCTGCCCGGCACGTTGCAGGGCATCTCGCACCACGGCGCGTTGCTCTACACCCTCGGATTTCATCGCACCTCGTCGGATTACTACTCCGGCCACGCAGCCCTCGCGGCCAGCGCGTATGACGGCGTGGCGGCGCATCTGGTGGATTCGCTTTCTCTCTCCAACGTTTACCCGCATCCGGTGCTGGTGAGCGGAACGAATGTCTTCCTGGGGCGTGCGTCAGGCTACTACACGACTGACGCCATTCCGCCGGAACTTGAAACCTGGACTCTATCGAACGTGGGCAAGTTCACGAAACTGGGAAGCGTGAAGTTGCCGGGCGCGGCCTCCGACCTCGTATCGTTCCCGGGCCTGCTGGCCGCGCAAGTGGATTGGTCCCGCGTGGTGGTGTTTGACCGATCCGATCCTGCGGCCCTGCGCCAGGTCGGCGAAGGTCCGACGGCAGGTTGCCTGTACCTCAATCTCGATCACGCTGATGCTAATCCGGCGCGAGCGCTCTGGCTTCCGCTTGATAACTACGGGGTGACGAGCATTCGACTCTCGCCGTGACGCTTGCTTGAGCCAATTGGTCCGATCACAACATCGGCTGGAAAGCACAAGCATGTCTTCGACTTGTTGGCTGGCCGAGAATTATTGGCGCGCGAGCGGTCCTCAGCGGTAATTCTGACTGATCAAGTGAATGATTGCCTGGATCATTGCTTGATATTCTTGCGCGGCACTCCGTCGGAGGTCGGCCCGGCCATCGGCGGGGTTTCAAAGAAACGGCCATCATCCACCAGGCGCGGGTCATTGGTACGCTTCAACTCTGCCATCAGGCGTTGTTCCAGTTCCGCGCGCACCTTTGTGAACTTTGCATCGGCTGCAACATTCTTGACCTGATGCGGATCATTCTTGAGATCGTAAAGTTCCTCACGCGGCCGTTTGCCGTAGGCACGATCGAAATACGCCTTCCACTGCGGATGATTCCGCTGGCCGACCAGCCACGCCTTCGTTGGCCCAGCGTCTTCATCGGGCAGCGTCACGCGCGTCTCTTCGGTCAATTCCTCCGCGCTTGGCGGATTCGGACCATCGAGCCGGTACGGGTCACCAATGGGGTAACGGTCCGGCTTGAAGTTGATGATGTAGAGAAAATCGTGCGTGCGGATGGCGCGTTGCGGATAGGGCAGAAAATCAGCGCGGGCATTCTCCACATGACGCTCACGTCCGATAAACGCCGCAGTACGGGTGGAATCCACCTTGCCGCCCTGAGACGATTTCAAAAGACCGACAAGGCTGCGACCGGTCATCACGTCCGGCGGTTTGACGCCGCCCAGTTCGAGGAACGTCGGCGCCAGATCGGGCAGGGTGATCAAGTCTTCCACCACCCGGCCGCCCTTGGTGCCCGCGCCGCGAATGGCCAGGGGCACACTCGCGCCGAAATCATACAGGTTGCATTTGCCGTGCGGAAACCCAGGCGCGCCGTGATCGCCGCTCACCACGATGAGGGTGTTGTCCAGTTCACCTACAGCCTCCAGCTTCGCGAGCAACCGGCCCAACGCGGCGTCGAAGGATTGCGCTTCGCCAAAATAATCCGCGAGGTCTTCACGCACTTCCGGCACGTCGGGTAGGAACGGCGGCAGCTTTCCTTTCAGCGCGTCGGGATCTATTCCCCAAAGCGCTTTGCCCGACCCCTTGACCCATTTGCGGTGCGTCTGCGTGGGACCGAACCAGTAACAGAACGGCTGTCCCGGTTTGCGGTCAGCAAGAAATGCGGCAAAATTGTCCGTCACTTCGTCGTAGATTTCCTCCTTGGCGGCTTCCAGTGATTTCCCCTGTTTCACCATCGAGGTGACGTTTTGGGAGAACTGATTGATGCGGCCGCCGGCTTTTTGATAAGCGTGCGTTTGCCCGCCGTAAGGTGCATCCGCAGGCGTGCCCGGACTCCAAACTTTGTAGGATTTGCCGATGTGGTAGCCGGCTTCCTTGAGCAGAAGCGGATACGAAGGATTCGATCCTTCCCAAATCGCGCCACGCAGAATCGCGCCGCGTCCGGTGCGCCAGAAATGTTGACCGGAAAGAATGGCACTACGACACGGTGTGCAGGAGGGCGCGCTGACAAATGCACGGCGAAACAACACCCCTTCGCGGGCCACGCGATCAAAGTTCGGCGTGCGGATGACGTCGTTCATGCTGCCCGGGCCGTCGAGTTCGGCGTAAGCGCTGGCGTGCCGGCCCCAGTCATCGGCGAAGGCGAACAGGATGTTCGGACGTTGCGCTTCCCCAGCCTTCGTTTGAATGGGAATTGCCACCAGCATCGCTAAGAGGACGTGGAATGTTTTCATGGTTGCGTGGAGAAGAATCAGTCCAGTGGTTGTGATTCGAAGTCGGATTCATTGACCCAGCCGGCCTTCACTTCCTCACCGGCGGTGAAGCGTTGGTGGAAATGCCGGTTCGCTTCCGTGGCAATTGGGTAACGATCAAAGACTTCACCGTTGCCAAACATGCGCGGATCGCCTTGCGCCTTCAATTTAGCTGTCATCTCGCGCTGCATCCGGGCGCGACGTCGTTGCTGTGCCGGATCGGTGGCAAGATTGTGAACACAATCGGGATCAGTTCGCAAATCGTAGAGTTCCTCGCCGGGACGCCGGCCGAAGTTCAATGCCCAGAATTGGTCGGCGGGATTTTGTCGGCGCCGTTCGAGGATCAGGGTTTTGGTCGGACTGCCGTCACAGTTGAGGTAGCCGGTTTCCGGATTGCCGGCCGGCCAGCGTGAAGGTTCAAAGTTTTGCAGGTAGAGAAAACTGTCCTTCACCAATCCGCGAATCGGATAGCCCGCGTCGTTGGGACGGCCTACGTCATGTCGTTCCTTGCCGATTAGCACATGATCCCGTGCGGTAATCACACGACCGGATTTGCGACTCTGGAAAATGTCCTGCCAACTGCGCCCGGTCGCCGGGGCCATGCCGCTGTCGGCCCACTTCACCCCGGCGACATCGAGAAAGGTGGGCGCAAGATCAGTGAAGTCCACGAAATCATCAATGGTTCGCCCAGGACTACGAATGCCCTTGGGCCAGCAGATGGCCAGTGGGACACGGTTGGCGTCGAGATACGCCTGACCCTTTACACGCGGGAAGGGCATTCCATGATCGGAAGTGACGACCACGAGCGTGTTGTCGCTCAGCCCGCGCTTGTGGAGTTCATCCAACATACGGACGAGGTGCTGGTCCACATGCCCGACCTCAAAGGCGTAATCGAGCATGTCCTGACGCACCGTGTCGTGGTCCGGCCAATACGCGGGCACCCGATCCACGTCCGCGAGTTGCTTGCCGCCCTTGGCGGTGCCCGAACCGAATTCGTAAGGCCGATGCGGTTCGAGCGCACCGAACCAAAAACACCACGGTTTGCCTGACGGCGCAGCGGCGAGAAAATCCGTGAAGTTGGCAGCGTAATCATTGTTGGAAATGCCCTTGGTCGGCGGCGGGGATTGGCGCGCGTTGAAGCGTTGACCGCAAATCTCGCGAGCTTTCCCGTTTGCGTTGGTGGCTACGCCCGGTCCCCAGCCCTTGCCAGTGGTGCCGATAAAGTACCCGTTTTGCGCCAGCGCTTCGGGATAGCTTTTGAATTTCGCCGGGAAATACGCCATGTGGTTGCCCGCCGCCTCAAGCTGCCAGGAATGTCGTCCGGTCAGAATTATGGCGCGCGACGGAGCGCACTTGGCGTTTGGGGTGTACGCATGATTGAAGAGCAAGCCTTCGCTTGCGACACGGTCGAAGCCCGGTGTGCGAATCCAGCGCGTGCCATACGCGCCCGCGTGGCGACCCCAATCATCTGCGACGGCGAACAAAATGTTGGGGCGCGCCGCTTCCGCGCCGTGAGTAATACTCCCGAAGCAGCCGAGTGCGGAGAGCAATAGGAGACGGGTGTTGAAGGGAAACATGAGATTATATTAGGGCAGCGGAATCAGCTGCAAAACCTGAAGGTGTAAAAGTTGCGACGGCCTGAATCGCCGATCAGATATTCTGCGCCGCGATCATCATCCGTGGGTTTCCACCCGCGATTCATTCGTTCACCACAGCGGGCGCGTGGCTCACGTGAAGGGTCGCTCAACACTTTAATCATCGAGGGCACCCAACAGCCCAGAAAAATGGTCAGGCCGGCAAACCTGAGCGGGAAAAGTCGCAGTAAACCAAAAGTAAGCGCAGTTAGAAACGCACCTCCCATACCGATGAAAAAGCTCCTCAGCAATCTGTCCTTTTGTTCCGCCGCAGTCTGCGTCTTTAGTTGTATCTCATCGTCCCAGTTGAAATTGCCATCCAGAAACGGCGTGACGCGGTAAAGACTCATGTTCCGGTTTTAGAGCACCCCGCCAAGGATGTCCACGCCGAATCTATTCGCACGGCAAAGCCTCAACCCAATCTGACACTGCGCCCCTGGCAAATCCCGCGTCGTTCCTGGTGCTAAATTTCACCGTCAATCGCCCTAAATCCAATCCGCCCCGCCCGACAAAATTGAAGCCGCGGTCCAAGCGAGGAAAATTGTTCAATCATCTCCGTCGTTGTGCCATGCTCAGGCCCGAACGATAAGCACGATGGCTGCGAGTCCCAACCCGATGATTGCTGAACGCCGCAGGCGACGTTGGCGACTGGCCATGCTCTGGAGCTTCACAGTGACGCTGCTCATCGCGGGACTTCTTGCGGCACGTCCTGCGTATGAAGCGTTCAAAGGCTGGCGGGCGCTACAATTGGCTGCGCAGGCGGAGCAATTGATTCGCGAAGATCGCTGGGCACAGGCCGCTGAGAAAGCGCAAGCTGCCTTGTTGCTCAAGCCCGCCGAACCGGCAGCGATGCGCGCCCTGGCCCGAACTTTGTCCCAGGCCACCAACGTCACGGCGCTCCAGTTGTGGCGTCAACTCAGCGCCGCTGGTCATGCCACCGTTCAAGACCGACGCACGTTTGTGGAGCTGGCCATCCGCCTTGGCTCGCCACATCTGGCCATTGGTGATCTGCGGCAACTGCTGGAGGATTCGCCCCATGAACCGGTTCATCTTTGGCTGGCGTCCCAATTCTCCGCTGCGGTGGGGGACAAGGCGCAAACGGTTCATTACGCCACCCGCGCTCGTTTGCATGACCCCGGTAACCGGCAGTATCAACTCTTCCTCGCCAGCCTCCGGTATGATTCGCCTGAAGCCGACAAGCAGGCTGAAGCGCGAAACGATGTCTGGGCCATCGCACGCGAGGACAGCCCGTTAGGACTTGAGGCATTGGAATTCCTGGCGCGGCGACCAGAGTTGTCACCGGAGCAGCGTCGCGAACTTATCTCACGACTGGAGAAGCATCCGCTAACGGGAATCAGCCAACAACTCCTGATCCTTGAACAACGCATCCTGTTGTCGCCGGAGCGGCGCGGGGAAATCCTGGCTCACGCAGTGGATGAGTGCGATACAGTCAGCGATCCGGCGGTGCTTAACTTATTTGCCGTTTGGCTCAATCAGCAGGAAGAATTCGCGCGAACGCTTGTTGTGCTTCCTTTGAACACCGCGCTACAACGTCGCGAATTGTTTCTCCCACACGCCGACGCGCTTGCTTCGTTGGGGCGCTGGGAGGAGCTTGATGTTATTCTGGATCACTACCGGGTTCCGCTGGAGACGGTTTATTTGGAAGCGTTCCGCGCCCGTTGCGCGACGAAGCTGGGCAAAGCGCCCTCCGCGGCCATCCACTGGCGGCGCGCTCTATTCTCCGCCGAACGAAAGCCTGACCAGCTTCATTGGTTGGCGCGCTACGCCGAGAAGGCCCATGAAGTGGAGCACGCCAAAAAAGCCTGGCGGATGTTGATTGGCTGCCTAACCGAAGTGCGCCCGGCTTACGAGGCCTTGTTCCAGTTGACTGCCAAAGCCGGGGACGTCACGGAACTCCGCGAATTGCTTGGCGAGATGTCGCAGCGCTGGCCGGATGATCCGATGCTGACCCGCGAACATGCCCGCCTGCAGGAGCTTTACGCACCCAGACAGATTGGTGACGAGAAAAATTCGGCATTGCGCAACGGAAACCCCGCAAGCCTGATCACACGGCCCGTCGAACCGGCCAAGTAAACGCTCGGGACTCTTGATTAAATTGAAACTTCCACCATCGCCCGCCGTGAAACCAAAACTGCCTCAATGCCTGCTGCTCGTCATCGGACTATTTGCCCTCGGTGCCGCTCGCGAACCCGTGTCCGCCGCCGATTTGCCGCCCAGTCTTTCCGGCATTTACCCGCACCTTGCCATGTTCAATGACGACGGCGAGTGCGGCACCGGCGCAGTCGTTCCGTGGGCGGATCGTCTCTGGGCCATCACTTATGGGCCACATTCGCCGTATGGCTCGACGGACCGGCTTTATGAAATCACGCCGGCACTTGAGCAAATCATCCGGCCGGAGAGTGTCGGCGGCACGCACGCGAACCGGATGATCCACGCCGAGTCGCAGCAGTTGGTGATCGGTCCATACTTGATTGACGCGCAGCGCTGCGTGCGGGTGATTTCGCCGACGAACATGCCGGGTCGCCTCACGGGCAACGCGCGGCACTTGTCCGACCCGACGAACAAGATTTACTTTGCCACCATGGAGGAGGGCCTTTACGAAGTGAATGTCCATTCCCTCGAAGTCACCGGGCTAATCAAGGACGGCCATGTGCATCCGCCCGGTCGCACCAATGAAAGACGTCCGGCCACCGTCAGTTCGCAACTGCCCGGCTACCACGGCAAAGGACTCTACTCGGGACAGGGCCGCGTGGTTTACGCCAACAATGGCGAACACGGCCCGGCGGCGCGAACGGACCCGACCACACCCAGTGGCGCGCTCGCCGAGTGGCGCGGCGAGGGCGACTGGCAGCTCGTGCGGCGCAATCAATTCACCGAAGTCACCGGCCCCGGCGGGCTGCAAGGTAATCGTAATCCCGATCAGGATCCCGTTTGGTCCATCGGCTGGGATCATCGGTCGCTCATTCTGGCGGTGCTGGACGGAGGTTCATGGCACGCCTATCGCCTGCCCAAAGCCAGCCATTGCTACGATGGCGCGCACGGCTGGAACACTGAGTGGCCGCGCATCCGCGACATCGGCGAGGATGATCTGTTGATGACGATGCACGGCATGTTCTGGCGATTTCCGAAAACCTTTTCTGCGGCGAACTCTGCGGGCCTCGCACCCCGCTCGACCTATCTCAAGGTGATCGGTGATTTTTGCCGCTGGCGGGATCGCATCGTGTTCGGCTGCGACGATACCGCGAAGAATGAATTTCTGAATAGGCGAGCCGCGAAGGGCAAGCTCGCCGGACCCGGCCAGTCACAGTCCAATCTGTGGTTCGTGGAGCCGGACGCGCTGGATGAATTCGGCGTTCCGCTGGGTCGGGGCGCCGTGTGGCTGGACGAACCGGTGACAGCCAATGAGGCTTCCGACGCCTTCCTTCTTTCCGGTTTCACGCAGCGCGGGGTGCATCTGACGCATGACACCGATGCTCCGGTGAAGTTCACTTTTGAGGTGGACCGGAAGGGCAGGGGAGCGTGGACCAAGCTTCGCGAAGTCACCGTCCCGGCGCGTGGCTATGAGTGGGTTCAATTTCCGTCGAGGGAGCGGGGTGTTTGGGTGCGGGTGCGAACCGACCGCGATTGCGCGAAGGCCACCGCATTTTTCCAGTTTCGCAACGTAGATCGGCGCGGTGTGAAAGCAGACGACAAGTTCAACGGCATCGCCCAGCCAGCGGACGAACGGATCACAGGCGGATTGATTCGCGCCCGCGGCGACAACTTGCGTACGTTGGCGGTGGCTGGTCTGCGTGCCGACGGCGGGCAAGTCACCGTTGCGGGTTATTACGAAATGGATGCTGACTTGAAACTCCGCCGCGTGGACGATCCGGCGGCGCACGCGTGGCTCAAGTCGAATGTCGCCATCCCGGCCGGCGTGTTGCAGGTGGATCAGGCTTCTGTGCTTTTTGTGGATGACGACGGCAAACGCTGGCGGCTGCCCAAGGGCGATCCCGCCTTTGATCAACCCGGCGTGTTCGGCGGCGGGCGCGTGGATCGCGAAGTTTGCACCGAGCGCGATTTGTTCAATGCCCACGGCACGTTTTACGAATTGCCCGCCGAGAACGCCGGCGGCTTCGCCAGGATTTGTCCCATCACCACGCACAACCGCCGCATCATGGACTACTGCTCCTATCGCGGCCTGATGGTGCTTACCGGCATTTCCGTGGACGCACCCGTGGGCAACCCGCATCTCATCCGCTCTGATGATGGCCAGTGCATCGTGTGGGCTGGGACCGTGGATGACTTGTGGCAATTCGGCAAACCCCGCGGCACGGGCGGCCCGTGGAAGAATACGGCAGTTCAGGCGGGCGTTCCCTCCGATCCGTATCTGATGACTGGCTACGACTGCAAGCGCGTGACCCTCTTCAACGCGGGTTCGTCGCCCACGATCATGCGCGTGGAGGTGGACATCAGCGGCACGGGTCAATGGCGCACCTACCGTGCCTTCGCCGTGAAAAGCGGCCGCAGTGTCACCCACCGTTTTCCCAATGCGTTTTCGGCTTACTGGGTGCGGGTGGTGACGGATAAGGACACCACGGCCAGCGCAACGTTTCTTTATGAGTGATGAGCCGCTTCGTAGGTCGCCGTGCGTCGGCGGTTCCCGGCCCAACCGTAAGCGGAATAACGCGGGCTTCAGAAGCGGGACAACACTTTGACAGGATTCGGAATCCGGCGGTCGTAACTCCGTGCGCCCGGAAATTTATAGCCGTGGATCCACGGGTTCGCTTTCCAACGCCAGCACGCCAAAGACCGCTTCATGCACGCGACGCAAGGGCTCTTTCCGAACAAACCTTTCGAGTGATTCGATGCCGAGAGCAAATTCACGCAGCGCCAGCGACCGTTTTGTAGAAAGGCCGCGCGCCCGGAGGCGTTCGAGATTTTCTGCCGCGGTGTATTCCGGGCCGTAGATGATGCGGAGATATTCACGGCCACGACACTTCACCGCCGGTTGCACGAGTCCACGCCGGCTCTTGGCGATGAACTCCAACGGCTTCACAACCATGCCTTCGCCGCCGCGCCCGGTCAGTTCCTCCCACCAACGAATGCCTTCGGCTTCACTTTCGGGATTGGTCACGTCAATCATACGGAACGGCGTTGCGATGAGAATGCTCTTTGCCGGAGCGCCGGTCTCCGACCCGGCGCGATTCGCAATCCCACCGTCACGCGCCGGCTCGGAGAGCGGCGCTCCATCTTCCAGGCGAGCCAAAGTTTGCATGTGCCAGTCATGCGGTTTGTCCGTATGAACTTTTCCTTCCGTGGCGAGCAGGTGAAACGGCGCGAGCTTCAGATCGTTGACCGAGTTCACCGGCCAGCAGTAGCGGCGATAAACTTCGATGTAGTCGCTCACCATCTGGCGGCGCGCGGTTGTATGCGCGAGTAACTCATTGACATCAAGTCCGCGCCCGGCGGTCTGTTTCAGCACGGCGACTTCAGCCGCAAGCGTCGCCTGTGCGGATGCACCGACGGCGGCGTATTGCTGCTTCACCAGCTCTTGTGCCTTCGCTGACCACGGCATCAACTCGCAGTCGAGGCAGAGCCAGTCGGTTTTGAACTCGTCCCAAAACCCGGCGGCGGTAGCGGCGGCACGGACGCGCTCAAGGAATTCCACTTCCAAAGTCGTATTGTCGAAAAACCTTCGACCCGTGCGTGTGTAGCAAATGCCGATGCCTTCGCCAGTCACGCCGAAAGTTTTTCGTGCAGCATCTTCGTCGCGACAGATAATCACCACGGCGCGCGAACCCATGTGTTTTTCCTCGCAGACAACGTGCGGCACACCGGCATGGCGAAAGTAAGCGAATGCTTCCGCCGGATGCTCCAGTAATCCGGGCGCTTGACTTGTCTCACTCGGCGACATCGTGGGCGGAAGATAAATCAGCCACTTGGGATTCGCGGCGAAACGGCTCATCACTTCCAGCGCGGCGATGGAGTTCTCCTCGCGGATAGTCACGTTGCCACGCAATCGCGTGCTGACGATGCGCTTGCCCGTCACGTCGGCGAGGTCGAGCAAATCGTCGTTCTGCTGCTGTGCCGTCAATCCCGTAGCAGCCGACGTGAGGAGGCTCTGACTTTCATCTCCTGAAGCGTTAGAAATGAGCCTCGTTACCTCGGCTGCTACCGGGAATGGTTTCGCCGGCGTCGCGTAAACCTGTCGAGCCGCGACCGAAACGAGTTCCTTCTCTGGATAACGCAGCGCCGTGAGTTTCCCGCCGAAGACGCAGCCGGTATCAATGTTGATGGTGCGGTTCAACCACTCCGGTTCAGGCACAGGCGTGTGTCCATACACGACCGTCGCCGCGCCGCGATATTCGGCAGCCCAGTTGTAGCGCACGGGCAGACCAAACTCATCCGTCTCACCGGTCGTTTCGCCAAACAAAGCGAACTCGCGCACCGCACCGGAGCCGCGCCCTTGCATGGATTCCTTCATGCCCGCGTGGGCAACGACCAGTTTGCCGTCGTCGAGAACGTAATGACTCACCAGGTCATCAATGAATTCCGCAACGCGTTTGCGGAAATCCTCCGGCTCGTCGGCGAGTTGCGCCAAAGATTCCGCGAGACCATGCGTGATCTGAACGTCACGCCCGCGCAATTTGCGCATTAGCTTCACGTCATGGTTGCCCGGCACACACAACGCCGCGCCGCTGGCCCCGGTATTCATCACCAGCTTGAGCACTTGCGGAACTTTCGGCCCGCGATCCACCAAGTCGCCGACGAACACCAGCTTGCGGCCATCTGGATGTAGCCACCGACGTGAGGAGGTAGATTCCTCCGCTTTGACAAATTCCTCGCTCCCCGTCCGCCTCGTTACCTCGGCGGCTACGTATCCCAGCTTTCCCAGCAACTCCACAAGCTCATCGAAACACCCATGCACATCGCCGATGATGTCGAACGGCCCGTGCTCGTGCTTCAAATTATTCCACAACGGCTGACGCTCGATGACGGCGGCTTCGATTTCCTCCAATGACTTGAGGACATGGACGTGGCGGAATCCCTCGCGTTCCAGCCCACGCAATGAGCGGTGCAACTGTTGCGATTGCTGGCGAATGACATGAGGGCCGAAATCACGGTCGGGGCGCATCTTGTTGCGGTCATGCGCCACGCGCTCCGGCACATCGAGCACGATGGCCACCGGCAGACAATGGAACTCGCGGGCGATCCCCACGAGCGGCTTGCGCGATTCCGGCTGCACGTTCGTCGCGTCCACCACCGTCAGCTTTCCCGCCGCGAGCCGCTTGCGAGCGATGAAGTGAAGCAGTTCAAAAGCGTCTTTCGTCGCCGCTTGGCTGTTCTCATCGTCCGACACCAGCCCGCGACACGCATCGGAGGACAAAATCTCCGTTGGCTTGAAATGCTTCCGCGCAAACGTGCTCTTGCCCGAACCGGACACGCCGATCAGCACGACGAAGGAAAGTTCTGGGATGGTGAAAGTCATACAGTCCTCACAAAAGAGCGTGCTGGCCAACCCGGAGAACTGAAGTCTGTAAATACCCCTCCATAGCCGATTAGACCTAAAACCAGTTTGTTGATGATATTCGCCGCGCAATCCAGTTGTTGGCTTTGAATCTGAACCAGGCTTGTTGAAAGCGGGCCAGGTGAAAAATCGCCATGGGCAATGCGATTTCGCATCTTGTTCCACGCTCTTACTTCAGTTCCTTGCAACGGAATCTTGGCTATCTGAGCAGCTAGCCTGACTTTTTCTGAAAGCGAAAGCAGTTGTGTTGACTGAACCACTTTACGGATTTTCGTGAGAAAAGCGCAATCCTTCTTCGCACCATCTGTGACAACCAGATCGCGGGCGTTCCGTATCAGATGCGCGTTCAGTTGATCCTTGAAGCGCGCAAACCGTTCTTCTGCTTCGGAATCTTGGGTGCTTTGTTTGATGAAGTCGGCCAAACCTTCAATCACTGTTGCAGCAACGAGCGACTGAACGGGAAGAAAGTTATCTGTGGCGTCCCAAAACATTCCAAGCTGGTTAATGACCGGGTAGTTCTTCTCCAGGAGAAAGAATTCGTAAGCACGACGAAGCAAGGTTTCCTCGTCATCATCTCCGATGTCTGAAGGAAGCGGTGAATGTTGTGTGGCGGAACGTGGCGGAATTGGCTTCGCCAAAATTGTCTCAAGCCGCCCGCTTTTCACACGAGTGTAAGCTAACCAATTGACGCGTTGTCCGATTCGGAAACCGAGCGCGTAAAGAAATGCCTCCGCCTGAGCGAACAATGTCTCGTGCCTTGGCTGTGTGTCGGTCCAAACGGCAAACCGGCAAAAATCATCTCTCTTCTTGGACAAGCCGAATGACGTCTGATCAAACTGAAGACAGTACCACTCATGCCATGTAGCTTCGCTGCCAAACACCGGCGGCCATGCGATGCGCTCGGAGTTCCGGCACGCGCCATTCTCGTCAAATCTTGTTATCGCACCGGTCACCCAAGGCGAGTCAGGCAAGGCTGTTTCAGACCAAAGTGTAATCTCTTGAGGCACAAACTGGAGTTTGGCGTAGTTGAGGCTGATATGGGGAGCAGATGGGTAAATGCCAACTGCTTGCATGCGCATTCCTTTGGCCGTGCGGGCCTCGAGACAAAACAAGCGTTCGTTGGGCACGATGACGCCGGATTCACCATCGTCAAGGAGACCCCACAATCTTGTATTGGTTTCAAGCACTATGACGATTTGTCCATCAAGTCTGCTCGTTAATTTGCCAGTCCACTTAACTGGAGGCATTCCCATCCTCGTAAGTTCAATGCTTTCAAGCGGCTCATTTAGCTGACGCCTGCAATGACTTTCGAGCAATGATTGATGACGCTCCATTGGTTACGCTGTGCTTCGTTGTGCCTGCTCAAACACGCCCATCTGCGTTGGTGAGCCAACCGCCGGATCATCCGGGCCGACGGGCAGGAAGCGCACGTTGTAGCCGAAGCGTTCGGCAACACCTTTGGCCCATTCCTGAAACTCCACGCGCGTCCATTCGAAGCGATGGTCGCGATGACGAAACTTGCCGGCGGGCAGTGTTTCCCATTTCACGTTGTATTCGCGGTTGGGTGTCGTGATGACGATGTGCTTTGGTTTGGCGCACTCGAACAGAACACGCTCAAACGCAGCCAGTCGCGCGGCATCAAGGTGTTCAATCACTTCCACTACGGCGGCGGCATCGAAGCCAGCGAGACGCTGGTCGCGGTAAATAAGCGAGCCGTGCAGAAAGCGCAGACGTTCCTTCTGAACCGGCGGAAGGCGGTCGTAGTGCAAACGGTCATGGGCGATTTCGAGCGCGCGGTGCGACACGTCCATGCCGACAATTTCAGTGAACTGCTTTTCCTTGAGCAAAGCCTGAAGCAAGCGGCCTTCACCACAGCCCAGGTCCAGGACGCGAGCAGCGCTCGTACTTTTCAACGCGGCCAGCACCGAGCCGAGGCGCTGTTCGTTAAGCGTCATTTGCCTTTCCTCCGTTGCAGCCGACGTGAGGAGGCTCTGACCTGGTTGTGGAGAAGTTTGAGCCTCGTTACCTCGGCTGCTACAAAGTGAGGCTTCCAGCGCCGCTTCCTCACCGTCGCGCGTTTCGGCCACGGCATGGGGATTCGGTTCGTCTTCACCCACGAGCCGGGCCAGCGCATCGTCCACCAGGCTGCGCTGATGCTTGAGGTAGCGGCGAGTGATGGCTTCGCGTTCAGGATGCGCTGCCAGCCAGCCTTCACCATGGCGCAGGAGTTTGTTCACCTCGTCATCGCTCACCCAATAGTGCTTGTCGTTGTCCAGCACCGGCACGAGCACGTACAGATGAGATAGAAGCTGCTGCAACGGCAGCCGCGCATTCAATTCGACCTGGAAATAGGAGCTTTCTCCCCAGTCAGAAAACTTCTCATCCAGCGGCAACCGGCGCGCAGACAAGGTGTAGCCCAGCGGTTCAAAAAGTTTCCGCAAAAACTCCTCCCCGCCACGGCATGGCAGCGCGGAGAAAGTCACCGACAGCGGCAACGGCGTGTCGGCAAGCTCAGGACGCTCTTTGCTTTTGCCAGAGAGAGCACTGCCGAAAACATCGGCGAGAGCCACGCTCAAGAAGGATGAGGCGGCGTAAGGACGATCATTGACGTATTGCTCAAGCGCACCGCCTTCGCCCGATGGCCCACGGCGATTTCGCACCAGACCGACCGGATCAACTTCAACGAGCAATGCAACCGTGCATCGCTCAGACGTGGCTTCGGGATAAAAGACATGCGCTTTGCCGAACGAAAGCTCGAATGACTGCGGACGCCCCGGATTCTTGCGGAGCAAGTAGCCAAGGTCCGTGGCTGGACGGTGCGTTGTCGT
Source organism: Verrucomicrobiota bacterium (assembly GCA_014860005.1). The sequence goes on along the minus strand of JACZKP010000156.1, from coordinate 52,220 downwards.
TAGCGTCAGCAGCATGGACAGAGGCTACAAGGTCAGGGAAGTCTGCGCCATTTTGAATTCACTGGCTCAACTCATGCCTGAATTCACTTGCACGCCGCAGCAACCACCTACGGTTCAGATGGGTTGGTTTGCGGGTCATTGCCCGGCCGCTGCAATTCCGCTTTGCGGCTGTTGGCCGGTCGCGGTTCTACTGAGGCAAGCTGCCGACGCGATCAGCGCAGGAACCAAAAGAACACCACGGAGACGGCAGTTGGCAGCAGGGCGCCGAGCAACAAACCCAGCGGACTGATGCCTTCGCCGGCAAATACTTTTGCGCCCTGCAAAATACCCACCCCCGCCGGGTTCGGGGCATTGGCAATGACCGTCAAGCCTCCGCCGGTTACCGCGCCGGCCACCAGCGCGTATTTGAGCTCGTCCGATATGCCTTCCACCATGGAGCCGAGATACGTGAGCGCGGCGTTGTCGGTGATGGAGGTCAGGGCCGTGGCGCCAAAGAACAACGCCCCGCCGTTGAGCTGCGCGAGCAACGGCTTGAGCCAGTAGGCTTGGAGCGAACCCAGCGTGACGAGTCCGGCCAGAAAGAATCCGACCAACAAGCCTTCGCGGAGTTTGAGATCGTCCTGGTGTTTGTGCGTGGCGGTGACGAGGCCGAGGAACAACACCAACACGCCAAAGAACACGTCGGGATGATGCGCAAAGGCGACCACCAAGCCGAGCGTCAACAGATGGGTGAGGGTGAGCCAGACCGGAACGTTCGCGCTTTCGTGCCGCGCATTTTCCGTGACCACCTGCTTTTGGTTTGACGCCATTCCGTGGCTGAATAGATTTCGCCGCATGAACTTGAATGGTTATCCAACCCGCGCTGCGGCGATTATCTTCATCCTCCTCCTGGCCCTGGCCCCGGCGTGGGCGGATGACGCCGAGACCCGGTATCTGCGCATTCACGAGCAAATGGACCAGGCGGATACGCTTAACAAAGCCGGCGAGCGCGAGGCGGCGAAAGCCAAATACCAGGAGGCTCACAGTGCGTTGGTGAATTTCAAGCAGCGGCATCCCACCTGGAATGTCAAAGTGGTTTCCTATCGCCTAAACTACCTGGCGGACAAAATCGCCACGCTCTCCCAGCCGGTTGTTACTGTAACTCCCACTGAAGCCAAAACCTCCACGGCAGCGTCATCCTCGCCGGTGAAGTTGCTGTCCGCCGGGACGGAACCGCGCAGAGCGCTGCGGCTTCAGCCCGAACCCGGCGCCCGCCAGACCGTGACGACGACCTTGAAAATGGAGATGGACATGGGCCTCGGCCAGCCAATGAAGATGCCGGGAATCATCATGCCCATGGACGTGACCGTGAAAACGGTTTCCTCCGAAGGCGATATCACTTATGAAATCACCTTGGGAGACGTCAGCGTGGCCGATGATCCCGACGCCATGCCGCAAGTCGTGGAAGCCATGAAGGCGTCGCTTGGCGGGGTGCAAGGGATTACCAATACCGCCACCATGTCCAATCGCGGCTTCAACAAGGAATCGGAGTTAGTGGTGCCACCGGATGCCGACCCGCAAATGCGCCAGTCCCTGGCCCAGATGCAGGAAACCTGGTCGAACATCGCGGTGCATTTGCCCGAGGAGGCCGTGGGCGTCGGCGCCAAATGGGAAGTCCGGCAGCCGCTCAAGTCGCAGGGCATGACGATCAATCAGACGGCGACCTACGAACTGCTTTCAATAGAGGGCAACCGTCTCAACACGGCGGTAACCATTGCTCAAACCGCCGCGAATCAAAAAATCCAAAACCCGGCCATGCCGCAGATGAAACTTGATGTCACCAAAATGACCGGCACCGGCACCGGCAACATGACCGTGGACCTTGCGCAACTCATGCCGTTGCTGGCGACCATGCAGGCGCAAACCGAGATGTCGTTGAGCATGGACATGGGCGGTCAGAAACAGAAAATGACCATGAAGACGGGCATGAACCTCCGCATGGAATCGAAGTGAGGCGTCGGGGCCGACGGGCTGGAAGCCTCGGCTCACCGGCAGGCGCGGACGCCTGCCGCTACGGGGAACGCCGAGACGAAGCGGTGAGTTGAGTCGGCACGATATAGTTGTGGATCGTTTTGGTCGTTCACGCATTGGATACTACCTACTACAGGTGAAATCCGACAATTGTGGCGTCCGGATCTGCCTTGGAGGGCGCGAGCGCCGCTGCTGTGCAGACCACCGGTTATTGCGCGCTTTTGGCCTTTAGTTCCTCGTACGCCCGCAGCGTCTTTGCCGGAAGTTGGGGGTTAGCCTTTAGCTTCTCAAGCGTTTCCGGGTCCATTTGCATCATCATTTTGGCCATTGCCTCTGAATCTTCGTCGTCAATCGTCATTCGCACCAGAGATTCTCTGCGGTCAATCTTCCACTGACCGTCCACCCGCACGAGGTCAAATATAGGGCTACCTGTTGGACTCCACGTCGGTGGGTTGGCAGGGTCAACCGGTATGACCTTTGCATCCACGATCACGTTGGGAGACACCTTTCTGCCTCCCTCAAACCCAGGTCCCATGTATTCGACCTCAAAGGAGGCGCGATCCGCGTCCAGAACGCTTGTAACGAATTTCCTGTGGATGCGTACGCCCCCTATAGTTGCCGCCCTCCAAGTGTCTCCATCCTGGCGAGCTTCCCTTTTTGCATAGAGATCAGAAACCGGCACAATGTTGGTGCCACGATCGAAAACCATCAACTCCTTAAGTCTGTCAACATTGCCATTGGCTTGCGCCCAAAAATAAGTTTCAAGCGTTGCCTCTGGTGAAGCCAGTCCCGCATCCTTCCATTCAGGCAGCCACCTGATGCCTTCGAGCATCAAGCTCTCTGCCGGATCAGTCTTCTTGCCAGCAGTCTCGGCCAATTCGCGTATTTCGTTCCGCAACCGGGCCACTTCGCCGCGCAGCCTCAACAGTTCGGCAGTATTGCGGTTCAGGCGTTCGTTATCGTCGCGTAAGGCCGCAAGCTGCCGTGCAGCCTCCTCCTGTTCTTGTTCGAACTTCCGAATTTGTTCGGTCAACGGCGCTTTTTGCTGCTGGAGCGATTGCACTTCGTCGCGCAATTGCGAGGCTTGGCGGGCTTCGTAGATTCCCGCCCCGGCCAGGACGGCGATGGTGGCGGTAACGATGGTTTTCTGAAGTGCAGTCATGGCAATGGCTTTCGTGGCGGTGACAGTTGCGGTGGTGGTGAGGGTTGTACCGGTCAACACGGCAGCGGTGGAAATTGTGAGCATCAGGCTTGCCGGTGCGGCTTGCACGGCATTGGCGGAGATGACGACCGCGAGTCCGCTTGCACCGACCGTGACGCCGCGTTTGGAGAAGAATTCACGCAAGCGATCCACGGCGCGGCTCACACGCTTTTGCGCGGCTTCGTCGGTGAGGCCGAGGATTTGCGCCATCTCGCGGGCGGACTTGCATTCGAAGTAGCGCAGCAACAACGCATCGCGGTCCCCCTCGTTCAGTTCTCCCAATGCGGCATCGAGGTGCGGGGCGATGTGTTCCCAAACTATGTCGGGTTCGGCAGAAAGGAGTTCGTTCATGGCAGCGGCTTCCTGTTCGCGGGCGCGACGGCGCACCTCGGAGCGGACGGTTTGCGCCGCGATGTTTTGCGCGGTGCGATGCAACCAACCGGACAGCACCTGACGATCGGTAAGCTGGGCCGCGTTCCTCGCGAGCGCGACGAACACGGCTTGGGTCACGTCTTGAGCGAGATGCGAATCGCACACCATGCGTCGGGCGGCGGAATAGACGAAATCCACATGGCGGCGCACCAGTTCCGCGAACGCCGGTTCGGAGCGGTGTTCAGCGTAGGCACGCAGCATTTGGGTGTCGGTCTGATCGTTCACTCACCCTAGAGTAGCCGCTGCCGCCCAAATCGGACAGGGAATGTAGCGGCGAGCCTCCCGGCTTGCCGTAGAGTGCGCAAGTCCCGCCGCCCGGGAATGGCGTAAGTGTGTTTGAGGACTCACGGAAGTTTCAAGCGGCTTGGGTTTGCGTGAGGTTGTTCCGCTGGGCTGGAAGCCGCGGCTCTACGGCAGACGAGCGAACACCAATTTTTTCTTCCTTGGTTCTTCTTGGCTTCTCCTCAAAAACTGAAATTGAAGCCAAAATTTCCGGGTTCGACCTGAAAGTGAGTCACGACTTCCGCGAATATCCGAGCTTGTTCTGGCGTTAGCAGTGTCTGCGTCTCCGCCTTCCACTCTTCCACAAACTGTTTGATCGCCTCCGCGGCTTCAGGATTCTCCTTCGAGACGCCTTTGAGTTTGGCCTCCTCTCCAAGTTTCTGCATCACGCCATACACCTGATAGAACTGCTGCTCATCCAGATTCAGCGCGCCATAGAGCAGGCATGTAACCATGTCCATCATCTCGTCCGTTTCCCGGGCCTCAGGCCGCTCCAGGCTGGACGACTTGGCGGCAGCGAACTGTTTCGTGGCCTTTACCAGATGGGGAAGTTCCTCCAGTATCTTCATCTGCGCCGCTTCGAGCGCGGATTTTTCCTCCGGCGAAAGCTTGGCATTACCCTCCTTCGAGAGCGCTCCCATCCGGCCAAACCTGCCCCATCCGACCCAGACGTGCCTCTCTGTGGGATACGCATTGGTGGGATTCGTGTCTTTGGGATTTGCCAGGTCACCCAGTTCCTTGTACAGCGCGGCGGCGCGCTTGGCCTGTTCTCGCTCCGTTGCGAGTCGGGCTCGGTCGGTGTTGGCTAGGGCGAGCGCACCGGCGAGGTCGGCGTTCTGAGCCGCGAGCAGGTCAATCTTCTCCTGAAGGGCCGAGAGGGCGGCATCGTTGGACGACCCGGGCAGCGACCTCGGTTCTTGCTGGATCGCTGTAATCCGGGCACGCAAGTGAGCGGCTTGGCGGGCTTCGTAAATACCGACTCCGGCCAGGACGGCAACGGTGGTGGTAACGACGGTTTTTTGCAGGGTAGTCATGGCGATGGCTTTGGTGGCAGTGGCGATTGTGGTGACGGCGACAGTTGTTCCCGCAAGCGCGGCGGCGGTGAAAATTGTTACGGCCAATCCAACCGGCGCAGCCTGGACGGCATTGGCGGAGATGACAACCGCGAGTCCGCTCGCGCCGACCGTAACGCCGCGTTTGGCGAAGAATTCACGCAAACGCTCCACCGCGCGGCTCACGCGTTTTTGCGCCGCGTCGTCGGACGTGCCGAGTTGCTGGCCGACTTCGCGCAGGGTTTTGTTCTCAAAATAGCGGAGCAGAACGGCGGTGCGGTCGGTGTCGTCGAGTGCGGACATGGCTTCGTCGAGCAGCGGTTCGATGTGCGTCCAGTCGGCAGTCGTGGCGCTAATGGCATTCATCTCGGTGGCGATTTGTTCGCGCAATTGGCGGCGGGCTTCGCGACGCACGACATCAATGGCCGTGCGGCGGGTGACTTGATAGAGCCACGGCGTCAGGCTTCCAAGCGATGGGGCATCGCCGCCACGCGCGAGGCGGTGTGCATTGCGGGCGAGGTCGGTGAAGACGGATTGGGCGACTTCCTCGGCGAGTTGCGGGGAACGAACCTGCCGGAGCGCGGCGGAATGGACGAGATTAACATGGCGGCGAACGAGTTCCGCAAAAGCATCTTCGGCGCGGTCACGGGCGTAACGGGCGAGAAATTGCCGGTCACTGATGGTTGCGGTTTCGTTCACGTTCAAAAGTATATCGCCGCCGGGGTCTGAAATCCGACAGGGAATCTCATTTCGTACATTCAAGGCGGTCCAAAGGCACACTGCGGAGTGCGAGAGGACCAAATCAGCGGAGGAAATAGCTTTACACCCGCTTCGCGCATACTTACGATTTCGCGTCTTATTCACATGGAATCAACAAAAAGTATGGAAGCCAAAACAAAGACGATTGACGATTTCAAGCTGCACGAGAAGGACACCGGGTCGGCGGACGTGCAGATTGCCTTGCTCACCGAACGAATCAACCACCTGACCGGTCACTTGCAGATGAACAAGATGGACCACAGTTCCCGGCGCGGCCTGTTGATGATGGTGGGCCAGCGTCGCCGTTTGCTTGACTATTTGCACGATACGGACGTCAGCCGTTACCAGGCCATTACCAAGAAGCTCAAGCTTCGTCACTAAGATTTTCCGGAAGGTGGGGTGCGTCCGCAGTCATTTCGCGGCGCTGCCTTCCGACCTCAAAGGAATTGGGCCGCAATTCGCGAGCGGTCCCGTTTCGGAACCAACTAATCGCGCATGAAAAATCCGTTGCCCCTGGGCGATTTCAGTGAATCCCGATACTTCCCGGGCTTCACTGAAGTTACTCGGAGGCAGCGGATCAACCTCAAAGTCAGCATCTATGCCAGAGAAACTAACCGTCCAAGTGGGCGACAAACAGATCCTCATTGAAACCGGCAAACTCGCCAAACAGGCCGACGGCGCCGTCACCGTTCAACTCGGTGAAACCATTGTCATCGTAGCCGCCGTGGCGGCTACCAAGGCCAAAGAAGGCTTGGATTTTTTCCCGCTCACGGTGGATTACCGGGAGAAAGCAGCGGCGGCTGGGAAATTTCCAGGCGGCTACTTCAAACGGGAAGGCCGTCCGACCGAAAAGGAGATTCTCACCTGCCGCCTCACGGATCGGCCCATTCGCCCCCTGTTCCCGAAGGGTTGGTATAACGAAGTCCAGGTGCAGACCGTCGTGCTCAGCGCCGACGGCGAGAACGATCCGGACATTCTCAGCATCGTCGGCGCCAGCGCCGCGCTCATGGTCAGCGACATTCCGTGGGATGGCCCGCTGGGTGCCGTGCGCGTGGGCCGGGTGGGTGGCAAATTCATCGCCAACCCAACGCACGCCGAAATGGCCGAGAGCGATCTCGACCTGGTTTACGTTGGGAACGCCACCGACATCGTGATGTATGAAGGTTCGGCCCAGGAAATCAGCGAGGCCGATTTCAACGCCGCGCTCAAGTTTGGCCAGGAGTGCTGTGAGCCGTTGATCGCCGCGCAAAAAGAACTGGTGGCCAAGGTTGGCAAACCCAAACGCCAGATTAAACTCAACGTTGCTCCCGACGATGTCCTGCAGGAAGCCAAGAACCTGGCAGGCGATCGCTTCGTCCCGGCGCTTTTGACGCCCGGCAAGCTCGCTCGCGAAGCCGCCTGCAAGGCCATTCAAGATGAAGTGGGCGCCAAGCTCGTGGAGAAATTCGGCGCAGAGATAGTCACAGATTTCGTCATCAAGGACGCGTTTTACTACATCCAGAAGGAAGCGGTTCGCAGCTTGATTCTGGATAATGGCAAACGGTTGGATGGCCGTGATTTCAACACGGTTCGCCCGATTACGAGCGAAGTAGGCATCCTGCCGCGCGCTCACGGTTCGGCGTTGTTTGCCCGCGGTGAAACTCAGGCTCTTACCCTCGCCACCCTCGGAACGGGTGATGATACCCAGGAATTCGATTCCTACACCGGCGGCGAGAATGAGAAGAAATTCCTGCTCCATTACAACTTCCCGAACTTCTCGGTCGGTGAAACCGGTCGCATCATGGGGCCGGGCCGACGCGAAATCGGTCACGGCGCCCTCGCCGAACGCTCGATTGAGCCGATGCTCCCCAAGAAGGATTATCCCTACACAGTTCGCGTCACCAGCGAGATCATGGAATCGAACGGCTCGACCTCGATGGCGAGTGTCTGCGGCGGTTCGCTGGCGCTCATGGACGCCGGAGTGCCGTTGCTGCGGCCCGTGGCAGGCATCAGCGTTGGCATTTGCGCGGAGAACGACGCCGAGCGGAAGATTTCGCGGTACCAACTCCTGACCGACATCATCGGCTGGGAAGATCATTACTGCGACATGGACTGCAAGATCGCCGGCACAGAGAAGGGCATCACCGGGTTTCAGTTGGATCTCAAGCTGCGCGGCCTGCCGCACACGCTGATGACCGAGGCAATTGAGAAGGCCCGGGTGGCGCGCCTGCATATTCTCGGTGAAATGGCGAAGACGCTGGCCGAACCGCGCAAGGAGCTCAGCAAGTACGCGCCGCGCATCGTCACCGTGAAGATCAATCCCGAAAAGATCGGCGCACTGATCGGCCCCGGCGGCAAGAACATCAAGCGGCTGGTCGAAGAATCCGGCTGCGAAATTGACATTGAAGATGATGGCACGGTGAACATCTTCTCCGTATCTGCAGAAGGCATGAATATCGCGCGGGATGCAATCGAGGGCATGACCGCCGAGGCGGAGATTGGCCGGATTTACCGGGGCAAGGTTGTCACGATCAAGGAATTCGGCTGCTTCGTGGAATTTCTCCCGGGCAAGGACGGCCTCGTTCACATCAGTGAACTCGCCAACTTCCGCGTGAAGAAGACCGAGGACATCGTCAAGATGGGCGATGAAATCTGGGTGAAATGCCTGGGCGTGGATGAAAAGGGGCGCGTGCGTCTGTCCCGCAAGGCCGCCATGGAAGACCGCGACAAGCAAATGAGCGGCGAAGCGCCGACGAGCGGCGAAGCTGAGAAGCCGCCGCAGGAATGAGCTGACCGAACGAATTCAAGGCGAGCCGGCAACGGCTCGCCTTTGTTGTTTTTCAATGCCGCCGCAGAATCAAACGGTGGTCCACGCGCCGCGTCTGGTTGTATTCAAGCGGTGGCAATTCGGTGAGGGTGGGGGATTCGGTTTCGTTGAGAATTCCTTTGGCCATGGCTTGAAACGCCCGCCAGCGAGGCCAGTCGAGTTCCGGCGCGTGGGTCAACTGCCGCAGCCGGCTGCGCCATTCAATGATCGCGCGGTCAATATCGCCCGCTCCGAGCAGATCAGTTACCCAGCCGTGTTTGTTCGCAGGGTTCTGGTGGACGGAGGCGACGACCAATTCCGCGCCGGCCCCGTATTTGGGCGGCACGCCGTTTTCGAGATAGCCGGGAACGCTGAGAAGCCCAAACGCCTCGTGACAAACCATCGCCAGTCGTCCCCCCCAGCGGTTCTCATCCCCGCAGAAGCGAAAGCCAGCGTCGAGATTGGCAATGTCGTAAACCAGTTCATCCACTGGATAGCGCTCGTCCTCCAGCGCGACGGCAATGGCGAGTCCGTCGCCTTGGGAAAAGAAGCTGACCACGCGTCCGCGCAGGGTTGGATATCCTTTTTCATCCACCAGGCGCAATCGTCGCCAAAGCAGGGCCGAGCCGGTGGCGGCGGATAGCTTTTTGCAGGTTTCCACGAGTGAACAGCGCGCACAATCGTAGGGTAGAACTTCACGCTCCGTCGGTCGCCACAGCGGAAGCCCGAATTTGTCCACCGGCACGCGCATCGTGAGTTCGGCAAGGCTGGTGTAGGCGAGGATGCGTCGTGGTTGTCTCACGAATCTCACGACCGGAGTTCTTTGTGCGGCCAGTTTTTGTTCAAGCAGCGGTACGATGTTTTCGTTCCAGACCGACAATTCCGCCTGGCGTCCGTTCCAATTAGTCAATCGCCGCACCCATTTGGCGATGATTATCCGATCGGCGTTTAACACATCTGCGACGGTGGAAGCGCGCCCGTAGATTTTGCATCCATTCGCCAGTTGTTCCAATCCGACCAACATCCCCGTGCCGACTTTCTCCAAGGCGGCTTGCTCGGTGAGGATGGAACGAAATGAGGGCTGTGGTTGATCTTCGTTCCCTCCCGGCTGCTTTTCGTTGGGGAAAAGACCACGCTCAGTGCGATCCAGGATAAGAATCTCCTTCAACGGCTTTTCCACCAATGCTGGATACGTCTCCCACTCGCCGCGGCTGTTCAGCAATTCGCGCTGGCGCTTGCGGACGTGGCGGGCGCGTTCGGCATCGGTCTTGAGTCCACACGGCGTCTCGGGATGCTTCAGGGACTCCTCCACGCCGAGGAAGATCGGTTTCGTGGTGAATAAACGTTCCTGGGCGCGTACGGCTTCGGTAAACGGATCGCGGCCCTGCTCGGCGGCAGTGGCCATCAGACCCAGCAACGCGCTCCAATCCACGGCGACACTGCGGGACAAATGACCTGGCCGCGCGTCGAGCAACCGGATTTCATTCGCCGTGATAAGCACGAAGCCGGTTTCGTCGAGGCCACGGCGGCCGGCGCGGCCAAACATCTGGAGAATCTCATCCGCCCGCAATGGTTGTTCGATGGCGTCGCGGCGATAGGATTCACCGGCAAGGGCAACGCTGCGGAGGGAAAAATTGATTCCGGCGGCCAACCCCATCGTAGCCACCACGATGCGGAGTTGTCCGGCCTTGGCGAGGGGCTCGATGACGCCGGCGCGGGCGGCATAGCTCAGACCGCTGTGATGGTATGTGATGCGGCTTTTCAGGAGGCGCGCAAGGTGATCTCCGACGATTTGCTTCTGCTCAATGCTGAGTTGCAGCGGATGAGGCGTAGGCAACTGACGCGCAAGATCGGCGGCCATGCTTTCCGCCGCCTGGCGGCGCGGGGCAAAAATGAGGATTGGCCCGAGGTCGTCCGCCAGTGCCTTGGCGACCAAGCGCGGCCAGTAACCGCGAATGTCTGACGGAACGTGGTAGTTCAGGTTGTTCGCATGAACCTCTTCCTGCGGAACGGGCCGTTGTTCATGGCGGATCAAAACGGCTTTGCGGCCAAGTCGCATGAGCCACTGAACGACGTGGTGGGGATTCGAGACGCTGCCGCTCAGGAGCAGCAACTGGGTGTGGGCCGGCGCCAGGGCCAGGGCCAATTCGTAATTCAGTCCGCGATCCGCATCGCTGAGCATCTGGTATTCATCCACGACCAGCAGGGCCGGCCCATCGCCAGCAATGAGCCGGTTCTTCTGCGTTTCAAGGGTTGCCACGAGAATCGGCGCCCCGAGGTTCTCCACCAGGTCGCCAGTGGCGATGCCAACATCCCAACCGCGCGCCCGCCATTCGGCGAGTTTGTCATTGGCCAACGCCCGGGTGGGCACGGTGTAAATGGCCTGCCCGCGCGGTTTGCCGGCATTTGACCACAGCTCGAAGATCATCGTCTTACCCGCGCCCGTGGGAGACTGCACGACAACATTCTTGCCGTCGCGTAAAGCCGCCACCGCCTGTTGCTGCCAGAGGTCGGGGACGGCAACCCGGTTGAGCACCGGGTGGTCGGCCAATTGTGAATCAAGCGCTGACACGCCGGAAAGATAGCGGAGTCCGAGCAAACGAGAACGGAGATTTTTGCCGCCTGACTTTGGGATTGGGATTTTCCCGACGGATTCCCGCCGTGAGGGGCACAACAAGTTTGACTAGGCTGGCGCGCAACCCTACATTTCTGAGCACATGCTGGCTACTGCATCAAAAGCGGGAGGGGTGGCGGGCCCCGCAGTTCCTCCTGTCGTCCTGGTCGGTTCCTGGAAGCAAATCGTGGAACCGGTCGAGCCATTTCTTGATGCAGTTAGTCATCGCCTTGCCCGACAAGTCAACGAGTTTGACCCCAATATCGCCCAATACGCCGAATACGCGTTGAACGGCAATGGCAAACATCTGCGTCCCACGCTGGTGGCGCTCGCGGCCAAATCCCTTGGCCAACTCAATGATTCCCACGTCACGGTGGCTGCCATCATCGAAATGGTGCATCTGGCCACGCTGGTGCATGACGACGTGATGGACGAGGCTGAGATTCGCCGAGGTCAACTGACCCTGGCCGCGAACTGGGGCAATGAAATCGCCGTGCTTTTTGGCGACTGCCTGTTTGCCCAGGCCTTGGTGCTGGCAGCGAGTTTTCCAACTCCCGAAATATGCCGCGCAGTAGCCAAGGCCACCAACACCGTCTGTTCCGGCGAGATCCTGCAGACACAGCATCGGCGCAATTTCGATCGTTCGCGCCGCGAGTATTTTCGCGTGCTCGAGATGAAGACCGCCGAGTTGTTCGCGTTGTCCTGCGAGCTGGCCGCGGTGTTGAGCGACGCCACGCCTGCTGAGCGGAACACGCTGCGTCAGTTTGGCATGGCGTTCGGAACCGCCTATCAGGTGTATGACGATTGCGTGGATTTATTTGGCACGGAAGCCAAGGCGGGGAAATCGTTGGGTACCGATCTGGCGAAGGGCAAACTGACATTTCCGGTCCTGCTGGCCTGGGAGCGGGCCAGCGCAGCCGATCGCGTCAAACTGGAGCAGTTGGTGCAGAAATGGCAGCCCGGTTCGCTGCCGCGGGTCAGTGAACTGCTGGCACAGTACGAAACCTTGGGGCCTACGCTGGAAATAATTGAACGGTACTTAGGGCAGGCGCGTCAAATTCTCCTCACACTGCCCGAGTCAAACGGGCGTGCCGGGTTGTTAGGGGTGACTGATTATCTGTCGCGTCAGACGGCTGCTTTGTCAGAATGAACCTTAATACTGCTCTTATGACCGAACCGGCTACGGAAAGCACTTCAGAGCCGTTGCCGACCCCGCATGTAGTGAAGACTGGCGTCGCGGAGGAAGTCACGGAAGAGCAATCCCTGGTGCGACGGGCTCGGCAAGGCGACATGGGAGCGTATGATGATCTGGTCCGGCGCTATCAGGAGCGCATTTACGCGACGATCTATCACATGACCTCGAACCACGAGGATGCGAACGATCTGGCTCAGGAGACATTTATCAAGGGCTACCAGGCGCTCAAGTCTTTCAAAGGCGGGTCGAGCTTCTACACTTGGATTTACCGCATCGCGGTCAACAAGACGATCAATTTTCTTAAACAGCGGAAAAACCGGGTTCACCTGAGCCTGAATGATCTGGACTTCAATGCGGAGCACGATCCCGACCTGGTGGCACTGGTTTCTGAGCGGACACCGCGGCGCGAAGTGAACTTGGCCGAGTTGCAGGAGAAATTGAACGAGGCCATGCAGAAACTGTCGGATTCACATAGATTGGTGGTCACGTTGCATGATGTGCAGGGATTGCCGCACGACGAGATCGCGGAAATCATGGATTGCAACATCGGCACTGTGCGGTCGAGATTGTTCTATGCACGGCAACAATTGCAGGCGCTACTGGCAGACTATTTGAAGTGACTATGAATGACGAACGGGAAAACTTCGATTCGCTCCAGCGATTACTCAAACTAAAGCGCTACGAACAACCGCCGCCGCGATATTTCAGCGATTTCTCCGGGCAGGTCCTTGCCCGCATTAATGCTGGGGACCCGGGAGGCGTGGTTGGCGGTTTGCAAGTCGCTTCGTGGCTGGAGAGATTGCTGAGTCGGTTTGGCGACCGTCCATTGGTGCCAGCGGCTTTGGGTGGCGGTATTTGTGCCCTGCTCATGGCTGGCGTCGTCTTCATGGATACAAATCCGGCGCCAAACAACCATTCACTTTGGAATCTGGGGATTGAACCTGACAACTCGGCGACCGCCCGGCCGGTTTCGGCTTTTGCCGCAAACAACAGTCAACTTGGCGAGGTGATAGGGTCGAACTCCATCTCGAACAGCCTCATTCCCCTCGAAGGTTCATTATTCGACAGAATCCCGCATTTTCCACCAATGCGAGCCAGCGAGCCTTTTGGAAGTCGCTGATTCTGTTGCGGTGCTTCGAGTTGGTCGGGGTCGGCTCACGCACGCAAGCCATCGCGCGCTTCAATCTTCCTTCATAAGCACGATGGCGATGTTGTCGCCGGACATAACCAACCGTCCACTTTCAATTCGCGCCGTTCGTCGGTCCGTGCCACCGGCCAAATCAAATTCGTAATCGCCGTTGGTTTTCTGCCACTTGCCCTCAAGCGTTTGCAGTTCGGCAGTTGGAGGCTGGTTAGGCTGTTGCTGGAGTTGCGGAAGATTGCGAATTACCATCTGATGGTCCGGGCCGGCAATCAGGGTGGTCCGGGCATAGCGATCTGCCAGGAAGCGCCGGAACTTCTGAACCTCAGCCGCGGGAAGCGTCGGTCGCGACCTTCGGTACGCCGCCGCGGAGGCGCCGACATCAAACTGCCATCGGCCAAGAATCTCTTCCGTATAATTGTCCGACTTGCCTTCGCGGAGAAACTTTTCCACATCCTTCAAGTCTGGTTTGAGCGTGTCCCAGATGAGACGGAGCGTGGCCGGGTCTTTCACAATTGGCTCGACGGTCGGATGGGCCATGACCTGCCGCATGGAGGTCTGAGTGAGACGCATGTTTTTGAAGGCTTCGTCCTGACCCAGCGCCTGGAAATCGGGTCGCAGTCCGAGCGAGATGAAGCCCGGATACCGCGACAGCCGTGCTTCGGTGAGCGGGTTCTGATAAATCAATCCCGTCAGGTCCGCCGTCTCGTAATAATCGTCAGGCAGGGAAGACACCGCGCCGGCTACGCGCGACATCCCGGTGCTTTGCAGATCCCGCCCCAAGCGGTTTAGAATCCGCATCCCGCGCGGATCTTCATCGGAGGTGGCCACTTGTACCGTCCAATAGCTGAAGGCATGAATGACAAAGGATAGCAGGATCAGATAGACCAACCCGTTGACCAGGCCGAGACACAAACCCAGCCGGGCATTGAGGCGTTCAAAAAGCGCCAGTCGCAAGTCGCCCGCTTTGTATTTGTAATAAACATCCACTTTTTGATGCACGGTGAGTGCCCCGATCTTGAAGGCCGCGAGCACCACGACAAACACGACAAACGGTGGGAGCGCCCACAGCAGAACCGGATTTGCCACGCCGAGCGCTTTGAGGGCTGGCATGACGAATTTACCCAACGGCACCGCCAGCATGGCCGCGATGATGATGCCGACCAGGGAGAATGCTACGCGAATGGCGCCTTGCCGGTAACCCAGGCCCGCGAGCGACGCCAACAACACGATTGCCAGAAGCCATATTGTCATGCTGTTCTGTTAGAAGACTTGTCGCGAAAAAGCACGCAGAAAATTTGGGTTCCATTCTATTTTCAGCCAGCCCGAATCCTATAGCCGGAGAACTCCGAATGACCTCGCACAAACTAAACGGATGCCGCGCAAAATCTGCGCAGATGAAATGGTTGAGTTGAGCAATATCTGCGCGTTGCGGCGGGTAAAGACCTCGCAATCATCGCTTTTTCACGTTGGCATGTTGCGTGCGATAGGAAACTCGTCAAACATTCAGAGTCGCTGATGTGCGGCTCTGTCCCAATAAAACAAACACAGTAACAACCGCAGCAGGAGAACAAACAAATGAAAGTCAATCAATGGTTGGTAATGGCCGGTCTGGCCGTCGGCATGATCGCGAGCACTGGCAGTCTCATGGCGCAGGACAATCAACGTGGACAAGGGCAGGGTCGCCGAGGACCGGGCGGCGGCGGCAACTTCGACCCCGCCGAAATGCAGCAGCGCATGCTGGAAGGCATTCGCAACCAGATGGCCGTGACCGATGACGCTGAATGGAAAATTATTTCAGATCGCGTTACCAAAGTCATGGACGCCCGCCGACAGGTCGGGTTCGGCGGCGGCGCAGGGTTCATGCGCGGGGGGCGGCCCGGCGGTGATAACGAACCCAATCGCGGTGGCGATCAGGAGCGGCGCGGCGGATTCCGCGGCGGTGAGCCGAACGTGGAAGCCGAAGCCTTGCGGAAGGCCATTGACTCTAAGGCGTCCGCGGCTGAGTTGAAGTCCGCTATGCAGAAGTATCGCGATTCCCGCAAAGCCCGTCAGGTGGCTTTGGAATCGGCCCAGGCTGACCTCCAGAAAGTCCTTTCGGTTCAGCAAGAGGCGGTCGCTGTCATGATGGGTCTGATCAACTGAATCCTGACTCGTTAACCCGCAAGATCTCAAGTCGTGAGCGAGACCGTAACGCAAAACCCGTCCTTGACGCCGCTGCTCGAGCGGATGGTTGCCGCACGGCAATTGTCCGCGCTCGACGCGGAGACCTTGGGACGGCAGACGGCCAGCGGTGGCAAGACCTCCTTCAATACTGAGGAGGACGTCCTCCGCTGGCTGGCTGGCGAGTACGGCCTCGCTTACACTACGCTCGACGACGTCGAGCCAGACCGCGAACTGCTCTCCCTGTTCCCCGCGCGCGTCCTGCTCAAGGAGGAGTTGCTGCCACTGCGGCGCACGAACGGCACCGTCGAGGTCGCCACCAGCCGGCTCTTTGCCACGCAGGGTTTGGATTCACTCAAGACGCTGACCGGCCTGCGCCTCAAACCCGTGTTGGCTCCCGCCGAAGCCATCCAGCGCGAAATGAAGAAGCGCTTGGGCGTCGGCGCAGACACCATCGGCTCGTTGGAGGAGGAGACGCCTTTCCAGGTGGTGGACGAGGATAAACTAGAGGACACCGACCTCGACAGCGCGGCAGAGGACGCCTCGATCATCCGTTTCGTCAACCAGGTCCTGCGCGACGCCATCGAGTTGCGCGCGTCGGATATTCACCTGGAGCCATTTGAGGACGAATTCCGCATTCGTTACCGCATTGACGGCGTGTTGCAGGACGTGCCTGTGCCGGGACAGTTGAAACGATTCCAACCCGCCATCGTTTCGCGCGTAAAAATCCTCAGTCATCTCAACATCGCTGAGAAACGCCTGCCGCAGGATGGCCGCATCAAAATCCGAATTGATGCGAGTGAAGTGGACATCCGCGTTTCCGTCATTCCGATGCTGCATGGCGAAGCGGTGGTCATGCGTTTGTTGCGGCAGAACGCCACGCTGATGGGCATGGGCGAGTTGGGCATGGACCCGCGCGAATATAAGTGCTTTCAGCATGTCCTCGAACTACCGCACGGCATTGTCCTTGTCACAGGCCCGACGGGCAGCGGCAAAACCTCAACGCTTTACACCGCGCTTAACGAGATCAATGATTCCGTCCGCAAGATCATTACGATTGAAGACCCGGTCGAGTATCAACTCAAGGGCGTCAATCAGATTCAGGTTTCCGAGAAGGCCGGTCTGACGTTCGCCCGCGGACTGCGCTCGATATTGCGCCACGATCCAGACGTGATTCTCGTCGGTGAGATTCGCGACAAGGAAACCGCGCAGATCGCCGTGCAATCGTCCCTGACCGGTCATCTCGTTTTTTCCACCCTGCACACCAACGACGCGCCAGGTGCGGTTACGCGGTTGGTGGACATGGGCGTGGAACCTTATCTGGTGGCTTCCTCCCTGGAAGCCGTGCTCGCTCAGCGGTTGGTGCGGGTGTTATGCGCCCGCTGCAAACAGGTGGACGATTCACCCACCGCCCAGGCGCTTAAAGTGCGACTGGGCATTCCCGCGGACACAACCATTTACAAATCCGTCGGCTGCCGTGAATGTCGCAACACGGGTTTCTACGGCCGGCGTGCCATCTTCGAGTGGATGGATTCAGACAACGAAATCCGTCAACTTGTGTTACGCAACGCCTCGAGCGATCAGGTTCGCGACGCCGCGCGCCGCGCCGGCATGAAAACCCTGGCCGAAGACGGCTGGCGATTGGTGCGCCTCGGCGTTACCACAGTGGACGAAGTCTTGAGCGTGACGACCGCCAAGGAAGTTTCCCTGGCGATGGACCAAGCCGCCGACGAAGCGGAACAAAGCGCACCGCACAGCATTGCGCTGAAGCGACCTTGACATCGAAGGCAATGAAACAGCCAACCGCCAACAGTCAACGCCCGACGCCCAATGGCGGCGAGGTCGGTGCTTTGGATGTTCGATGTTCGCTGCTGGATGTTGGATGTTTTCCTCATTAACCATGCCTACCTTTCGCTACAAGGCAGTCGCCGCGGACGGCAGAATCACCGAAGGGCAGATCGAGGCCGGCGGGCGTGGCGAAGCATTTCGCCTCATGGAAAGCCAGAGTCTGCGCCCCATCACATTGCGGGAAGGCTTGAACGGAAAGCGCAAATCACTCGTGGGAACGGCTAACACTTCCACGGGAAATACAGGCGACGGCGCGACCGCGGGCGAAACCGCCGCTGCTGAACCCGGCCTGAAACCTTCTTTCGGCTCGGGACGAATCTCCGCCCGCTTGCTCGAGAACTTCACCCGTCTGCTTTCCAGTTTGCTGGCGGCGGGTGTGCCCTTGAGCCGTGCGCTGGTGATTCTCCAGCGGGAAGCGGGAAATCCAGTCGCCAAAGCCAAATGGAAGGAAGTTCACGATCTTGTGGTGGACGGCATGTCGCTGGCGGACGCGATGAGCAAATCGCCGGAAACCTTTCCGCGGGTTTATACCGCGATGGTTGAGGCGGGTGAAACGGGCGGTTTCCTGGACTTGGTGCTCAGTCAAATCGCGGACTTTCAAGCGCGCGAAAAGGAAATGCGCGGCAAGGTGATGGCGGCACTGCTTTATCCCGCCATCCTGCTCGTGCTGGCGTTGGGCGTGGTGGTTTTTCTGATGGTGTACTTTATCCCTAGATTCCAAACGCTTTTCAGCGGCTTTGGGGCCGAACTGCCCATCCTGACTCAGATCATCGTGGGCGTGAGTGACGTGGTGCGCTCGTATGGATTGCTCGTCGCCGTGGTGGCCGTCATTGCGATTCTACTGGCTCGCGCCTGGATCGTTTCACCGGTGGGTCGGCGCGCCTGGGAAGGTTTGATTCTCCGCACGCCGGTCATCGGCAGCCTCGTTGCGCAATTCGCCATGTCGCGCTTCTGCCGCATGCTCGGCACGCTGTTGGGTGCGGGGGTGCCGTTGATCAATGGGTTAAATGTCGCGCGGCGCTCCATCGGCAACCAAATTCTGGTGGACGCGGTGGCCAACTCGATTGAGCGCGTAAAGGAAGGCAAGGCGCTGGGCACGAGCCTGGGAGAATGTCGCGCGTTGTTTCCCGGGTCGGTGCTCGAAATGATTTCCGTGGCCGAGGAGAGTGGCAAGCTCGATGCCGAACTCGTCCGCATCGCCAACGTGACGGAAGGCGACTTGGACCGGCAACTCAAGACCGCCGTCGCGATGACCGAACCGTTGATGTTGTTCTTCATCGCGGCATTCATCGGCACAATTTTCATCGGCATGGTCATCCCGATTTTCACGTTGCAGGATCACATCAAGTAATTTGTCCAACCGCTTTTCAAATCATGAAAACTCAAATCCGAAATCCGAAATCTGAAATCCGAAATCGTCGCCAGGCCGGCTTCACGTTGATTGAACTGCTTTTGGTGCTGGTGATTCTGGGCATCCTCGCGGCTATCGTGGTGCCCAAGTTTGCCAACCGTGGCGAGCAGGCGCGCCAGACTGCGGCCAAAACGCAAATTGCGGCGTTCAGCACGGCGTTGAGTGCGTTCGAGGTGGACAATGGCTATTACCCGAAGGGCAAGGACGGTTTGTTGATGCTGATTCAGCCGCCGAATGAGGCGCAGAACTGGCGCGGGCCGTATCTTGAAGAGAAAGGCGGCATTCCGCTCGATCCATGGGGCCGGGCCTACCTTTACGAATGTCCGGGCAGGAACAACCCCAACTCTTATGACCTGTCGTCCATGGGCTTCGACGGACGTGAAGGCACGGAAGACGACATCAACAACTGGCAGCAAAGCCGATAGCTGTGACGATTAGCGCAACAACTCAAGTGGCGCGCGGCCATCTTGGCCGCAGCGGCCGCAATTGCCCGGCGAGCGTGCGGTGTCCGCGCGGTTTAATCGCGCTCACAGCCGCTGCGGCCAGGATGGCCACCCGCCGGACAAGCCGGGGCGCCTTCACTTTGATCGAGTTGATCCTTGTCATGGCATTGCTCGCCACGGTGCTGGCAGTTTCCGCGCCGTCGTTATCGCGCTTCTTTCGCGGTCGCACCCTCGATTCGGAGGCGCACCGGTTTCTGGCGCTGACGCGCCACGCGCAGCAACGCGCCGTGTCCGAAGGCGTGCCGATGGTGCTGTGGTTTGACACCGGGCAGCGCACTTACGGATTAAACGCGGATCCCTCCTTCGTCGAGGAAGACACCCAGGCGGAGGAATTCTCCGTGGACGAAGGATTGGAGATCGAAGTGCTGCTTTCGCCCGAGGCGGTGCTGGCGGGCGAGGCAAGTTTGTACAGGAACGAGAAACTCACCACGGACGGATTGCACACCATGCGCTTCAATCCGGACGGCTTCGCCAGCCTGAGCAGCCCCGAAACGGTGGTGTTCCGCCAGGGCAAAGATGCTGAGATTCGGGTCACGCAACGCCGCAATCGCTTGAGCTATGAAATTCAAACCAGCAATCCGACCAACGCGCGCCGTTAAGCGCGCCTGCGCCGGCTTCACGCTGGCCGAAGTGCTCGCCGCGCTGGTGTTCATGGCCATCGTGATTCCGGTGGCGGTGCAGGGCCTGCGCATCGCCAGCCGCGCCGGTTCGGTGAGTGAACGCAAAGCGGTCGCGGCGCGACTGGCGGAAAACAAGTTGAACGAACTGATCGTAACGGGCCAGTGGCAATCGGCGTCGCAGCAGGGCACAATTGAGGAAGGTTGGCAGACCTACAACTGGCGGTTGCTTTCCGAACCGTGGAGCGAGGACGGCGCCATGCGGCTCGTCACGGTGGTGGTAAGCGTGCCGGTGCAGGGGCAGGATTACGACCTGCAAATCAGCACGCTGGTGGATGCGTCACAGTAATGAAATCCGAAAAGCGAAATCTGAAATCCGATGGAATTCCGAAGGTCGAAAACCGAATCGGCAGCCCAGGGATTTTGACTTCGT
The DNA here is from genome assembly GCA_014860005.1 of Verrucomicrobiota bacterium. The sequence goes on along the minus strand of JACZKP010000156.1, from coordinate 31,774 downwards.
ACCTCCGGCTTCGGGTTGATTTCGGAATTCGGCCTTCGCGTCTCGGACCTTCCCGCACCGGTTTCACTTTGCTGGAACTGCTCCTGGCGGTGCTGGTCTTCGCCATTGTGCTGGGTGCCATTCAGGTTGTTTTCTTCAGCGCGTTCAAATTGCACGCCCGGACGACCGAAGCCATCGAACGGTCGCTGCCACTTCAACAAACACTTGCCGTCATCAAGCGCGACCTGGCTAATCTCGTTCCTCCCGGCGGCCCGCTTTCCGGTGCGTTGCAGAGCACGCCCAGCATTACCACAGCCTCCGGCTTGGCGGGTAGCATGACGCGCCAGAGTGGGCCGCAGTTTTATACCGCGGTGGGCATCGTGGATGACAACGCACCCTGGGGCGAAATCCAGCGTGTATCGTATTATCTGGAAACGCCCACCAACGACACCCCCGGGCTGGACCTCTTCCGATCTGTGGCGCGGAATCTCCTCCCGGTGATGCAGGATGAAACGGAAGACCAGTTCTTGATGAGCGGTGTGGAAACCATCGCCTTCCAGTATTTCGACGGCAACGCCTGGCGCGACACCTGGGATTCGACGCAGGCGGATTCAGCCACCGGCTTGACGAACAACGTGCCGCGTGCGTTGAAACTGCAATTGCAGCTTTACCACGAGAACCAATCCCTCGGCATCCCCGCGCCGGTGGAACTGATTGTGCCGGTACTGGTGCTGGCGCGGACCAATACAAGCAGCGAAGTCAGCGGAGGTGAGCAATGAATCTCCGCGCACAGAACTCCCGGGAATCCGGTTCGCTGCTGATCATCGTCCTCTGGATTGCGTTTGGCCTAGTGGCGCTCACGCTGTATTTCGCGCACGCCATGCGGCTCGAATTGCGCGCCGCCGACAACCGCGTCGCCGCCATCGAGGCGGGTCAAGCCATTGACGGTGCGGCGCGTTACGTCAGCAATTTGCTGGCGACCGTGGCGTATCCCGGCGAGATGCTCAGTCCGGTGGAATTTCCCTGCGAAGCTGTCCCCGTGGGGGAGGCGCTGTTCTGGGTGATTGGCCGCGATACAAATGATTGGGGGATCAATTTCGCGCGCCCGGCGTACGGCTTTGTGGATGAAGCGGCCAAGCTCAATCTGAACGCGCCGTGGCTCACGGCGGAATTGATTCAGTATCTGCCGGGGATGACGCCGCAAATTGCCGCTGCCATCATGGACTGGCGGGATGAGGACAGCGACATCTCCACGGATGGGGCCGAGGACGAAACTTACGCCCGCATGACGCGGCCGTACAAAACTAAGAACGCGGCGTTCGAGACCGTTGAAGAACTGCGCCTCGTTGCGGGCATGACCATGGAAATTCTTTACGGCGAAGACGCGAATCTCAATGGCATTCTGGATCCCAACGAGAATGACGCGGACGAGTCACCGCCCTATGACAATCGGGATGGCCGATTGGATCCCGGTTTGCTGGAGTATTTCACGGTGTACAGTCGCGAACCCACTGCTGGTACAAATGCCAACAGTCCCCAGGAATTACGTGCCTACTTGGAAGAAGTGCTCAGTTCTTCGCGCACGGATGAGATCATGGAGCAACTGCGTGTGACCGGCGGCACAGGTGGGCAAGGTGGGCAAGGTGGGCAAGGAGGACAGGGCGGCCAAGGCGGTGGCGCTACTTACACCCCGGTGGGAAGCCTGCTGGAATTTTACGTGCGCAGCGGCATGACCGAGGAGGAGTTTGCTCAAGTAGCTGAGACGCTTACGACGGCCACCAACAGTTTCACCGACGGGTTGGTGAATGTGAATACCGCGAGCCAGTACGTGCTGGAATGTGTTCCGGGCATCGGGCTGGACTACGCAGCGCAACTGGTGGCCTATCGCGAGTCCAATCCTTCGGCGCTGACCAGCGTCGCCTGGGTGGCGGAGGCCATCGGGGAGGACAGTCTTGCGATTCAGGCCGGCCCGTTCATCACGACGCGCAGTTACCAGTTCACGGCGGACATCGCGGCGGTGGGCCGCCACCATCGTGGCTATCAGCGCGTGCGGTTTGTCTTCGATACGAGTGAAGACGCGCCCATTGTGCTGCACCGGCAGGACCTCACCCACTTGGGATGGGCGCTGGGACAAGACACGCGCACCGAACTGCTGGCGGCCCTAAAGGAGGCGCGATGAGAATGATCACCAAAGCAAAATTCAAACAGTGGCAGGCGCTGCCGGCTCTCAACTTTGACTCCGCTCCCGTCGGCCGGGATAGGGTGATCGTCCCCGGTCATCATCCTTCTCGCGGAATGATCTGCGGCCAACTGCGGCCCAGCACGGCGCAAGCCCCTGGAATGCATGATGCCGGCGGGCGTATCTCCCATTCTGATCGAATGGACCCGCCGCCGAACCTTTCACGATCATCCAATGATTGATTTGAAAAACATGGACAAACTGTTCTCCCGGCAGCCCGGCGGTTCGCTGCTCGGTCTGGCCTTTGACGGCAGCCGGTTGGAGGGCGTGCAGGTGCGGCGCACGAACGGTTCGGTCGAAGTCAAGAATGCCTTCACCGCTTCGCTCTCGCTGGATCCCTTGACTGCGGAAATCGAACTCGCGGGCCGCGAAATCCGGAAGCAGCTAGATGCCGAACACATCCGCGAGCGCTGGTGTGCCGTCTGTCTGCCGCTGAACTGGGCGCTCACCCTCACCTTGAAGTTGCCGGATATTCCCGAAGAGGACATCGCCGACTTCCTGCAACTTGAGGCCGAGCGCGGATTTCCGTACGGCCCGGAGGAATTGTTGCTCGCCAATTCGCGCTTCCGCACGGCTGGGGGAGAGGCCTGGGCCACCTTGGTGGCGATTCCCCGCGAACACGTCACACGGCTTGAAGCGGTCCTGAAGGCGGCGCAGTTGCGGCCTGTGACCTTCTCGCTCGGTTTGACGGCGTTGCAGCCGGCGCATGAGGAAACGGCGGATGGAGTCATCGCGTTGCTGCCGGGGGAAACCACGCTGGCCATGCAGATTTCGCATGGGGGCGGCGTGCCGGTGTTGCGGACGCTGGACGGTGCGTTTGAACAGACGGGCGCGGAGCGGGAACTGCAAGTGGAATTGGTCGCCCGCGAAATTCGCATTACGCTGGGCCAGTTGCAGTCGGAACTGCGCGAGTCGGTCCGGCGGTTGCGGATTTTTGGCCGCAACGACACGGCGCAGGAACTGGCCGAGGGACTTCAGGCGCGCGCGGCTTCGCTGGGGCTGAAGATCGAACACGTGCGCGACCATGCCGCGAGTGAGTGCGGTATCAAACTTCCGCCCGGCACGGCGGTTTCGCCCGCGTTAAGTGTGGCGGTGCGTCGCCTGGCCGGTCAGGCGGGGATGGAATTCCTGCCGCCCAAAGTCAGCTCGTGGAAACAGTTCTCCGATCGTTATTCGTCCGGGAAGCTGGTTTATGCCGGCACCGCCGCGGGCGCGCTGGTCCTCGTGGTCGGCATCGCGTTTCTCGTCCAGCAAATCATTCTCTGGCGCTGGGAATCCCAATGGAAGCAGATTGAAACGAACGTGGTCGAGTTGACCAAAATCCGCGACCAGGTCCGCCAATATCGGCCGTGGTATGACGATTCGGTGCGCAGCCTCAGCATCCTCAAGCGGATGACGGAGGCCTTCCCGCAGACCGGGGCGGTTTCGGCCAAGACCATCGAACTGCGCGAGCCGGCCCGCGTGACCTGCTCCGGCACGGCGCTCAACCGTGAGGCACTCATCAAGGTGCTCGATGAGTTGCGCCGGACGAAGGAGATTTCAGCCGTTCACATCGAGATGACCCGCGGCAGCACGCCGCTGGAGTTCACCTTTAACTTTCAATGGGTGGGAGCCGGCGGACAATGAACCTGAACAAACGACAACAATTGCTGGCCATCCTCGCCATCGTGGCGGTGGGTCTCCTTGTGGCGGACAAACTGGTGATCACGCCGCTGACGAAGAACTGGAAAGAGCGGGCCGCCCGCATCGCGAAGCTCAAGGAAGAGGTGCGCAAGGGTGCGGAAGTGATCAAGCGTGAAGCTGTCTTGCGCGAGCAATGGGAGCGCATGCGCACCAACACCCTGGCGGACGCCAAGTCCGAGGCCGAAGGTCAAATGCTCAAGGCTTTTGAGCGCTGGTCCAAGGAAGGGGGCGTGTCGGTCAGCTCCATCCGGCCTCAGTGGAAGGAGGCGCAGGAGGATTACAAGACGCTGCAATGCCGCGCGGATGTTGGCGGCAACCTCGCGGCCATTGCAAAGTTTCTGTATCAAATCGAGCGCGATCCGCTGGGAGTGAAGGTGGATTCGCTGGAGTTGACGACCCGCAACGTGGACGGCTCGCAACTCGCGCTGGTCATTCAGGTCAGCGGCTTGCTGCTGAACCCGCCCCGGAGCACCACAAGATGAAGATTCCCACGAAAGGCAGAGTGTGCGATGGTTCTGGTGTGAACACACCACGTCAGACTTGGCCGGTGCTCTTGGTCGCGCTGATGCTGGCGGCGATGGGCTTCAGCGTTACCGCGCAGTCCACGAATGGACCGGCCAGCACGAACGCCGCGCCCCCGCGCGTTGAAGCGGCTCCGTCGCGGCTGGACGAGGCCGCCTTCCGCCTCATCGCCGAGCGCAACATTTTCAACGCGAACCGTTCCGGCGGCACGGTGCGGCCCGCGACCCCCACGCGTCGTCCCACCACGGTCGAGACTTTTGCGCTGGTCGGCACGATGGCTTATGAGAAGGGAACGTTTGCGTTTTTTGAAGGTTCACGGTCCGAGTTCACCAAAGTCTTGAAGGCCGACGGCATTATTGCGGGCCACAAGCTTCTGAACATCCAGGCAAACAGTGTGAAGCTCGAAGCCGATGGCAAGCAAATCGAATTGCCGGTGGGTTCGCAAATGCGCCGCGAGGACGAGGGCGCCTGGCAGGTTTCGGAAACCCGCGGTGGAATTGCCCTGGCCGCAAGCGCCAGCAGTGATTCAGCCAATCGCTCCGGCCGTTCGGAGCGAGGCGGTGATGCGTCCCGTTCTCGGCGCAGCGACGGTTCTGAATCCGGCCGCCCACCGGCCGCCACAAACCCAACTTCCTCCGCCGACGAAGCCGAAATTCTTAAACGCCTGATGGAACGACGAGAAAGAGAATCACAATGAAAACACACATGCTCAAAACAATCCTTACCCTCATGGCCATAACCGTGAGCTTCGCGCTCGTTGCGCAAACCCAACCACCCGTGGCGCCGGGGAATGACGAGCAAGAGTCGCCCATTCCGGAACCCGCGGAAATCGTGCAACAACTCCTGGCGCAAAACGGGAATGGCACCAATGGCTTCTCCGAGGAAGCCGTGGCCGAATTGGTCCGGGCCGCGCTTGAAGCCCAGCAGGCGATGCAGGGCACAAACCTGTCGCCGGGCGAAAACCTTGAAACCCAGGATTCGCGAGGACCGCGCTCAATTCGTGGTCAGGGCACGCGCGGTACCATGGGTTCTTCGAGCAATGCGCTTTCGCTGGGTTCGCTGCTGGCGGCTACCTCCGCCAATCAACCCGCGAATGGCGCGAGCGGTTTGCGCCTGAACTTCCGCAACGCGCCCCTCAGCCTGGTGCTGGATTACCTGAGCGACGCCGCCGGCTTTGTCATCAGTGCGAACTCCAAGGTGGACCTTAAAGGCACCGTGACGGTCTGGTCCAACCAACCCGTGAACCGCACTGAAGCCATTCGCTTGCTGAATACGTCGCTGATGTCCAGTGGGTACGCTGCCACCGTCGAGGGAAATCTGTTGAATATTTATGTCGTGGATGCGACCAACACCGAAATCATCGCGGGCGTTCCCGGCAACAGCTACACGAACATCCCGCCTACCAAGGACATGGTCACGCAAATCGTTTATATCAGCAACGTCGAAGCCAATCAGTTGATCCAATCACTCCAGCCATTGATGCCCACCGGCACTTCCATGACGCCGAACCAGGGGGCCAATGCCATCGTCATCACCGACACGCGCGCGAACATTCGCCGCATGGTGCAGTTGGTGAAGGCGCTCGACACGGCCAGCGTGAGTTCCTCGTCGTTGAAGGTGTTTCCGCTGGTGTATTCGGATGCGACCGCGCTGGCGCAGGTCGTGACGCAGTTGTTTCAAACGGATACGGGCAGCAACCGCGGGGGGCAGCAGGGCGGCTTTCGCGGCTTCTTCGGCGGCGGATTCCCCGGGGGGGGCGATCCCCGGCGTGGCGACAACAATGCCGCCAGCAGTCAAGCAGGTCGCGTGGCTGCGCCGCGTGTGGTCGCGGTGGCCGACGACCGCAGCAACTCGCTGGTCGTGAGCGCCTCGGAGGAACAAATGCTTCTGGTCGTGGAATTGGTGAGCCAGATGGATGTGGACGTGGATGACATAATGGATTTGCGGTTGTTCCGGTTGCGCCATGCGGACCCGCAGGAAACGGCCGATCTCCTGACCAGCCTGTTTCCGGACCCGACCACCCAGCAGAGCAACCGTGGCCAGGGGGGACGCGGTTTCCCCTTCGGGCTTGGCGGTATGGCCAACAATCGTGGCACGACCACCGATCAAAACTCACGCCAGGTGCGGCAGACAAAGGTCACGGCCGTTCCCGACCCGCGAACCGGGTCGGTGATTGTGAGCGCCGCGCAGAACTTGATGGCGCAGATTGCGGACATCGTGGAGCAATTGGATTCCGATCCTTCGCGCAAGATGAAGGTCACCGTCATCAAGGTGGAGAACCGGGATCCGCAGGAAGTTGTGGAGCAATTGCAGAGTGTCATTGCCACGGATAACAACAGCAACGTCAATCGCAACCGTAACACGACCCGCCAGACCGGCAGCCAGTTGAACACCCGGCAGCAAAACAATCTCCAGAACCGTAACACGACGGGCGGCCTCAATACCGGTTTTGGTACCGGCAATACACGGACGGGCCGTTGAAATCGGGCCAAGGGGAAATCAGAATATGCGACAAAACAATTGCTTCAGAAGCGAAAGTCTCAAACAACTTGTTTGCTGGCTGGTGGCGGGCGGTTTCCTGGTGCCAGCCGGGCTACTGGCCCAGCAGGGGGCGGCTGCTCGTACTGGGACAGCGCGGGCCGCCACCGCGTACCCGAGCAGCACCGACATCGGTCAGGCGCGCATCACTTATGATCCGGAGACGCGCAGCGTGATCATCGTGTCTGACGAGGACACCGCCGCCCACATCCAGGAGGTTGTGCGTGAACTGGACCGACCGGCGCCGCAGGTGCTCATCAAGTGCGTGTTCATGGAGGCTACCCATTTGAAAGGCACAGATATTGGCGTGGATGGCACCTACCGCCACAGAATTTCCGGCAGCAAGGTTAGTGCAATCAATACGCCGGACGGGCTGCAAAACTCCGCCACCACCGCCTTCGATCTCGCCACTTCTGGCGGAATTTACACCTTGTTGGGCAAGGACCTCGACATCACGATCGCCGCGCTGGCCAGTGCGGGCAAGACCGAGATTCTCTCCCGCCCCTCCATTCTCGCGCGCAACAATCAGCAAGCGACCATCACCATCGGTCAGCAGGTGCCCCTCATTTCGGGGGTGACCTTCGACAGCTTCGGCAATCAGCGCAACGCCATAACTTATCAGAGTGTCGGCATCATTTTGACGGTGACGCCCTTCATCACCTCCGACGGCATGGTGGAAATGATTGTTTCCCCGGAAATTTCCTCTGTTTCCGATTCGACCGTCAGTTTCGCCACGGGCGGCACAAATAACGCCGGCAGCCCTTCCGCCCCGATCATCAACATCCGTTCGGCAGACACCGTGGTCGTCGTACCCGATGGCCAGACGGTGGTCATCGGCGGGTTGATGCAGAATGTGAAGACGAAGACGGAGCAAAAAGTGCCAATCTTGGGTGATATCCCGTTGCTGGGTCTGCTGTTCAAGCACAAGAAGACGGCCGATGAAAAGAAGGAACTGCTCATTTTCATGACGCCCTACATTATCAACCGTCCCACCGAGATGTCGGCGCACACCGACAGCGAGCGGAACAAGGCGGAGATCTCGCGCAAGGCTTTTAGCGAAGCAGAAATCAACCGGTATCTCGACATCGCTCCGGCAGGCCAGGACAACCCCGCTCAGCCACCCAGCCCCAGTCATGCGCCGCCTACTTTCAGAGAATGAGCGGTGGCCGTCGCATTCACGCTAACTTCCGAAAGTCATGAGCCTGCGCGGACGATTGGTATATGGGGTGTTGCTGGCCGTCTGGGCGCTGATCATCGCCTGGCAGGTGGCTGAGCATCTGCGCGTGCGTCAATCCGCCCTGGCCGCGCTGCTGGACCGTGCGCGGGACATCTCCACCACCTGCGGCGTCGTGCTGCGCTCCCAACGGCATTTCGGATTGATCTCCAAGGAACGGCTCGAATCGGCTTTGGCTGAACTGGTCAATCCCGGCGAACTGAACAGCGTGGTAATGTTGAACGCTGCCGGCGATGTCGTGGCTTCCGCAGGCGCTCCCGCCTATTCCATCCCCAGACTCGAAGTGCGCCCCGCCGTGCATTGGGGCGATGGGATCGTAACCGTCATGAATCTTGTGGACCTGGGCGCCGACCTCGCATGGGAACCGGAACGTACGAACCCGCCAATCGTCTTTTCACGACAGGGCTTTGGCCGGTCTTCGGACACAAACCGTCCGCCGCCGCCTGATTTCGACCGCGAGCCACCCGGCCGGCGCGGCCCGCCGCCGGATATGCAATCTGAGGGTTCTTCCACCAACCGTTTCGGTCGGCGTGGTGATGGTGGCGGCGGTCGCCCCCGGTTTGGCCGTCCGCCGTGGATGACTGAGGAGGACTTTCGCGCAATGATCCAAAAGCAGGGGGTGCATAGCTTTGTGATTGTCATGTCCACCCAGGCCATGCGCGCGGATTGTCAGCAAGACCTTTGGTTGCGTTCCCTCATCGGCATCCTCGCCACTGTTTCGGTGCTGGGGTTTGCCGTGGCTTGGCGGAATCTGACGCGAACTTCTGAACTGGAAGTTCGCCTCGCGCTGGCCAGTCAGCAAAATCTGCATCTCAAGGAAATGAATCTCGCCGCCGCCGGTTTGGCGCACGAAACCCGCAACCCGCTGAACATCGTGCGCGGACTGGCCCACATGATTTCGCGACGCGAAGATGTGCCCAACGAAATCCGCCTGAAGACAGGAGAGATCATCGAGGAAACTGACCGTGTCACCGCGCAGTTAAATGAGTTCATCAACTACTCGCGCCCGCGCGAAGTCCGCCGCTCCGCCGTGGCGCTGGGCGCGGTGGTGGGTGAAGTCGCGCGGGCTTTGAATTACGACCTGGAAGAAAAGGGCATCCAGTTCCAGGTCAAAGGTGAGCCGCTTACAATTGAGGCGGATGAACAAATGCTCCGGCAGGTGCTCTTCAACCTGTTGCTCAATGCGATTCAGGCCGTGCCGCGGGGTGGGTTAATCGAAATCGCCGCGACCAAGTCAAACGGCGTGGAGGCGGTGCTGGAGGTGCGCGATAACGGACCCGGCGTTCCGCCGGAACGCCGCGCGGAGATTTTCAAACCGTATGTTACCACGCAGGAGAAGGGCACCGGCTTGGGCTTGGCCGTGGTTCACCAGATTGTGCTGGCCCACGGTTGGGCCATCGAATGTCGCGCCAACGAACCGCGCGGCGCAATCTTCCGCATCACTCACTTGAAATCCGTGGCTTGAACGGGCTACAGTGGCCGCGTGCCGCCCGCAATTCGCAAGAACGGTGTGAAACCGCCCCGCATCCTGATCGTGGATGACGATGCCAGCCAGCGCAGCCTGTTACTTTCCTTTCTCAAAAGCCAGGGCTTCGACATCGTCCCCGTTTCCTCCGGCGAACAGGCGCTCGAAGTTCTCCGCACGCAGGAGATCAGCATGATGATTTCCGACGTGCGCATGCCGGGACTGTCGGGGTTGGAAACGCTGCGGCGCGCGCGCGAGCAACATGCCGTTCTGCCGGTGCTGCTGGTCACTGCCTATGCCGATGTGCGCGAAGCCGTGGGCGCTATGCGCGATGGCGCGCTGAATTACCTTAGCAAGCCCATTGACCTGGACGAACTGCTCATCTCCGTTCAGCAGGCCACGGGTCTGGCCAAATCCGTCCCGCGCCGAATTGCCCCCGACAAACCGTTGCCGCCGCACGTCGTTTGCGAAAGTCCGCTCATGCGGGCGGTCTTCAACGACGCTTCGTTGATTGCCAATTCCGAAAGCCGCGTGCTCATCACCGGCGAGAGTGGTGTGGGCAAGGAAGTGTTGGCGGATGCCATTCACGCCTGGAGCGCGCGTTCGGCCGGGCCGCTGGTCAAAGTGAACTGCGCCGCCATCCCTGAAACGCTGCTGGAAAGTGAATTGTTTGGCCACGAGAAGGGCGCGTTCACCGGCGCCGTGGCACAGCGTATGGGCCGCTTTGAGCAAGCCAACGACGGCACCATTTTTCTGGACGAAATCGCCGATATGTCGCCGCCGCTTCAGGCCAAACTGCTGCGCGTTACCCAGAACGGCACTTTTCATCGTGTCGGTTCCAACAAGGAACTGCACACCAACGCCCGGATGCTGGCGGCCACCAACTGCGATCTGGAAGAAGCGGTGAAGGCGGGCCGGTTTCGTGAAGACTTGTTCTACCGCTTGAATGTCGTCGAACTCAACCTCCCGCCGCTGCGCGAACGCCCGGAAGACATCCTGCCGATTGCCAATGCCTTCATTGAGGAGTTCACGCAGGGCCAGGCCCGCTTTTCCTCGGGGGTGGCGGATTGTCTCAAACGCTATCCCTGGCCGGGCAACGTCCGCGAACTGCGCAACGCCATGGAACGCGCCGCGTTGCTTTCGCGCGGCGAACTCATCGTGCCCGATCACCTTCCCAACCGGGTGCGCGCCACATCTCCGCAAACCGCCGCCTTGGAACCCGCAGAAGCTTTGCGCCTGGAGGAGGTTGAACGGCAGGCCATTTTTCAGGCGTTGCGCCAACACCATCACAACCGAACCGAAACCGCTTTGGCCCTCGGGATCAGCCGGCGGGCGCTGATCTACAAGTTGCAGCGGTTTCGTGAACTGGGTTTCGAGGTGGAGTCCGCTTGAACCCGGTGTAGTGGTGCGGGGTCAAATCAAGCTCTTGCAGAATTTCTCGATCCGTTCACAACCCTTTTCCAGATTCGCCATGCTGGTGGCGTAGCTTAGCCGGATGTAATCATCCGCACCAAAAGCGATGCCGGGCACGGCGGCGACTTTTTCCGCTTCGAGCAAGCGGGCGCAAAACTCCGTGGACTTGAGGCCGGTGCGCGAGATGTTGGGAAACAGGTAGAACGCGCCCTTCGCATTCACGCAAGTGAGGCCGGGGATGCTGTTGAGTTTCTGATGAGCATAGCCGCGGCGGCGGTTGAATTCGGCGAGCCACTGCGGCAGGTGATCCTGCGGTCCGGTCAGCGCCACGACGCCGCCCTTTTGCGCAAACGAAGTTGGATTGCTCGTGCTGTGACTCTGGATGGCGTCCATCGCTTTGACAATAGGCTCTGGCGCAGCCGTCCAGCCCAGGCGCCAGCCCGTCATGCTCCAAGCCTTGGCAAAGCCGTGAACGAGAATGGTGTGTTCGTAATGCTGCTGGGAAAAACTCGCGACACTCTGGTGAACCGCGCCGTCATAGAGCAGATGCTCGTAAATCTCATCGCTCATGATCAGCACACCTTTCTCGATGCAGATGTCGCCGAGGGCCTTGATTTCCCCGGGCGTATAAACGCTGCCGGTCGGGTTGCTGGGTGAATTGAGCAGAAAGATGCGCGTGCGCGGCGTGAGCGCGGCGAGCAATTGCGCGGGCGTGATCTTGAATTCCGTCTGGTCGGTCGTTTCCACGATCACCGGCGTGGCACCGGCGAGCTTCACCATCTCGGGATAACTCAGCCAGTAAGGCGCCGGGATGATGACCTCATCGCCCGCCTCGCAGGTGGCCATGAAGACGTTGTAACAGGAATGTTTGCCGCCGCAGGAAACGATGATTTGCGACGGCTTGTAGTTCAGGCCGTTCTCGCGTTTGTGTTTGTCGGCAATGGCCTGGCGCAATTCGGGAATGCCCGCGGCCGGGGTGTATTTGGTGAAGCCGGCCGCCAACGCCTTGGCTGCGGCGTCCTTTATATGTTGCGGGGTGTCGAAGTCCGGCTCGCCGACACCGAATCCGACGACGTCGTGTCCTTCTGCTTTCATTTGCTTCGCCTTCGAGTCAATCGCCAGCGTCAACGAAGGAGTCAGGGAGGCAGCCCGTTGCGAGATTTTGTAGTTCATAACCTGGCAAGAGCATTAGCAGCGGGGCAGGGGAGCGCAAGCGGTTTTGCGTCCTGCTCACGGGAACACAACCCACCACTGGCGGCGTAGCCGTACGCCGCCGGTGCGGTGAATAATCCCGAACCCCTTGGAAGCGGTGAAAACGCTCGGACGTGTCGCAAGCGTACGATCCGAGCTTGGTCATTCAGCCACAAACTACGATGCCAATCCGGTCATCCGCCCATAACCCTTACGATTCCAGCTCGAGCAAGTATGCTGTCTAAAAGTGTGCAACACGATGACGAATGCAGGATGCGCCTTGGCCTCGCGCTGGCGCCGGCCGCAAAAGGTGGTGTAGGGCCGGGACGCAGAGTACCAGAGCCGCCACGATTGCAACCAACGCACCCGAACCGGCGAGAGCTTCTGGCGCGAGTCGGCGAGGGCCACTAATTCCCGGTTGGCCCGCCGTCAGGCGGAGTCTTTAGCAGCCGATGTGACAGGCCGACCGGCGGCACAGGCGCGGGTGGCCGACTTGCTCCGGCGCGGCCTGAGCGCCGCTAGATTCCTTCACACCTTTTGGCGGGACAGTTGGCGTTTTACAAAGCGTCGCGCCCGCGAGCACGGACGGTTATCCGCTCTTGGATTTGCACCGGTGGACGAAATTCGAGTTTCAATTGGAACGAAACACCGTGTTCATGTGTGTCGCACCCGAACAAGCGTGTAATCTGAGCGAGAGATTCCATCGGGGCATCGCAAACCAAAACGGTTTGACCTGACGGCACAATTAACACCCTCTCGAATGGCGAACTGACCCCTAGTGAGAGCGTGAGCTTTCGATCCGATGCGTTGGTGACTTTTGCGACGAGATGCTTGCCAGTAAGGTCACCGATGTTCGTTCCTCCCGTGGACGGCCAAAGCCCGATCTCCCAAGAATGCGAACGTTTGGGCAACTGAACCTGGAAGGACAAGCCTTCATGCGGCCCGGCAGAGATGGCCGCGATTTCCCTGCTGGGAACGTAGGCCAAACCAATACAGCCTATCTTGAAGCAGTGTATCCCGCAGGCCGCCGCGAGCAAGCGTGGTTTTGGTGGGGAGGCCGGAGCGGCGGGCTGCGGGATACACTGCCGTTGAACTGAGCCGCTGAGCTTGGGCGGTCCGAGTTACTGGGCAAAGTAATTCCGTGCCACCGCCTCCCGGGCGCCCACGCCCGGGCCGAACGTCCGGGCACAGCCGCGGCGCGGGCGGGCACGGTGAGGCGGCCGGGGTTCGCCCTGAGCCCGCACAGTCTTGCGGAGGCTTTTGCCGCCTGGGACGCCACCCCGGACAACACCGCGCCGGCCCGCGCCGGGCAGCGCGTTGAGCGGGGCGTGGTGCTGGAATGTTGCCGGGGCGTTCATGACGAATCGAGCAAGGCCACCGGGCGGGGCGGCACTTCCCGCACTTTCACCAGTCCGGGGCGCTGGCAAAACGGACAGCACGCCGCCGCAGGTTGCGTGGCCGCCGCGTGCAGGAGTTCCGGCAGTGGCTGGGACTCCGGCGGCAGCGCGGCGCCCAACAACTGCCGGGCGTGGGTCAGCCGGAGTTGCTTCTGCCGGTTGCCCAACAGGCCGTAGTGGCGGATTTTCACGAAGCGCGCGGGCAGCACATGCAGGCAGAACCGCCGCACAAACTCCGCCGTGCCCAGCGTCAGCGTCTTGGGCCGCGAGTGGTCGGCGTAATCTTTATACGCGAAGGTCACGCGCGTTTGGTCCGCGGCCAGCAAGCGCCGCGGGCTGAGCGCCACGCGATGCGTGTAGCGTGAGAGATACGCCAGCACCTGCTCCGGGCCGGCAAAGGGGCGCTTGGCATAGACGACCCACTCCGATTGCGTCGCCTCGCGGAGGAGCGCGGCGAACTGGGCCGGCGTGGCCTGCTCCTGGAGTTGGCCGTGGAACTCCAGTTTGCCCGCGGCGAACAACTCGTGAAGTCCGGCCAGATACTTGCCCCGGAACCTCCGGCTCAAGGCGCGCACGGGAAACAGATAGTGCGGGGACGTGCTGACCCAGCGGCTTTGATCCCGCGCCACGCCCCCACCGGTGACAATGCAATGGAGATGATAATGATCGCCCAGCGTCTGACTCCAGGTGTGCAACACCGCCGTGATCCCCAACTGCGCGCCGAGCCGTTCGGTCCCGAACTCGAGCAACGTCTGGCTGGCCGCGTCGAAGAGCCGCTTGAAGAGCGCGGCGCGGTTCTGGCGGATGATCCCGTTGAGCGCGTGCGGCAGCGTGAAGGCCAGATGAAAATAGGGCACGGGCAGCAGCGTGGCCGATTGTTGCGCCAGCCAGGCCACCGCTTGCGCACCCTGGCAGTGCGGGCAATGGCGGTTGCGGCAACTGTGGGCCACGACGTGTTCGCGCCGGCAGTGGGGACAAAAGTACGCCTGTCCGCCCAGCGCGCTCGTCCGGCAGCGGGCCAGGGCGCGGAGCGTTTTCCATTGGTGGGGCGCGAGGTGCAGCGTGGCTGCCGCCGGCGCGGCGAGGAACGGACGCAGGATCTGCCCCAGCGTGGGGCGCAAGCTCACGCCGCGGGCGGGAGTTGCGAGAGGTCCAGCAGTTGCAGCGGCCCGGCGATCTGCGCCAGCCGTTCCTGCCGCACGTGCAGATAAGTGGTCGTGGTGTTCAGGTGCGCGTGCCCGAGGAGTCGTTGCACCACCGTGATCTCCACGCCCGCCTCCAGCAGATGCGTGGCAAAGGAATGGCGCAAGGCATGGATGCCGCCCTTGCGCCGCAAGCCCGCGCGCTGGACGGCGTGGTAGTAAATGCGCTGGCCCGTGGCGTCCACCATCGGCTGCTCCGGCGAACGGGTGACCGGGAAGAGCCAGTGCCGCGGACGGAACATCCGCCAGTAACTCCGCAACTCCTGGAGCAGCCGGGGCGAGAGCAGGGTGTAACGATCCTTGCGGCCCTTGCCCTGCACGATGCGAATCTGCTGGCGGGCCGCATCCAGATGTTCGGCCTTGAGGTGGCAGGCCTCATTGAGCCGCAGCCCCGCGCCATACACCGTCATCAGGAAGGCGCGATGCTTGGGATGCGGACAGCCGACGGTGAAGAGCCGTTCCAGTTCGGCGGGGCTGTAAACCTGCGGACGCAGGATGGGTTTGCGGGTGAAGGGCAGCGCCTGACGCAACGCCGCGACCTCGCGGTGCAACACCCGCTCGTAGAGAAAGCGAAAGGCGTTGACCGCCTGGTTGAGGGTGCTCGGGGCCAGTTGCCGCTCGCGCGTCAGATGCAACAGATACGCGCGCACCTGTTCGTTGGTCAGTTGATCCGGTGGCTGGCGAAAGAATCTGGCCAGTTGATAGATCTGTTGAACGTAAGCTTCCTGCGTCCGCGCGGCGCAACCGCGCAGGACCAGTTCCTCGAGGAGTTGTTGGCGTAATGGTGTCATACGCCCTGACTCTCCGGAAACTCAACTCCTCAGAAAACCCCACAATCCTCAGAAGACGCCCCGAAAACTCCCCGCGAAGCGGTTTAGTTCAACATTGTGATGCACAGCAACAGAAGCGATGCACAAAGCAATCCTTTGTTCATCTGTTCCCCCATGGCGAAAAGACTGAAACATATCCCGGATCGGGCACAGGCACGGCTGAAAGGTTGTCTGGTTGTAGTTGTATTTCCACCGTCATCATACCTTCTTCCCGGCGCTCCGGGCTTGTGCCGCACTCCGCAGCGGAGACGCAGCACCCGGGCGGTGCGGTGGGTGCGGGTGAGCGCGTCATGGCCAAAGCTTAAATCCGTGCTCACGGCATAGTCAACATCGGTGAGCTTGCCCACGCATCGTAGCACGCCTTTAGACCGAGTTTTCGCTTGCGCCCGCGCCCGCTGAAATGCTCACATCTGCCCGGCTTGAAGTCAGGTTTCAGGGCAAAGCTAATGGCGCTTAACCAATCACCACTCATGGGCACACCCACCAGACCAATCGAACAATCTTACAAACTCGCGCGCGAACGCTATGCGGCGCTCGGCGTGGATACCGACAAGGTGCTCCGGACGCTCGCGCGTATCCCCATCTCAATTCATTGCTGGCAGGGCGATGACGTGGGCGGATTCGAGAACGCCGGTCACGAACTGGGCGGCGGGCTGGCGGTCACGGGCAATTATCCCGGCAAGGCGCGAACGCCGGACGAATTGCGCGCCGATTTCGAGCAGGCGATTTCCCTCATTCCCGGCAAACACCGGTTCAACCTTCACGCCTGTTATGCCGAAACCGGCCGGAAGAAGGTTGACCGCGATGAATTGAGCGCCGCGCAGTTCCGGAATTGGATTGCCTGGGCAAAGTCCATTGGCGTGGGCCTGGATTTCAATCAAACCTACTTCGCGCATCCCAAGGCTGCCGATGGCATGACGCTGTCGCATCGAAACAAGGGCATCCGCCAGTTCTGGATCGAACACGGCATTCGCTGTCGGGAAATCGGCGCGGCCATCGGCAAGGCGTTGGGAAAAACTTGTCTCACAAATCTCTGGATTCCCGACGGCATGAAGGACACGCCCGCGGATCGCCAAGGACCGCGCGAACGGCTGGCGGAATCGCTCGACGCGGTTTTCCAGAAGAAGCTCAACCCGAAGTTCAACGTGGATTCCGTCGAGCCGAAACTGTTCGGCATCGGTTCGGAAAGTTACGTGGTCGGTTCACACGAGTTTTATCTGGGCTACGCGGTGGGCCGGAAGATCCTGCTGACCCTCGATGCGGGACATTACCATCCGACGGAAGGCATCGCGGACAAGATTTCGTCGGTGATGCTCTACCTGCCGGAGATTGCGCTACACGTCAGCCGTGGCGTGCGTTGGGACAGCGATCACGTGGTGACGCTAACGGATGAATTGGAGGCCATCGCGCAGGAGATTGTCTGGGGCGGACATCTCGGTCGCGTGCGGATCGGGTTGGATTACTTCGATGCCAGCATCAATCGCGTGGCGGCGTGGGTCATCGGCACGCGCAACATGATCAAGGCGCTGTTGCTGGCGCTGCTGGCGCCGATTGCGCGGCTCAAGGCGTTGGAGGCGGAAGGCGATTTTACCTCAAGGCTGGCGTTAATGGAGGACGCCAAGGTGCTGCCGTTTGGCGCCGTGTGGGATTACTATTGCGCGAAGCAGGGATCACCCGTTGGCGATGCCTGGCTGGCGGAGGTGAAACGCTATGAGCAAGCTGTATTGAGCCAACGCACCTGACCCAACCTCGCACTCTCAACCAACTGATTATGGCAAATCCCTTTCTTGGTGTTTTCTTCCACTGGCTGGGCGGTCTGGCTTCCGGGAGTTTTTATGTGCCCTACCGTGGGGTTAAAAAATGGTCGTGGGAAACCTACTGGCTCGTGGGCGGTTTCTTTTCGTGGATTATATGTCCGTGGGTGCTGGCGTCGTTCATGACCAACGATCTGCTTGGTGTCCTGCGGCAACAATCGTGGAGCACGCTCTGGTGGACCTACTTCTTCGGCGCCATGTGGGGTTTTGGCGGACTGACGTTCGGCCTGACCATGCGTTATCTCGGCATGTCGCTGGGCATGGGCGTGGCGCTGGGCTATTGCGCGGCATTCGGGACGTTGCTGCCACCGATCTTCAAAGTCTTCATCCCCACCATTCCCGTGCCGGAAACGATCGTGCAGATTGCCTCCACCACGCCCGGGCAGGTCACGCTGGGCGGTGTGCTCGTTTGCTTGATCGGCATCGGCATCGCGGCGCTGGCGGGGTTCACGAAGGAAAAGGAGATGCCCGAGGCAGAGAAGAAGAAAGTCATCAAGGAGTTCAACTACACCAAGGGGATTTTGGTCGCCACTTTTTCGGGCATCATGAGCGCGTGTTTCTCCTTCGCGCTGACGGCGGGCAATCCGATTGGCGAGGCGTCAGCGGCAGCGGGCACTTCCACGCTTTGGACCGGCTTGCCCAAGCTGGTGGTGGTCTTGCTGGGTGGCTTCACCACGAACTTCATCTGGTGTACGATGTTGAACCTTAAGAATGGTACCGGCTATCAGTATCTGGCTTCGCAGGTGCGCGTGGAGCACTCCGGGTTTAAGGCGGTTGGAGGCGAACACACATCGGCCGCAGAAGCCGCCGCCAACGCCTCGCCGGCAGACCTCAAAGTGCCGCGATTGAATAATTACCTGTTTTCCGCGCTGGCTGGCACGACGTGGTACTTCCAGTTTTTCTTCTACACCATGGGAGAAACCCAGATGGGCAAATTCGGTTTCGCAAGCTGGACCCTGCACATGGCGAGCATCATCATTTTCAGCACGATGTGGGGCTGGATTCTTCATGAGTGGAAAGGCGCCAGCAAGAAAGCACATGGCTTGATCGCGGCCGGCATTGCCACATTGATTCTCTCCACGATCATCATTGGCTACGGAACGTACTTGAAGAGCGGGGGAAGTTGAGACTGACGCTCTCATCAAATCGTTATTATGAGCGACGAATCCCAAACCCATCACGCCGGTGATGAATTCGAGCGCGAACCGGTACCGGAGAAATCCCAGAAAGGCGCGTCCGCCTTTTGGGGCATGTACGCCGGCGAACACACCGCGGGCACGGAATTCATGATCGGTCCGCTGTTCGTGGCGTGGGGCGCGAGCGCGTTTGATCTTATCTTCGGGTTGCTGCTCGGCAACCTGATGGCGGTGCTGACCTGGCGGTTTCTCACGGCGGAGATCGCCACGCAGAAGCGGCTCACACTTTATTATCAGTTGGAGAAGATCACGGGCCGCAAGCTCGTCACGTTTTACAATCTCCTCAACGGCTTGCTGTTCTGCTTTCTTGCAGGGGCCATGGTTACCGTTTCGGCTACGGCCGTCGGGGTGCCGTTCGGTGACAGCATCAAAATGCCTACCTTTAGCGACAGGTTGCCGACCGGGCCGGCTTGGGTGTTGACGTGCGTGTTGATTGGCACGGCGATGACCTTTGTGGCGGTGCGCGGTTATGGTTTCGTGGCGCGCGTGGGACATATCGCGGCGCCGTGGATGTTTCTGGTGTTTCTCGCGTGCGGGCTCGTGGTGCTGGGCAAACTCGGCACGATGAATCTGTTTGAGTTGATCAAACCAGCCGAGGATCAGGCCTCGCGCATGGGCTTCTGGGGCGTGGTCGCCTTCTCGTGGTTCTGCAATTCGGCGATGCATCTCGGGATGTCCGATCTTTCGGTGCTGCGTTTTGCGCGCAAGTCAAAGTACGGCTGGGCTTCGGCCGCGGGAATGTTCCTCGGCCATTACGTGGCGTGGATTTGCGCGGCGCTGCTGTTGATCTACTGGGTGCGCGTGCATGGCGTGAATCCAGCGCAGGGTAAACCGCCCGGACCGATGGTGTGGGACGCGGTGGGTTGGGCCGGTTTGTTGTGTGTGTTGATTGCCGGCTGGACGACGGCCAATCCCACGATCTATCGCGCGGGATTGGCATTTCAAGGCATGTTTCCCCGGATGGCGCGGACCACGGGCACGATCATTGCCGGCACGGTCTGCACCGTGGCGAGTGTGTTTCCCGCCTTCGCGATGCAACTGCTGGATTTTGTCGGCATCTACGGCACGATCCTCGCCCCGATTGGCGCGGTGATTGTGGTGGATCATTTTCTGGCGCGGCGCATGGGCATTCAGGCTGAACCTGCCGCGCAACGCGGCCTGAGTTTCAACGTGGCCGTGCTGCTGGCGTGGTTGCCGGTGGTGGGCATTGCGCTTTGGTTTGCCACGGCGCGGAATATCCCGTCCTTCTTCCTGCCACTGCCATGCTGGCTGGTGTGTGGCGCGCTTTATATTGTGTTCAGCAAATTCACTCAACCTCGCGAGGTGAACTCATGAATCATCCTGCCGTTCCGCAAATCGCCCGAGTGCTGGGCTTGCTCGCGCTCGCCGGGACCATTGTTCCGCCGGTTTTGTTCCTCTGCAACACGCTCGCCATTGAACCGATGAAAACCATCATGCTGGTTTCGGCGTTGCTGTGGTTTGTCACCGCGCCCTTGTGGTTGAAGGGTGGCGAGCAATAAGTCGTCTGAGAAGATCTCTATCTCTGAATCTATGTCAAAACTGATCGCTTGCGCTCAACGGTTGCTAATGGTCGCCGTCGGCCTGTTGTTCGTGACTGCCAACGCTTCGCCTCTGCCGCCGGGCCTGCCCGCCCATGTCCGGGACGGAGCGGAAGCTTCACCGTTGCGCTCGTGGTTTTTGCCACCGGTGCGAATTGTCTGGCAGAGCGAGCAGGGGGTTGAGCACGGGGTGAATCTGCTTCAGCCCAAGCCCGGGCAAGCCGTCCTCAGTGAACCCTCGCCACCATGTGTATTGACCTCCTCCACGAATCACACCGCAGCCATCCTGCTCGACTTCGGCGTGGAAGTACAGGGCTACGTCGAGTTGTTCACGCCCATGACCAAGGATCAAACACCCGCGCCGGTTCGCGTGCGATTCGGCGAATCCGCATCTGAGGCCATGGCAGAACTCGGCGGCAAGCAGAACGCGCAGAACGATCATGCCGTGCGTGACCAGACCGTCGTCCTGCCGTGGCTTGGCAAGAAGACCGTTGGGCCAAGTGGTTTTCGGTTTGTGCGATTGGACGCGGTTGATCCCAAACACCCGGTTTCGTTGAGCCAGGTGCGCGCGGTGCTCGTGTTGCGCGATTTACCCTACATCGGTTCGTTCCGCTGCGACGACGAACGGCTCAATCGCATCTGGCAGGTGGGCGCCTACACGGTTCACCTCAACATGCAGGAGTATCTCTGGGATGGCATCAAGCGCGACCGCCTCGTCTGGCTCGGCGACATGCACCCCGAGGTCAGCACCATCAATGCGGTATTCGGCTTCGATGACGTTGTGCCGCGCTCGATGGATCTCATCCGTGACGTGACGCCGCCCACCGAATGGATGAACGGCATCAGCAGTTACTCGATGTGGTGGGTGATCATTCACGAGGACTGGTGGCTGCATCATGGCAACCGCGCCTACCTGGAGGCGCAGAAGGATTATTTGCGGAAGCTGCTCCGGCATCTGGCGAAATTCGTAGACGACGATGGTTCGGAAAAGCTCGATGGCATGAGGTTTCTCGACTGGCCCACGTTCGAAAACAAGCAAGCGGTCCATGAAGGGTTGCAGGCCATGCTCCTTATGACGATGGACAGCGGCGCACGGCTCTCGAAATTGTTGGGTGACTCGGAAACTGCAAAACTCTGTGAAACAACCTCGGCGAAGCTGCGTCAGCACAATCCGCCAACGAGCGGGAGGAAGTCTCCAGCGGCATTGCTCGCGCTGGCTGGTGCGCGTGACGCGAAGGAGGTTGCC
The DNA here is from genome assembly GCA_014860005.1 of Verrucomicrobiota bacterium. The sequence goes on along the minus strand of JACZKP010000156.1, from coordinate 10,266 downwards.
AATGTTCTGCTGAAGCGCGACGGCCCGAGCGACATTTCCACGTTTTACGGATTCTATGTGCTGCAGGCACTGGCCAAATCCGGCGATCACGACACCGCGCTGGATTTCATCAGCACCTACTGGGGCGCGATGCTGGATTACGGCGCGACGACGTTCTGGGAGGACTTCGATCTCGGTTGGACCAACAACGCCGGTCGCATTGACGAACTGGTGCCGCCCGGCAAGAAAGATTTGCACGGCGATTGCGGCGCGCATTGCTACGTGGGTTTTCGGCATAGCCTTTGCCACGGCTGGGCTTCCGGGCCGACGGCGTGGCTAAGCCAGCATGTGCTCGGGATTCAACCGTTGGAGCCGGGCTTCAAGCGCGTGCGCATCGCGCCGCAATTGGGCCGGTTGAAGTGGGCCGAAGGCACGTATCCCACGCCGCATGGGCCAATCCAGGTTCGGCACGAACGCCGTGCGGACGGCAGCATCAAGAGCGAGATCAAAGCGCCGAAAGGCGTGAAGGTGGTGAGGTAGGGCGGGAGGTCAAAATAATGGGGTCACAATAATGGAAACAAAAAGAACGATCTTTATCCAGACATACCAGACTGCGGGCATTCATATTCTATCATCATTTTGACCCCATTATTTTGACCTATGACTTCCTGGAGAATTATCCTGCTGCTCGGCCTGGCTTCACTCGCGCATGCCCTGAGTCAATCTGTGGCTGCCATGGAAACAACCGCCCTGCGCACCGAATATCTGCCCAATCCCCTGGGCGTTGATTCGCCCGCGCCGCGCCTGCAATGGCAGCTCGAATCCAACGAGCGCGGTCAGAAACAAACCGCCTATCGCATCCTCGTCGCTTCTTCGCTGAAGAAGCTCGCAGCAAGTGAAGGCGATCTTTGGGATTCTGGCAAAGTCTCCAGTGATGCCAGCATCCAGATTGCGTACGCAGGCCGCCCCTTGTCGTCCGGGCAGGAATGTTTTTGGAAAATTCAGGTATGGAATCAGGACGGAAAGGCGTCGCGCTGGAGCAAACCGGCCAAATGGAGCATGGGCCTGCTCAAGCCGGAGGATTGGAAGGCGCAATGGATTTCCTACCGCGACACTGCGCCGCTGCACAAGGATCGCAACTCACTGTTCCTGCCGCCCGCCCGCCATTACCGCAAGGACTTTGCCGCAACCAAACCGATCAAACGTGCGATGATTTATGTTTCAGCTTTGGGCCTTGTGGATCTGCATTTGAACGGAAAACAAGTCACGGAAGCCTTCTTCGAACCGGGCTGGGCGGATTACCACAAACGCGTTCACTATCGCACGCATGATGTGACTGAGTTGGTGCGCAAGGGTGAGAACCGCCTCGGCGCCATCGTGACTGACGGCTGGTATGCCGGTTACGTTGGCTATGGATTGCTCGTCGGTTACGGGCCGAACAAGGTGGGCCGATATTTTTATGGCAAGACGCCCGCGTTGCTCGCTCAACTGGAGATTGAATTCACCGACGGTTCACGCGAGATCATCGGCACGGATGCGACGTGGCAGGTGAGCGCGGACGGTCCGATTCGCGAAGCGGACCTGATCATGGGAGAGGCGTTCGATGCGCGGCGCGAGGATGTGAACTGGTGTGTTCCGCCTTCGCTCCCGCTGCACGCGCGGGGTGCTTCGCCCGAATGGAAATGGGAAAGCGCCATCCGCGCCGAGGACAACGGCAGCACCAAAGCGATTTACTCCGACACGCTGGGGAATCGCGAAGTCGAGCTAGGCTTTCAACGACCACCCAAGTTGCAGGCCTACGTCGCACCGCCGATTCTGGCGACGCAGGAACTAAAGGCGCAGCGCCACACTGAGCCGAAACCCGGCGTTTACATCTTTGATCTCGGCCAGAATTTTGCCGGCGTCATCCGTCTGAAGGTCAAGGGGCCGGCCGGAACGAAGCTTCAAATCCGTTACGGCGAGATGCTCCATGCCGATGGCCGTTTGATGACGGAAAACCTCCGCAAGGCCCGCGCCACGGATTACTACACGCTGCGCGGTGATCCGAAGGGCGAAACCTGGATGCCGCGCTTCACCTACCACGGATTTCAATTCGTGGAAATCACCGGGCTGCCCGCGAAGCCCGGACTGGATGCGGTCACGGGAATTGTCCTTCACAATGACACGCCACTGACGGGCGAATTCGCGTGCTCGGACGAAGTCATGACGCGGTTCTGGAAGAACACGCAATGGACGCAGCGGGCGAACTTCATCGAGATGCCCACGGATTGTCCGCAACGCGACGAGCGGCTGGGCTGGATGGGCGACGCGCAGATTTATGTGCGCACTGCAAGCTTCAACGCCGACGTGTCGGCCTTCTTCACCAAGTGGATGGAGGACGTGGAAGAAGCGCAACGCGACTTCGGTGCGTATCCAGACTATGCGCCGTACCCGATGGCGCACGGCGCGCCCGGCCAGACTTGGGGCACGGCGTGGACGGACGCGGGCATCATCTGTCCGTGGACCATCTGGAATGTCTATGGCGACACGCGCATCGTCGAGCGTCATTGGGATTCAATGACCCGTTTCATGAACTGGCGGAAGCAACGCGCGCCGGATTTCCGCGGTCGCAAGGACGGCAACACCTGGGGCGACTGGCTGAACGTAAACGAAGCGACGCCGATTGAATTCATTGATGCCGCGTACTTCAAGCTGGACGCGGATTTGATGGCGGCGATGGCCCAGGCCATTGGCAAAACTCGGGAAGCGGATGATTATGCAAAGTTGTCCTTGAACATCGCCGAACAGTTTGCGCGGGATTACTTGAATGACGACGGCACGCTGAAGGTGAACACGCAAACCGCACATGTCCTGGCACTCGAATTCAATTTGTTGCCGGAGTCGGTGCAAAAGACCGTTGCGAACGCTCTGGCGCAACGCATCGCGAAAAATGACTTCCGCATGGCGACGGGATTCCTTGGCACGAAGCCGCTTCTGCCCGTGTTGTCGGCGCACAATCACCACGATCTTGCGGTGCGACTCTTTCAAAGTCGCCGATTCCCCTCGTGGGGTTACGAAGTCGTCAATGGTGCAACGACCGTGTGGGAGCGCTGGGACAGTTACACGAAGGAGCACGGCTTCAATGGCGCGGGCGGCGACCAGAACGCTTCAATGAACAGCTTCAGCCACTACGCGTTTGGTGGGGTAATGGAGTGGGGTTTCCGGACCCTGGCCGGCATTGAAACGGATGGCTTGGGCTACAAGCGCATCATCATCCGACCGTCACCGCCCAAGCCAGACAGCAATCCTGAGAACGAACCGATCCACTGGGTCAAAGCGCATTACGATTCGATTCATGGCCGCATCGTGAGCAACTGGCGGCGCACCGGTGATCGGTTCGAACTGGAAACAACTATTCCCGCTAACACAACTGCCACCGTTTTCCTGCTGGCTGCCAACCCAGAGAATATCACCGAGAGCCGCAAACCACTATCCAAGGCGCGCGGGGTGAAGTTCCTGCGCATGGAAGGTGATCGCGCGGTGCTGGTCGTTGAATCGGGAAGTTACCGATTTGTGTCAGGCTTATGAGAGCTTTTTTGAAAACTCTGGACCGCGGCTGTGTCGTCCTCGACCAGCCGCAGCAGGCATCGAATTCGCGGCGTATTGGAGCCATCGCGGCGCCCTGCGGCTGGTCTTCGACACAGCCGCGCTCCTTTTTCAAACAGGCTCTGAGGTCGCGAAATCCAACGAAGAAACGTCCTCTGCTTGCGCGGCACATCGTTGTGCTGGTCTTCTGGTTCGGTTGCGTGGTTGCGATAAGACCCGCACAGGTCGTTGCTGCCGCGCTGAACACGAACGACTGGGCGTTTCTGGACAACGGGCACATTCACATCGGCGTCAAGAAGACGTCCGGCGCGTGCATCGGGTATCTCTCGCTCACTGGCTCAAATCGCAACCTGCTCAATCACCACGATCAAGGACGGTTCATCCAACAATCGTTCTACGGCGATGCGGACGGCACGCTCTGGAATAAACAGCCGTGGCGCTGGAATCCCGTGCAGGGCGGGGACTGGAAGGGTAATCCGGCAAAACTGCTTTCGTTCAAGAGCGAGACAAATTCGCTGTATGCCCGCAGCACTGGACGCCATTGGTCGGGCTGCGTGGATCTGCCGGACGTGGCGTTCGAGCAGTGGATTTCGCTGACCGGTCGCCTGGCGCATATCCGTTACCGGATGACGTACACGGGCGACAAGGCCCACGCCATTCGTGATCACGAAATTCCGGCGGTCTTCGTCGAACCCGATCTCGATACGCTGGTGTTGTATGACGGTGAAAAGCCCTGGACGGGTGGCGCGGTGAGTCGTTCGCGGCCCGGCTGGCCCAACGAGTCGCGCAAGTTCGCCGAACAATGGGCAGCCTACGTGGACAAGAATGATTTTGGCGTGGGCGTTTACGTCCCGGCCGCTACCAATCTGACCTGTTATCGCTTTGGTGAAGGCGGGAGCGCGCAAGGTGCATGTGCATACTTCGCGCCGCTGATCCGCTTTGCCGTGACGCCCGGTTTGGTCTTCGATTACGACGTGTATGTGGTGGTGGGCACACCCGCGGAGATGCGCGGTGAATTCCACAAGATTCACCACCAACGTCCGCACCGTCGGTGACTCGGCCAAGAGCGGATTGCCTTTGTACTTTTTCCGCGGTTTCCTTCACCGCATACTCGCCGCATGGAACCCGCGTTGGTGGTGGCATTGGTGGTGATTCTGGTTTCCGCCGGAGCGAGCTTCTTTTTCGCGCTGGCGGAGACGGCGCTGTTTTCCCTCAGCAAATGGCAGGTACGCCAGTTGGCTGAGCGCAACCCACAGCTTGGCGGCATCATCACGCGGTTGCTGACCGAGCCGCAAGATGTGCTGGCGACGATGGTGCTGGGCAACACATTTGCCAGCGCGGCCATGTTGGCCGTGGGGCTGGGAATGGCGCTGAATGAGCGCTGGTATCTCGCGCTAACGGTGGTGGCGTTATTGCTGCTCGCGTTGCTGGGTGGCGAAGTGCTCCCAAAAACCCTTGCCGTCCGGCGGGCGGATGAATGGTCCTTGCGGGTGGCACGACCATTGGCGCTGTTGCACCGACTGGCACGGCCCTTTCATCAAGTGGCGCAGCGGCTCAATCGCTGGTTGTTGCGCGCCGTGGTGCCGCAGTCGGTTCAACCGCAACAAGGCCTGACGGATGCCGAGTACAAGGAACTGGTGGAACTGGCGGTGCAACAGGGAACGCTCGCCACCTCGGCCCGGGACATTATTCTGCAAATCATCAGCCTCGATCACCGTACGGTGAAGGAAGTGATGAAGCCTCGCCCGCAGATGGCGGCAATTTCTGATGAGTTGTCCGTCGAGGACATGATCGCCGCTGCCCGCAAGTATCGGCATCGCCGATTACCAATCTACGACGAAACTCCCGATACCATCGTGGGCATTCTGAACACGCGCGGGTTGTTGCTCGATCCCGAGGGAGATTTGGCGGATGCCATCGAGTTTCCTTCGTTTGTGCCCGAGACAATGAACCTGCTGCAGTTGCTGCGGAGCTTGCAGCGACAGCAACGCGGCATGGCAATTGTGTTGGATGAGTTTGGTGGCGTAGCCGGTCTGGTGACGATGGAGGACATCCTTGGGGAAATGGTCGGCGCGTTGCGCGGCGAGGTGGAATCCGCCGGGTTCGTCATGGAAAAACTTGGACCGGGCCGCTGGCGGGTGAACGGCATCATGCGGCTGGACGATTTTCAGCGTGAGTATCCGGTGCTGGGGGAGGTGGCCGAGGTGGAGACCATGGGTGGACTGCTGATGAGTTTGTTGGACGTGGTGCCCGCGCAGGGCGACACGGCCACCTTTCGCGGTTTGAAACTGACGGCGCACGTGGTGGACGAACGCCGGGTGCGTGAAATGATTGTGGAGCAGGTGAAATGAAATCTTTCAGCAAAGTCCTGATGCGACAAACGGTTTCCGGTCGCGGAGGGACGGATACTTTAACCCCACTCACGACCTGAAATGGAATTCAATCCTTTGCTCTTCCTGCTGCTGCTGGTGTGTTTGGCGCTCTCTTTCGTGCTGTCGGGCATGGAGACTGGGGTGTTTGCCCTCAGCCGGTTGCGCATCCGCCAGCAGGCGCGCGCCGGACGGCCCTCCGCCCGGGCCTTGCTCGCGTTTCTGGAGAATCCCGAGAGTTTTCTCTGGACGATCGTGGTGGGCAATACGCTGGTGAACTTCGCGATTGTGGGCTGGCTGTTTGCCGTGCTGCATGCCCAACCGGCCTTGCGGCGCGGCTGGTTCGCATTGGCATTTCTGGCACTGGTTTTCTTGTTTTACACCTTCTTCGATTTATTGCCGAAGATGCTCTTCCGCACCTATCCCAATCGGCTGTGTCTGAGTCTGGCCCGGCCATTTCGGCTGATTCACCTCGCCTTGCGTCCCGTGGTGGCCGTGGTGGAATGGGTCTCGCGTACCTTGTTGCGTTGGACTGGCGGCAAAGTCTTCAGCGGCCATCTCTTTGGCAACCGCGAAGAGTTGCGGTTCACCATGAAGGAATCCGCCCAGGTGCTCAGTTCGGAGGAACGCACGCTGATCAATCGCGTGCTGGAACTGGAGAATCAAACTGTGCGCCAGATCACCCGCACCCTGGCGGAAACGGTGACGGTCAATTCGGAGACACCCGTGGCGGAGGTCCTGGCGTTGTGCCGGGAACGGCGACTAACGCGCTTGCCGGTGTGGACCATCGGGGATGGCCGGCGCCGCATTGTTGGCATGGTCAACGTGAATGGACTCCTGTTCGCGACGGAACTGGACCCGTCACGACTTGTGTGCGAACACCTCAAGCCGGCGGTCTTTCTCGACGAAGCCATGCGTTTGGATGCGGCCTTGAGCCGGATGCAACGCAGCGGCCAGCGACTGGCAGTCGTGTTGGGGCGCGACGGCCGTGAGGTCGGCGTCGTTAGTCTGGAAGACATTCTCAAGGTCATTTTCGGCGAGGTGGAATTGTAGCATGGACTGGAACGCCATCACTTTGATCGTACTGAAAATCCTCGCGGTGCTCGTCCTGGTGCTGCTGAACGGATTCTTCGTCGCGGCGGAATTCGGACTGGTGAAGATCCGCGACACGCAACTGGTCACGTTGGCGGCCAAAGGCAATCGCCGCGCGCGGGTGGCCCGGCAGATTCTCGGCAACCTGGACGCTGCCTTGAGCGCGACGCAGTTGGGGATCACGCTCACAAGCCTGGGGCTGGGCTGGATTGGCGAACCGGTGTTCGCCAGCCTGCTCGAACCGGTGATGGGCTGGATGCAGATCGAGTCGCCGCAGGTGCGACATTCCATCGCCTTCGCGGTGGGGTTCTCGGTCATCACTTTCCTGCACATTGTTGTGGGCGAACTCGCGCCCAAGTCGCTGGCGATTCGCAAGCCACTGCCCGTGTCATTGTGGGTGGCGATACCGCTGGACTGGTTTTACAGGATTTCCTTCCCTGCCATCTGGGTCTTGAATCACGCGGCGAACTGGTTGCTGCGGCAATTCGGCATCCAACCAGTGAACGAAATGGAACTCGTACACTCCGAGGAGGAACTGCGCCTGATCCTCGGCGCCGCGCAGAAGCAAACCGCCTCCGCGCCGGTGGCGCGCAATCTCGTGCTCAACGCGCTGGATCTGCGTCAACGCATCGTGCGCGAGGTGATGCGGCCCCGGCAGGAACTGACGGTGTTCAGCCTGGAGGCCAGCATTGCCGAGTGTCTGGAAGTGGCGGAGAAAACGCGCTATTCGCGGTTCCCGTTGTGCGAAGACGGTGATCTGGACCGCGCCCGTGGTGTGGTTCACATCAAAGACCTCTACGCGATGCGGCTCAAGGCGCGGAACGGCGCAGACCTGCTGCCCGTGGTGCGGAAGCTCATTTACGTGCCGGAGACGGCGCGCCTCGAAAAACTGCTCCAACTGTTTCTCGAACGAAAACTGCATCTTGCGCTGGTCGTGGATGAATACGGCGGCACGACTGGCATGGTGACGTTGGAAAACATTCTGGAAGAATTGGTCGGCCAGATTCAGGACGAGTTTGACCAGGAAAAACCGTTGTTGGTCCGTGCCGGCGAGACCGCTTGGGATGTGGCCGGCGCGCTGCCATTGCATGAACTGGAGGAGTTGGTTGGCGCACCCCTGCGTGAGGAAGGCATCACAACCACCAGCGGTTGGGTGACGCAGCGACTGGGTGGTTTCCCCAAACCCGGCGACAAGCTTACCGTGGGCGGCTTTGAATTGCGCGTCGAGGAAATGGAAGGCACACGCGTAGGGCGATTGCGGCTGACGAGGATGCGGCCCTCGTCGGCCGAGTAGCTTGATCAAAACAAGTTGAACGCATCGCTGCTCCGGTTACCAACGTGCTCCGCGGATGGCAAAGCAAACCACCACCACCCCGCTCACCACGCAAAAGGCGGTCGCCGACCACAAACTTTGCGCCGCGGTGCCGACGGCAAACAGCGCCAGCGCTCCGAGCCAGATGCCGAGCGGATGGTAGTCCGGCGGTGAAGCCCGGGTGCGCGGCGATTTGTTGATCAGCGCCGGAGTCACGAAGGCAAGGATCAACAGCGCAGTCATCAGCCAGCCAAGGAAATTGACCAAGGGTGCGCCGTGCCACGAAACCGGAAAGCGAGTGGACGACCACAGCCAATAATGGCCGGCCCGGGTTGCGAATGGTTCAAGCGCCGCGTCGAAGCAAACCGTCAGTCCGGCGGTGAGGCCAATCAGCCAGAAACCGTAGTTTCGCAGTTTGCGCCACGGTCGCAGGATCAGCCGGGCGACGCCGCGTGAACTTAAGATCGCAATGATCCAAAGCATGGGAATCGGCCAGGGTAGCACTCCGAAAAGCCTCGGCCCGGCGTTGTCCGCATAAACCAACGGGCCGAATGGCAGAGCGGTCACTGTGCCCAAGGCATGCATCAAGCCGCCGATAAGGCCGATGATGGCCGCCGCCAGGAGGACATTTTGTCCTGGCAGGTCGCGCGCCTGAGCCAGCAGGGTTACCGCGGTGACGGCCAGGACGAGCACGGCCTCCGGCCAGCCGGGTTTGCCAGGGAGTTTCCAGAGGGCCAGTTGCGTTCCCACGACCAACAGCCCGCAAACCACTGCCAGCGCCCAAGCCACCCAGCGACTGGATCGGATCAAGACTTCTACCGATCCGGAGGCGGGCGAAGTTTGCTTATATGGCGCGGCTCGGTTCATCAACTCGAGCGCAGACTAATGCCTAAACCGGCACCGCGCAGTTGAAAAATGGACAGTCCGCCGATGACCAGGAACAGCGCACAGGAAAGGGATGAGCCAATTCCAAGCGGTTCGATTTCCAACTTCGGCCGCCGCAAAATCCCTTGTCACAAAATCCCTTGTCTCTTGGCACCGAAACTGGTTTGTTCCCAGCCGCAAAAGAAAACAGATATGACATTGGATGAAACTACCCGGCAGGTTCGCAACTGTGCCACTGAAATGAACGCCCGTTATGGCCGCAGCGTGTTCGACGAGTGGGCCATTGTTTCGCTGGCACACCAGCAGGCGAGAATCCTTAGCTATTTCGGTCCAAGGAACGATGCGTTTCTTCAGAACTTCGCCAGCGACCTTGGCGCGCTTCGCGCGGAACTGCTCGACACGAAATACAGCGTGGGAGATTTTGAATTCGCGCGCGAGGCCACAGGCACGCGGTTCGAGGCGTTCATGGTTCTGGGCGAGGGCCTGTACCTCATTTGCAACAACACTACTGGCACCATGAACGACATCGCCAAAGACCCGCGCTGGCTCAACGCACAGGTGCCATTCGCCGAGTTGAGCGACAAAGTGCGCTCCAGTCCGCTGGCGTACTCGGTTTAAGTGGCCCGTTGATGGCAACCGCCGCACGGTTCGGGCACACGTCGTAAGGATTTGTTACCGTTAGGTCATTCCGCATACCGCCCGATTATCGGAGGAGACGGTGGACGGTTCATTTTCGAGTTAAGCTTCTCATCCGGCGTGCCGATATGTCCAAGGGTACGTCGTCCGGCATTTTAGTCATAAGAGAACCCTCCGGAGTCCAACTGCTCCGGGAGTCGTTTGAGAATCGCCGTTGTGAACCGCTCAAGGCCAACAACAGGAGACGCAAGAAATGAACGTCACGTTGTAATTCTAGTGCGCGTTCAAGATGAGACTAACAATCCAAGGCCAAGCGCAGATGCTCCGCACGCGATCTCGATCTGAAGCCAGCCTGGGCAAACCCGCCTCCAAGGTTCGGACCACGCCAGCCATGTCCGAAAACACTCG
>JACZKP010000155.1 GCA_014860005.1 Verrucomicrobiota bacterium | reverse complement strand
AAAGAAAAGTCCCCGCGAAGTCACGCGGATCATTGTTCCGCCCCGTACGCCGCGCCGTTTTTATGGCCACGGGATTCCGGGCGTGGACGTGAACAAACTGGCGGGCAAACTCATCGTCGTGGAAGGCGCGGACGGTTCGGGCCGCTCCACGCAAATCCGCTGGCTGGTCGAGTGGCTGGAGGGCAGCGGCCACTCCACCATTCAGGTGGGCCTGAAGCGCTCCACCCTGGTAAGCGAGGAATTGAACCGGGCGCAGCAGGGCAACATTCTCAGCCACACCACCCTCAGCCTGTTTTACGCCACGGACTTCGCCGACCAACTCGAAAACATCATCCTGCCGGCTTTGCGCGCGGGGCAGATGGTGCTGGCCGACCGTTACATCTACACCCTCATGGCGCGCGACCTGGCCCGCGGCATGGATGAGGAATGGCTGAAGAATCTTTACGGCATGGCCCTGGTGCCCGACGCGGTTTTCTACTTGAACGTCGCGCCCGAGGAACTCGTCCAGCGCGCCTTTGCCAAGTATTCCTCACTCGATTACTGGGAGAGCGGCATGGACCTGGGTCTGGAACGCGACATCTTTGACAGTTTCCTAAGATACCAGGCGATGATGGCGCAACAATTCAAACAACTGCAGCGAACCTACGACTTTCACATCATTGACGGTTATCGCGCCGTGGAGGAAATCAACGCCGAACTGCGCAAGAAAATCGCGGTGGTGCTCACGGGTCATCAACTCAGGTGACTTACTTATGGCGGATAACCAAAAAGAATACTTTCTGGGAGTTGATCTGGGCGGAACAAAGATTTTGACGGGCGTCTTCGATTCCAAGTTCGATCTCAAAGGCACCTCCAAACTCAGCACCAAGGCCAACCGGGGCGTGGACGCGGTGGTTGAGCGCATTGCGCGCGGCGTGAAGGAAGTGGTGGACGAGTGTGATCTCTCCCTCTCGCAGCTCCGCGGCATCGGCATTGGCGCGCCGGGAGCGGTGGATACGCAATCGGGGCGCGTCATCTTTGCCCCGAACCTGCCGGGCTGGAAGGATGTGCCGCTGAAGAAGGACCTGGAGAAGCTCCTTGACGTGCCGGTCTTCCTCGGAAACGACTGCAACGTCTGCACGCTGGGGGTTTTCGATCAGGAGTTGAAAGCCAAGCCCAAGCATCTGGTCGGCATCTTCATTGGCACGGGCATCGGCGGCGGATTGATCGTCAACGGCGACTTGTATTGCGGGCACAACCTGACCGCGGGTGAAATCGGCCACATGGTGATTGAGATCAACGGGCCAAAATGCGGTTGTGGCAATCGCGGCTGTCTGGAGGCTCTGGCCAGCCGCACCGCCATTTTCCGCAAGATCGAATCTGCCGTGAAGGACGGCCAGGAAACCTTGTTGACGGACATGTTGGGCAAGGATTTGAAAGACATGCGCAGTGGCGACTTGCGCAAAGCCATCCGGCGCGGCGACAAATATGTGGCAAAAGTGATCGAGGAAGCGGCGGAGTTTGCCGGCGTAGGCGTTGCAAATCTCATCAACATCCTCAATCCTGAAGTCGTCGTGGTGGGTGGCGGCGTCATCGAAGCGCTGCAAGACGAGATGATGCCAACGATTATCAAGACCGCCAAGGACCATGTCATGCCCGGCACCATGTCCGGCATTGAAATCAAGGCGTCCAAGCTGGGCGACAATGCGGGCATTACCGGAGCCGCAGTGCTGGCCCGGCGTGGGACGGCGTGAAGCTGCGTGGCGGTCACGCCGCCATCCGCAGCTTGATTCAGGTCTTGCCACCGGGGAACGGCACAGAGGACAGCCTCACCACCACCCACTCATACCCGGCGACGCATCTGCCTGCGGGGTAACGGCACAGTTCCGGCAGCATCGCTTGCGACCGATTCGCTTATTGACCGGTTGCCGTGAAGAAGTCAGGCTTGGAGAGCGTCAATTCACGTTTGTCGCCGGACGATTTCGGGATTAACTGTGCGAGAGGACGGTTCCGGTGGGTTGACGCGTTGCGCCATTTCCGCCTTCTTGAAGCAGCCTTTGCTGGCGGCTGACCACAGTGTTACACTCATTTTGAAGATGACAACGGTTGAAGTTACAGTGCCAAGGCCAGCACTGGCCTGGCTTATATGCTGGGCCGCGACGGGCGTCTTGCTCTTGCCCGGTTGCACGGCAGGCAGTTACCGGCGCTCGGCGGATCAACGGAATTACCAGATCATCCAACAAACCGAATTCAAGGTGCTCGGGCGCACCAACGCCATCAACATTGATACCCCATACTCCCACCGCAAGCCGGCGGAAATCCTGCCCGAAGAATTGATCGAAGACCGCATCCGCACCAACCGGCACACGCTCACGGTGGACGCATCCATTGAGTTGGCCATGCAGAACAGCCGGGAATACCAGCGCGCGAAGGAGACGCTGTATCTGGCCGCCCTGCGCCTGTCGAATACCCGTTACACGGTGGGGGGCCGAGTCACGCCTTCATCGGTGACCACCGCCGGTTGGGGACGCGACAGCAGTGGCGATCACAGCTCGGAAGTCATCACCGACACCGGTGTGCAAATCAGTCAATTGTTCAAAACCGGAGGCCGGCTCACTGTGAATGCGCTGAACAGCATCATGCTTTACTATAGTGGGCAGCCTGAACTTTCGTTTTCATCCGTTTCGGCATCGTTGGTTCAACCTTTGCTGCGCGAATTTGGGCGCAACAATCCTGAAGTCGAGCTGCTCACGCAACGGGAACGTGACATGGTGTATGCCGTCCGAACGTTCAGCCTCTTCCAGGATGAATTCGCCCTCGGCATCGCCAACGAATACTTCCGGTTGCTCCAGCAAAAGGACAACATCCGCAATCGCTACACCAACTATCTGAGCCAGGTGGAATCCACCAAGCGGCTCGAGGCGCGCAAAGATCGGGAGAAGAGTTCGGATGTGGATCAGGCCCGACAATCGGAACTCGCGGCCCGGAATAACTACGTCAATACCGTGGCGACGTACTTCAACGGGATGGACCAGTTCAAAATCCGGCTCGGATTGCCGCTCAGCGAGCGATTGGACTTGGAAGATGAGGCGTTGACCGCGGTTGACCAGACCGGGCTGGTGCCGGCAGCCATGGATCCGCTCGCGGCCTATCGCCTTGCGGTACAGCGGCAGATGCAGATGCTGAACTTCATTGATCAATTTGAAGACAGCAAGCGCGCCGTCCGAATCGCGGCGGACAAACTCAAGCCGGGCCTGACACTGACCAGCCGAGCTGTACTCGAATCGGATCGGCCCACGGATTACGCCAAGTTTGATGTCAGCGAAATCGCTGCCAGCGCTGCTCTGCAGCTTGATCTTCCCTTGGACCGGCTGCCGCGCGCCAATGCATACCGTGAGGCTTTGATCGCTTTTGAACTGCAACTGCGCACGTTTACCGGCCGGCTGGATGCCCTCAAGAACAACATTGACCGGGGTTTGCGCACACTCGAACAGCGGCGGCTGAATTATGAGAACCAGAAGAGCGCCCTTGGGCTGGCCAACCAGCGGGTGGAGAGCACGACTCTGCTATTGGCGGCGGGGCGCTCCGTGGTCCGTGATTTGGTGGAAGCCCAGAACACTCAGATCAATGCGCAAATTGCCGTAACGGCGGCGTTGGTGGATTACCAGGAAACCCGGCTGCAACTCATGCTGGACATCGGTGCGTTGCGAACCGACTCGCCGCAATTCTGGCTGAAAGACCATCTGGCCAGCCTGTCCCTCACCGGTGCGGCCGAACCCCAGGCCACGTCAACCCTTGACCAACCGGTCATCCCACCCGATCAATTATTCGAGAACTGATCATGAAACCGAATTCATTCATCCAACGATTGGTCCAGCGCGCCCGTCAGCGTCCGCTGGTCACCGTCGCCGCCGGCCTGGTGTTGGTGCTGCTAATCGCCCTGCTCTTTCGTCCCGGGAATAAAAACCAGGCTGCGAGCTATTACGAGGTCAAACGCGGCGACTTCCTCATTTCGATTGTCGAGGGCGGCACGATCGAGGCCGTCAATGAGGTCGTGGTGCGCAGCGAGGTCGAGGGCACGGCGCGGATCATCTACATCGTGCCCGAGGGGAGTTATGTGAAGAAGGGCGACCTGCTGGTGGAGTTGGACTCGTCCTCTTCGCTGGATTCAGTCAACCAACAGCAAATCAATGTCGAGAAAGCGCAATTCGCCCTGCTCCAGGCCGAACAACAACTGGAGATTCAAAAAAGCACCGTGGACAGCGAACGCTCGGCGGCCCGGCTGAAAGTTGAATTCGCCGAATCGGACCTGAAGAAATACCTCGAAGGTGAAAAGTTCCAAAACCTTCGCAACGCGCAGATCGAAATCACCAACGTGGCGGAAACCCTCCAGATCAACCAAGAGCGCCTGACATGGACGGAAAAGCTTCAAGAGAAGGGCTACGAAACCAAGGCCAACCTCGATAGCCACCGGCTGGCCGTCTCGCAATCCGAACTCCGGTTGGAACAGGCCAACCGAGCCTTGTTGCTGCTGGAAACCTTCGAAGCCCCCAAGCGACAGCGCACCCTGGAGTCGGCTTTGCATGAAGCAAAGGAAGATTATGAGCGGGTCAGACTCCAAGGCGAACGCAAGCTGAACCAGGCCAAAGCCGACGTGCAAACCCAAAGCAAGACGCTCGAACTCAGCCAGGCCAAACTGGATCGCGACAAAAAACAACTGGATGCCACCAAGATTCCAGCACCGCAGGACGGATTGGTTGTTTATTCCACCGGTGGCGGCGGTGGCGGACGTTTCAGTAGCGAGTCCATGATTGAGGAGGGCGCCGTGGTGCGCAATCGTCAAGAACTCATCAAGCTGCCGGACGTTTCGGAAATGAAGCTCCAGGTTAAAATCCACGAGTCGCACATCAACCAGATTCGCCCCGGTTTGCCTGCGTACGTGGTACTGGACTCCATGCCCGACCAGCGCTTTCGCGGCTTTGTGGCGCGCGTTGCGCCGTTGCCGGACAGTTCCAGCCGCTGGGGCAATCCCAACCTCAAGGTGTACGCCACCGAAGTGCGGATTACCGACCGCCTGCCCGATGTGAAGCCCGGTGTTTCCGCGCGCGCCGAAGTGGTCATCACGAACTTAACGGGGGTTTTAACCGTGCCCATTCAGGCGGTGACCACGCTCAGTGGCCAGCAGGTGGCCTATCTGGCCGGCAATCCACCGCGCCCCGTGCCGGTGATTGTGGGCCTGTATAATCAGCGGTTGATTGAAATTTCATCGGGACTGAGTGAAGGCGACCGGGTTCTGCTCTCCCCGCCTTTCGACACCCAGGATAAAGACCTGGCCGGCGCGCTGATGGTCAAAGGCGACGAGTTGCCGGCCGTGGACAGCAATCAGGTGGCGCGGGCCCTCGCGCCGCGCAATGGCGGGGAGCGGGGAGGTCCGGGAGCGACGTTTCCCCGCGGTTCCGCCAACGCCGGGACTGAAATTCTTGGCGGCGAGCGCGTGGCGAATCCCGGTGTTGCCCCTTCGGCTCAAACCGGCGATGCACCGCGAGTTGGACGCCCCGAAGGCGAACGCGGTGGGAATATCCCCAACCGCGAAGAAATGCTGAAGCAGTTTGACACCAACGGCGACGGGCAACTGGACGAAACCGAACGCGCCGCCATGCGGGAACGCTTCGGTGGTGGCCAGCGGCGGCGCGGCACCAACGCGCCCCCTGCGGAAGCCCCACGCCCAACGCCGGACAGTTAACCTTCGCCTCCGAACTCTCCGCCCATTGGACCAGCCATGCCTCCACCCGAAACCATCATTCAATTTGAAGGCATTGAGAAGCGCTATGACCTTGGCGGCGAAGCCGAGGTGCGTGCCTTGCGCGGAGTCAACCTGGTTGTTCAGGCCGGATCGTACGTCGCCATCATGGGGCCTTCCGGCTCCGGCAAGTCCACCATGCTTAATCTCATCGGCTGCCTCGACCGTCCGACGGCGGGCAACTATTTCCTCGGCGGCACCGATGTTGCGCGCATGCCGGATGATGAATTGTCCGAGGCGCGCGGGCGCAAGATCGGTTTCATTTTCCAGTCTTACAACCTGATCGCGCAGTTGACGGTGATTGAGAACATCCAGGTGCCGTTGATTTACCAGGGCAAGGATGTGCGCGCTTATCAGGATCACAGCATCCAACTCGCGGAACTGGTCGGGCTGGGCGACCGGCTGCATCACCGGCCCAGCCAGCTTTCCGGAGGCCAGCAACAGCGCGTGGCCATCGCCCGTTCGCTCGTGAACGACCCTTTGCTCATTCTGGCGGACGAACCCACGGGCAACCTTGATTCGCGAACTGGCTCGGAGGTGCTGGATATGATTGACCGCTTGAACGCCGCCGGCAAAACCATCGTGCTCGTCACGCATGACAACAAAGTGGCCGAGCGCGCCCATCGGGTGCTGCACATGATGGATGGCTTGATTGAGCGCGAAGTCCTCAACCGCCCGGTCGCGCGCACCAACGGCCAGCCGGCGACCCACGCATGAATCCATTGAGCTTCCAGTTCCTTATCACCGTCCGGTTGGGCATAAAGAGCCTGATGCTGCACAAGCTGCGCTCCATTCTCACCATGCTCGGCATCATCTTTGGCGTTTGTTCCGTCATTGCCATGCTTGCCATCGGCGAAGGTGCTTCTTACGCGGCCCAGGAGGAAATCAAGAAGCTGGGCAGCGAGAACATCATTCTCCGCAGTCTCAAACCGGCGGAGGACGAGAAGCTGGCGGGGCTGGGTCGCGGGGGGACGATTGATTATGGGCTGACTTACCAGGACGGGGCGCGCATCCAATCCACCATTCCCGGCGTGCGGCGGGTGTTGCCAGTGCGCATCATTCGCGAGAGCGTTCTGTTCGGCCCTAACAGCGTCGCCTGCCAGGTGCTGGGCACGTTGCCGTTTTATCCGGAGATTGTGGGTTTGGAAGTGGTGCGCGGACGTTTTCTCACGGAGACGGACGAGCGCAACATGGACAACGTCTGTGTGCTGACCGTGGGTCTGGCGCAACGGCTCTTTCCGTACCAGGACCCGCTGGACCACTCCGTGAAGGTGGACTCCTTCTACTACCGCGTGGTCGGCCTCGTGCGCGAACAGAACCTACCCGAACATCGCACCCAACAGGGCACGATGGAGGGCGAACCACTCGACAACAACGTGTACGTGCCGTTGAGCGTTTCCCGGACGCGCTTCGGCGAGGTCCTCATCCGGCGTTCCGCCGGTGGTTTCGAGGCGGAAAAGGTCGAGTTGCACCAACTTACGGTGCAGATGAACGACACCGCCGCCGTGGAATCGGCGGATCCGCAGATCAAGACCCTGCTCGGCCGCTTTCACGCCCGCAACGACTACGAAATCGTCGTGCCGCTGCAACTGCTCCGCCAGGCCGAGCGGACCAAGGCCATCTTCAACGTCGTGCTCGGGTCCATCGCCGCCATTTCCTTGCTGGTGGGCGGCATCGGCATTATGAACATCATGCTCGCCACCGTGACCGAGCGCACGCGCGAGATCGGGGTGCGCCGCGCGCTCGGTGCCAAGCGCCGCGACATTACCCTGCAATTCCTCGTGGAAACCGTGGTGCTCTCCGTTGGGGGCGGATTGATTGGCGTCGCCCTTGGCGTCATCACGCCCATTGTCGTTTCCCAACTGACGGACATGAAGACCATCGTCACCCTCTGGTCCGTGCTGTTGGCGTTCGGCATCTCCGGCGCGGTGGGAATCGTCTTCGGTCTTTACCCCGCGAAAGCCGCCGCGCAACTCGATCCCATCGAGGCGTTGCGGCATGAGTAACGCTTCGTCATTGGAGCTTGCGGTGAGCAGCGCTCCCAAAGCAGGTGTTGCCGGCCAAGCTTGAGTTGAAGGCCGCGATCCATTTGAGATTTCCCGGACTGCGGAGCCGGGCAGCTTCAGCAAGTCGGTACACCATGGCGGGCTGGTAGCATTTAACGCTTCCGAGAAGGGGTTTGCGCCGTACGTTGACGTTGCGTATAAAGGGAGATGCACCATGCTGTTCTCAAACCGGCTGCGCCTTCATCGTGGGCGAGCATCGCCAGTTTGTGGTTGATCATGAGCGTCCTGATTGCACCGGCCGCCACGATTCAATGGACCAACACCACGGGCGGTTTCTGGAGTGCGGCGACCAACTGGAGTCCGAATGCAGTCCCCGGCGCGGCGGATACCGTAATCATCACCAATGATGGAACCTACTCCGTCATGGTGAACGTCAGCCCTGCGACGCTATCCGGGTTGGTGCTCGGCGGCAGCAGTGGAGTGCAAACGCTCACGTCCGGCATGGGCGCTCTGAATGTAAATGGAGCGGCCACCGTTCGCCCGCAAGGCCATCTCAACCTGTCCGGCGGCTTGACCGCGAATAATGGCCTGAACCTTGAAGGGATGTTGACGTGGTCAGGAGGGAGCATTTCAGCCGCAACGACGATCACCATTCCGTCGAATGGAGTGCTCACTTTGACGGGTGGCAGCGGCAAGTCGCTTTTCGGCACGATCTCGAACGCCGGCACCATCCTTTCGTCCGGGGCCGGCGGACTTTCAGGTGGTGGCAAGTTGTACAATTTACCCACCGGCCTGTTTGACGCGGCTACCGGCCCCGGCTTCAGCGGCACCACGGGTTCGCGGTTGGTCAACGATGGCACGCTGCGCAAATCCGGTGGCCTGCCAACGGTAACCTTCACGGCCATGGAATTCACCAACAACGGGACGATTGACGCCCAAACCGGGACCATCACTCTCCCCACCCTCACTTGGAACGAAGGCAGCCGTTTCGTGGGCGCGGGCACGAACCACATTCAATCATCCGGCACGATGAACGGTGCTTTTACATCTGAGAACCTGCTGCTGAACGTGTTGGGAGCCGGACTGCGCGGCACCGGCACGCTGCATGGCGTCATGGGGTGGTCAAGTGGCTTGATCTCCAGCAACGCCGTGTTGACCATAGCTCCCGAGGCAACGCTCGTGTTGCTTGCCGGCAATTCCCGAACGTTGAGCGGTGCCATCACCAACGCCGGAACGATCCAGTGGACAGGCGGAGGAATGGCGCTGCCGTCTCCGGGCGTCTTGCACATCCTGCCCGGAGCACTGCTGGAGATTTACCATCCGCCACATCCGGCGAATCTGAGCCTCACGGCGGGAGTCCTGATCAATGACGGGGTCATTCGCAAGTTGGCGGGTTCGGGAACATCCTCGTTCGGCGGGACGACCTTCATCAACAATGGAGTCGTGGACGCGCAGACAGGGACAATCTCGCTGAACGGCATTACGCTCGGGGATGGCAGCAGCTACTTGGGCGCCGGCACCAACACGCTGGTTGACACGGTAACAGTGGCGGGAGCGTTCACTTCAGAGAATCTTCGCGGCGGAGGCAGCGCGGTCTGGATTCAAGGCGACGGTACTCTGCACGGCTCGGCGCAATTCGCCGTGAACTTAATCATCACCGCGGGCGCCGCTCTCACCGTTGCCTCCAACGCGACGCTGACCTGCCATTCGACGCTTGCCTTGACAGGCAGTTTGACCAACGCGGGAACTCTCATTAACCGGTTTGGAATCTTCAGCGGCACGCTCCACAACCTGGAGGGTGGCTTCGTGGATTGTGTCGGAGACGGCTCATTCACCGCGTCGGGCAGCCCACAGTTCATCAACGACGGCCTTTTCCGCAAGTCCGGAGGCACGGGGACCAACGCCATTCGTACCGGCCTGACCTTTATCAATCGCGGCACTGTGCTCGCGGAAACCGGCACTGTGTCCTTTGCGGACGGTCTGACCAATCCCGGCGGCACGCTGGCGGTGGCCGGCGGCCGAATTCTCTCGGAAACTTCGCTGATGTTGCCCGGCGGGAGAATCACCGGATCAGGGATTATCGAAGCACCCGCCATCACCAGCGCGGCGGTGCTCAGCCCCGGTTCGACTGACGCCGTGCTGGTCCTGTCCGGCAACTACACGCAACTGCTCGGCGGCGTCCTCGAGTTTGATATTGGCGGCAACGAACCCGGCGTAACCCAATCGCAGGTCATCGTCACAGGGACCGCCCATTTGAACGGCACGCTGGGCGTGCGTTGGAGCGACGGTCATTCACCCGGCGTGGGCACGAGCCACACGGTTTTACAGGCCGCGTCGCTCACGGGCGACTGCACATGCTTCGACGGTTTGTTGCTTCTGCGTGAGGACAAACGTCTGGAGGTATCCCGCACGTCCATGAACCTGGTCCTGACAACCGTTGCCGCACCGGATCCGACGGTGCCATTCCTGAGCATTGCCACGGAAGGCCAAGCTCTCATTTGCTGGCCCCCGGAGATTGAAGGTTACGGCCTCTATTTCAGCACCAACCTAAACACGGGTAGCTGGACCCTGATTCCAAACGCTACGAACCGTCACTGGGATGTATCACTTGATCCGCAAAAGTTCTACCAGTTGATCAAAAGTCCGTAATACATACGGATATGGGGATAATTCGAGATGCGGAGAGCAGGGTGAGCGCCCTTCTGTGAAGCGGTTCTGTAGTTGGAGTTCAAGCTCAACTTGTCTCGAGTTCCTGGCGGACATGGGTACGCAACTCGCCCCCATCAATGCACTCCGACACGAGTAATCTGCTACGCGCAGATGGCCGACCTCAGTGCTGCTTGACCGCACGGTAATAGCGTTGCGAGAATTCGGCGGCTTGTGGGTCGGTGATTCGCAGCGCGCCGGTGGCCGGCAATACATTCGTGGTAATGGCCGTCCATGAGGTCAAATCCGTTGAAGCTTGAATCACGTAGATCGCCTGTGGCACCCCGGCCAGTACAAAGGAAAACTCGCCCTGAGCCGGCGTGTGCGGGTGGCTCAATTCAGGAGGCGCATTCGTAATGGCTGCTGTGGTATCCACGATTGGGACATGCGTGGCCTCAGTGGTTGGCGGCTTTACGCCGGTTGAAGGCTCAGGCCTCTTGAAAGTCAGCACGCTGCTGGCGTATTGACTGGATGGGAAGCTGCCGATTTGGGTTGGATTCCGCGGATCACTCACGTCGAGAATCCGGATCGAGGCGCCGGTGTCCATGAGATACGCCCGGCTTCCCACCACGATGACATCGTACTGCGGGGCGTCTGGCTGAAACACCGCCACCAATTTGGCGTCGAGCGGTTCGCGGACGTCCGCCACCCGCAAGCCGCCGCCGTACGACGCGGCATACGCAAAACCGTTCACGACATGGACGCTGATTCCGCCACCAGGCCAGTTGGCCACAAACATCGGATCCCGGGCATCGAGAATCTGTGCTCCGGTATATGCCAGTTTCTCCACAACGTGGGAGTGGAATGCCATGGCGACCCGGCAGCGGCCCAGGGACTGTGGATTCGACGGATTCGACACGTCCACCCGCTCAAACCAGCTATAACAGGACAAATAGGCAACGTGATCCACCACCTGAACACTCGAAGGATGATGATGCGGAGGCTCATACTTTCCGACCAGAGTGGGTTTGCGCGGATTGGAAACGTCGAAGATCAACAAGCCGGAACCCGGCCCATCCGTCACGTAGGCGTGGTTGCCAGCCACATGCACACTCATGGCGTCACCCGGTGTGTCGAAGGTTGTGAGCCAGACTGGATTCGCCGGGTTCGCGACATCCAAAACAGTCAATCCCGCGATTCGGTCGGCCACGAACGCGTGATCACCTACGACCTGGATTCCCACGAGAGCACGGCGGGGATTCCAGCCACCCTTCCATTTCGGGGAGGCTGGGTCGGAAACATCGAGCATCTGGATGCCGTATCCCCACGCGGCTACGAAGAGGTCATGCCCGACCAGTTGCAGCGCCTTGGGCGCGCGGTCCAAGGCTGAATCGCCCAAAGTTCGGTTCCCGGCGACCGGCTCTGCCGTGGACGACAATGCGCAGAGAATGCCGATGGCCCCAGCGAGGATCACCTTCTGTTGCCCGCAATTCACGAACGGACGCTATCCCATGCCGTGTCTTCTCGCAACCCTACTACTCCCACTCAATCGTCCCGGGCGGCTTGCTCGTGATATCGAGCACGCAGCGGTTCACGCCCTTCACCTCGTTGATGATGCGGCTGGCCAGTTTCTCCAGGAGATCGTAAGGCAGTTTCACCCAGTCGGCAGTCATGCCGTCTTGCGATTCCACCGCGCGCACGGCGATGGTGTAATCATAGGTGCGTTCGTCACCCATCACGCCCACGCTGCGCACGGGTAGCAACACGGCGAAGCTCTGCCAGATTTTGTAGTAAAGGCCGCTGGCTTTCATCTCCTCGACCACAATGCGGTCCGCGTTGCGTAGAATCTCACAACGCCTGGGCGTAACTTCGCCCAGAATCCGCACCGCCAGCCCCGGACCGGGGAAAGGCTGCCGCCAGACGATTTCCTTGGGCAAACCCAGTTCCTCACCGAGCAGCCGCACTTCGTCCTTGAACAAACACTTCAACGGTTCAACGAGCGCGAACTTCATCTTCTTGGGCAGCCCGCCCACGTTGTGATGACTCTTGATCAGCGCGGCGGGATTGCCCGCGATGGGCACGGATTCAATCACGTCCGGATACAGCGTGCCCTGCGCGAGAAACTTGGCTTTGCCGGCGCGTTTGGTCGCGGCCTGGAACACCTTGATGAACGTCCGGCCAATGATCTTGCGTTTGCGCTCGGGTTCGGTGACGCCCTTGAGCCGGGTCAGAAACAGCTTCGCGGCGTTCTCGTATTGCAGCTTCACCTTGAAATGGCGCCCGAACACCTCCCGCACCACTTCCGCCTCGCGGGCACGCAGCACGCCGTTGTTGACAAAAATGCAGGTGAGTTGATCTCCGATGGCTTTGTGTAAAAGTGCCGCTGCTACGCTCGAATCCACCCCGCCGCTCAAACCCAGAATGACGCGCTCGCGTCCCACCTGCGCGCGAATTTCCTCGATGGCCTGCTCGATGTAATTGCGCATCGTCCAATCCTTCCCGCAGCCGCAAACGCCGTGGACGAAGTTGCTGATGATTTCCTTGCCGCGCGGCGTGTGGACTACTTCGGGATGGAATTGCAGGCCGAAGAACCGTCTGGCCCGGTTTTCGATGGCGGCGTATTCAGAGTTGTCCGTCACTGCGACCGGCTTGAAATCCCGCGGCAGCTTCGTGAGTTTGTCCCCGTGCGAGTTCCAGACCTGAAGCCGCTTCGGCAGTCGGGCGAACAAAGCACACGCGGAGTTCTTCACCGTGAGCATGCCTTTGCCGTATTCGCGCTTCTGGCCTTGTTCCACCCGGCCACCCAGAAAGTGCGCAAACAACTGCACGCCATAGCAGATGCCCAGCGTCGGCACGCCGAGTTTGAAGATGGCCGGGTCCGGCAACGGGGCATCTTCAGCGTACACGGAGGACGGTCCGCCGGAGAGTATCAACCCTTTGGGCTGGAGGGCCGCAATCTCGCGGGCCGGCGTGTCGTAACGCAGAATTGTGGAATACACGTTGCACTCGCGCACACGCCGGGCAATTACCTGCGTGTATTGCGAGCCAAAATCCAAAATGACGATTTGTTCAGTCATGGAAACCCCAGAGCGCACTGTTTGCCCGTGAACGCCGTGTTTGACGAGGAAAAAGTAATCTGTGAGGGGCGCGTGGAACATTCTGCCTGAGTTGAGCGACGCGACAGCCCAATAAAGCGACCACTACTTTCAAACAGCCAGTCATTCGGGTTCGCCAACTTTCGACGCTTGAAACCCTGGTATGAAAGTGCAAAATCCGCTGATTCTTTTACAAAAACTGCCTAGCGCGTTAGCCAAATACTGCTACCTATTACTGTGCAACTGAAAGCCGGGTGCCACGCATCTCGGATTGGCCGGGATGCCCCGCTGGGCAGCCTGAATCCCAAATCCGCGATCTTGCCCGCGGATTCATTGATACGATGAAACAATCATTGATCGCCTGTAATTTATGAGCACGAAACCGGTTCTCTTCAACAACACCGTCCTGCGCGATGGCCACCAATCCATGGCCGCCACCCGCATGGCAACCTCCTCAATGCTCGAGCCTGCGCCCATCCTCGATGAAATGGGATTTGCCGGACTCGAGACCTGGGGCGGCGCCACGATTGATTCCTGCCTGCGCTATCTGAACGAAAATCCGTTCGACCGCCTGCGCACGTTGAAGAAGATCGCGCCCAAGACGCCGCAACTCATGCTGCTGCGCGGGCAGAACATTGTGCAATACGCCAGTTTCCCCGATGATGTGGTGGAAACGTTCGTGCGGCTGACCTGCGAGAACGGACAGGACATCCTCCGCATCTTCGACGCTTTGAACGACGTGCGGAATCTTCAGACTGCGATCAAGGCCACTAAGAACCACGGCAAACATGCGCGCGGCGAGCTTTGCTATACGATCAGCCCGGTTCACACGGTCGAGAACTTCGTGAAGATGGGCGTCGAGCTGGAAAAAATGGGCTGCGATTCCATCGGCATCAAAGACATGTCCGGCATCATCCAGCCGCAGATCGCGTATCGGATGGTGAAGGAGTTGAAGAGCAAGATTGGCATTCCCATCACGCTCCACACGCACGACACTGCGGGTTTGGGCGCGGCCAGTTATCTCGCAGCAATTGATGCGGGCGTGGATTGTGTCGAAGTATCCATCGTGCCGTTCGCCAACGGCACATCGCAGCCCGACACGCAACGCATGCTGGCCCTGCTCGAAGGCCATCCGCGTTGTCCGAAATTCGACGCCGAGAAACTCGCGAAGCTGCGCGATTACTTTGAGGGCGTTTACAAGGAGCTTTCCAAGTTCACCAGTCCCGCCAACGAGCGCGTGGACAGCGATATCCTGATCTATCAAGTGCCCGGCGGTATGCTCTCGAACTTCCGCACGCAACTCAAGGAACAGGGCATGAGCGACAAGTTCGACGCCGTGCTGAAGGAAATTCCGATTGTCCGCGAGGCGCTCGGCTGGATTCCGCTCGTCACGCCCACGTCGCAGATCGTTGGCACACAGGCGATGATGAATGTGAAGTTCGGGCGCTGGAAAATGGTTTGCCAGCCCGCGCAGGACATCGCGCTGGGCAAGTATGGTCTGACGCCTGGCCCGATTGATCCCAACGTGCTGGCCCAAGTGGAGAAGCAAACCGGCAAGAAGCGTGTCACGGATCGTCCGGCGGACTTGCTCGAACCGGGCTTGGAGAAATATCGCAAGCAGTGTGCCGATAAGGGCCTGCCCACGAGTGACGAAATTGTGGTGCTGTTCGCCATGTTTCCCCAGCAAGTGGAAGACCTGCTCAAACCCAAAGCTGCCGCAACACCGTCAGCGCCGGCCTCCGGCTCCACGGCTGCACCAGCAGCAACCACCGCGACGGCTCGGGCGAACGGTCCGGGTAAACATATATTTGTCACCGTTAACGGCAAGCGGCATGACGTCACCGTTGAAACGCTCGAAGGCTGACTATGAGCGAGAAAGTCCAAACCAACCTGCTCGCCGAATTTCCGCCCGTGAGCTACGACGACTGGCGCAAGCTGGTCGAAGCTGAATTGAAGGGCGCGCCGTTCGACAAGAAGATGTTCACGGCCACCTACGAGGGCCTCACGCTCAAGCCGATTTATCGGCGCGAAGACGTGGCGAATCTGCCGCACGTGAATTCGCTCCCCGGTTTCGCCCCATTTGTGCGCGGCGCAAGCGCGAGCGGCTACGTGAAGGAATCGTGGGATGTCTCGCAGGAAATTGCGGTCGCCAGCCCGTCCGAGTTCAATCACGCCGCGCGCAACTCCATCAGTCGCGGTTTGAATGCGCTGAACATGGTGCTGGATCGCGCCACGCGAAATGGGCTCGATCCCGATTGGGCCATGCCAGAGGACGTCGGTTTCGGGGGATTGTCCGTGGCGACAATCGGGGATTTGGGTCGTGCGCTGGAAGGCGTGGCGTTGGATCAGACGTCGCTGTTTGTGCGTTCTGGCGCATCGGCCCTGCCTTTCGCGGCCCTGCTGTTGGGTTTGGCGAAAAAGCGGAAGACGCCGCTGACAGCTTTGCGTGGTTGTATCGAGATGGACCCGCTGGGCGTGCTCGCGCATGAAGGGAAACTACCGCAGTCGCTGGACAGCGCCTACGGCGAGATGGCCGCGTTGACGAGTTGGGCCGCGAAGCACTCACCCCAATTGCAAACCATCTGCGTGCATAGTCGCGCGTGGCATGAATCGGGTGGCAGCGCGGTGCAGGAGCTGGCTTACACGCTGGCTACCGGCATGGAGTATTTGCGGCAACTCGACAAACTGGGCGTGAACGTGAATGTCGCCGCGCCACGCATTCGCTTCGCAGTCACGGTGGGAACAAATTTCTTTCTGGAAATCGCCAAGCTGCGGGCGTTGCGGATGCTTTGGTCGCGCGCGGTTGCGGCGGCGGGTGGTGACGAGGCAGCGCAAAAGATTTCCCTGCACGTCCGCACGTCGCAGTGGAACAAGACAGTCGTTGATCCCTACAATAATTTGCTCCGCGCCACGGTGGAGGCGTTCGCCGGGGTGCTGGGTGGCTGCGACAGCATGCAGGTTGGCGCGTTTGACGAAGTGGTGCGGCAGCCGGACGATTTCAGTCGGCGCATCGCCCGCAACACCCAACTGGTGTTACAAAAAGAATGTGGGCTCAACCATGTGATTGATCCCGCGGGTGGTTCGTGGTTCATCGAAAACGCGACGGCGGAAATTGCGACGCGCGCTTGGGTATTGTTCCAGGAAGTCGAGCAACTCGGCGGGATGGAAGCAGCTCTGCGCGCCGGCGTTCCGCAAAAGTCTGTCGGCGAAACGGCTGCAAAGAGAATCAAAGCGGTTGCCAGTCGGCGCGATTCCATCGTGGGCGTGAATCAATACGCCAATCCCAAGGAAAAGCCGCTCGAAATTCCCGCGCCGGATGCGAAAGCATTTCACAAACGCCGCACGCAACAAGTCGCTTCCCATCGCACCTCGCTCGACGACGAATACAGTCAGACCGTGCTGCTCTGGCTGGCCAAAATCATCGGACTGAAGGGACATGACTTGTTTGAAGTTTGCGTGGAAGCCGCGAGCGCAGGAGCGACGTTGGGAGAAATTACCCGCGCGTTGCGCATCAATGATTCCCCGTGCGCCCCGATCACGCCGGTTTGTCTCACGCGGGCCGCAGCGCCGATTGAAGGCTTGCGCGCCGCGATGAATCGTCGGGTTGGTGGCCCGGCCAAAGTGTTCCTCTGCAACCTGGGTTCGCTGAAGGAACACAAGGCGCGGGCGGATTTTTCCAGCGGATTCTTCAGCGTCGGTGGCTACGACGTGACTTCACCCGCCGGATTCAAGACGCCCGAAGATGCGGTGGCGGCCTTTGCGAAATCCGGGGCGAACATTGCGGTGATTTGTTCGACGGATGAAAATTATCCCGCGCTCGTGCCCGCGTTGACGGCTGGCATTCGCGCGCAGAAACCGGACGCGGTCATCGTGCTGGCGGGTTATCCGCCCGATCAGATTGAAGCGCATAAGAAAGCGGGCGTGGATGAGTTCATTCACTTTCGTACAGACGCGTTGGAGGTGTTGGCGAAAATTCATGGGAGGTTGGGAATCAAATGAAGTTAAGACGATCAATCACGGAACGTGGCGTGTCGGAAGAAAAGTTAGCGAAACGCTCGCCCTCACCCCGGCCCTCTCCCCCGGGGAGAGGGGGAATCGTTTTCCGTCTCTTTGCAGAGCCGATCGCGCCGGGTTGTCGAATGCCCTTAAACGAAAGCTCAGAAGGCGGCGACTGGAACGAGTTCGTCCAGTCGTCCCACAACCGGGATTTGCTCTCCCTCTCCCCGGGGGAGAGGGCCGGGGTGAGGGCGAGCGTAAATCCAAATCCACCGGAAATAGCAAAGCACCGGCTGGAGGGCACAATCCCGTTGGGATTGCTAAATCTATGAATACTTTTCCTGACTTCACGAGGATCGAACTCAACACGACGCCCGCGCCGGTGACGTTCGCGCCATGGCAGGCGCGGTTTGAAGCCGAGACCGGCAAACCCCTGTCCGATTGGGTTCACAAAACGCTCGAACAGATCGAACTGCAACCGCTCTACACCGCCGCCGATCTCGCGAACTGCGAACATCTCGATTCGATGCCAGGCCTCGCGCCGTTCGTGCGCGGACCGTACGGTTCGATGTATGTGACCAAGCCGTGGACGGTGCGGCAATACGCGGGGTTCTCCACGGCGGAAGAGTCCAATGCGTTTTATCGCAAGAATATTGCTGCCGGACAGCAAGGTTTGTCCGTGGCATTCGATTTGCCCACGCATCGCGGTTACGACTCGGATCATCCGCGCGCGTTTGCGGACGTCGGCAAGGCTGGCGTGGCGGTGGATTCGATTCTCGATATGAAGGTGCTGTTCGACAGCATCCCGCTGGATCGCATCTCGGTTTCCATGACGATGAATGGCGCGGTGCTGCCGATCTTGGCCTTCTACATCGTCGCCGCCGAGGAACAGGGCGTGCCGCTCGACAAACTCTCCGGCACGATTCAGAACGACATTCTCAAGGAATACATGGTGCGGAACACCTACATTTATCCGCCCCTGCCTTCGATGCGCATCATTGCGGACATCTTTTCGTTCACGTCGCAGAAGATGCCGAAGTTCAATTCGATTTCTATCTCCGGTTATCACATGCAGGAAGCGGGCGCGACCGCTGATCTCGAAATGGCCTACACGCTTGCCGACGGTTTGGAGTATGTGCGCACCGGTTTGGCAGCAGGGATTGATATTGATGCGTTCGCGCCGCGGTTGTCGTTCTTCTGGGCGCAGGGTAAAAACTTTTTCATGGAGATCGCCAAGATGCGCGCCGCTCGAGCGTTGTGGGCGAAGCTCATCAAACAATTCAATCCCAAGAATCCGAAATCCATGGCCCTGCGCACACATTCGCAGACGTCAGGTTGGTCGCTGACGGAACAGGATCCGTTCAACAATGTCGCGCGCACCTGTATCGAAGCGATGGCGGCGACGCTCGGTCACACGCAGTCGTTGCACACGAATGCGCTTGACGAAGCCATCGCGTTGCCGACGGATTTCTCGGCGCGCATCGCCCGCAACACGCAGCTTTTTCTCCAGGAAGAAACCGGCATCTGCAAAGTGATTGATCCGTGGGCGGGCTCGTTCTTTGTTGAGGCGTTGACCAACGAAATCATGCAGCGCGCATGGGGCCACATTCAGGAAGTGGAAAAACTCGGCGGCATGGCGAAGGCGATTGAAACGGGGTTGCCGAAGTTGCGCATCGAAGAAGCGGCGGCGCGGCGGCAGGCGCACATTGATTCCGGCAAGGAAGCGATCATCGGCGTGAACACGTTGCGCCTCGAACAAAGCGACAAGCTCGAACTGCGTGAAGTGGACAACACCACCGTGCGCGATTCGCAGATCACGCGGCTGCAAAAGCTCAAGGCCGAGCGCGACAACGTGAAGGTCCAAGCGTGTCTCGAAGCGCTTTCCAAATCGGCTGAGACGGGGCAAGAGAACCTACTGGCGCTCGCCGTTGACGCCGCCAGGGCGCGGGCCACTTTGGGCGAGATTTCTTTTGCGCTCGAAAAACATTTCAACCGGCACAAAGCTGTCATCCGAACCGTGAGTGGTGTGTATCAATCTGAATTCGGCGCGGACCCGCAAATTGAGCAGATCCGCAAACTGACCGACGCGTTTGCCGAGAAGCAGGGCCGGCGCCCCCGCATCCTCATCGCTAAAATGGGGCAGGACGGTCACGATCGCGGTGCGAAAGTGGTGGCGACCGCCTACGCCGATCTCGGCTTTGACGTGGATATCGGCCCGTTGTTCCAGCAACCGGACGAAGCGGCGCGCATGGCGGCGGAGAACGATGTGCATGTGGTGGGCATCAGTTCGCTCGCGGGCGGACACAAGACGTTGCTCGTGCAGTTGCGCGATGAACTCAAGAAGATTGGCCGCGACGACATCATGATTGTGGTCGGCGGCGTGATTCCGCCGGCAGATTATGACTTTCTGAAAACGAACGGGGCGGCGGCGGTGTTTGGTCCGGGCACATTCATCCCAGACGCGGCGAAGGAAATTTTGACGCAGTTGAATCAAACGTTGGATTGATTGATGAAACGGCATGGCAAAGCGAATGATCAGCGTGGTAGCGGCAGGCATCCTGCCTGCCGTAGAGCCGTGGCTTCCAGCCCGGCGGCGGTGGCGTTGTTATGCGAGCGACTCACGAGGAATGTTGGGCGTTTTCCCCTCACCCCGGCCCTCTCCCCTTCCGAAGGGGAGAGGGGGAATCGTTTGCAGGTTGTTGGAGTTTCGAAACGCTCAGGTTACTCGTTCACTTGCCGCGCTGGTTATGGCGGAGAAAGCACCGCGAGCCGCCGCGCGTCTCACACCGCCCGCTTGCTGTTCCCTCTCCCCCTCGGAGGGGGAGAGGGTCAGGGTGAGGGGGAACTCCCGCCTTCAACGAACACCCCGCACATGAGCGACGCCATCACCAACTCCTCTGATGTGCCGCGGCATTCGCGTCGGTTGACCGTGGATGATTATGTTGCCGGCGTGCTGGCAGGTGATCGCGCAGTGCTGGCGCGGGCGATTACGTTGGTGGAAAGCAATTCGCGCCTACACGAAGCGCAGGCGCAAGAAGTTCTCAATCGGCTGTTGTCACACACCGGCAAAGCGAAGCGGATTGGCATCACTGGTTCGCCGGGCGTGGGCAAAAGCACGTTCATCGAAACGTTCGGTTGTTACCTGGTTGATCAGGGCCACAAGCTCGCGGTGCTGACGATTGATCCGAGCAGTGCGCGTTCCGGTGGCAGTATTCTGGGCGACAAGACCCGAATGGAAAAACTTTGCGTCGCCCCGAACGCTTTCATCCGACCTTCGCCGTCTGGGGCCAATCTTGGTGGCGTGGCGCGACGGACGAGGGAAACGATGTTGCTTTGCGAAGCTGCGGGTTTTGACACGATTCTCGTCGAGAGCGTCGGAGTCGGGCAGAGCGAAATCACGTTGCACTCAATGGTGGATATTTTTGTTTTGCTGCTGTTGCCCGGGGCGGGCGACGAATTGCAGGGTATCAAGAAAGGCATCGTCGAAATGGCGGACTTGGTTTTGATCAACAAGGCCGATGGCGACAATCGGATGCGCGCCGAGCACGCCCGCGCGGAACAGGACGCGGCGCTGCACTATTTGCAACCGGCCACGGCCGGCTGGAAAACCGAAGTGGCGCTGGTTTCTGGCCTCACCGGCGAAGGTGTGCCGGAAGTCTGGGAGCGCATCGGGAAGTTTTACGCCGCCTTGGCACCAAAAGGCATCATCACGAAACGGCGGCAACAACAAAGCCTCGAATGGCTCGATGATTTGATTCATGACGAATTGCGGCGGCGGTTTGATCACGATCCGCGGGTGACGACGAAATTCCCGGAGCTGCGCGCCGCCTTGCTGCGCGGCGAAATGACCGTGGTGCGCGCGGCGAATATTTTGTTGGAAGCGCATGGAAACGCAAAAATGGAGGAGCCGAAATGAGGCAGAACCCGTCTCCTCTCATTAACACCCTGCTTCAGCGGGGTGGCCGAGCAACGTGTGAAAGGTTGACCCGCTTTAGCGGTGTGTCGCGTGCGCGGGAAACCGTTGAAACGGTTGCCTTGGCTCCGACGCCGCGAATCACCCCGCTGAAGCGGGGTGTTAATGAGAGGCTTGCTTTGCTGCCATTGGGGCCGGTTGCTTTGTTCGAAATCTCAACGCTCGAAACTTTATGATCAAGAAAATTGACCACTTGGGAATCGCGGTGAAATCGCTGGATGAAGCTGTGCCCTATTACGAGAAGGCACTTGGGCTGAAATGTGAGCATCGGGAGGAAGTCGTCTCCCAGAAGGTGCGCACGGCATTTTTCAACTGTGGTGAAGTTCACATTGAATTACTCGAACCGACCGATCCGGAGAGTCCGATTGCGAAGTTTCTCGAAAAGAATCCGTCCGGCGGCATTCATCACATCGCATTTGGTACGGATGACGTGCAGGGGCAGTTGCAACAAGCAGCGGACGCGGGTGTGAAGTTGATTCACGACAAACCGTTTGATGGCGCGGGCGGCAAGCTCGTCGCGTTCCTGCATCCCAAATCTACCTATGGTGTGCTGACGGAGTTCTGCATGCCGAAACCGGGCAACGGCTCGTGCAGTTGCTCGCACTGATTACAACAAATTGAGGAAACATTTATGGCCATATCGAAAGCAATGTTGGAAGAACTGGAGAAGAAACGTGCCGAAGCCCGGGTGGGCGGCGGGGCGGACAAACTCGAAGCGCGCCGCAAGAAAGGCGTTATGACCGCGCGCGACCGGTTGAATGAATTGTTCCAAGCGGGAACGTTTCAGGAATCCGGCATGCATGCGGACCACGACTGCCACAACTTCGGGCTGGAGAAGAAATCATTCCCCGGCGACGGCGTGGTGACGGGCACGGGCCTGGTGGACGGTCGCGCGGTGGCGGCGTTCAGCCAGGATTTTACCGTTGGCGGCGGCGCGCTCGGTCGCATTCATGCCAAGAAGATCTGTGACGTGATGGATTTCGCGTTGAAGTCCGGCTGCCCGATTGTCGGCTTCAACGATTCCGGCGGAGCGCGCATCCAGGAAGGCGACGATTCGCTCTCCGGCTATGGCCAGGTGTTTTTCCGCAACGTGCTCGTCTCGGGTGTCGTGCCGCAGATTGCGGTGGTGGCCGGGCCGTGCGCGGGCGGCGCGGCGTACTCCCCGGCATTGATGGATTTCATCATCATGGTCAAGGGCACGTCGAACATGTTCATTTGCGGGCCGGAAGTCATTCAAGCGGTCACCGGACAAAAATGCACGATGGAAGAAATTGGCAGCGCGACGGCCAACGCCAGCGTCAGCGGCAATATTCATTTCGTGGCCGAGAACGACGCCGACGCGGTGCGTATCGTGAAGAAGCTGCTTTCTTATCTGCCGTCGAACAACGTGATGGACCCGCCACATCATCCGACGACGCAGGTGGATTTAAGCGCCGATCCTGAATTCAACAAACTCGTGCCGGATGACGCAAAGAACCCGCTCGACGTTACGAAGGTCATTGCGCGGCTGGTGGACAAGGGCGATTACCTGGAAGTGATGAAGGAGTTTGCGAAAAACATCGTGATCTGCTTTGCGCGGATTCAGGGCGTCGTGGTCGGCATCATCGCGAATCAATCAGCGGTGAAGGCGGGCACGCTGGACATTGACGCATCGGACAAATCAGCCCGGTTCATCCGGTTCTGCAACGTGTTCAACATTCCCATCGTGAACCTCGTGGACGTGCCGGGATTTTTGCCAGGCGTTGCACAGGAACGCGGCGGCATCATTCGTCACGGCGCGAAGATGTTGTTCGCCTACGCCTCGGCCACCGTGCCGAAGATCACGGTGATTTTGCGCAAAGCCTATGGCGGCGCATATCTGGCGATGTGCAGTTCCGACATGGGCGCGGATGCAGTCTATGCCTGGCCCACGGCGGAGATCGCCGTGATGGGTGCGGACGGCGCGGTGAAGATTCTTTACAAACGCGAGATCGCCGCCGCCGCTGATCCGAAAAAGGAAGAAGCGAAATTGGTCGCAGAGTATCGCGCGCATTTCTGTTCGCCCTACGAAGCGGCGAAGAAGGCAATGATCAACGACGTCATCTCGCCGGCCGAAACCCGCGCGGTGGTTTCGCTGGCGTTGCGCAATCTGTTGAGCAAACGTGAAACGCGTCCGCCGAAGAAGCACGGAACAATTCCGCTATGACCTTTTTGCAGCTTCAAAACATGAGTTTGAAAGAAGCCCTCACCCCGGCCCTCTCCCATCGGATGGGAGAGGGAGAATCATCCGCTGCTGGTTTGAAATGCTGCGCAGCGGAGATTACCGGACCGTCGTATGTAAAACTGAGAGCGTCCGATGCCTGTTCCCCTCGCCCGTCGGACGGGAGAGGGGTCAGGGGTGAGGGTCGTTCCAACTCACAATCAATTCGTTTGAGTTTATGAGTCAACCCAATCCGCCCGACGACCTGTCACCCGCCGAATCGAACCTCGGCAAGGTGCTGGCCTTGATTCATCGCGTGTTGCCGCGGCTTGATGACCCGGCACGCAAGGCCGAGGTGCAATCCGCTTTAAGCAAAGCAGTCTCGCTGCTCGAAGCGGCGCGAACTGCCCATAGCGGCGGCGTAGCCAGTCTGCCGCCCATCGGGTCGCAACAAGTCGCCACGGCGGTCGCGCCGGAAATCGCGGCGGTAATCGCCGCGGCGGTGTCCGTAGTGCTCGACCGGCCCTATCGGCTGGTGTCCGTGCAACAGGTGACGGTGCCGGTCGTGCCGCATCTCAATGTCTGGGCGGTGGAAGGCCGCACGCAGATTTTCATGTCCCATAAAGTCCGTTGAACCCTTTACCAAATCGCATGATCAAAAGACTTCGCGTCACCGTGGATGGCAACTCCTACGACGTCACCGTCGAGTTGCCCGATGAAACGAGTTCGCCGGCAACCGCGGCAGCGCCAACTGCGCCCGCAGTCGCTGCTCCACCAGCTCCGCCGACAACTGCGCCGGTTGCAACCGCTCCCAGCCCGGCACCAGTTGCTACAGCTCCTGCCGGCCCAGCCGGTCCGGGCGATGTGCCCAGCCCGCTTGCGGGTCGTGTCACTGCCGTCGTGGTGACGGTCGGCCAGGAAGTCAAAGAGGGCGATCACCTCGTCACGCTGGAAGCGATGAAGATGAACACGTTCGTCTTCGCGCCCAAGAGCGGCAAGGTTGCCGAAATCCAAACCGCGGTCGGTTCGGCCGTGGAAGAAGGACAATCATTGGTTCGGATTGCCTGACCAAGTAAACGGAAATCGCAGTTCGCGTGAACACTGTCGCAACAACGACTCTCCCTCACCCCGGCCCTCTCCCGCTGGGAGAGGGAGAATTACACGCAGACGCTGGCGAAATCGCCGATTCCTGTAGTTTGGTGCCAGCCTGGCGGTTGCGTGAATTTGCCGAAGTGGATTCAACCAATCTCATTGCGGCGAATCTCCCGGCCTGGCACGCGGTGCGCGCGGACACGCAGACTGCGGGTCGCGGACGATTTCAACGGCAATGGGTTTCGGATGCGGGTGGGTTGTGGCTCTCCGCAGTGGTGCCGGTGGAAACCAATTCACCCGCTTGGCGGATGTTGCCCTTGGCGACGGGCGTCGCGGTGTGCGACGCGCTGCGCGCGAACGGCGTGGGTGAACTCCGCATGCGCTGGCCAAATGATTTGCTGGTTGGCAATCGCAAACTGGCTGGTTTGTTGATTGACCAGTTCCAACCCGGCCTTGCCGTTGTGGGCATCGGCATCAATGTGCATAATCAACCGGAAGCCCGCGACGGCAGCCTGAACGGCCATGTCGTGCGACTTGCGGAGCTTGTTTCGGCTCCGCCTTCGCTGCGCGATCTGGCGGTACGCGTGCTGGCTTCGCTCAAATCCGTGTGGCAGGAAGTCCAAAATGCCGGGCCGGAATCAATTCTGCCCCGTGTCAACGCGCTCTGGGATTTGCCGCGCCGCGTGCAACTGGACCTCGACGGCACATTGGTCCCAGGCGATTTCGCCGGCGTGGACGTGGGCGGTCGGTTGTGCCTGCGCTTTGCCAATGATGTGACTCAGTTTTTTGACCCGCAGGACGTGAAGTTCCTGCGCGACATTCCTCAATCAATTCCATGAAAGCATTGACCAAACTTACGCAAGAAGAGGCGGCGCACTTTATCAACCACAACGAAACCGTGGCCGTAAGCGGCTTCACCGCTGCGGGTGCGCCCAAGGCGGTGCCAGGGGCGATTGCGGCGCGGGCCGAGGCGGAACACAAAGCCGGCCGCCCTTTCAAAATCAATCTCATCTCCGGCGCTTCCACTGGTCCATCGCTGGATGGGGCGCTCGCGCGGGCCAAGGCACTCGGATTTCGCACGCCCTATCAGTCCGATCCCGATTTGCGCAAAAGCATCAACGCGGGCGAGACAGAGTTTTTCGACATGCACCTTTCGCGGCTGCCGCAGGACGTGCGTTATGGCTTTCTCGGACATCTCCACACCGCTTTGATCGAAGCCAGCGAGGTCACGAAGTATGGCGAGATTGTGCTGACTTCCTCGGTGGGCGCGTCGCCCACGTTTGCCCGCCTGGCGGACAAGGTCATCATCGAGTTGAACCGTTACCACCCGCCGATTCTGCGCGGTTCACACGACATTTATGAACCGGATGATCCGCCGCGTCGAAGCGACGTGCCCGTGTTCACGCCATCCGACCGCATTGGGCACCCGGCCATCCAGATTGACCCGGCAAGGATCCTGGGCGTGGTGGAAACGAATCTGCCGGACGAAACCGGAGCATTCGCGGACGTCAACCCCGTGACAGCTAGAATCGGTGATCACGTCGCGGAATTTCTCGCCGCGGAAATCAAGCGCGGCTTGATCCCGAAGACTTTTCTACCGGTGCAATCCGGCGTGGGCGATACCGCGAACGCCGTGCTCATGGCCATGGCCGAGCATCCGGAGATTCCCAACTTCCAGATGTACACCGAAGTCATCCAGGACGCGGTGATCGCGTTGATGCGCAAAGAGAGGGTCACGTTCGCCAGCGGCTGTTCGCTGACCGTGCCGCCCGCCACGCTGCAAGCCATCTACGGCGACTGGGAATTCTTCCGCCCGCGCCTGCTGTTGCGGCCGCAGGAAATTACCAACAACCCGGAAATCGTCCGCCGCCTCGGTACTATTTCCGTCAACACCGCCATCGAAGTGGACCTCAGTGGCAACGTCAACAGCACGCACGTGCTTGGCAAACACATGATGAATGGCATCGGCGGCTCGGCGGATTTCGCGCGGGCGGCGTTCCTCTCAATGTTCATCTGCCCGTCCACGGCCAAAGGCGGCAAGATCAGCACGATTGTGCCGATGGTCAGTCATCTCGACAGCAGCGAACATTCGGTGTGCGTGATCGTCACGGAACATGGCGTTGCCGATCTGCGCGGTAAGTCGCCCACGGCCAGGGCCAGACTAATCATCGAGAATTGCGCGCATCCGGATTATCGCCCGATTCTGCGGGATTACATCGGGCGCGGCGGCAATGGCCATTCCCTCCAAAGTCTTGGCGCGGCCTTCGGCATGCACCTGAGCTACGGCGAATCCGGCGACATGCGCAATGTGAAGTGGAGTGATCTGAAGTAAGGGTTGCCGCGCGGGTATAGCCGCCGCACCACCATGCGGCGGTTCATGGAATGGGTGAAGCTGAACCGCAACCAAGGTGCAGTTCGTGACCCGGCGCAATTTATCTCAGATACTTCAGCGCGATGAACCCGCCGATCAGGAGAATCAGGAAAATCAGGGCCGCCCAGTCGAAATATTTTTCGATCAGCGCTTTTACCCGCGCGCCGAACAGGTAGATGAAACCTGCGACGCACACGAATCGGAACGTGCGGCCAATCACCGAGGCGAGCAGGAACTGGCCGAAAGGAAATCCAAACACGCCGGAGGCAATGGTGAAGATTTTGTATGGAATCGGCGTGATGGCCGCCGCCAGCGTGCCCCAGAAACCATACGTGTCGTACCAGAGCTTGATCTTGTCCATTACGACTTCCCCGTGATACATCCGCACAATCGGCTCGCCAATAAGTGTGTAACCCCACAGGCCGATGCCATAGCCCATGACGCCGCCGAGCACGGAGCCCGCCGAGCAAATCAGGGCGAAGCGAAATGATTTCCGGGGCGCACCCACACACAGGGCCAGCAGCAGCACGTCCGGCGGAATGGGAAAGATGGAGGATTCAATCACGGCGATGAAGAACAACGCCCATGAACCACCGGGCCGATCGGCCCAACTCAATGTCCAGTCGTACATCCGACGGATGATGTGCGGCCGTTTGACCGGCGTCGGTGGGGCGGCTTCTTGATTCATGCGCGCAAGAGGGAACTGAATCAAGCCCGCCGCGTCAAGCCGGCGGACAGTTATTCCCGCACGTGGATGAGAGTTTTTACCGCATGATTGCCCGCCGCCATGGACGCGAACAATGCGGGCAGCCGCGACAATGGACATTCCCCATCAACAAAATCGCCAGCGTGAACCACCCCCGTCTCGATGAATTCCAAAGCCCGGCGAATGGTGTGAGGGGTATGGTGAAAACTGGCGAGCAGGGTCAGGTTGGAATAGTGGATCAGCGTCGTATCGAGCGTGATGGTCGTGCCGGCGGGACAACCGCCAAAAAAATTCACTGCGCCACCCTTGCGCACCAGATGCACCGCCGCCTCCCAGACTTCCGGCTTGCCCACGGCTTCAATGACTGCGTCGAACGGCGTCCGCGTCGCTTCCCGCACTTTCGTGACCAGGTTATGGCCGTCGCCGATGTCAATCACCTGCTGCGCGCCAAGGCGTTCCGCCGCACGCAAGCGGACTTCGCGCCGTCCGGCGACCGTCACGTTACAGCCGAGATGCTTCCCCAGCGCCACAAACATCAGGCCGATGGGTCCTGCCCCAAAAACCAAAACTTGCTGCCCGGATTGCAGGCGGGTGTCCTCGATGCCTTGCACCACGCACGCCAGCGGCTCCACGAGCGCCGCGTCGCGGAAGGTGGTTCCCGGTTTGAGCCGAAGCAGATTCTTTTGGACCAGCCGCGCCGGCAGCACGATGGATTCCGCATAAGCGCCATTGAGGAACAGCAAGTGTTCGCAGAGATTTTCCTGGCCGATCCGGCAGTGGGAACATTCGTTGCAGGGCGCGGAGTTCGCCACCACCACACGGTCACCCATGCGCCATCCCTGCTCCTCACTGCCCTGGCCCAATTCCACAATCATGCCGGCCAGTTCGTGTCCGAACACGGCGGGCGGCACAATCATCTTCGCATGGTAGCCGCGTTTGAATACCTTAAGGTCGGTGCCGCAGGTGAGCGCAGCCTCGATCTGCAGGCGCACTTCCCCCGGTTGCAGCGCCGCGAGGGCGACGTCTTCAACGCGCACATCTTCCTTGCCATGCAGGACCGCCGCTTTCATGGCGCTGTTTATGGGGGCAAAACCAGGAGAGCGAAAGCAAAGAGTTTATTAAGTCACCACGCGGCAATGGCGGTTGAAGGTGGCTTTCTGGAATCCTGAACGATGACTGGCAACAAAACCTGTTCGGGTAGATCAACCAACCAGACCGGGGTTGGGGCAGGTTTGGCGGTGAGGAATCACGGATGGGAAAGGGTGAAGGAGGGCCATTGCTTGAGCCGGAATGTATAATCATTGAATCGCAGCACGCCGCGTTCATCACTGATGAGTTCAAGCACCGCGTTCGT
Organism: Verrucomicrobiota bacterium; assembly: GCA_014860005.1. The sequence continues at coordinate 15,012 of JACZKP010000155.1, read as the reverse complement.
GTTGTTCATCAAGGTGAACCCGTGGGCAAACTGAGCCTTGGTGCGATCAGCCGCACGCACGCGATTGGTCTGGTTCAGGGCGGAGAGGAAGAGTTGCAGGTTGGTGCCGCGCAGGTAATTGGTCCGATGCCGCGACGTCATGGCAACATGGTCCACGCTCTGGGTGGCCAAAATGGAATCCAGCCGGAGGCTGTCTTGTTTGGCTTTCGGATTGCAGCCCAAAGCCGCCGACGCCAGCCAGAGCAGCAAGATGAAATTATTTCGCATAGTGATCCTCACCGAAGCAATCCAGGCAGGTTTGGATTCAAGGAAACAACCCCCGAATCCGTTTTGCCTCCTGCACGCGCTTGATGCCGAGGCTCAAGGCGGCCAGGCGCATGGGGATTTTCTGTTTGCGGCTGGCGGCCAGGCTTTGGGTGTAGGCGGTTTCCAAAATGCGGAACAATTTGTCCACCACCTCGGTTTCGCCCCAGAAGAAGCTCTGCAAGTCCTGCACCCACTCGAAGTAACTGACAATCACTCCGCCCGCATTGCACAGCACGTCGGGAATGATGAAAACTTCCGGGCGTTGATTCAGGATGACATCGGCCTCCGGCGTCGTCGGGCCATTCGCGGCTTCGGCGAGAATGCGGCACTGGATTTTGCCTGCGTTGACTTCGGTGATTTGACGTTCCATCGCCGCCGGTACCAGGATGTCGCATGGCAACAGCAACAGTTCCTGGTTTGAGACTGGCGCGGCCTCGGGAAAGCCTATCACGGTTCTCTGTTCGGAAACGTGCTTTTCGAGTTTCCAGAGGTCCAGTCCGTTATCATTGTAGATGCCACCCTGCACGTCGCTCACGGCGATGATCTTGGCGCCGTAGCGGGCCAGCGACAGCGCGGCAATCGAGCCGACATTGCCGTAACCCTGCACGACCGCGGTGGCTTTGCCGATGTCCAGTCCGATGGTGTCGGTGGCGCGGTTGACCAGATACGCAACACCGCGACCCGTGGCTTCGCGCCGCCCCAGCGAGCCGCCCAGACCCACGGGTTTGCCGGTGACAATGCTGGGCACCGTGTGGCCCGCGTGAACGGAGTAGGTATCCATCATCCACGCCATGACCTGTTCGTTGGTGCCGAGGTCGGGGGCCATAATATCCGTCTGCGGACCAATGAAGGGAATCATCTCCTGGGTGTAACGGCGCGTGAGCCGTTCGAGTTCCACTTTGGACAATTTGTGCGGATCGCACGCCACGCCGCCCTTCGCGCCGCCGTACGGCAGACTCGTGAGGGCGCATTTCCAACTCATCCACATGGCCAGCGCCGCGACCTCCCCCAGTTTCACGTCCGGATGATAACGCAAACCACCCTTGGTCGGGCCGAGCGTGAGGTAGTGTTGCACGCGATAACCGGTGAACACCTGGGTTGAACCGTCATCGCGGTGAATCGGCAGCGCCACCGTCAACGAACGCTTGGGCAGCTTGAGCCGGTCGCGTTCGTCATGCGGAATATCCAGATGATCGGCCACAAGGTCGAACTGCTGGCAGGCCATGCGGAAAGTCGGATGGTCGTAGATTTCCATGGACCGAGCTTAAGCACGAAGCGTGCGCGGATGAAAGATGGAAGATGAATGGTGGAGGTCGAACGGTTTTTTGTTATTGGGGTCAAATGTTGCAATGTGCATCATTCCTCGATGAATCCACGAACCGTCCGGATGAGTTCCAGGCATCTGACTTTGACTTGCGGCTGGCATCTGGCGATGTGGCTGCTGTTTCTTCACGTAGCCCTCACCTCAGCGCAAACGCGGGCGTCAACCAATGTCGTCACGTCACCCGTTGTCACTGCTGGAGTCGTTACCGCCAATTCACCATGGGAACGTATCGTGATGGTGGGGGCCAGCGTGACGTCGGGGTTCACCGAATCCGAACCGCTGGGCGGGCCCACGACGTCGCAACTTCGACTAAGCCGCTATGTGGACGCCGCGTTGCTCGTGCCGCACGAGCCGGTTAAGAATTTGGGCAACACGTTCTTTTTCCTGCGACCGCAGTTGATCGCCCAAAACCAAATGGATCAGGCGCGCAAGCACCAGCCCACCCTCATCATCGGCTTGGATTTCCTGTTCTGGTTTTTGTATGGCGAAGGCAACACCGACGAGGACCGGCTGAAGCGGTTTGACCAGGGCTTGAAACTGCTCGACGCCGTGGAATGTCCCATTGTCCTTGGTGATATTCCTGATGCATCGGCGGCCGTGAATGGAATGTTGCGTCCAGAGCAGATCCCGAGCGCAGCAGCCATGACGGCAGCCAATCGCCAGCTCAAGGAATGGGCGGCGACCCGACCACAGGTGATCATCGTGAAGTTGTCCGAATTCATGCGCGATGCCCTGGCGAATCGCGCGATCAAGATTCGCGACTACACATTGCCAGCGGGGCGGACGCGCGTTCTCCTTCAGGAGGACAAACTCCATGCCAGTCCGCAGGGCTGTGCGATGCTGGCGCTGGCGGTGCTGGATGCGGTTCAGGCCACGCGCCCTGGAAATGTCACCAAGGATTTCCGTCGCGATCCCAAGGACATTCACCAGCAGGTTATGAAATCCTTGAAGGATGCTGCGGGCAGCACTCCCAAGGCCGATACGCCAAAGGCTCCCGGGCCGAAGTCGTCCGCATCGGAATAGGATTTCACTCCACGAAGACGAGGCCCGCGCACTTCTGTGCTGAATGGGCCGCTACGCTGCCGTTTTCGCTCCTTTTCTTGATTCCACTGTGCCGTTAGAGTCCGGCCGATGTCCGACTCGCTGGCCGTCAACGAAATCTACCTGAGTTTGCAGGGCGAAAGCACGTTCGCCGGGCTGCCGTGCGTGTTTGTGCGCCTGACCGCGTGCAACCTGCGCTGCTCGTATTGCGACACGGCGTATGCGTTCACCGAAGGAAAGCGAATGGCGCTGGCGGAGGTCCAGGCTGAGGTGCAGCGGCTCGCGTCGCCGTTCGTAGCCGCCGAGATGAGGAGGCAGACCGCTACCATCGCGTCGCCGATTCTGCCTCCTCACGTCGGCGGCTACAGGTTGCCTTTAATCGAACTCACCGGCGGGGAGCCGTTGCTTCAGAAGAATTCCCTGCTGCTGATGGCGCAGCTCTGCGACGACGGCTTCACGGTGCTTTTAGAAACCAGCGGTGCGCTGGATATTTCAGAAGTGGACCCGCGCGTGCGGCGCATCATGGATTTGAAATGCCCGAGCAGCGGCGAGGTTGCCCGCAATCGCTGGGAAAACCTGTCGCATCTCAAGGCCACCGATGAAATTAAATTCGTCATCGGCACGGTCGAGGACTACGAATGGGCCAGGCAGCAGATCGCCGCGCACCAGCTGGACTCGATTTGTCCGCTGCTCATTTCCTGGGTGCATCCGCTGCGGCCCGAACAACAGGACAAATCGCTCAAGCCCGTGCCCGCCGGGCAGACGCCGATTTCGCGGCCGGCGCTGGCCGAACGAATCATCACCGACGCACTCCCGGTGCGCTTTCAGGCGCAATTGCACAAGATCATCTGGCCGCCGGAACAGCGGGGAGTTTGAACCACCGATGAATACTGATGAACCCAGCGCGATTGGTGTGGCAACCAAAGAGCCGGACGAATGGTTGAGTTACGGACAACGATTCTCCTTCTCCCAGCGGGAGAGTGTCGGGGTGAGAACTCCCCGAAAGATCCGCGCCTTGAGCCGCAGAACCGGAGCGCGGCTGTGTCGCAGACCAGCCGCAGCAGGTTGGATCACACTGCGACTGGCTTTCGGCACCGTCGCGCTCCGGTTCATGGTGAGGGAGAGCGCCTCGAAGATGTGGCAGAACCTACTGATCCAAACACGGCTGGTGATGGGGAGCGGTCTCCCTCTCCCTTTATCCCTCTCCCGCTGGGTGAGGGAGACAGCCGGCAGACGCACCCCGAAATTCCTGTCGTCTTTGCGCGAGGTCGCCTCTCGGTATTGCGGATGCAGAAGGAGCGCGGGCTTCAGCCCGCTTCGTTTCACTGGCCGATTTAGCGATGGTGAGTTGAAGCAGACTGAAGTTTGCGCGCTGGTTTGGGCTGCGACTGTGTTGCCGACTATCCGTGTCCATCCGTCCAACCGTGGTTAATGAACAACACCACCAAACAAACTCTCGAATGGTTGCGCCGCTATGAATCGCGGAACGTGACATTCCGCGATCCGGACGGTTCGTGGCCGATTGTCTGGGAGCGCGCGAAAGGCGTTCACGTCTGGGATGCGGACGGCAAAAAGTATCTCGATCTCACGGCGGCGTTCGGTGTGGCGGCGGCGGGCCATGCGAATCCGCGCGTCGTCCACGCCGGCCAGCAACAGATGGCGAAGCTCCTCCACGCCATGGGCGATGTGCATCCGCACGCGCTCAAGGCACAACTGGCCCACGAGTTGAGCCGGATTACGTTTGAGCGGTGGTCACGCATCACGCATCACGCATCACGCATCACAGGCAAAACAATCTTTTGCAACTCCGGTTTCGAGGCCGTGGAAGCCGCTCTCAAAACGGCCCTGCTGGCCACCGGCAAACGCGGCATCATTGCGTTCGAGGGCGCTTATCACGGCTTGGGTTACGGCGCATTGAACGCCACGCATCGCGAGCACTTTCGCGGGCCGTTTCGCTCACAACTGCGCGAGTTTGGGCATTTCGTCCCTTTCCCCTGTGGTCCCTGTGGCAGCCGACGTAAGGAGGCTCATTCCAGGATCAGACAAGGAATGAAGACTCCTCACGTCAGTTGCGACGAACTGGAGGCAGCCATTCGCCGCGTGCTCCGGCACGAGCAGATTGGCGCAATTCTCGTCGAACCGATTCAGGCGCGCGGTGGCATCAACGTTCCGCCGCCGGAGTTTCTGCCCATGCTCCGTAAGTTGTGCGACCAACACGGGGCGTTTCTAATCCTGGACGAGATTTACACGGGCATTGGTCGAACAGGAAAATGGTTCGCTGCCGAACACAGCGATGTGGTGCCGGACCTCATCTGCCTTGGCAAGGCGCTCACGGGCGGCTTTCCGCTGTCGGCGTGTGTCGGGCGCGCGGACTTGATGGATGCCGCGTGGCCGGTGTCGCAAGGGGAGGCGATCCACACCAGCACCTTTCTTGGTCATCCCGTGGGCTGTGCGATGGCATTGGCGCAAATCTCGGAAATCCGCCGGCTGAAACTCTGTGAGCGAAGCGCGAGATTGGGAAGCCTGTTGCTGGCCAAACTTCATTCTGCAATCGGCAATCGGCAATCGGCAATGAGTATTCGCGGTCTTGGTCTGATGGCTGGCTTGGAATTGCAGCAGGCGAACGGTTCGCCCGCCACAGCGGAATCGCTGCGCATCATCAAGGCCATGCTACAACGCGGTTACCTTCTGTTGCCGGAAGGCGAGCACGCCAACATCATCAGCTTCACACCGCCGCTGACGATTTCTGAATCTCAACTGCGGCGAACGGTTGCGGCGCTTGCGGAGGTGTTGTCATGAAGCTCTCCGAAATGCGCACTGTGCTGGCCGGGCAAGGAATTCAGCTTTCAAAATCGCTGGGGCAAAACTTTCTGCACGACGCGCATCAACTCGAGCGCATCGTTGCCGCCGCCGAACTCACGCCGCAGGACAAAGTGCTCGAAATCGGGCCGGGGCTGGGACCGTTGACGGAACTGTTGATTGACCAAGCCGGCGAAGTTCTGGCGATCGAGAAGGATGCGCGGCTGGTGGCGGTCTTGCGCGAGCGGTTCAAATCAAAAACCGAAACTCGCAATCCGAAATTGGAATTGCGGCACGACGATGCTCTGGAATACGTGCGCCGTGAGCCGCGTGACTGGAGCGATTGGAAGTTGGTTGCCAACCTGCCTTATTCCGTGGCGTCGCCGATTCTGGTGGAACTCGCGCAAACAACAAAACGGCCCGAGCGGATGGTGGTAACGTTGCAACTCGAAGTGGCTCAACGTCTGATGGCGGGCGCAGATGACGACGATTACGGCGTGCTGACGCTGCTGGTGCAGCTTGATTACGAGCCGCGCGACTGGTTCAAGATTTCTCCGACTTGTTTCTTCCCTGCGCCGGACGTGGATTCGGCATGCGTCACACTCATCCGGCGCGCGACGCCGTTGTTGACGGAACAACATCGCGTCGCGTTCGTGAAGATTGTTAAACGCGCGTTCTCCCAGCGGCGAAAAATGATGTTGAAGCTGCTGAAGGTGGATTGGCCTTTGGAAAAACTGGAGCGGGCGTTTAATGAACTGGGAATATCTCGGCAGGAACGGGCGGAGAAACTGAGCGTGGAACAGTTCGTCAAGCTGACTCATCATCTGGCGCAGGCGATCCCATGAAGCGTGCCAGGACTCCAAAGCAAGCACTGCTGCCCGGCGCCGGGAAACTGAATCTCGGGCCGCGCCCGGCCCGGCGATATTTCGAGGCGGTGCGGCTGGAACGCGAAGCGGTAACCGACTTCACTCGGTATCCGTTCTCCATTCCCAGCATCCGCCATCTAACCCGGCTCGAATTTCATCCGGCGGTGACTTTTTTCATCGGCGAGAACGGCTCTGGCAAATCAACCCTGCTGGAAGCCATTGCGGTCAGGGCGGGTTTCAGCGCCGAAGGGGGCGACAAACAGTTGCAGTTCGTCACCCACGACACTCATTCGCCGCTACACGAGTGCTTGAGACTGGAGCGGAGTTTTGGCCGGCCGACGGATGGCTTTTTCCTGCGAGCCGAAAGCTTCTACAACGTGGCGAGCGAACTGGAGACGCGGGGATCGTCCTTTCGTGCTTACGGAGGCAAACCGCTCCACGAGCAGTCACACGGCGAATCGTTTCTCGCGGTGATGAAAGAGCGCCTGCAGGGTGGCGGGGTTTATCTCTTCGACGAACCGGAGGCGGCGCTCTCGCCGCAGCGGCAACTCAGTGTGCTCACGCTTATGCACCGGCTTGTGCATCACCAGTCCCAACTGGTCATTGCGACCCATTCGCCGATCCTGCTTGCGTATCCGAACGCCCGCATTTTCCAGTTCGCGGAAAGCGGAATTTCCGAAATCAAATACGCGGATACGCAACACTTTCTGATCACGCGGGACTTCCTGAACCGCCATGAGCGCATGCTGGAGATTCTACTCAACACCGAGAACGCAGATTTGGAATCAACGCAATGGAATTTATGAGCGAAGAAATCTTCGATGTCGTCAATGAACGCGACGAGGTGATTGATCGCCAGCCGCGCAGGGTTGTCCATGCTCAGGGTCTGCGCCATCGCGCGACGCACGTGCTGGTGTTCAACGCGCGCGGCGAGGTGTTTCTGCAAAAGCGCTCGCTGAAGAAGGATCGGCAACCGGGCGTCTGGGATTCGTCAGCTTCCGGTCACGTGGATTCGGGCGAAGAGTACGACGCCTGCGCCGTGCGGGAATTGCGCGAGGAAATTGGATTGAACCTCGCGCAGCCGCCGGAGCGGCTGTTCAAACTCGAAGCGTGCGAGGAGACGGACCAGGAATTCACCTGGGTCTATCGCTGCCAGGCCGAAGGACCGTTCACGCTGCACCCGGAGGAGATTGACGCCGGTGGTTGGTTTGCGCCGACGGAAGTAACGCGCTGGATGAAGGAGCGTCCCCAGGATTTTGCCACTGCGCTGTTGTTCATCTGGCGGCGGCTGGGCCGGTAACGACGGATTGGCTGATCCCGGCGTTGCTTGACGCGTCCCGCCCCATTGACTAGCTTGCGGCATCGGTTGAACAAGCAATTATGAACAATTTTTTAGTTCCGATCGTAGTGGAGCAAACCGGGCGCGGCGAGCGCAGTTGGGACATCTATTCGCGGCTCCTGGTGGACCGCATTGTGTTCCTGGGCACGCCCGTGGACGACACGGTTGCCAACATTATCATCGCGCAATTGCTTTTCCTCCAGATGACCGATGCGAAGAAGGACGTGCATCTCTATATCAATTCGCCCGGCGGCAGCGTGACTTCGGGGCTGGCGATTTACGACACGATGCAGTTTCTCACCTGCGACGTGAATACCTACTGCATCGGCCAGGCGGCGAGCATGGGCGCGGTGCTGCTGGCGGCAGGCACGAAGGGCAAGCGTTACGCCCTCCCCAATGCGCGGATTATGATCCATCAACCCTGGGGCGGCGTGCAGGGCCAGGCCACGGACATCAGCATCCAGGCCGCGGAAATCCTGCGGCTCAAGGATCGCCTTAACGACATCCTCGCGAAACATTGCGGACGCACCGCCGATGATCTGACCCGCGACACGGACCGCGACAAATTCATGAGCGCCGAGGAAGCGCAAAAATACGGCCTGGTGGACCAGGTGGTGCAATCCCGCAAGGAGATCAGCACACTTGCGGAAAAGACCTCCGTCAGCGTGTGAACGCAACTGCGCACCGGATGACGCGCGGCTGATGATTTGAAATCTGAAATCTCGAATTTGAATACCTGAATGGCGCGCCCCACCAACATCACGATGTGCAGCTTCTGCGGGAAATCACACTCCGAGGTCAAGAAGCTCATCGCCGGACCGGGCGTTTACATCTGCGACAACTGCATCATCCTCTGCAAAAACGTTCTCGACCGGGAGCTTCAGCTTCAGACCCGTCGGCATCATCCCAAACTCACGGTGCCGCGTCCCGCCGAGATCAAACGCCAGCTCGATTTACACTGCGTCGGACAGGAGCACGCCAAGAAGACGCTCGCGGTGGCGGTGCATAACCACTACAAGCGCATCCAGCAGGAGCCGTCGGCGCCCGCCGAAGGTGACGCACCGACACCCCCGGCGGCCGCGAGCCGGCCGCACGCTGACGTCGAGATCGAGAAGAGCAACATCCTCATGATCGGCCCCACCGGCTCGGGCAAGACCTTGCTGGCCCGCACCCTCGCCAAAATCCTCGACGTGCCTTTTGCCATGGCCGACGCCACCACGCTCACCGAGGCCGGTTACGTGGGTGAGGACGTGGAGAACATCATTTTGCGGTTGCTGCAAAACGCCGATTACGATGTCAGGCGCGCCCAGCGTGGGATCATCTACATTGACGAAATAGACAAGATCACGCGCAAATCGGAAGGCCCGTCCATCACGCGGGACGTTTCCGGCGAAGGGGTGCAACAGGCGCTGTTGAAGATTCTCGAGGGCACGGTCTGCAACGTCCCGCCGCAGGGCGGGCGCAAGCATCCGCAACAGGAATACATCCGGGTGGACACTTCCCACATCCTGTTTATCTGCGGCGGCGCGTTTGTGGGCATGGAAAAAATAATCCACCGGCGGCTCGGCCGGCACGTGATGGGATTTGGCGCCGTTGAGGAATCGAACCGCGCCGCCGCCGTGGCCCGCGACGAAATCCTGCAACACGTCGAGCCGGAAGACCTCCTCGGCTTCGGCTACATCCCGGAATTCATCGGCCGCCTGCCGGTGATGACCACGCTGGCGGAACTGACCGAAGATCAGTTGCTCTCGATTCTCACCGATCCCAAGAACGCGTTGACCAAGCAATACGCCAAGTTGCTGGCGATGGAGGGCGCCGATCTGGAGTTCTCCCCCGAAGCGCTGCGCGAACTCGCCGCGCAAGCGATGAAGAAGGGCACGGGCGCGCGCGCCCTGCGCGGCTTGATCGAGAAATTGATGCTCGACGTGATGTATGAAGTGCCCGAAAGCAGCGACATCCTGAACATCATGATCACCCGGCCTGTCGTGTTGGGCGAGGGCAAGCCCATCATCCGGCGCAAGCAGGATCAGGCAGCGGCCTGAAATCCTTGTGGTCAAAGCGACACAGCAGCCATAACCCTGATTTAATTAAACGGTGGATGTGGCAGTGGACAGGTTTGTAGAGACAGCTTTGTTGAATTGAGCTTTCAGTCAAGGCACTGAGCTAGACAGTTAGTGGCGCCTCAGGATTTCCAGGATTCGTCGGAAGTCGAACGATGAAGGTAGTTCCCGCTTCTGGCTCGCTGATGACTTCGATGCTACCGCCATGTGCATCAACAATCGCCTTGCAGATGGCAAGGCCGAGACCCGTGCGGCCTTGTGCGCTGGAGCGGGATTTGTCCGCGCGATAAAACCGCTCGAAAATGTGCGGGTGATCTTCGGCCGTTATTCCCTCGCCGCTATCAGTCATAGTCAGCACTGCGCAGCCTTGTTCGCCATGAGCTCTGACCCGAACCTGGCCTTGGGGTTTATTGTAGCGGATCGCGTTGGTCAGCAAATTGGTGATGACCTGGCCGATGCGAACGGCATCGCCCGGAACTTCCGCTGGCGAGAGGTCGCTGTGAATCTGCACGCTGCGCTCCGCGGCCAACGGTTGCACCAGTTCGACCGAGGCGCGGGCAATCTCCGCGAGGTCAATCGGCTCGTGCCGCAGCTTCTCCTGACCGGCGTCAAAGCGGGCGAGTTCAAGCAGCGATTCGGTGAGCCGGCGCATTTGCTGGGCGGTGTCCAGGCAGGCTTCAACGGTTTCGCGATATTCCTCGGCGCTACGCGGACGGGCGAGCGTGGTTTGAGCTTCCGATAGAAGCACTGCAATGGGCGTGCGCAACTCGTGCGACGCATCGGCCGTGAATTGTCGCTGCTGAGCGAAGGCCGCTTCGAGTCGAGCAAACGTTGAGTTCAATACGCCCGCAAGCTGGCCCAATTCATTCTCGGTATCGGCCACGTTGATGCGCTCGGAGAGGTTGCCACCGGAGATGCGGCTGGCGGTGGCGCTGATGTCCTGCAACGGCCGCATCGCGCGACTGGCAATCCACCAGCCGCCGCCCAATCCGAGCGCGAGCACTCCCAGACCCGCCCCGGCAAGCAGGAGCGCGAAACCGCGGAGCGCCTCCAGTTCGGCGGCGATGGAGCGGCCCACCAGGATCGTACGGCCTTCGCGATTAAATTCGTACGCCTCGCGATAAACGTCGCGCGTGCGAAAGCGTGGCCCCCGATCCGGCTCGCTTGGGTCCGGTTGGGGCAGGTCGGTTGGTGCGTTGGTCGAACTGTCGAGCCGCGTCCCGTCGCGATTCCAGACCACGAAATAAATGCCGTTTTGCAGGTCCTCGCGGAGCAGGCGCTCGAAGTCGGGCGGGATTGGCGGCATCCTTGGCGGCAACTCGTTGGTGCCCTCGCGCGGCAGGAGGGGAGGCAAGCGGCGTTGCTCAGCTTCGGGCGGTGGGAAATTGTCAAAGCGATCCCCTGGTCCGCCGATCCGACGGTTGCGGCCGTCAAACGGTGGCCGCCCGCTCCACGGAAACTGCGGCCCGCGGGCCATCCGGGCAAGCCCCTCGACACGCGGCCCCAGCTGTTCATCCACCGCCTGATACTGCTTGGTGCGGTACACCTCAAAAGTGGCGATGCCAAAACCGCTCAACGTGCAGACCAGCAGAAACGCGAGCCACAGTTGCAACCGCCAGCGGATGGACTTGGTGAACATGCTTTAGAACGTCGAACAGCCAACATCCAACGCCCAACATCCCGAGGGTTGGACGGTAGTTCGTTCGATGTTGGGCGTTGGATGTTGGTTGTTATGTGCTTCCATGGTTACCCAATGCAATAGCCTTGGCCGCGTCGAGTGGTTACCAGGTCGCGTCCAAGCTTCTTGCGAATCCCGAACACATGCACGTCCAGCAGATTGGAGAGCGTGTCGTCACTCTCGTCGAACAAGTGTTCGTAAAGTTCTGTGCGCGTGACGACCTTCCCGCGGTGCAGCGCGAGGTATTCGAGGATGGCGTATTCGCGCGCGGTGAGTGTAATCGGTTGGCCGGAGCGCTTCACCGAACGGGCGCGGGGATCAATGACCACGTCGCCCATTTGCAGTGCGGGCCGAACCTGCCCGGCGGAGCGCCGGATCAATGCCCGAAGTCGCGCCAGCAGTTCGTCAAGATCGAACGGCTTGATGAGATAATCGTCCGCACCGGTATCCAATCCGCGCACGCGATCCTTGGGAGCGTCGCGGGCGGTGAGCATGAGCACCGGGGTCCGCTTCTGCTGGCGGAGGCGGTCGAGCACCTGCCAGCCGTCCAGTCCGGGCAACATGACATCCAGCACTACGGCGTCGTAATCGTAAGTCCCGGCTTTGAACAGGCCGTCGTCACCGGCTTCGGCGGTGTCCACGGCGTAACCTTCCTCGCGCAGGGCTTTGGCCAGGTTGCGCAACAGTCGCGGCTCGTCTTCGACCACCAGAATTCTCATGGCTTGGATGCGGCGTCATTGTGCCACCGGTTGGATTAAGGTGCGATTAAGAATATTCCTTGCCGGAAATCCGAGGGCTTAACGGCAGCTTAATCCGCCATGAGTTAGGTTGAGCGCGTGAAACGTAACTATTCAAGGACCACACGCAAACCAGGTTTGTCCCGCTGACGTTATGTCGCCTGCAACTGACACGCGGGAAAATCGGGAGTTCGCCTCGGAGATAAAATTCCTGGTCACTCTGGAACGCGCCGAACAGATACGTGCCTGGGTGCGCGCCCGACTCGCCCCGGACCCGTACGCGGGCGGCGCGAACGGCGATGGCTACCAGATCACCAGTCTTTACTTCGACACGGTGGAGTTCGCTGTGTTCCATCGGCGCGGCTCTTATGGCCGGAGCAAGTATCGCATCCGCCGCTACGGCCAGGGCGAAGTGGCGTTTCTCGAACGCAAACTCAAGACGCGCGGCCTGCTCACCAAGCGGCGCTCCAGCGTCGAGTTAACGGAGTTGGAACGACTCTCGGCTGAAGCCGCGGTGCGCGGTTGGGTCGGGAGTTGGTTTCATCGGCGGTTGCTCGCGCGCGGTTTGAATCCGGTCTGCCAGATTTCTTATCGCCGCACTGCGCGCGTGGCGATGACGGACTACGGCCCGATCCGATTGACACTTGACGATGACTTGCGCGCCCTGCCGGCCGCGGGTTTGTGGTTCAGTGAACAGGAAAGCCGGCTGATTCTGGAGAACTCGATCATTCTCGAAATGAAGTTCCGCCACGGGATGCCGGCCTTGTTCAAGTACGTGGTGGAAGAGTTTGCCCTGATTCCCAGCCCCTTCTCCAAGTACCGCCAAGCCGCCACCGCTCTGGGTTTGGTGAGTGTTTTGCCGACCGATACGCGCGCGCAACTTGATTCCCAATATGCCTGATTTCCTGAAAACAACCCTGCTGGATATTCCGGAGATTTCACCCGTGGTCGTGGGGATCCGTTTGTGTGTGGCCGCGATGCTGGGCGGGGTGGTGGCGTGGATTTATCGCCGTACGCGCAAGAGCGCGGAAATCTCGTCATCGTTCCCGGTCACCCTGGTCCTGCTGGCGATTCTCATTGCGATGGTCACGCAAGTTATCGGCGACAACGTGGCGCGCGCATTCAGTCTCGTGGGCGCGCTCTCCATCGTCCGTTTTCGCACCGTGGTGCGGGATACGCAGGACACGGCGTATGTGATTTTCGCGGTCGTCGTTGGCATGGCAGCGGGCGCCAATAATTTTTGGGTCGGGATTATCGGCATCGGCGTCGTGGGCTTCGCGGCCTATCTGATGATGGCGCGGGCGAAAGTGTTCAGCGCGGCGCAGCCGGCCTATCGCCTGAGCCTGCGGGTCGGATTGGGATATGACCTCGACCAATTGCTGGGCAGCACGCTCGACGGCTACTTGCAGGAGCGCGAGTTGATGTCGGTGGCCACCGGGAAGCAAGGCGTGATGCTCGAGGTTACCTACGAATCGCGACTGCGCCAGAGTGGTGCCGCCGATGAACTGGTAAAGGCACTGAACCGGATTGAAGGCGTGCAAAGCGTGCGATTTGAACGCCGGGACTTTGACGGGAATTAAGCCGAACCGACCAAAAACAAACCACAACTCACCATCCTACACTTTATGAAAACGCTAAACGTCCTTCTCCGAAACGTGGCGCTGCCGGCGGCGTTCGTATTCACGTTCGTCGCCCTGAGTCAAACGCCGCCCAACCAGCGCCCGGCCGAAGGCGGTTTTCCGCCGGGACGCGGACCGGGCATCGATGGCCCGCCGTCGTTTGGTGGCAGTGGCGGATTCGGTCCCGGCGGGATGTTCCAGGAAACCAAACTGGTCAAGCAGTTCGACAAGGACGGCGACAAGCGGCTGAACAACGAAGAGCGCAAAGCCGCGCGGGAATACCTGTCAAATGAACGTACGAATCGCGGGCCGGGCGGGCCGGGCGGCCGGCGGGGTGGATTCGGTCCGCGAGGCGAAACGCAGGAGCCGGCGCAGCCTGGACAGAAACTTTCGCCGGCGGACGTGAAGTCGTTTCCCGATGCGCCCGCGTATGACATGAAGACGTTGCGGACGTTCTTCCTGGAATTCGAGAACGAGGATTGGGAGCAGGAGTTGGCCGATTTCAACAACACCGACGTGGAAGTGCCCGCGAAGCTCACGGTGGACGGGAAGGTTTATCAGGACGTGGGCGTGCATTTTCGGGGGGCTTCGTCGTTGATGATGGTGCCGGAGGGGCGCAAGCGTTCGCTGAATTTGTCGCTCGACTGGGTTCACGAAAAACAGAGCCTCGGCGGCTACCGCACGTTCAACCTGTTGAATTCGCACGGCGACCCGACGATGCTGCGCACGGTGCTGTCGCATCACATTTCCCGTGAATACATCCCCGCGCCCAAGGCGAACTTCGTCCGCGTGGTCATCAACGGCGAGGATTGGGGCGTGTATGCCAGCGCGCAGCAGTTCAACAAGGATTTCATCAACGACTGGTACGGCACGACGAAGGGCGCGCGGTGGAAGGTGCCCGGCAGCCCCCAAGGCCGCGCCGGTTTGGAATATCTCGGCGACGATCCCGCGCCGTACAAACGCCTTTATGAAATCAAGACCAAGGACAATCCCGAAGTCTGGGCCGACCTCATCAAGTTGTGCCGGGTGTTGAATCAAACGCCGTTGGACCGGTTGGAGAAGGCGCTGGAACCGTTGCTTGACGTGGATGGCGTGCTGAAATTTCTCGCGCTCGAAAATGTGCTGGTAAACAACGACGGCTACTGGGTGCGGGCGAGCGACTACAGTCTCTACCAGGACACGAAAGGTCGTTTCCACCTTTTCCCGCATGACGCAAATGAAACGTTCAGTGCCGGCGGCGGAC
>JACZKP010000154.1 GCA_014860005.1 Verrucomicrobiota bacterium | reverse complement strand
AGCTAGTCGAGTCCTGCATCACTCAGCACATTGACGTTTTCGCGTGGCAGTCAATGCAACGCACGGAAGCACTGGAGCGCGAAACGCTTCAAAACATTCTGAAGGCCGTATGAACACCAACGACACCCCCGAACCAAACTTCCCCGCACCGCTTGACGAATTCCTGGCGCGGCATGTAACCGTCGCGAACTTGAGCCGGGCAAAACAATTCGAGCGATACCACGCCTTTGAACTCCACCAGCTACGCCAACGCCGTCCGGGCGCCACAAAGGCCGATGCCGCACGCATGGTTTATCAACGGCAGAAGTCGGGCTTCGCTGATGAAACGGAGTGGAGCGAATTTGCGCAAGCGTATGCCGCATGGTGGGCGAGCCAGCGGGATGCGAACATCCGCCGCAACCAATTCGGCGGCGATGAAACTTCCGCTTGACCAACCAGCCGCGAGCCATGCGAGGGTGCGCGTATGACTATTGAAAAATCAGTCCGGGAAAAAAAGCTGGCCACGGCTGGCGGTCGTTATCGTGATGCCGTTGCCGCTGTCCGGGGTGGCGTCAAGGCCGTGCTGTTGATGCCAACGGTGGTTGAAGGCTGGGCTTGGCTTTTACTTCGCGCCTCACTCGACATCGCCGAAAAGGAATTGAACGCCGAGGAAATGCTCGTCACCGACTTGAGCGGCGAGGCTGCAATCGTCGCGCTCATTGAACGTGCTGGATCCCGCCTTGCGCTTCCTGACGGTTTCGATCAATCGGCGTGGAAACCTTCACCGACGATTGAGTTTTGGAAAAGCCACACAACGGGCGCGGAGCTTCCGAATCCGTGGGTTGTGGACGATAAGAGCGACCAGCTTTGGGTTCGCAAAAACCTGGGCGATGCGTTTGCGGAAGAACTGGAAATTGCGGCGCAAGGCGGTCGCACTTACGCATCGGAATTTCAGCGCCGGATGGACTCGCAACTCGCCGATGCCGCGAAATCTTGGCCTCCTGAAAAACTGAATCCGTTCGCGCCACGTCCGGCTGGTTACGCACGCCCTGATGTTGAGTGGCACACGTGGAGTGCTGGAGAAATCCGTCGAATCGAGCAATCGAATCCACCGCTGGCGGCATGGTTGGCGAAAATCGCCACGCCGATTTACGCGAATCCGTTTGAAGGTGGCGAAGCGCACGATCTGACGAAACAAATGCTCGTCTTGAAAAGCGATGGTCGGTTTGCTCGTCACCTTCAGCGAACGGCGAATTGGAAGTCCAGCCAACTTGATGCTGAACTTTTGGAAGCCGAAAGGCTGGCAAACGACGCGCGAATTGCGGCCGAAAATGCGAAGGCTGCCGCGAAGGAACGCCAGCGATTGGCGCGGTAAGTTTTCCGTGGTTGGTGGGCCGGGCGTCCGTCCATTTCCGGGCGCCCGGCCTTGTTCTTGAACAACGAAGATCAATGAACCGTGGCTTTTCAAAGTGGCATTTCCGGCAATCCGAGCGGCAGACCGCGCGGCGTTCCCGACAGGCGCAGCAAGTTGCGCCGACAGTTGGAAGCCGATGCACCGACCTTGATACGCAAAGCGGTGGAGTTGGCGAAAGGCGGCGATGTGGCCGCGCTAAGAATCTGTCTGGACAGAGTGTTGCCGCCACTCCGCGCGGTGGATTCACCGCAGACCATCGAAGCAACTGGCAACACTCCGTCAGAGCTTGCCACCGCGATCGTACGCGAAGCCATCGCCGGGAACATCGCGCCGGACGTGGCAAAGGAATTGACCGCCGCGCTTGCTGGTGTCGTCAGGATCAAGGAAGCCGACGAATTCGAGCAACGCCTCGCCGCGCTCGAACTGAGGCTGAAGCCGCATGAGGATTAACCGTAAATCACGCTTGCAGGCGCTTGAAGGCATGGCACAACCGCGTGACCGCGACCCGAACGAGCGATTGCCGCGAGATTTTGTTCAGCGTTGTCATGTGGCCTACGGTGAACCAGGCACGCTCCCGATTGAGGCGGATTACGCTGTCACCTGGGGCGACGTTCAGCGAACGATTGACCGCGCCTACGGCACGCCAGAGGCGTCAACCCTTTTGCAACCCTCCTAATAAGCCCCGATTGGCACATCTGAAGCTGAACTGCAAACGGCGGCACGCTTTAGCAGGTTGTTGTCCGTTTTCGGGACGTTCAGACGGAGTATCAACACGGACACAGGACACGAACTTATGACTATGAACAGGATTTACAACGCAATCTTCGGCATTGCAGCCCTTGTGCTGTTTGCTGGTTGTGTCGCGCCGCAGAAGCATCAGACACCATCGGGGCGACCGGAAGTTACCATCAACACTCAGGACAAGGGAAAGATCAAGAGTGTGACGATCAATCAGTTCATCAATGCAGGTTTTACTATGACCAGCGACACGGAGTACGCGATAACCTTCACCAAGCAGATGTCAGGCATGTCGGGTGTGTTGTACCAATCGCTCGCCGGCAACTCCTATTCATCAACCCCTCAATGGGTCGTCATTCTTAACCTAGCAACTGTCGGCGAGCAAACCCGCGTCGTAGGTCAAGTCACATCTCAGATGCAGAATGCGTTCGGTCGGAATGACGCCCAAGATATGACAAGCGGGAAGCCAGGTGCGCAAGTCATGGAGATGCTAGCAAAAATCAGGACGGAAGTGGAAACCCACTGATTCCAAAAGGCGTTTGATTTCCGTTCCGCTGGTGAGTCCCGCGCTTCGATCAAACGTCGCGTGGCGGGCCTGTAGCGGCGCAGGGCGGCTGGCATTTCCATCCGCTTGGGTCCGTTCCCCTCGCCGACGATAAAAACGCCGTGGCGGGCGTCCAGAGTTGTGCGGCGAGTGTCAGAGGTAGGCTGATTCAGAGACGACGACGAAACCAACGAGCGGAGCCGGCGTCAACGCAAGTTCCCGCACAGATCTTTGGCAAAAAGTCGTTACCGCACAATCCCGCACAACCGCACTTTTGCGCACAAGAAATCTTTCACTTGGTTGCACAGAAATGCACAGATAACCATTGCAATCATTGGCGCTATGCTGTATCAGTGTCGGCATGAATGAGACAACGAGTGCAACAGTGAGCAACCCCGAAACCCCCCTGTTTTTAGATTCGAGTCCTACCTCTGGAGCCATTTTTCAAGTCGTTGAAGTTCAACGACAGCTTTCTCAAACTCGTGGAGACGACCGCCGAGGATTTTCTGGTGATACATAATGACGGGAAAGTGTCAGTCGCGCATTGGGTACCCGTCAGGCTTCCGGTCGCGGCAGGTATTCGATCCGATCCGCCCAATCCCAGTTTTCGCCCTCACGCCAGAGTTCCACCAGCAGGCGGGCCTGCTTGCCGTAGGCCAGCGCTGAAACCGAACGGCGAAACAGAATCACGCCAGCGTGGCCCAAACCCTCGCGCGTCAGTTGGCCGGCGTGCATGGGAAGGCTCGCCCGGTCAAAGCCCACCAGAATCAGTCCGGCCTCGCGCAACGTCATCAGCAACGCGGGATCTTTCGCCGACAGATACGCACCATCCTCCCATTCCGAAATGTGAAACATCGGAAAGCCCGCTTCGATCTGCCGGCACGCCGACACGAGCCGATGGGACGTGTTTTCGTCGGCCAGCAACCGCGGCTTCACGTGCCGACCTCGGCTTCACGTTGTTGTGCGATTTCGGCCGGAAACGCTTTCGCATAAGCCAGCGCGCAGCGCACCAGGGCTGGCGTCCAGCGGAAATGCTCCGCGGTCTTGGCGATGGTTCTCGCTTCGCGTTGCGCGTCCACCACTTCCCACACCGCCACGCGATGCCCCAGTACATAGGCTTCGCGCCCGCCCGCCGAGTCGCGAAAGCCAATTCCGGGAAATTCCTCCTCGAGCGCCTTTTCCTTCAAATAGAGGCTGCTCAACGTGGACACTTCCAGGTGGCGACGCTTCGCCTGCCGCGACAGCAGGGCCGCATGGTTTTCTTCGATCCGGCACGATTGGACAACGGTTGGCATGGCCCGACTCTCGTTTACACTGTAAACATTGTCAAGCGCCCGCTTCTGCTGGCCATCCCTGTTTTCACAAAAGGCTGAAATCGAAAATGACGGCATCCACTGTTTCACCCCTGAAAACGAGCGCGTCGGCAGACTGCGCTATCTGGCCCGGGCCTGGCCGCTCCGGTTACGATGCTCATGCTTGCGCGTCTGGATCTCCACGGCCAACCCATGCCAGCGCACAGACTTGTCACCGGCGGAATCAGTCTGACTCCGTCCGTTTCAGCAGCGGTCCACTTCACTCCGCTTCGCAATCACTCGCGATCTTCAACCGCTTGCCCATTGCTCCGCTTCTGCCCGTTCGTCTCCACTCTGTCGCCCTCACGGCCTCGCCGCACAAACCAGCCCGCCTCTCGTGGTGACCTCTGAAGATTACTCCCCCGGAGGAGCGCTGGCGGCCCAGCTTTCTTGTGAAGGGGGAAAGACCGAAAACGAACAGCCGAGCACAAAAAAAAGACTATGAAAACGAACATACTTCACTCAGAGCTCAAGAGCGATCCGAACAGTTGAGCACGACCAAAACCGGTTTGACTCGGATTAACTTCGCGCGTCGCCGCGTGAATCGGTCATTGGACCGGGAGACACTGCTGGCAGTATTGCGGGGCAGCCGCCCGCGATTTTTTGAACTGGCGGGGAACATCACCATTGCGCCGTTACTGGGTCGAAATGTTCCTGATTTTAGTGGCCGTGAGGACCGCTTGCATTCTCGGGCCCAGGGCGAAAGAATGTCGCGGTTCGCGCAAATGACCTTAACGCGGTAGTCCGCCAGGCTCATCAACACCTGAAACGGGAGACATGGGATTATGAAACGGGAATATCATCTGACACACACGGTGACGAAACGACTGGCCCTGTTTGGGCTGGTGGGGTTGATGGCGGTTTCCAGTTGGGCGGCCTCCGTGGGGGAACTGCGATGTGAGTTCCTGAAGAATCCGCAAGGCATTGACGTGAGTGCGCCGCGGTTGAGTTGGCAATTAAACTCCAACCGGCGGGGCGAACGCCAGACGGCGTATCAAATTCTGGCCGCCAGCAGTGTCGCGAAGCTCAAGCCCGGCCAGGCCGATTTGTGGGACAGCGGCAAGGTTGCTTCTGACCAGTCGCACCTTGTGCAGTACGCCGGCGAACCGCTCGCGTCGCGACGGTTGTGTTACTGGAAGGTGCGCGTTTGGGACCAGGCCGGCAAAGCCTCCGCCTGGAGCGCGCCGGCATCCTGGAGCACGGGCTTATTACATCCGAGCGACTGGCACGGCCAGTGGATTGGCAAGGACGAAGATGAGAAGACGACCACGCTGTCGGATGTCTCATGGATTTGGTTTCCGGAGGGGAAGCCGGAGCAATCCGCGCCGGTGGCCACGCGTTATTTCCGCCGGACGTTTGATCTGCCCAACGGTCGGGTGGTGAAACAGGCCGAGCTGTTGCTCGCGGGGGACAACGAATTCGCCTGTGCCGTGAATGCCCAACATGCCGGCGCCGGCGGCAGCTTCAAAGCGGCCACCAGCATGGACGTCACGCGCAGCCTCAAGCCGGGCCGCAATCTAATTGCGGCGTGGGTAAAGAACGCCGGCAACGATCCCAACCCAGCCGGGTTGGTGGGCCGATTGAAGATCGAATTTGAATCCGGCGCGCCGCTCGTGATCGCAACGGACGGCGCGTGGAAAACCACCGACAAAGAATTGGGCGCATGGACGGGGCTGGATTACGACGATTCGACGTGGCTTCCCGCAAAGGTCCTTGGTCCAGTGGGAATGGCGCCGTGGGGCGAAATCTCCGGCGGCGAGGATCGCCGGCTGCCGGCGCGGATGATGCGCAAGGAATTCACCGTGGAGAAAAAGATCGCCCGCGCGAGGGTTTATCTGAGCGGCCAGGGATTGTCGGAGCTTTATCTCAACGGCAAGAAAGTGGGCGACCATGTGCTGTCGCCAGCTTTGACCGAGTATCCGAAGCGAGTGTTTTACGTGACGCACGACGTGACGGCGCAGATCAAGCGCGGTCGGAACGCGCTCGGTGTGTGGCTCGGCAACGGCCGTTACTTCGCGCCGCGCCTCAAGGTGCCGACGGAAACACGCACCTATGGCTTCCCGAAATTGCTGCTCCAGCTCGAAGTGGATTACACCGACGGTTCGCGTGACACCATCGTCAGCGACGCCTCGTGGAAGCTCACCACGGACGGGCCCATCATCGCCAACAACGAATACGACGGCGAAGAATACGATGCCCGCAAGGAAATGCCCGGATGGGCGGCGTCGGGGTTCGAGGATCGCGCGTGGTCAGCAGCGGAGGTGGTTGCCGCGCCCGGCGTTGTTGTCGCAGCGCAAATGATGGAGCCGATTCGTGTCACGGGCACGTTGAAACCCATCGCCGTTACCGAGATCAAACCTGGCGTGTTCATTTACGACCTGGGACAGAACATGGTCGGTTGGTGTCGGCTCGAAGTGCGCGGTCCGGCGGGCACACAAGTCACGCTGCGCCATGCTGAGACGCTCACGCCCGATGGCACGCTATACCTCGACAACATTCGGGGCGCGAAAGTCACAGACATTTACACGCTCAAGGGCCAGGGCATGGAGGTCTATGAACCGCGCTTCACCTATCACGGCTTCCGGTACGTCGAGGTCACAGGTTTTCCCGGCAAACCCACACTGGCGTCACTCGAAGGCCGCGTGGTCAATGACGACGTGGCCACGGCGGGCGAATTCACCTGCTCGCAGCCAATGATCAACCGCATTTATCGCAACATCGTCTGGGGCGTGCGCGGCAATTACCGCAGTTTCCCCACCGATTGTCCGCAACGCGACGAGCGGCAGGCGTGGCTGGGTGATCGCTCTGCCGAATCCAAGGGCGAAACCTACCTGTTCGACATCGCCGCGCTCTACGGGAAGTGGACTCAGGACATGGCCGACGCGCAGAAGGACAGCGGCAGCATCCCGGACGTCTGCCCGTCCTATTGGCCGCTCTACAACGACAATGTCACCTGGCCGGCCAGCGCGGTCATCATTCCCGGCGCGCTCCATGAACAATACGCCGACGCCGGAATCATCGCGCGGCAGTATCCGAGCATGGTGAAGTGGATTGATTACATGAGCGGCTTCATCACCAACGGCATCATCGCCCGCGACAACTACGGCGACTGGTGCGTGCCACCGGAAGACCCGAAGTTCATTCACTCGAATGACCCGGCGCGCAAAACCGCACCCGCGATTCTCGCCACCAGCTACTTTGCCCACTGCCTCAAGCTGATGTCCGGTTACGCGCGCATGGTCGGCCAGCCAGCCGACGCGCAACGCTTCGCTGCTTTGGCCGAAAAGCTCAGGACCGCGTTGAATGAGAAATTCTACAATCGGGAAAAAGGTTATTACGACAACGGCTCACAAACCTCCTGCGTCCTCCCGCTGGCGTTTGATCTCGTGCCGGACGGCGAGCGGCAACGGGTGTTCAACCATCTGGTCCAGAAGATTACCGAGGAGACGAAGGGTCACGTGGGCACCGGCCTGGTTGGCGGCCAATGGCTCAACCGCGTCCTCACCGACGGTGGCCGGCCCGACATCGTGTATCGCTTTGCCACGAATACGGCTTATCCGAGTTGGGGTTACATGGTCGAGCAAGGCGCCACCACGATCTGGGAGCTATGGAATGGCGACACCGCCGATCCCGCCATGAACTCCGGCAACCACGTCATGCTCGTGGGCGACCTGATCATCTGGTTCTACGAATGTCTGGCGGGCATCCAGTCCGACCCGGCGCAACCCGGCTTCAAACACATCGTTATGAAGCCACATCCCGTGGGCGACTTGAAGTTCGTGAAGGCGAGTCATCGTTCGCCCTATGGATTGATCCGGAGTGAATGGCAGCGTGACGGTGACACCTTTGATTGGCGCGTCACCGTGCCGCCGAACACGACAGCGACGGTTTACGTGCCGGCGCGCGACGCCAATTCCATCCGGGAGAACGGCAAGCCACTCGCCAAGGCGTCGGGGGTGGAGTTCCTGCGCTCCGAGGCGGATCTGGTGGTGTTGAAAGTGGCCGCAGGGGACTACCGGTTCACCGTGCGACAATAGGCGCGCTGGAGGTCAGATTGAAGGAGCACTGATTCCGCAAATCAGGGATTTCCTGGATTGGCATGGCTTTGATTGAATCGGGACAACCCCATGCATGAAACGAAATTCAATGTCTTCCATCAGGCGCAGCATAACCCCGCGCCGGTGCGGGCGGATGCGAAAGGCCTTTGCGCGGCGACTGTTCCTTTAGTGTGGACGGAAATCTGAGTTCCGGTGGCGATTGTCAGCGGGTCAACTGGAATTGTTCCGCTTTCCGGAACTCGACTTCGTGAATCGCCGGGTCGTTCGTCGCCGTGCAGAGTTGATTGAACGACTCCGCGTCACGTCGCAAGCCCGCTTGCAGGCTCGCCCGCAGGTAGCGGCCAAACAAATCGCGCCGCACCGGATCACTCTTGCCACAGGCCCACTCCGCCGCCCGGCTCGTCGGGTTTTCCGCATCCACGTGCGAGGCATGGTTCACCACGAGCGAGAACGCCGGCCCAGGCAGAACCGCAAAGATATGCCGGGCATTGCCTTTTACATTCCAAGGTGCCGGCTCCGCTCGCAGTACAAAGCAGGGGATTTCGAGCCAGGCCGCCGCTTCGAGGGTCGCCCGGCTCATGCCCACCGGATCCAAGCCAACCCAGCACGACACATTCGTGTTGCCCGCGGCGGCAAGCAGTGTGGTCGTGCCACCGGCTGAGAATCCCACCAACGCCGCCCATCCAGAGGGCTTTGGTTGTTGAATCAATTCTCCGGCTTGAACCTCCGCCAGTAATTCGGCCACGGCCCGACCATTCCGCGCATGATCCGCCCACGACGGCAGATCCAGTGCGATGGAAAGGAAGCCCTGTTCTGCCAGCGAAGCGCCCCAACCGGCCATCGTTTTCCGGTTACGCGCAAAACCATGCACGATCAGCACAACCGGTGCGGAGGTGGAATCACTTGGAAGGTAAAAATCCACCTTCACCGGCTTGCCGGCGAGGACGAGTGTCTGGGAGCGTTTATCCACCCCCTCCGGCAAAGGCCAAGTCGGCACGTGCAGAAAGTCATGCAACGCCGTGCAACCTGCGACCAGCGTCAATCCCAACACCGCGCCAAGTGAGATCAGCCAGCGCCTCCGGCGAGATTTATTACGACGCATAGAGAGAATCTTTCAGATTCCATTTCAGCCAACTCGCTTGAAGCAGGCTGACAGGACCTCAGCTTCAGGACGAGCAACCCATTTCACCTGGGGAAACAATCAAGAACTGGCAGCCGCCAGGTCAAGATGCATCAGTGGATCAATGTCTTGCTGGCAGTGGCGGCGGTTCCCTTGGTTGCCGGCCAAGGCTGGAACAAATCAAAAACTGAAGCGAGAGCTTGAGGTGTTCGACAACGCATTTAGTATGTGTTGACTGATTTATGCTGATGAAAACGCAAACTTGGCGGTTCCCAGGGCGACTGGTTGTTGTCGGTCTTCTCAGCGTCTGTTTCGCCACAATGGCGCTGGCGGAAACTGACTACGCGCGGCAGTTCATTCTCCTCAACCGCAGTACCGGCCCGGCTTCCGGTGGTTTTCAACCGGTTCCGCGCGAGGAATTCGAGGCAATCAAACGCGCAGTGCCCGAGGTGCCGGGCGCGAACATTCGCGTCGGCGTCGGTTACATCTTCTCCTATTTCCGCGCGCCCAACGATGAAGTGTTGCTGGCCTCGCTGCGGCGCGTGCTTGACTTGGCGAAGGAAACCGACACGCCGGTGCTCATCCAACTCGACGGCGAGAACTGGTGGGACGCCCGGCCGGACTTGTGGAACTGGTGGGATGCGTCGCTGCCCGGATTCGATCCCGCCAATCGCGAGAACGTCGAGTGGTCCGGTTGGAGTCCCGACGATGCGTTGAAGATTGCCTGGCGCAACTGGGGCCGACAATTGCGCGTTCGCCCGCCGCCCAATCTGATGAGTCCGCGCTACCGCAAGGGGTGTCACGAGAAGATGGCGCTGCTGATTCCGGTCGTGTTGAACTGGTGGAATGACTTGCCCGCCGGAAAGAAGGAGTTGTTCGTGGGGCTGAAGCTGGGCTGGGAATCGTCCATCGGCGTGAACGCATGGTATTACCCGAACGGAAACGCATTGCTCGCCAAGCCCGCCAGCGATGATCCAACCACAGGATTGAAAGGCGACGAAGTTCCGGCGCGCGGCGTGGCAACGATTGGCTACGCGGCGGTGAAGACTGCGGGCATTCGCGATTCGGGCGAACTCACGGAAACGGACCTGGCCGAAGTCGTGCAGCGGCATCTGGACGATCTCTGTCGTGAAGCTGCCCGCCTGGGCGTGCCACGTGAAAAGCTTTTTACGCATGTCGCCGGCTGGAAACAGGGTGAGTTGCTGTATCAGACGGCGGTGAACCAGTTCAGTTGCCCGGGCTGGAGTTTCTATCAGCACGCTGCCGACCCGCGCAAGGACGTGGGGGTGCAAACCGCGCTAAAACGCAGCGATGCTCCCTGGTGGGCTGCGACCGAGTGGCTCTATCAGGGTCCGAACGAAGTGAAATCCTGGCGGCAGGCGTTGGAGAACACACTCACCGACCGGCGCTGCCGTTACGTATGCATCTTCAATTGGGAGGACATTCACAACAATGAATCGGCCCTGGAGGCCATTCGTCAGACGTTGGCGGCGAGTGCCGCGAAAACACAACCGCAACCATGACGAATCGCAAGCCGAGAGCTTTCATACATTCATCCAAGCATCAAGCGCGGCGCTTTCAGCATGGACTTTGACGCCTGGACCAGCACAAATTCCCCACGTAACAAACAACCTCAACCGTTATGAATCGTCGCCACTTCCTCCAAACCACCAGCGCTGCGGCGCTCGCCACCTCACTCTCGCCTGCCTTCGGGCAGGACAAGAAAAACGTCACGCTTGCGTTCGTGGGCGTGGGTCACATTCACACGCCCGGTTTTATCCGCGTCTTGAAACAGCGCGATGACGTGAAGGTGAAGTCCGTCTGGGACCACGACGGCGCCCGCGCCGAGAAGCGCGCGAAGGAACTCAACGCCAAGGTCGTTGCCAATGTGAGCGACATCTGGTCCGACCCGGAGATCAACGCGACCGTTGTCTGTTCGGAAACCAACCGTCACCACGAACTCGTTCTCGCCGGCGCGAAAGCCAGGAAACACATGTTCGTCGAGAAGCCGCTTGGTATCACCGGCAAGGAAAGCCTCGAAATGGCGGACGCCATTGAACGCGCCGGACTGATTTTCAACACCGGTTACTTCACGCGCGCCGATCCCAAATACCTGTTCGTCCGGGAACAACTGGCCAAGGGCAACCTTGGACGGATTACGCGCATCCGCGGCTCCAATTGCCACAGCGGATCGCTCGGCGGCTGGTTCGACACCGAATGGCGATGGATGGCCGATCCCAAGCTCGCGGGCGTGGGCGCGTTTGGCGATCTCGGCACGCACATGCTCGACATCCTGATGTGGTTCATGGGCGACGTGGAAGCCGTGACCGGCGACATCAAAACCGTCACGGGCCGCTACGGAGATTGCGACGAGTCCGGTGAAGCGTTGATCAAGTTCAAGAACGGCGTGACCGGCACGCTGGCGGCGGGCTGGGTGGACGTGGATGATCCGGTCCAGTTCCTCGTGAGTGGCACGGAAGGCCACATCGCAGTGATGCTGGGCCGGCTCTACTTCAAATCGGGCAAAGTCGAGGACGCTGACGGCAAACAATCCTGGACAGAACTGCCGCCCGCTCCCGTCGTGCCGATCAACCAATTCGTCAACGCGGTGGCCGGGCAGAAAAATCAGCCGTTGGTGCCCGTGCGCGAAGCCGCTCAACGCGTCGTGGTGATGGAAGCCATCTACCAGGCAGCCCGTGGACGGAAATGGGTAACTCTCGCCTGAGCCAGCGGGATTTCTTGGATCACGGGCAAGGTCATCGCTGAGTTTGGAGCAGTTTGCGGATGGCCGTCATCAGCACGCCCTCCACTTCCGGCGCCACGTTGGAAGCAGAGGGACTGGTTTCGTAGCCGCCTTGTTCGTAGGCGATGGCCGTGCCGATATACCACGGCGCATAATCACCGTAGGCCGCCATCGCCACGAACAAATCCGGACGCGCGGCCTTGGCGGCGAGTTGATATTCCACAAACAGTTCGCCGGGCAGATGTAATATCCTCGCAGTGCCGAGACTCAGACAGGAAACTTCAATCTTGTGACCGTCCCGACAGCGGCGCAACCACGCCAGCCGCGACGCATTGAATCCGCTTTCCCGGGCGGCGAGTTGCGCCTCCAGTTTTTCCACGGACAAATGTTTCGCTACGGGCAATGCGACGGATTCGAAGCTCCAACCAACATCACCCGGAGCGATGGGTTGGCGCTTGGTGTTTTCCCAGGCCCGCGACATTCCATCGGCCAACCGTTCCGCCAACACAAGCCGGTTGGTCGGCGAACCGTCGTTGTATTTGCCGGCACCGAGGTTGCCGCCCGCGCCGTCGAAGTGGACATGCAGCGCCTCGGGCACCGCCAGTTGCCGCAGGAAGCGCGCGATGCCCGGGAAGTCTGGATTTGGAATTCCTGTGCGATAATAACTCTGCGGATGCGTGGCGTAGTAACTCAACACCGCCACCGGTCGTTCCCCATTCCAAAAGCTTACCAGCGAAACCATCGGATCAATCACGCCTTCCGGTTCGGCACGGAGTTGGGGATCCTGGGTGGCCGTATAACGCGTCGCGCGCACCTTGCCGTCCGGTCCAAGAATGCGGCGGTTGGAAGCGACCTTTTCGACTGGCGCGGCGCCGAGTCCAAGATGGGAAACCGTTTGCGCCCGCGGCAACGCGTCACGCAACGCGCCCGCAAGCTTGGCCAGCAACTGGCGTTGGAAGCCGCTGTCGAATTGCCGCGTGTCCAGACCGGCATCCTTGAGAATTTGTTCGGCGGAAAAATCACAGTCCGGCGCGTCGTGCTGATGCAAAGCGTGAGCCGCCACGCGTTTCGGAGTTGTGCCCGCCGCCTGTGCCAGCGTCTCGCGAAAGGCGTCATGCCCGCCATTGGCAATGCCAATCCAGTCCACCGCGCACAGCACGATCGGTTCACCCACCCCCAGCACAACGATGCCACGCGCTCGCAGCCCAAGCTCCCAATGATTGGTGACCCGATCATAAGCCATCAGCGAACCGATGGGTGGCGTCGCGTCCACATCGAACGTGGCGAGGCGGAGAAATGAAGCGGCGGAAGCCGATGGCTTGTTGGTTTCTGCCGCCGTCACAAGCAGGCTGGCGCCGAATCCAAGCCACATGGAAAGAAGCAACGCTCTGATCATCGGAGCAGATAAGCTGGACAGCATTCAAATTGCCAGCACCGAAACGGCAATCCCCCGCACCGGTCCTCACGAAACAGGGCCGGCCCGTAACGTCGGTTTTCCCAACCCCGGCGCGTGCCGGGGCTCCTTTGCCATTTGACTCGCCGACTGGAAAGTCGGCGTTACGCGGATCGGCTTCCATCGTGCCTCCATCCAAAACCTTGGCGATGTTGGGATGGTCCATCATCGCCAGCGCCTGCCGCTCCGCCTCAAACCGCGCCACCACCTGCTTGGTGTCCATGCCCAGCTTGATAACCTTGAGCGCCACGCGCCGCCGCACCGGCTTGGTCTGTTCGGCGACATAGACCACGCCGCACCCGCCTTCACCGACCCGTTCCAAAAGTTTGTAACGCCCGAGCGTCTGGCCCACGGCTTCGTCGGGCGCATTGGCTAAATCGAGCTTGATCGTGGGCCTAGCGGGGTCACGTTTCGGCCATCTCTCTGCGGGCCGGAAACTTCATCGGTTCTTTTGCTCCACCGCTCCTACGAGTGATGCCTCACGTTCAGGTAGCTGGCGATTCCCTCCGAGAACCGAATCTGTCGCAGCTCGAAAACCTCCGCCGTCCGGGCGCAATCACCCACGTTGTCTTCCTGCAACATCAGTAACTGATCCCGGTTCAGTGGCGGCGTCTGGCCGAGAAGTCGGCCGCAAAC
Source organism: Verrucomicrobiota bacterium (assembly GCA_014860005.1). The sequence goes on along the minus strand of JACZKP010000154.1, from coordinate 11,762 downwards.
GAATTCCAACATTGCCGCCTGCACCCGCGCCACCCCGAAGGGCAATGTCAGTTTTATCCGCCGGCGCCCCGTTGCCGCCAGAATCGCGTCCACGATTTCCGCCAGCGTCAGCACTTCCTGCCCGCAAAGCGCGAATGTCTGTCCAATCGCGCGCGGCTCGTTCAGCGACTTCACAAATGCTTTCGCCACGTTCTCGAAGGCGATGGGTTGAAACTTCATGCGCCCGCCGCCGATAAGCGGCACGACCGGCGAAAATCGGCTCAGGCGCGCAAAGAGATTAACAAAACCGTCCCCCGCCCCATAAATGATCGAGGGCCGGAAAATCGTCCAGTCGAGTCCACTGCCCCGCACGATTTCCTCCGCGGCCCACTTGGTTTGGTGATAGCGCGCCACGGCATTGGCGCGCGCGCCCAGCGCACTCATCTGGATAAACCGCTTCACGCCGCCGGATTGCGCCGCCGCAACGATGTGCCGCGTACCCCGCGTGTGAACATTCTCAAACGTCTGTTTCCCGATTTCACTGATGATGCCGACGAGATTGATCACCGCGTCAATATCGTGGCACGCATTGGCAAGGGAGTCAGGATTCAGAATGTCGCCCGCGCGGATCGTCGCCGAAAATTCCCGGGCAATGGCTCGTGCTGCGGGGGAATCAGGCTTGCGCGCCAGCAGGAACGTTCCGTGTCCGGCGTCGCGCAACTCCCGCAGAATTTCCCTTCCCACGAATCCCGTTCCGCCTGTGACCAGGACTCTCATCATCGTGAGTTTTCAGAGGAGTTGAACCGAACCGGCGGCTCAGTCCTTCAGCGCATTCAACTCCTCGCGCACCAGTTGCATCAGCGGTTTCATGGTGTCGCCGTCGAAGGCGAAGCGGCAGCCCGCGGCGGAAAACAGTTCCGGCAATGGGCGCGAGCCGCCCAGCGCGAGTGATAGTTTGTAATCCTCCAGCGCCTTCGCCTTGTCGCGCTTCGAATTCGCCCATACCTGCAACGCGCCAAGCTGCGCGATGCCGTATTCGATGTAGTAGAATGGATGCAGAAAAATATGAAGCTGCCGGTGCCACAAATGCGCCCGCGCATCTTCGTAACGGCTCCAGTCCACGTCCCCACCGAAACGATCCATCAACGCGACCCATGCCGCCGCGCGTTCAGCGCGGGAGTGACCCGGATGCGTGTAAAGCCAATGTTGAAACGCATCCACCGTGGCGATCCACGCCAGCACGCCCACGATGCCTTCGAGATGCATGCGCCGCGCGCGCCGGGCGTCGGCGTCCGCGTAAAACGCCTCGATGAATTCATTGCCCAGCAACTCCATGCTCATCGAGGCCACCTCGCAGAACTCGATGGGCGGACTGTTGCGATACGGCAACAAATCCTCGTCGCGCGCGGCCAGCGCGTGAAAGGCATGACCCGCTTCGTGCAGGATTGTTTCCACGTCGCGCTGCTGACCCACGGCGTTCATGAAGATGAACGGCAACCGCGCTTCGGCCAGCGTGGATTGATAACCGCCGGGCGCCTTGCCCTTGCGATTGTCGAGGTCGAGCAACCGCAGTTCGTTCATGCGCCGGAAACCGTCCGCCAGTTCGCCATCGAGCTGGTCAAAAATTCGCTGGGAGCGGGCCACCATTTCGTCCACGCGCTCGAAGGGCCGCAACGGCGGGCGGTTCATCGGATCCACCGCCGTGTCCCACGGGCGCAGTCGCTCCAGGCCAAGTTGCCGCCGCCGTTCACCTTGCAATTCACGCACCACGGGCATGATCTCGGACTCCACTGCATCGTGAAACATAGTGCAATCGGCAAACGTGTAATCAAAGCGCCCGAGCCGGCGGAAGGCGTAGTCGCGGTAATTGTCGAAGCCGGCGTTCTGCGCGATGCGTTCACGCAACGACCGCAGTTGGTCCAATTGCCCATCGAACTTGTCGCGCTCCTGCAAGCGGCGGCGCGTCACCAGTTCCCACGTTTCCTGCCGCAGGGCACGATCCGGTTCCTCGAGAAACTTCCCCATCTGCACCAGCGTTTTTTCCTCACCGCGAAACTGCACCGTGAGCGAGCCGCTGAGTTTCTGATACTGCTGGCCCGTCTTGGCTTCCTCCGTTTCCAGCGGCACATTCTCGGCGCGGAACAACTCAACGTGATTTTGCGTGTCGCGCACGAAGACTTCATAGCGCGGCAGGGGCAATTGAGCGCGCAGCGGGTGAGCGATGAACAAAGTCTCCAATTGGAATTGCCGCGGCTTGCTCTGCGGTTCGATGTTCTCGACGAAATGGAGGTAAGCCTTCTCCGCGTCAGCATTGTCCGTGTGGCAGGTCATGGCGATGTAGCGGCGGGCGCCCTCTTCATCGAGCGCGGCGTTCAGTTCGCTCCAATCCAGCAGCCACCGTTCGAGTTCAGCCACACCGGAACATTGGCCCGCACGGGCTTCAAGCTGGTCAAAGAGCGGCGCCAGTTGCGCCCAATCGCCCAGATCAATCTGCGCGGGCAGGAACCGGCGCGGCTTGAACGCGGGCAAGGAATCGAATGGCAATAAATTCATGCTGGCAGCATAGGCGAACCCGATGCGGACGCAAAGAACTTCAAAGACCGGATCGTGGCATGAAGGTTTACTGCTCCGAATTCCGCCGCAACGTCACACCGACGAACCGCCATTTCCCGGCAAACTCCTCGTGCGTAAACGTCGCCTTGCCCTTCAACGGATCACCGACGATCACCTGCGCATCGGTGACGTCCAGCATCGTCACGGCGATTGATTCAGGCCAGAGATTCAAAGCCATTCAGATCGCGCCAACGGATGGAAGGCACAGCCTCCCGTCCACTCAAAGTTGAACTAACCTGGAAAAAGCCTTCCAAACCACGGAACACCCGAAACGACACGAAAAGCGGGCAGAGCATTGCCAGCAGCTACTCACCCAGCACGTGAACTGCCCCGCTTCCCTCCAAGCCGCTTGGCGTCCAGTTCTTTTCGTGTGCTTCGTGTGTTTCGTGGTTCATCAAATACCGCTTTCAGCTAAACCGCATCGAACGGACTGCGCCCCCCCATCTCCCGCGGATGCCGTTTGCCGTGAAACAAGATAAACCCCTTCATCCAGTGCCAATAGGCATTCTCCGTGCGATGCGACAAATGACGAAAACGGCACACCTCCGCCAGTTGCTTCCGCACATTCAGCTTCGGATTGGGCAGGAATTTCCCCCGATCTGCCCTCGCCCGCGGGAACGGGCGACGGTGGCCGCAGGCCGGGGGAGGTTTCATGGGGCAACGGAGACATTGTCGCTTTTCCCGGATTGATATTGCCACCGAGAGTTCAGAAACTCCCTGCTGGACAAGCGAAAACTGCGGATTTAAGGTCAAATCGTATGAAGGCGATAATACCCAATCCTGTTGCACAATCTTGCTGTTGAACTAAACCACTTGACGCCGTGAGCATCTTTCCAACATCACGTGAAGGTCGTTGGAATTTGGTTGTTACCACACTCTGCGCATACATCATCGGTGTGCCGCTCGTGGGGATCTTCTCCAGACTTGTCGCCGCAATTGCAGGCTGGGATCAGTTGGGCACGGCGGCGTTTAGCGCACGGTCGGTTCTTCAGCGTGAGGAGGCACACCGTTACTCTGTGCTCGGTTTTGGCTATGTCATCTGCCTCGTTGCTTTGTTTTTGTTTCTTCCTGCGCTGACTGACAAGAGAGCGCGTCGAGCCGCACTCGCGATTTGGGCGCTCGGCCTTGTCTTTCTCGCCATCTTCATTTATCCGATGACGCAAGTTGCTAAGACACGATGACGTGGTTCAACCAGTGCGCTACAGCGCAGATGGAACAACAGTCACGCTGCACCACTCAGTGGATGCTGCCCCGCTGGGTCGTCCGACGGTTCGGATAGTTTGTCAGCGATTGTTGCAGCCGACCGGGCGTTTCCGGCGGCGGTCGCTGGTCGTTGGGTAAATGAGCGGGCAACGGTTTGTTCCGCCAGCAGGAGAGCTTCAAAGTATGCGATCTGATCAGAAGTCACGCCGCGAGTTTCTGGTGTCCGCAGCTACCGGCGCGATTGCTCTGGGCACGTCGTGTTCGACGCAACGGACAGGGTTGCTGGAGGGAAGGACGGACGCTGAGAAGCGCAGTCAGGCGGGTGGTCTGCGGAAACGCATCCTCGGTCGTTCGAAGCTTTCCGTTTCCCTCCTTGGTTTCGGGGTTCTGCACGTCACGGACCCGGTGCTGTATCAGCGCGCGGTGAATCGTGGAGTCACTTATTTTCACTTTGTCGAGGACGAAAACACGCGCAACCGGCTGGCTCCAGACATTCACAACCTGGGTGCCTGTGCGGCTCTCCGGCCTTTCCGGAGGGACTTGGTGGTCAGTTACATGACGGTGCAGCGTTCTTCCAAGGCCGTCATGCTGCATGACCTGGATGGATTCTTGCATGGCTCCGGGTTTGGACACCTGGACATTTGGTATGTCTGCTGCCCGACGCCCGGACAGTGGGATGACTTTTGCGAAGCTTTCACCGAGGCCCGACAGGCGGGCAAGGCTCGTTATGCTGCCATTTCAACACACCGCCTCGCCGAGGATATGGAGCGTCTGACCACGGCTGATAATCCGGTTGACGTAGTGATGCTGACCTACAACTACACGTGCTCGGCAGACGATCAGGCGCGCCTGGTGAAGTTGCACGCGGCGGGCCTGGGCGTGGTGCCGATGAAGCCCCTGGCAGGCCGGTTCTACGATGCCACCACAGATCGGCCGGACGCCTGTCTGCGGTGGCTCGCCGCGGACCCGAGAGTGCATAGTCTTCCTGTAGCCATGCAGAGCGCCGAGCAGTTGGACGAGAACATTGCGGCACTGCAGCAACCGTTGTCGGAGGAAGACCGCCGCAGACTGACGGCCAGCCTCTCGCATGTTTCGCCTCGTTTTTGCCGCATGTGTGGTGCGTGCGATGCGGCGTGTCCCAACGGATTGGCGATATCCGACCTTGTGCGAGTGGCGATGTACCTGGAGGGCTACCGCGATCCTGGACTGGCGCGACTTCAACTGGAGTCCATTCCCACACCCCGCCGTCGGGTATCCTGTCACGGATGTGCGCAGTGCTCGGTTGTCTGTCCCAATGGCGTCGCCGTACGGGATCGCATATTGAAAGCCCAGGAGATCATGACATGATGGCGGTGGCCGAATCAGGCGGACAGAGCAGTATGAAACAGGAGGCCGGACCCAACCAGACGCTTGACCGAATGACGAGGAGCGCGGTCACTAGCCGCTGCAGCGCCCCACTGGGCAGTTTGACGGTTCGGGTAATGGATTCGCTCGCGCCCGCTCACTCAGCCCTGCCGGGCCTTCGGCTGGCGCCGAATTCCTTTCGCCTTTTCCCAAAAGGCTCAAGTGGGCTTCCCAAGCCTGCCACGATAGGGTTGCCCCAAGTTGTGATTTGCGTTATCACGCATCGAGAACGTCGGCACCCGCCAGCATCGTCACGGTGATTGATTCAAGCCCGGGGATTCAGGAAAATTCAGATTGAATCGCGCAAGCGACCCACGCGCTTGACCGGCTTGCCCGCCGCATTTCCAACTGACAGCCGACGGCCATTTGTTTGCACCCGCATCAGCGCTGCGGTAGGTTGCGCCAGCAACAAGTTCTCAACGGACGCATTGACTGCCGGCGAGATCAAAAGACTGAAGGTGGCGGCTTGATTCTGATGAAACATTTGAAATTACATTCCTGGTTCACACTTTGCGCGATGAGTTCGCTCGCGCTGCCGTCCATGCCCCTGCTGGCGCAGAATCAGCCGGAAGAACAGCAGTTCGTCCGCATCCGGTTCCTTGACAGCGCCACGGGCTACGCCGTGCAACCGGATTTGGTGGAGGCAACCCCGCGCGCGGCGAACCACGCCGCACAGAGGTTGCGCGGCGGGCAAATCGAGCGAACGGGGCGGGCAAGCCTGGCTTTGGAACAAGGCCGGCACACGCTCACCGTCACCCCGCCTGCCCATAAACCCATGTCCGGTGAGTTTACCGTGCTGCCCAACCAGGCCTACAAACTGGAGTTCCACCTCGATCCGCTGATTGAACCACGCGAAGTGCAACCGGACTTCCTTGCCACACTGCATCGCGCGGAGGAAACGGTGTTCGTCGGCTTCGTGGTGGATGAGGCGTCGGGTATGCCGCTGAAAAATGTGTCTATCCGCGCGGAACCCAGTGGCCGGGAAACGCGCACCGATGCGCGCGGTTATTTTCAAATCCATGTGCCGGTCCAGACGCTCGCTGAAGCAATGGTGTCACCTGCGGCACTGCTTTTCGACAAACCCGGTTATCGTGCGGAGGAGCGTCAATATCTGGAACTATGGTCGGAAGGCGACTGGATTTATCGCATCCGGTTGGAGCGCGGCGTAGGCCGGAACATCGTGGATGAACGCCAGCATCGGCGGCGCACGCATTACCCGTTGCACGTTCGCGGCGAGCAAACATCCGGGCGCAGTGATGGCGGCGCGCCGGACGAAATTCCGGTTTTGACGGAACCGCCCGTGGCCGCAGGCCCTACACCGCAAGGCGATTCGTCCCCACCGCCCGTCAGGATTCCCACCAACATCCGCGTGTTGCGGTCGGACGGCGTCACGATTGATTACGTGTCATTGCAGACCTATTGCCAGCGTTCGCTGCCGTCGGAATGGATTGCCTCGTGGGGCAGCACCGGGCCGGGCAACAGCGGGACGAATTCGTTGCTGGCCGGCGCGGTGGCGGTGCGGACTTACGCAATCGGCTTCGTGAACAATCCTTCCACTTCCACCTACGACATCTGCGGCACGACCAGTTGCCAGGTTTACAATCCCACCGCCAGCGACAGCCGCACGACCGCTGCGGTCAATCACACGGCCAATTACGTGATGAACCAGCCGGGCGCCGCGCGCATCGCCTTCAAGCTCACGGAGTATTCGGCGGAGAACAATTCCCTCGGTTTCTCGTGTGGCGATGGTTACACCCAGCCCACTGGCGGTTGCATCTACGATCCGGTTTGCACGGGCGAAGCGCGCTTCGGTCACGGTCGTGGCATTTGCCAATGGGGCACGGCTCGATGGGCGAGCGGACGACGGATGGCCAATCGTGTGACCAGTGATGCCAGCACGAATGGACATCCCCTGCGCGATTGGATCTGGCTGTGTGAACATTATTATCCCCACCTGGAACTGGTTCAGGGCGCACCGTTGATGATCAATGATTATGTGCGCGCGCTCGGCACTTCGAGTCTGACGGTGCGCCAGTGCGCGGATGGCAGCATCAGCAGCGGCATGGGTTGTCCGCAGATTACCACCAAGGCTTCCGGCGCAACGGGCGTGATTATCGGCGGCCCGGTGCGCGTCACCAGTGACGGCATTGGCCACACCTGGTGGCGTGTGCAATGGCACGATGCCGGCCAGACCATCGGCTGGTCGCCGGAGAACTGGCTGGAGCGAACCACCGAACCGATCACCGTGCCGCCCGTGCTCTCGCCGATTGCGGACATGATGGTCAACGAAGGTTCGCTCCTGACGTTCACCAACAGCGCCACGGCTGCGGCTGACACGGATATTGTCATCACTGATTTCGAAACGTTCGCCGACGGCACGGCCAACGGTTCAGTGCTGATTCGCCAGCCGAGTTTTTCTGGTTCAACCAGTGGCTTCCTTGATCCTTCGCCCAACACAACCTCTGTGACCGGAACTTTTCCGGCAGGAAACGGCAGCGCACGCGTGCTGCGGGCGAACTGGAGTTGGAACACCACGGTCAACGCGTGGCTGCGTTTGACGACTTCTGCGGCTGCGAATCTGCCCAATCCGGTCATTGATCTGACGCGCAAACTGGCTTTCGACATCTACACGGACAAAGACCTCAAGGTCGCCATCGGCGCGCGGGAAACCGGTAATCCGGCGGGCACGCCCATTGGTTCCAATGGTGGCGCGACCGGCGGAATTGAATTCGTCGGCGTGACGAATGTGGGGGCCAGCAGTCAACCGCAAGCCACACGCACCGTCAACGCCGGCAGTTGGACCACGCTGGTATTCGATCTACCAAACGAACCGGTGCGGAATTTTGCCAGTGGGAACGGAGTGCTTTCGTCGGCCACGGGCCTTGGAGTTCTGGAACATCTGGCTTTCGTGCCGGCGGCGGGCAGTGGGGCTTACAATGCTTACCTGGACAATTTCATTGTCTCCACACCAAACGTGCTGACCTACAGCCTGAGCAATGCGCCGCCCGGCGCAACCATCAATGCGACCAACGGGGTGTTCACCTGGACGCCCACCGAGGCGCAGGGACCGGGCATTTATGACATCACGGTGCGGGTGACTGACAACAGCCTTCCGCCACTGAGCGATTCAAAAACCTTCCGCGTCACGGTCAATGAAGTGAACGAAGCTCCGGCCCTGGCCGCAATCACGAACCGCTCAGTTCACGCGGGTACGCTGGTGACATTCACGAATTCAGCGATGGACGCTGATCTGCCGGCGAACACGCTCAGTTACAGTCTTGAAACTGGCGCGCCACCCGGAGCGGGCGTGGGCGCAGCCAGCGGAGTGTTCGTCTGGCAAACCGGCGACTTTCATATTGGGACAACCAACCCCATCACCGTGCGCGTGACCGACAATGGCGTTCCGCCGAAAGCCGATGCGCAGTCGTTCGTCATCCAGGTGGTAGCCCGGCCCGCAGTGGAGAACTCTGTCATTTCCGGCGATGATTTTGTGCTGACGTGGAGCGCCATTCCCGGAACGAAGTATCGCGTGCAATTCAAAAATGATTTGAACGATCCGACCTGGTCAGACCTCCTGCCGGATGTGACGGCAGACGATGCAACGGCGAGCAAGCACGACGCGGTAGGACCGTCGCAGAGGTTTTACCGGGTGCTGGTGGTGGGGCAGTAATCCGCGATACGGCAGGTTGGAAACCTGCGCGACGAATCTTTTAGCCAGGCAAGACTTAGGCATTACCGGCCCCCACACCCAAACCACCGGGTTCGTGAGCAATGACAGCATTCCGACAGGAGCGACTCTCCGGTGTCGCCCCGTCCGGTTCACGTTCCAACTAAGCGTCGTTATCCAGGCGGTCGCGGATGGTTCGTGCGAGTTCCTGGGCGGCGAACGGCTTGGTGAGAAAGTTAACCCCTTCCTGCATGAGAAAACCCTTGCCGGCCACCGCGGCGCTGTAACCACTCATGTAAATCACTTTCAGCTTGGAATTCTCCTGAAGCAGACGTTGCGCTAATGCTATTCCAGTCACTCCATCGGGCATCACCAAATCGGTCAGCAATAACCGGATTTCGTCGCGGTTCTCCTTCCAGACCTCCAAGGCTTTGACGCCGGTGGGCGCTTCCAAAATGCGGTAGCCGAGTCGGGAGAGGGTCATGCGCACGGAAACGCGCAGCGACGGTTCGTCTTCCACCAGCAAAATCGTCTCCTTGCCGCCGCGCATGGCAGTCGGCGCCGGTGGTGACGACTTTGCTTCCGCGCTCCTGGTGAGCCGCGGGAGATAAATACGGAACGTCGTCCCCTGGCCGGCTTCGCTATAGACATTGATCCAGCCTTGATGTTGTTGCACGATGCCGAAAACGGTCGCCAATCCCAGGCCCGTGCCCTTGCCGACATCCTTGGTGGTGAAGAATGGCTCGAAGATCCTGGGTAGAATTTCCGGGGGAATGCCTTTGCCGTTATCACTTACGCTCAGGCACGCAAATGAACCCGGCCGCGCCAGGGCTGATTGAGCGGCGGCGAATTCATCGAATTCCACACCGGAAGTTTCGATCACGAGTTGGCCGCCATCAGGCATAGAGTCGCGGGCGTTCACCGCGAGATTCATCAACACCTGGTCCATCATGCCCGGATCGGCATGGATTAACATCGGTTGCGCCGCCAATTTGAGCTGCACCTTGATGGTTTCGCCGAGCATGCGCCGCAGCATTTTGGTTGTGGTGGTGATCGAGTTGCTCAGGTCCAGATCGCGCGGCTGGAACGATTCGCGCCGGCTGAATAAAAGCAATTGGCGGGTCAGGGCGGCGCCGCGGGCAACGGTCACCCCGATCTCGTCGGCACAATTCGACTGCTCGTCGGTAAGACCGTCGCGCTCTTTAAGCAAACCTGCCTGCATTTGGATCACCGCCAAAATGTTGTTGAAATCATGCGCCACGCCGCCCGCGAGCGTGCCGATGGCCTCCATCTTTTGCGCCTGGCGGAATTGGGATTCGAGTTGCACTTCCCGCGTGACGTCCCGCTTCACGGCCACGTAGTTGACAATCGTGCCCGCGGCGTCCCGCACGGGCGAAATGGTGGCTTCCTCCTCGTAAACTTTGCCATCCTTGCGCCGATTGATCATGTGGCCGTGCCAGACTTCCCCGCGCTCAAGCACATCCCACATCCGGCGGTAAAACGCGGCATCATGCTTGCCGCTCTTGAGGAGGCGCGAATTCTGGCCGAGTACCTCGGCAATAGTATAGCCGGTGGTTTTCTCAAACGCCGGATTCGCATAGAGGATGGCGCCATTGGTGTCGGTGATCACGATGTTCTCGGCGGCTTGCGCGACGGCCATGGCCAGCCGGGCGTGGGACATCTCCGCCTGTTTGCGTTCGGTGATGTCGCGAATGTTGCACTGGATCACCTTTGTGCCACGGGCTTGATACACATTGCTGACAAACTCGACGGAAATTTGACGGCCATCCCGCGTTTCCAAGGGCAGGTCTTCATACCGGACATAGCCATCGTTTTGCAATCGTTCCAGGACCTTTTGATTGGCCACGATGTCCCGGAACGGACTAAGTTCGCCAACGGTTTTGCCGACCATTTCTTCGTGGGAAATACCCAGCAGTTCAACCAGGAAAGGATTCACATCGCTGACGCGTCCCGTGTCAAACTCCAGAATCAGGATGCCGTCCTGTGCCGCCTCGAACAGCCGCCGGTAGCTAATCTCGGAGGCATGGAGCGACGCGCTCTGCGCTTCGGCCTTTTCTGTCCGCATTTCCGCCTGCTCCGTCCGGGTATTGGCTGCCTCGGTTCGCGCCTCGGCCTGCTTCGTCCGTGTCTCCGCCCGTAAAATTTGCGTGTCGTGGCCGGGCGGCTTCGCGGTTTCATGCTTCTCCCTTATCTCGCCTTCATCATGAGCCACGGTTTGCCCTGAATCCTTGTCCGGTGATGGCGGGTGCTTCGTTCGGAAAGAGTCCTTGGACTTCATGGCATTAAACCATAAGCCCAAACGCCCGGCGGGCAACATGGGGTATTTCCCCCATGTGCCGGGCTTGAGGAATCCAGCCTCGCCCGAGCAATCCGGAATCCAACGAGCGATGACTGACGCGCCAAAGATGAACCGCGCTATCGCCGGCGGGGTTCTCTCCCGTTCCGACCAAGTCCGTACCCATCGGTGTTAAGGGAAAACGGCAGATGGGTGAAACACCCCCCGGTGAATCCCCCCCATGGCACCGACTTTTTCCCAGGTTAAGGTAATGCGCTTTGAAAGATCACCAAACCTCGCACCTTGGAACGCCAACCGTTGGCCAAGCGGCGGACGCCGCCGTCAAGCTGCACCGCATTCTCGTGGTGGACGACGACGATTCCATTCGCCAACTCAACACGGCAGTGCTGACGCGCGCGGGCTACACCGTGGACGCGGCGGAAGATGGGGTTGTGGCCTGGCACGCCCTCAATGCCGAGAGCTACGATCTCTTAATCACCGATAACAACATGCCCGCGTTGACCGGAATCGAACTGCTCCAAAAAATGCGGGCCGCCCGCATGTGCCTGCCGGTCATTGTCGCTTCGGGAACTTTTCTTC